>NZ_JABMIV010000002.1:0-1037792 GCF_013332445.1 Brevibacillus sp. HB1.1 | reverse complement strand
TTTTATTTTGGCGGCGTAGCTCAGCTGGTTAGAGCGTTCGGTTCATACCCGAAAGGTCGGGGGTTCGATTCCCTCCACCGCTACCAAACTACATAAAAATATGGCGGTCGTGGCGAAGGGGTTAACGCACCGGATTGTGGCTCCGGCACTCGTGGGTTCAAGTCCCATCGATCGCCCCATAACAACATGGGAGTATAGCCAAGGGGTAAGGCACGGGTCTGCAAAACCCTTATCCCCGGTTCAAATCCGGGTACTCCCTCCATTTTAGTCCCAGTAGCTCAGCAGGATAGAGCAACGGCCTTCTAAGCCGTCGGTCGGGAGTTCGAATCTCTCCTGGGACGCCACGCCTTTTCAAAAGATAGCCTCCTTAGGACGTTGTGGCGTCCGCAGGAGGTTTTTTTCGTAGAAGATAGAAAGTGTCTTTCAGGATACAAACAAAAGCATGTGATGAGACAAATAGCCTATTTCAAAAAAAAGTTAAAAAACTTTCATCCAAAATTGGAAATATTTTGTCTGACTTGTCATAAATTATGTAAAAAAATCACAGAATATGGCTCCTTTTCTATTCGGAAAATGTGACGAAACAATGATATTTTTGTAGAGATGCGTTTGCATTCTTTCAAAATTTTTGCGACATGTAACTTTCTTTTTCGACAAACGTATCTACTATAAGACTGAGCAATAAAAAAGATAGTTTGACAGGAAAAATATGGGCTCCATCAAATCGAAAACGATATTGACTTGCGAAAATTGATTGTGTATACTCAAAAACGTACTTCGTGTCAACAGAAAAACACGAGTAAAATCAGCGTTTATAGGCGGTCGTGGTGGAATTGGCAGACACACCATCTTGAGGGGGTGGCGGGGCGACCCGTGCGAGTTCGAGTCTCGCCGACCGCACCAATCCCGAAAACAATCAGGAAGAAATGGAAACGAGCGTTTGTATTTTTCTAAATAAATGGAGCCTTTTTCGACAAGGGCTTTTTTTTCTGCCAACTGCCAAGCACTGTCGAATAGAAAGAGAAAAAGGTGGGAAAGGTGATAGCAGTGCCTTATTTTTTCCCACTTTTGGGTCATTGCTTATGAATCGCATTTGATGTAAACTGCCAATTGAGAGAAAAACAATAGAGAAATGTTGGAAAAACAACACTACCTAAATTCAGATCAGACCCAATCTGGTTTAGGTCGAGGAGAAGAACCCATGAGTGTAATTAGAGAGATCATTGAGGGATTATTCATCGGATTTACGTCTGCGGTGGGTGTAATCGGCACATACCAAACACTGGTTTCTTGTGCAGGCCTGTTCCGCAAAAAAGAGCAAGTAACAACAGAGCCGCAAAAGACGTTTGCTGTGCTCGTGGCAGCTCACAATGAGAGCGCCGTAATTGCTCCGCTTATTGAAAACCTGAAGAAACTCGACTATCCACGTGAAATGTACGACATCTTCGTCATTTGCGACAACTGTACAGATAACACGGCAGAAATTAGTCGGGCGCATGGTGCAATTGCATGTGAGCGTTTTGACACATCCAAGCGTGGGAAAGGCTACGGCATCGAATGGATGCTGGAGAACCTCTGGGCAAGACCTAAGCAGTATGACGCTGTCGTCATGTTTGATGCTGACAACTTGGTTGAGAAAAACTTCCTGAAAGTAATGAATGACCGTCTCTCCAAAGGGGCGCGTGTAATTCAAGGCTACCTCGACTCCAAGAACCCGTTTGATTCCTGGATTACGCTGTCCTATGCGGTTACCTACTGGTTTACAAACCGTATGTGGCAGTTAGCTCGTCACAATTTGGGACTGCCGAACACTTTGGGCGGAACGGGCTTGTGCATTGAGAGCAACCTGCTCAAAGAAATGGGCTGGGGAGCAACCAGTCTCACGGAAGACCTGGAATTTGCAACACGTTGTATTGAACGCGGTATTTACCCGACATGGGCACATGACACCAAGGTCTGGGATGAAAAACCGATTGATTTAAAATCGTCGATGCGCCAGCGTTTGCGTTGGATGCAAGGGCACTACGATGTGGCAGGACGCTACATCCGCGCTGTCTTGTTTAATGGTTTGAAGTCAAGAAAGCTGGGAATGCTTGATGCAGCCTTCTACCTCTTCCAACCGATGTATGTGCTGATGGTGACGATGATGTCGGTATTGTTCTTGGCAAGATTTTTTGATATCGGTACGCTGACAACAGTATCCACGATCTTGCCTACATGGCTGGTATACGGTTCTACTGCCGTGTTCTACCTGTTGCCGATCTTGGCCCTCTATTTGGATAAAGTTCCGTGGAAGGGGTATTTCGGGCTCCTCTTACTACCATTCTTTTTCCTGACCTGGCTTCCGATTATGTTTTACGCGTTCTTTACGAAGAAAAACCAAGAGTGGAGTCACACCTCTCACACACGCGCGATTCGTATTGAGGAGATCCAGCAATAGTGACGTAAACAAGCAAAGCCACAGGGGGAATATTCACCTGTGGTTTTCCTATTATCTTAAAGTAGCGAGACCGTTGCCGAATTTGGTATAATGACGTGATCAAGCAAGTAGCGTTCGCCAACGGGATTAAGGCACCAGCGCCAGACGTAGCGGTGCCCATAGGAGGAAAACAGCAATGAAGCTCGCGACAGATATTCACAACAACGACGTCCCATTGTTGTGGGGCGATAAACGATACCATACATGGAATAATCATTTAAGAGGAACTTTTCACGAAAAGATTTTCAAGGTTCCATTGGATGGCGGTTTTAGTTGTCCGAATCGGGATGGGAAAGTAGCGACAGGCGGCTGCACGTTTTGCAGTGCGAGAGGATCTGGAGATTTTGCTGGTGATCGCAGAATGGACCTGGAAAGACAGTTTCATGATGTGAAAAATCGCATGCATGAGAAATGGCCGCAAGCCAAGTATTTGGGCTTCTTCCAAGCGTACACGAATACGTATGCACCTGTAGAGGAGCTGCGGGAGATGTACGAAGTCATCCTCCAACAAGAAGGTGTAGTTGGGCTCTCCATTGCCACACGTCCTGACTGCCTGCCTGACGATGTTGTGGAGTATTTGGCTGAATTGAATGAGCGCACATATTTGTGGGTGGAGCTCGGTCTACAGACAGTTCATGAGCACACAGCCCAGTTAATTAATCGAGCACACGATTATCAATGCTACGTGGATGCTGTAGAGAGATTACGCAAGCACAACATTCGTGTATGCTCACATATCATCTACGGATTGCCAGGAGAGAGCCAAGAAGAGATGATGCAGACGGCAGATGCTGTGGCACATCTCGATGTGCAGGGGATCAAGATACACCTGTTGCATCTGCTGCGCAAAACGCCGATGGTGAAGCAATATGAAGCAGGTCTTTTGGAATTCCTGTCACAGGAAGAGTACACAAAGCTCGTTGTGGATACATTGGAAATTTTACCTCCAGAGATGATCGTCCATCGAATCACTGGGGACGGCCCACCTGATCTCTTGATTGGACCGATGTGGAGTCGCAAAAAGTGGGAAGTTCTGAATGGCATTGATGCAGAACTGAAAGCGCGGAATAGCTGGCAAGGAAAGTTTTTCGTGCCACGTACGTAAGGATGCAGCAACAAAAAGGGAGCCTTTTTAAGGGCTCCCTTTCTTTTTTATAAATTGCGAATCAGATTTCTCGCACGCTTCGGGTAATTGGTGATCAGACCATCTACACCACAGTCAATGGCTCGTTGAATTTGCCGACCACTGTTCACCGTCCAGCTCAATACTTCAAAATGATGCTCCTTTGCTTGTTTGACCAAGTCTTCCGTCAATTGATCATAAGGGACGTGCAATTGATCAGCTCGATAGCTGCTGGCTACTTCCCAGGGCTTGACGAGTGGTCCAACGTATAAAAGTCCCGTCCTTTGCGTGGCATCCAATTGCTTAATTCGTAAAAGGCTGTCGAAGTTAAACGCTGAAATGATGGTTCGCTCTGTTAGCTGATAACGTCTGATTTGTTCGATGACGAGCTCCTCTAAGTGGGGTTGATCGAGGAAGAAATTTTTCAGCTCGATGATGAAGCGCAGTGGTGTGTCGACAAACGTCTGGAATACCTCCTGCAAGGTTGGGATGTGGGCTTTTGGTACTCGCATAGACGAGTCTTTATCCGCACGTAGCTGACGCAGTTCACGCAATGTGTATTGGCGCACCATACCGGAACCATTGGTCGTGCGTTCCAGGCTATGGTCATGAATGACAACCAGCTTATTATCACTGCTGAGCTGGACGTCCAATTCGATCCCATTGGCTTTTCGTCGGACGGCTGCTTGAAACGATCCCATCGTATTTTCCGGAAACAGGCCGGAAGCGCCACGATGGGCATAGATAAGTGGGGGCACGAGGGCTTCCTCCCTTCTCGAGCGTGTGATTCCCTATTACCATGATATGTAAAAGGCCCCTCGATACGACCTGACATGAGAGGCATCTCCAGAAGTCTATCCGATTACGACGAGTACGATGACCAAAAGGACAAAGAGGACAAGGATCAGGGCAAAATTGTTATTGCAGCTCACAAAAAACACCCTCCTTCTCGCACATGAAGCATCTACTTTTATGGTATGAAGAACGTGTAAATATGACCCAACAGAATGCCCACCTTGTGTTTTTTTGTGCATGAGGAACGCTTTTTTATACAGATTGGCAGATGACGGCTTTACTTGTTTTGCTACAATGAGAGGAGGAGTACTGTAGGGGAGGATGAAGACCGTGATAAATGTTGTAGGCGCACAGGACGCTGGCGACCTGATCATTGATCGACAAAATCGCCGGGTAAAGCTGCACGTATATGAACCATCACAAATCGAGCAGTGGGATCGGGTCATGAAGGAGCTGGCCGAAGAGTCAGAGGCAACAAAAGTGATTGTGTACGGGAAGAAACAAGATGTTTCACAATGGCAATCCCTTGGTTACGAGCTGGAGGGAACCATCGATGGTTTTTTTCAAGGGGAAAACGCACAGATGCTCACCTGCTATCTGACAAAAGAGCGGGCCACCTCTGGTGCAGCAAAACTTGCCGAGGAAATTCTTATGTTGAGCTTGTCACGAGCGGGGGGTACGATAGAGAAAACATTACCCGAGGGATACCACCTGCGTGAAGCAACGGAGGCAGACACGAAGGAATTGGCTTTTTTGTATGGACTGGTATTCGCGACGTATCCTACACCGATGAACGATCCGTCCTACATTCTCAAAACCATGCAAGAAGGCACCATCTATTATGTCGTTGAATTTGACGGCAAGATTGCATGTGCTGCATCGGCTGAAGTATCCGAACGATTTGGTTCAGCGGAAATGACGGATTGTGCGACCGATCCAGACCATGCGGGGAAAGGTCTCCTCCAACCGTTGTTTATCGCGCTGGAACAAAGGATGGAGGAGGCGGGGATTTACTTTTTATACACCTTGACCCGGGCACAATCTGCAGGAATGAATGTGACGGCTGCCAAAATGGGCTATGCTTACCGCGGACGGTTGATTAACAATTGCACGATTTTTTCAGGATATGAAGACATGAATATATGGGTAAAGCCACTTCGTCCGACGAGGGAATAACAGGCTACCTGTTTGTAGGATACAACTGCTGTTGCAGACGACGGGCCATCAGGGCCAACTGAAGCTGCCAGCGTTGATGAGCATCCTCCAGGCGGTAGCCTGTTTTTTCTTCAATCTGGGTCAATCGGTACTTGAGCGTATGTCGATGGATATACAAGGCTTGCGAAGTCTGTAGACCGTTTCCATTTTGGGCCAAATACACTTCAAGTGTTTCGAGAAGCTGTTGATTGTATTTCGTATCATAGCGAATTAATGGCTCTAGCAATGGGTTCCACAGGCGGAGCAAGCTATCTTTTTCACGATGGTACGGAAATAAAAACTGATAGCCCTGCATATCCCGGTATCGCAAAATTTGCGGGGATTGGGCCAACAGCGGATAAGCTTGGAGAGCAAACATCGCTTCTTCGGAGGCACTGACGACGTTTGGCAATTGCTCACAGGGATTACTCAAGGCGATCTGTAGGTCAAGAGAAGGGTGCAGTCCTCTCCAGCGGGAAGTGAGCTGTTCCAACAAGCGCAGGCTCGTCTGATCATCCGGCAAAATAAATAAGAGGCAATGTGGACGCTCGCGTAGCAAATAAGAGCGCTGATGACGGTCGCTAAGCCTCCGCATCAACGTAATGACACTTTGATGCATGTCTCCAAGCAGCGTCTGATCGGCTACCTCTACGCGAACAGCGACACAGAGATGATGTCCAGCAAGCGGGTACCCCAGCATGCGACAACGGCTCTCCAGCTCCGTATGGGTCATCTGCTGCCCGTTTAGCAACTCCTCCACAAAATCCCCTTTTAACCGCCATTCCGTTGCGGCTACTGCCCTTTCCTTTACATATTCGAGTGCACATAAGGTAGAGGCATGCTGTAAAGCGACGTCATCGAGCTCTTTCCAGGTGTGCTCGGGCTTCGTTAAGGTCAACGTGCCAAAATGCTCGCGATTGGCGCGAATCGGTACACGATGCGAGATTTCCTGGGACTGCTCATGCGGCAGTGCTTCCGAGCTGCCATGCTGTGTGACTTCGAAGCCTAATGCATCGATGAGCGACACGACGCCTCCGGTAAGTGTAGCGAGCTCGCCAGCGATGGCGGGAAGGCCTCCTTTGGACAGGGCAGCGTCAATCATTCGATTGTGAATCGCCGAGGAATAGGCCAGCGTCTCAAATTGGCGATTCATGATCGGCTGCAAGATAGCTTTGGTGATGATCGAAAAGTTAATCTCCGTGGGAATTTCAATCAATGGAAGTTGATAGTGATCCGCCAAAGTCAAAAACGTCTCGGGAATTTCTCGTAAGTAAAAGCCCGTATGAATCGCAACGCCACTCAGCTTTTGCTTCGCCAACGAAGGAATAAAAGAAGCGAGCTTTTCCATGTTTTCAGCCAGCCCAAAGCCGGTTGTAATCAAAAATTCGCCTTCCTGCAAGCGACTCGTATCCTCCAGCACCTCGACAATAGTCACCCAACGAATCGGATTGTCCAGTCCGCCTGCTCCTGCGATCAGCCTGGTGTGAACCATGTCCGGCAGTTGTAGTGCTTCTTTTATCGTGATGGTCATCAGGCATCTCCTCCAAAAGCCTCGGTAAAGGTTCTCTTATACAAAATGTACAAAAGATTTTGTCTCTTTGCCATGTTTTTTTGCCAGCACGTAGGATGGCTCTTGCGTGCTGCTCAGCTAGGATAGAGGTAGAGAATAAGCGAGGTGGCGACGAAAATGACGAAAAGCTATGTAATCAAGCCTGAATTGGGCAAAGAGTATCCGGTAATTTCTCACGGAAAAGGCATCTATCTTTACGATAAAGAAGGGAATCGTTACATCGACGGTTCCAGTGGAGCGGTGACGGCAAGCATTGGTCACGGTGTAGAAGAAGTGGCTGAGGCGATGTATGCGCAAGCCAAAGAGGTTTCCTTCGTATACCGCTCGCATTTTAGCAGCGATGCTGTGGAGAAACTGGCTGCGAAGCTGGCTGAGTGGGCACCAGGCTCACTGAACTGGACGTTTTTTGTCAGCAGCGGTTCGGAAGCAACAGAGACTGCACAAAAAATCGCGATTCAGTATTGGCAGGAAAAAGGAAGACCAACGAAAAATCGGATTATCTCCCGCTGGATGAGCTATCACGGGATTACAATGGGTGCACTTTCGATGTCTGGACATGTCTTGCGCAGAAAGCGGTTCACCTCATTATTGGCTGACTATCCGGCGATCACAGGACCATATCCGTATCGTAAACCAGAAGATATGTCCCTCGAAGCGTATGCGCTTGCGTGTGCAAACGAGCTGGAGACCGCGATTTTGCGCGTCGGACCTGAGCAAGTAGCGGCATTCATCGCTGAGCCTGTCATCGGCGCTTCTGGTGGGGCTGTAGTGCCGCCAAATGGTTACTTCCAACGCATTCGCGAGATTTGCGACAAGTATGAGGTTCTGTTTATCGCAGACGAAGTGATGACAGGGGTAGGTCGCACGGGGAAAGCATTTGGGATCGACCATTGGGACGTCGTACCTGACCTGATGGCATTGGGTAAAGGGATGAGTGCCGGTTATACGCCAATGGCTGCTACGATTGTCTCGGACGAAATCATTGAGACCATTACAAAAGGCAGCGGCTCGATTATGGCAGGACATACGTATAGCGCCAATCCACAATCTGCTGCTGTTTCTCTGGCTGTCCTCAACTATGTGGAGAAGCATCAGCTAGTCGACAAAGCAGCAGAACAAGGTGCCTATTTGCTTGCCCGCCTAAAAGAACTGGCTGACGAGCTCCCGTTGATCGGAGATGCACGTGGTCTTGGTATGCTGTGCGCGCTGGAATTAGTGAAAAACAAGCAGACAAAAGAGCCGTTTGCACTTTCACAAGGGGTAGGCGGGAAGGTCATTGAAAAAGCATTTGAAAAAGGCTTGCTTATTTATCCGGCAATGGGCGGAATCGAAGGGGTGGCAGGAGACGCTGTCATCATCTCACCTCCACTGACCATTACTACGGAGCAAATCGATGAGCTGATATCTCTGCTGAAAGAAGCGGTGGTAGCTGTTCAGCAAGAGCTCCAAGACAAGGCACTGATCGGATAGAGGAGGAGGAACGAGAATGACAAACCGATTTGAAAAGGTCGTCTCCCTGTCCGAAGCGCTCACCCATTTTCACGATGGGATGACGCTGTTGGCAGGGGGCTTCGGTGGGGTAGGGAACCCGCCTACGTTGATTCAGGGGATTTTGGATAGGGGCGTTCGTGATCTGACGTTGATCAGTAACGATACTGCTTTCCCGCATATCGGAATCGGCAAGCTGGTGACCGAAAAGCGCGTTAAAAAAGTCATTGCTTCACACATTGGCTCAAATCCGAACGCAGGGGCCCAAATGACGGCTGGAGAGCTGGAAGTAGAGTTCTGCCCGCAGGGGATACTCGCAGAGCGTGTACGGGCAGGTGGAGTCGGTCTGGGAGGCATTCTATCGGATGTCGGCATCGGGACGATCGCGGAAAAAGGGAAGCAGAAAGTCGTTCTGGATGGAAAGGAATACCTGTTGGAGACACCGCTTACTGCCGAAGTGGCTATCGTACATGCGAAAAAAGCAGATCGCTTTGGCAATTTGGTGTTTGATACAAGTGCACGCAATTTCAATCCGTTAGTGGCGATGGCGGGCGACATTACTATCGTGGAAGCGGATGAGATTGTAGAGGTAGGCATGATCGACCCGGAAGAAATCGTCACCCCGGGCGTTTTCGTGAACTTTATTGTCCAAAGTGAAGGGGTGAACTGGCAATGGGCATGGAAGAAGTAAAAGAAACAGAGAGCTATCGTGAACGAATTGCCCGCCGCGCAGCGTTGGAAGTAGAAGACGGCATGATTATTAATCTGGGAATCGGCATTCCGACATTGGTTGCGGATTTTATCCCAGCTGACAAGCGGGTCATGTTTCATGCTGAGAACGGCATTCTCGGTACAGGACCAAGCCCTGCGAAAGGCGAGGAGAACGCCATGCTATGCAATGCGGGCGGTTTTCCTGTCACGCTCGCCACAGGGGCATCCTTTTTTGACAGTGCGACTGCTTTTGCCATCATCCGTCGTGGACTGTTGGACATGACGATTTTAGGGGTCCTGGAAGTAAGCCAAAATGGTGACATTGCCAACTGGATCGTTCCAGGCAAACGCGTCCCAGGCATGGGAGGAGCTATGGAGCTGGCACAAAAGGCCAAGAAGGTCATGGTTGTGACCACGCATCTGGATAAAAACGGACGTTCGAAAATCGTTCGGGAATGTTCACTGCCGTTAACTGCGACAAAAGCAGCGGATTTGATCATCACGGATATGGCAGTAATGGAGGTCATGCCAGATGGGTTGTATCTGCGAGAAGTCATGTATCCTTACAGTGTCGCTGACGTGATTGGAGCAACGGAAGCCGAGCTCAAGATGGACGGAGAGGTTGGCGTTTTCCGCTAAGCAAAGACAAAAACCATGGAACGGGGGAAAAACATGGCAAACTGGCAGGTGCTTATTCGGGAGCAATTGGAAAAAGATCGCGAGGCGGCTGTTCAATTGCTACAGCAATGGGTAAAAAGCCCGAGCGTACAAGGCGAAGAGCAATCCATCCAGCAAAGCATTGCAGAGCTTTTGGGGCAGATGGGGCTAGACGTTGACTTATGGGTCATGGAAGGCGAGGAGCTGGTGTCACATCCGTATTTTGTCTCCCCGCGCACAACGTTTGAAGGTAGCCCGAATGTCGTCGGTGTGTGGAAGGGTCAAGGAGATGGGCGTTCCATCATTCTAAACGGACACGTGGATGTAGTGCCTGAGGGCGATCTGGCACAGTGGAGCGATGCTCCGTTTAGCGGGAAGGTTGTGGACGGAAAGCTTTACGGACGTGGAGCAACAGACATGAAGGGTGGAAACCTATCTTCACTGTTGGCGATCCAGGTTCTACAGAAGTTGGGTGTGCAACTGAAAGGCGACGTCATTTTTCAGAGCGTCGTAGAAGAAGAAAGCGGCGGTGCTGGAACATTGGCGACCATCATTCGCGGGTACAAAGCGGATGCTGCCCTGATTCCAGAGCCGACCAATATGAAAATTTTCCCGAAGCAGCAAGGCTCCATGTGGTTCAGATTGACCGTCAAAGGGCGTTCTGCTCACGGAGGGACCCGCTACGAGGGAGTCAGCGCCATCGAAAAGAGCATGCTCGTCGTTCAAGCAATTGGTCAATTGGAAAAAGAGCGAAATGATCGACTCGACGATCCGCTCTACGCCAAGCTGCCCATTCCGATCCCGATTAATCTGGGGGTGATTGAGGGTGGCAAGTGGCCTTCGTCTGTAGCTGACCTCGTCAAGCTGGAAGGAAGGATGGGGGTTGCCCCAGGAGAGCAGATGGACAATGCCAAAGCCGAAATGGCAGCAGCACTCAAAAAGCTGGCTGAGATCGACCCGTGGTTTGCAGAACAGCCCGTCGAGCTGGAGTGGTTCGGAGCTCGTTGGGTTCCGGGAGCAGTGGAGCTAGATCATCCGTTGATGGAAATTCTGCAAGCACAGTTTGAAGCTGTGACAGGAGATCGTGCCATTGTGGAAGCATCGCCTTGGGGAACAGATGGCGGTTTGTTGACGGCTTTGGCTAATACCCCAGCGATTGTTGTCGGACCTGGAGTCACACAGGTTGCACACTACCCGAATGAATACATCGTTTTGGATGAGGTATTCCGTTGTGCTGAGATCTTTGCGCTTACGTTACTGGAATGGTGCGGTGTAGCTAAAAGTGTGAAAGAGTAAAAAGATATCCAAATATTTCAAAATCAAGACAGGAAGGCATGCGCATGAGGGAGAATGTTTGGAGGTGAACTCCAATCAATGAGAGTGGGGATACCAATGAAAAAAACGTGCTTTATCGGGGGAGAGTGGGTGCCAGCCACTGCTCATGCACCGCTATTCTCTCCATGTACGGGTCAAGAGATTGCACAAATTTCGCAAGCAGACTCATCATTGGTTGAAAAAGCAATTGCTGCGGCCCACGAAGCGACAGCCGTCATGCGGCGTCTTCCTGCCTATCAACGCTCCTTCCTGCTTGAAAAAATCTCAATTTTGATGAATGAACGTTTGGAGGAAGCGGCACGGATCATCGCAATAGAAGCGGGAAAACCAATTAAAACAGCCCGCGGTGAAGTGATCCGAACCATTCAGACGTATAAGTTTGCGGCAGAGGAAGCCAAACGCCTCCATGGAGAAACTGTACCACTCGATGCAGCTATCGGCGGAGAGGGGCGCCTGGCTTACACCGTGCGTGAACCACTGGGAGTCATCGGTGCCATTACACCCTTTAATTTTCCCATGAATCTCGTCGCCCATAAGGTCGGACCTGCTCTCGCTGCTGGCAATACGGTTGTTCTCAAGCCTGCATCGCAGACACCGCTTAGCGCATTGTTTCTCGCAGAGCTCGCAGAGCAAGCGGGTGTGCCTGCAGGAGCCCTAAATGTTATCACTGGCAGTGGTGCGAGTGTTGGCGATAAAATCGTGTCTGACCCGAGAGTCAGGGCGGTGACGTTTACAGGGAGCCCAAGTGTTGGGCTGGATATACGCAATCGAGCGGGCATGAAAAGAGTCACGCTCGAGCTGGGATCGAATTCGGCAGTAATCGTTGATCGCGATGTGCAACTCAATGATGTGATACCCCGATGCGTTTTTGGCGCCTTCGCCTATTCTGGGCAGGTATGTATCTCTGTGCAAAGAATTTATGTGGTCAAAGAAATCTATCATGATTTCGTCCAACAGTTTGTTGAACACACACGAGCACTTCGCGGTGGTGATTCGCTCTCTGAGGACGCGGACTATTCCGCTATGATCAATCCACGCGAATCAGAACGTGCGATGGCGTGGATTCATGAGGCGCTCCAGCAGGGGGCACGTTTGGAGTGTGGGGGACAGATCGTGGATCGGATGCTCCAACCTACGGTGTTGACGGGTGTTCCGGCAGAGGCAAAAGTTTCTTGTCAGGAAGTATTTGGTCCTGTCGTTCTGATTAATCCAGTGGAGTCCGTCCGGCAAGGCATTACGTTGGTCAATGATTCCCGCTATGGATTACAGGCTGGTGTCTATACCAACAATCTGTCGTTGGCTCTGGAAGCGGCAGAAGAGCTGCGCGTGGGTGGTGTGATGGTAAATGATATTCCGACTTTTCGCGTGGACCATATGCCCTATGGTGGCGTAAAGGAAAGCGGACTTGGTCGGGAAGGGGTCAAATACGCGATAGAAGAAATGACGGAATTGAAACTCGTTGCCTTCAAACGATAAAGGAAATGGATACAAGGCTCTTGCAAAAAATAGTAGAGCTGTGATATAGTAAGTATTGTTGAAATACGGAGGGATACCGAAGTGGTCATAACGGGGCGGTCTTGAAAACCGTTAGAGTGCAAGCTCACGCGGGTTCGAATCCTGCTCCCTCCGCCATAAATACAAATGAACCGACTCCAGTTGAGAAGCTGGGGTCTTTTTTATGGTTGAGAGCTTTGAGTGTAAGTTGTCGTTTCTTTATTGTAAAAATATCAGAAAATAAAGAAAACTATTATATAATGGAGAGGAGACTAAAAGTGATGGGGGAATTTGCATGCTCGAAGCGCAACGGGTTCGTAGAAATGCACTAGGCGATATTTTACGAAGAAGTCGTGGGCGAAATCCTGATAAGCCTGCCCTGTACTTTGAGGAAGAAGTATTGACCTACACGCAGCTTGATCAGCTTGCAAATAAGACGGCTCATACGCTTCTTTCAAAAGGCTTGCAAAAAGGGGAGCGGGTAGCTGTACTTTCACGCAACTCGATGGATTTTGCGATTCTGAACTTTGGGCTAGCGAAAGCAGGAGTCATCATGGTGCCGATCAACTTCATGTTGAATAAGGAAGATGTCGCCTATATTTTGGGTCATGCGGAAGTGAGTGCGTGCTTCGTATCCCCCGAATTCCTGCAGCTCGCTCAAGACGGACTCCAATTAGCTGGAATTTCCCCCAAGCTGCTTTCCCTCATGTCCAAACCTACAGTACAAGCAGGGGGATGGTTGCCTTTTCGCACGCTGATGGAAGCGGCAGACGACCATGAGCCTGAAGTAGATATAGCGGATGAAGATGTTGTACAGATTTTGTATACCAGCGGAACGGAATCAAAGCCAAAGGGCGTTATGCTCACGCATAAAAGCATTATCTCCGAATATGTCAGTGCGATCATTGAAGGCGGGATGACGCAGGATGATGTGGCTGTTCACGCGCTTCCCTTGTTCCATAGTGCGCAGCTTCATTGCTTTTTGGGACCGTACGTGTACCTAGGTGGGAGCGGTATTATTTTGGAACAGGCAACCCCTGCGTTGATGCTGCAGACGGTAGAGGCGTATAAGGCTACTCAGTTGTTTTGCCCGCCAACCGTATGGATTGCAATACTGCGTTCTCCCGATTTTGCCGTGCGCAATTTGAGTTCTTTGCAAAAGTGCTATTACGGTGCTGCGATCATGCCTGTAGAAGTGTTAAAAGAGCTTGGTCAACGTCTCCCGAACGCACAGTATTACAATTTTTACGGGCAGACGGAAGTGGCTCCATTAGCAACTGTTTTACAGCCGAAGGATCAGATGAGAAAAGCGGGCTCTGCAGGCAAGCCAGCGTTACATGTAGAAACGAAAATCGTCGATGATGATGGGAATGAAGTCCCGCGTGGAAGTGTTGGTGAGATTGTACACAGGACCAGTCATGCGATGCTGGGGTATTTCCGAGATGAGGAAAAGACACGGGCTGCTTTCCATGGTGGGTGGTTTCACAGCGGGGATTTGGGCATCATGGATGAAGAAGGCTATATCACGGTCGTTGATCGGAAAAAGGATATGATTAAATCGGGGGGAGAGAACGTTGCAAGCAGGGAGATTGAGGAGCTTATATATCAACATCCGAAAGTGTCTGAGGTCGCAGTGATCGGAGTTCCCCATCCGTACTGGATCGAAGCAGTGACGGCTGTCGTTGTGCCAAAAGCAGGTGAGTCACTGACTGCTGACGAGATGCTTGCTTTTTGCAAAGACCGTCTTTCCTCCTTCAAAGCACCCAAATATGTAGTGATTGCCGACAATCTTCCTCGAAACCCTAGCGGAAAAATTTTGAAAAGAGAGCTGCGCCTCCGATACGAAAAACTGACGACTTAGCCAGTCACAAGGTCTAACATACAAAATAACCCGCTCTATTACAGAGCGGGCTTTTTGCTGCTGTGATTATTTTACGTTGGAAACAGTTGGACGATCGGCTTGAATGACTTCAAAACGATAGCCTTTTTCTTTCAAGTACGAAATGATTTCTGGGAGAGCTTCAGCTGTTGGTGACTTGGTACTGGAATCATGCATCAAGACGACGATTTCTTTTTGTGACTTTACTTGCTGCTTTATATTGGCCAGTGTTTGAGCGGCTGTGTATTTGTTGCTTCTTGCATCGCCGTTTGTTACATTCCAGTCGATAAATGAATAGCCACGTTGTTGCGCCTCTGCTTTGATCGCATGCATGACTGTATGCTGCTTGTTATAACGTTTGGGATCTTGATATTTCAAACTGACGGTATTCGTGCTGCCACCTGGATAGCGGAATACTGCTGGTTTTACGCCGGTTGCTTTTTCAATCATTTGACTGCCTTTTTCTAGGTCTGCAAAAAAGCTCTCCATGTTTTTGTAAACAAGTTGATAATTATGGGAATACGAATGTCCTCCCAACGCATGCCCTTCAGCTACAATCCTTTTGAGAATGGCCTCATGACCAGCTACCTCACGGCCTACTATAAAGAAGGTAGCTTTAACCTGATGCGTTTTCAGCGTATCCAAAACGCGTGGAGTTACTGAAGAAGGTCCATCGTCAAAGGTTAAATAAGCGATCTTCTCAGAAGACTTCGGTGTCTGAGGAATCGGTTTTGTAGCTGGTTCAGGTTTCTTCGTTGGATTGGTCGTTCCATTATTATTGCCAGGCTGCTGTGGAGTCGGTGTCTTTGGCTTTTCTGGCTTAGATGGTTTCGGTTGTTCTGGTTGCTTTGGTTGTTCAGGCTGCTTTGATTGTTTCGGTTGTTTCTGTTGAATCGGCTGCATTGGGATAAACGGTTCATCGCCATAGATCAAATATTTTTGCCGCAGCTCTACAAATTTCTTAAGATCCGCTTCATAGGAAGAAACAATCTCCTGCGGGGATTTGCCTTGTTCGAGAAGCAGACCGATTTTGTTGGTACCCATCACCTTGTCGAACATGGAGATTTGCATACTTGTACTTTTTGGCATAGGGAATGGCTGCAATTGCTTGGCATAGGTCAGCGCGTAAATACCTGTTTTTACAGGGTTAAACTGATGTAGATCGTTGATCTGAAGGCGTACGCCCCCGGCAGTTCCTTTATTCTCAGGAATAAAGATGACACCAGGCAGAAGACTTCCATTTAACAGATCGGCGTACTTGTGCGAATCCAGACCCTCAGCCCCGATCCAGGTGAAATGGTCGCCTTGACGAATGGGGGTACCCTCACCCAAACCAGTTGCCATATACCCGAAAACCGAGGTCAAGTTAGGGATATGCGGAGAACTCGGAATCCAGGCTAAACCTGTCTGTTGATAAATCATGCTGCGTGCATACCCTTGCATCGGAATGACGGTAAGGTCTACACCGATGGTACGGTTGAAAAACAATGCCAGCTCTCCGATCGTCATGCCATGTGCAAGCGGGAGGGTGTCCACTCCGATAAAGGAGCGGTAAGGCAGTTCAACTACAGGACCCTCGACAATTGTTCCGCCGAGAGGATTCGGTCGATCCAATATCATTACTTCTTTTCCTTGTTCCTTTGCAGCTGTCATGGCGTATTGCAAGGTAGATATGTATGTGTAGGTTCTCGATCCGATATCTTGCAAATCGATGAGAAGAATATCAATGTCTTTCAGCATTTCTGGTGTCGGCTTGCGAGTTGATCCAGACAAGCCGTAGACCGGTATAGCGTAAACGGGATGAACAAAGCTCGTTACTTGTTTTCCTGCGACCGTTTTTCCGTCGAGGCCATGTTCAGGTGCATAGAGAGTGGTTAAATGGACGGAGCGATCACGTCGTAACATGTCGATCGTGCTAACCATTTGACTGTTCAGACCTGTTTGATTCGTAATCAACCCGACTTTTTTGCCTTCAATGAGATGGTGGAACTGATTGAACAGTACATCACTTCCCAATTGGATGGCCGTCGTATTGGCGGAGCTTCCTACTGGAGGAATTAACGTTAAGATAAGTGCCAGGATGAGGAAAGGGAGAAATTTATTCATCAGTCATTGCCTCTTTCAAGATAAAATACTGTCGCTTCTTGTCTATTGTAACGGTTTTGGAAAGCAAGATGGTTGCATTTTTGTAACAATTTGAAATTAGGTCAAAAGGAGGAGGAAAAAGTAACGAGATGGAAGAGAACTACTAGGAAAGAACGATCTTTTGAAAGGGAGACTGTAGGAAATTCTTGAAACAGTCCTCATCCTATAGTAGATTAAGAATCGTATGAACTTTTTTGGAAATGGAGTGAATGTTTTGCTTAAAAAAGTAACCTCATTACTGCTAGCGATCGCCCTGGTACCAATGGCAGCGTTTTCTGCAGCGGCAGCATCTGCACCTGTTGCGCCGAAAGCAGTACAGACTGCTGTTAAAGTGGAGTACAATAAAAAACAAATCGCGTTTCCTGACCAAGCACCTATTATCAGCCAGGGGCGTACACTGGTTCCGATTCGTCCGATTGCAGAAAGCCTCGGTTTTGAAGTGCAGTGGAACGAAGCTACTCGTACCGTAACGATTAATAAAGGGAAAGATAACATCAGATTGGTCGTTACACAAAAAATTGCCAAGAAAAATGGACAAACGATCAACCTGGACGTGCCTGCACAGATTGTGAACAAGCGTACTGTAGTACCTGTTCGTTTTATTGCGGAAGCGCTGAGTTACAAAGTAGAGTGGGATCCAAAAACGCAAACCGTTTTGATTGCGGATAATGTGAACCCTAATCAAGTCGGACAACAGGAAAAGCCAAAAGATCCGACGAAACCAGCAACAGACGAGAAAAAGCCTGAGCAGGTTGCATTTATTGACAAGGAAAGTGTTAAAGGTAAGACCTTTTCTTTAGCCAATTTGGGAGTTTACCAAATCGTCGGTAAAGTAGAACCTGGAACAGAGGTTACCGTAACGTTGGAAGACAAAACATACGAAGTGGAAGTAACTGCTGAAGGTACTTTTGAGTTTTACCAATCCACGAATGATGGAATCAGAAGCTACGCGCTCAAAGCTGAAAAAGACGGCAAAAAAGATACATTTGAAGGTGACTTCCAAAAGGCGAATTAAGGCAGCTACTTCCTGAGTAAGAACACCTCCTGCACATCACACTAAGTGCAAGGAGGTGTTTTTGTTGTGAGACGAATGAGTGGGAGTATCATTGCTGTGCTCCTGTTTGCCGGCTTGCTGACAGGGTGTTCGCCTAACAAAGAACAGGGCACCGAAGATCAGAACGGAAATCAGGCCAAATTTGAATCTCTCGGGATTAACTTCCAGAACGATAACGTCGCTAGGGATAAAGGACCGGCAGCCATGATTAGCCAAAAGATGGTTCATCAGCGTGAGCCGCAGCTCGTGACACACTTGGAAGGGCATGCGGAAAAGCTGCCCGGTGTAACCGATATCAAGGTGTTAGCGTACAAGGATAACTTGATTGTAGGTGTGCTGCCAGTCGATACTCCGAAGCCTGACGAAGTCAATCCGCGGACGTCGATCCCGTATACACCTGGAAAAATTGTGCGAGTCGATAATGGACATCCAGATTCGCTGCATAAACGTGTCGTGGATCGGATGAGGTCACGCTTGCAGGCAGAAACACGCTTCAACATATTATACGTCTCCACCAATCGCGCTGTTTATGACCGAATCGCAAATTTGCATTCACGAATTACACACGGAGAGCACATTAGTGACGAAGAATTCCAAGTTTTGTTAAATGATATTGGATATACTGTTATTGGATATAATTTAGTGGATTGAATGAGCACCACCTGGACTCCCGGGTGGGCTTTTTGTTGATTAAGAGTCAATTGGCAGGAGAATAGTTAGAAATGGGGAAATAGTCAAAGAAGAGCAGGAGAACGGCAAGGAGTGCACATTTTATGATTCCAATCCACATCCCTATATCCAAAATAACTCCTCCAGGACAGAAGCCATATGTCTTACGGCGACCTGCATTGGCAAAAAAATTACGCCTGTTGAAATATACGCAGCTTTGTCTCATTCATGCAGGGACAGGCTATGGCAAAACGACTTCTCTGGCTACATTTTTGCATGATGAAGCACTGGCTGCATCCTGGTATACGATCCAGGATGGAGACGATGCCCTTCTTGCGTTTGTCATCTGTCTCGTCGAAAGCGTTCGTCAGATTCATTCCGATTTTGGACAGGTATTGCGAGAGCGACTCATACGTATCACTGAGCAAAGTCCGGTGCCCTCCATTGACAGTAAGGTATTGGTCGACTGGTTCGTCGGGGAATGTGTACAACTCCAGGTGGACCACATACTTGTTTTGGACCATTACCAACGAATAGATGATGGTAGTGACGTCGATCGATTTATTCAACGGTTAGCCGAGGCTCTCCCACAAAAAGTCAAGCTGGTCATCTTAACGCGCTCTCGACTGAAGTGGTCTAATCTCGACTTGTTGTCCGCAAGAGGCGAGTGTCTGGAACTTACAACAAATGACCTTTCTTTTACGTTGGAGGAGAGTGAAGCCTTTTATTCAGATCAATACGACATAACGCTGTCCGAAGACGATTGGGGCCGTGTAGAAGAGGTGGCGCAAGGCTGGGTGATGGCGCTGCGCACTTTTGGTGAAATGGTAACGAGGGGGCAGACGGTTTCTGACAGTCTGCGTGAGTTATCGCGATTGCTGCATTTGCTGGAAGTGGAAGTCTGGACACAGCTGGATGCAAGTATGCAATGCTTCTTGATGGAGGCAGCGGTTCTCGAGCAATTCGACCTGGAGGATTGCAAGCAAATACTCGGGGAAGGATACATCGAGCACCTGTATGAAGCACAGCGTTGTAATCTTTTTTTGCATGTCCAGGCAGGATCTCATTATTCCTTTCATCCGCTTTTCCAGCGTCTCCTGTCTAGTAAACTGGCTGCGAATCAAGCGACGTACGTGCATGTCAATCATAAGGCCGCAGGCTGGTACAGACGTAAAGGGGACGAGGCAAAAGCTTTTGGGCGGTTGCGGCTCGTCGAGCAGTGGGAGGTGCTGGGTGAATGGTTGTGCCAAGCATCGGAAAGGTTGCTGCAAGCAGGGAAGCTGGATTTTTTATACGAGTGGATAACACTGTTACCAGAGAACATCAAGTGCGAACAGCATTGGCTGCTGTTTTATCAGGGTGAAGTAGAACGCTATCGCTGTCTGTATGCGAAGGCCTTTTCTTCTTATGAGCAATTTTTGAAACAATGTGAACACAAGCAAGATCAAATCGGATTGTGCCGCGGGCTGGAAGGGCAAGCACGCGTTCATCTGGACAGCGTACAAGGCGTCCGGGCAGAAGAACTGCTTAAGAGAGCGATTCAACTTTTGCCCCCATTTGAACAAGAGAATGAAATGGCACCGAGGCTATACCGTTTGCTGGCAGAAATTTATACGAATCGCGGAGATGCCAAACAGGCGGCAGCTTGGTATGAACGGAGTCAGGAATTAGAGCAGCAGACGGAGGTTGAGCTGGAATCGCGCCTGTTGTTCCGTACTGGCCGATTGCAGTCCTCCATTCAGCTCCTGGAGAGTAAGTGGCAGGTAGAACAGAGGAAGCATCCTCCGCTGACCAGATCGTATCGGGAAACCTCTTTGCTGCTATCTTTTGTGTATGCATTGAATGGCGAATGGGAGAGGGGGTGGGAAGCCGCAGAAACTGCGATCCAACTCGGACGTGCAGCGCATTCACCATTTGTAGAGGCAAATGGCTATGTTCGAAAAGCCCATGCTGCCCTCATCAGTCAAACATTACCTATGGATGAGATTCGCCAGCTTTATGAAAAAGGTTTGCAGATCATGGAGGAGCTCCAGTCGACACGCGGAAAGTCAGAAACGCTTCTGGGACTAACCCTGCTTCACGCAAGAGAAAAGGCACTCGACCAAGCCCTTTTGTATGGCAACAGGGGGATACAAGAGACAGAGGCAATGCGCGACGACTGGTTAGGCAGTCTGGTACGGATGGCGATTGGGATTGCTTATGCGAAATATGGTAAAGAAGAGGAAGCATGGGCTACCTTTATCGACTGTGCCGACCGACTTAGTCACTGCGGGGATAGCTACAGTGTAGTCATTTGCCAATTATGGCTGAGCTTCTTGGCTTATCGCAAAAAACAATGGGATTTGTTTGTACCTGCGGTGACGCAAGCTCTGTCCTTGATGAAGTCCGGTGAATATCAATTCCTTTTGCAGCGACCGACCCTGCTTACCCCACATGATGTACAACAGCTTATGCCGATTTTGATTGAGGCAGAGCGACGGAAGGTATCACCGGATTACGTCTCTCAGCTGTTAAATGATTTGGGCTTGCAAAACGTGACCTTCCACCCCGGCTATACGCTTCGTATTCAGACGCTGGGCGCGTTCCGTGTATGGCTGGGAGAGCGGGAGCTGAGCGAAAAGGCATGGCAGCGTGGGACGGCCAAGCTGTTGTTTCAGCTTTTATTGACGAAGAGACATCATTTGTTAGCCCGGGAAGAAATCATGAACCGACTTTGGCCAGACAGTATCGAGGAAGCGGCAATCCGCGATTTTAAAGTGTCGTTGAATGCGTTGAACAAAGCCCTCGAGCCAGATCGTGCCGCCAGAACAGATACATTCTTCATTCAACGCCATGGCAGCTCTTACGGTTTCAATCTGGCATCGGGCTACCATATGGACGTCGAAGAATTCGAGAAGCTCGTTACATTGGGCTTGGCAGAATCAGACCGGCGTCAGGGAGCCATCCTTTTGGAAAAAGGGCTTGCGTATTACTTGGGCGATTACATGCCGGAATGCCGTTATGAGGATTGGTGCGTAGAAGAGCGTGAGAGAGTGCAGGCACTGTTTTTACGCGGAGCAGAGAGGGTAGCCAAAATCATGCTAGAGGATGGGCAATTGGAAAAAACAATCCGCTGGTGTGAAGCGATTCTGCGGGTGGATGATTGCTGGGAGGAGTCGTACCGCTTACTAATGACTGCGTATTATCAGCAAAATAATCGGACACAGGCCATTCGCTGGTACGAGAAATGTGTAGCAAAACTGAGGGAGGGCCTCGGTGTCGCGCCAATGCCTGCAACCATGGAAACATACCTTCAAATTATCGAGAAGTAAAAGATCGCCCACAAAGCGATCTTTTTTTTATACATAGAAGGAATGGCTGCTTGACAAAACTAGGAAGTATTCGTAATATAATCTTTGTACTGACCAGTCAGTTCAAAAAATTGAAAGGGGACAGGAGTGATGGCACCATCTAAAAAAGATCAAATTGCAAATGGAGCTTTAACCGCATTTGCCCAATTGGGATATAGCGAAACGACCATGGATGCAATCGCGGAAATGGCGCAGGTGGCAAAAGGAACACTCTATTATCACTTTTCCACAAAGGAAGAGCTGTTTTTGTACGTGATAGAAAAAGGCGTGAAGATGCTGATTTACCATGTAGATAATGTAATGCAAAATGAAGAGCTTTCCTTGGAGGATCGCATTCTGAATGTGCTGGATGAGCATCTTCGCTTCTTTTCCGAGAATCAAGATTTGTGTTTCCTGTTGCTGAGTGCGTTCTCAGGAGATGGACAGCGCGACAGGATGGTTGGCAATCTGTTAGGTGGCTATTTCAGCACAATGGAGTCACACATGCTGGAATTGCAGCAGCAAGGGTATATCCGGGCAGATATCGATATTCGTACACTCGCTTCCGCATTGTTCGGCATGGTTGGTTTTACCGTGCTTCGCAAGCAATTTCGCAAAGAGCCAGTGAACAGTGCCGCAGATAAACAGACGCTTCGTTACATGCTTTCTGGAATGTTTTAAACCAAATAACGTCTAGAGAAACGTAAAACAAGAGGAGAAGACAGATGAACAAACGTGCATGGATCGGTATAGGTAGCTTTGTAGTCAGTATTGCAGTACTTGGAACCGTATTGTTTGGTTCAAATGTGAGTAGCATGGCTGGTAAGAACTCAACGAAATTAGCAGGTGTAATCGAGGGAACAGAGGTAGATCTCTCTTTTAAAATGGGTGGTTCCATCGAACAGCTCTCCCTAAAAGAAGGAGACGAAGTAAAGGCAGGGCAAGTCGTTGCCACGCTAAACAGCGCAGAGATTCTCGCGAAGAAAGAGCAGGCTGAAGCTGCTTACAAGCTCTCTCTCGTCAAGCTTGATCAGGCGAAAAAAGGAGTATCCGTGACAGATAACTCCAGCAATGCTCAAGTCGACCAAGCAAAAGCAGCAGTCAGCTCGGCGCAAGCGCAGCTTGACGCGAACAAAAATGGAGCGCGTTCAGAAGAAATTACGCAGCTCAAAGCGAAATTACAAGCAGCACAAACTTCGAATCAAATTGCCGCGACGAATTTGGAACGAATGAAAAAATTAATGGCGGAGGGTGCCGTTCCACAAGTGAAAGTGGAAGAGGCGCAGATGCAAGCAGACAAGGCGCAAGCGGAGTTTAAAGCAGCAGAAGAACAGTTGAAAATGGCTCAAACTGGTTCGCGCAAAGAGCAGGTCGATGCCGCACAAGCACAACTGGATCAAGCAAAAGCTGCATACAACCAAGCTGTAGCAGGGAGAGGCCAAGTAGGCTTGAAGGAGCTGGATGTTAAATCCGCAGAAGCGAACGTCATGCAGGCAAAAGGTGCGCTGGCTGAAATGGAAGCCTATGTGAACAACACCAAGCTGTCAGCTCCAGTTGACGGTATTGTAAAAGCAGTTGCCGTTCAAAAGGGAGAGCTGGTTTCGCAAGGTTTCACCGTTTTGACGCTCCAAACGAAATCAGACAACTATGTCAAATTTTATGTGAATGAATACATGCTCGCGAATGTGAAAACAGGCGATCAAGTGAAATTGTTTGTCCCAGCTCTGAACAGAGAAGTAGACGCCAAAGTGGTTACTGTAGCTCCTGCTGCTGACTTTGCCGTAAAAAAAGCGACACAAGAACTCGGTGATCGTGACATTCGTTCCTTCCAAGTGAAGTTGTTGGTGTCCGATCCGGAATTGCGTCCAGGCCTGACAGTTGAGTGGCAACTCGAAGGAGCTGGTAATGGTGAATAGTTTCTCTCACCTGTTCTGGAGCGAATGGAAAAATCTTTTTGCAAACAAAACCATTCGTAATATTCTCTTCCTCGTTCCGCTGATTTATTTAACAATGTTCGGTTTTCTGTACAGTGAGAAAAAAGTGATGGAGATCCCTACTGTGATGGTGGATGCCGATCAAACAGAATTGAGTCGTGAGCTCTATCGCGCCTTTGAGGTTGATCATACATTTCGGATCACGTCCGTTGTAGGAACAGAAGAAGAAGCAATGAAATTGGTTGACAAGGGCGAAGCAAATATCGCCCTGATCATTCCTGCTGGATTAGAAAAGGATGTGAAGGCTGGGAGAGAGGCAGAGGTACTGACTGTTATCGACGGCAGCAACATCATGATTTCGAATACGGCAGTTCGAGCGGCGAATACTGCGATTAAATCTGTTTCAGCAGGAACCACGCTGAAGAAGATGGAAGCAATTGGCGGATGGGGAGAAAAAGGGAAAAACATGTTTACGGGTATCGACTATCGATACAGAGTGCTGTATAACCCGACCTTCAGCTATTTGTCCTTCATGGTATTCGGACTCGCAGGTACAGTGCTACAGCAAGTGCTGTTTCTTGGAATCGTATTGTCGGTTGCCCAACAAAAAGAAGAGGGTACCTGGAAGGATACACTCTCTCGCCATAGCTTCTTCGCGATCACGGCGAGCAAATTGTTGCCGTACTTTCTGGCAGGAACCCTCAACATGTTCCTAGCGTTTACATTGATGTTAAAAGGTTTCGATATCCCTTATTACGGAAGCACGTTCGACCTGATGCTACTGGCTACCATGTTTAACTTGGCGGTATTGGCTATTGGTTATGCCATCTCCTTTGTGTCCAGCAGCCAGCTCCAAGCTACTCAGATCGGGATGATGATTGCAGTACCTTCGTTTATGTTATCTGGCTATACTTGGCCACTCATGTCGATGCCGACTGGAATTGTCGCGATTGCAAAATCTTTGCCGCTGACGTATTTCTTGAATGGTGTCAGAGAGATTTTGACGAAGGGACATGGTCTGTCAGCTGTCATGAATGACTTTGTCGTTCTCGGCTTCATGACTCTCATCGGGTTGTTCGCTGCCTATCTCATTTATTTGTTGCAGATAAGGAAAATGAAGGGAAAAGTTAGTGAGCAAACGGCGGTTTAAATGGCAATTGAATAGGAAAACTTGGCTACGCTAAACCTTTGGCGTAGCCTTATTTGCGCTTATACGATGCTATCTATCATCTTGTGAAGCGGTCTGGTTGTATAAAAATAACCCTTGTGTAATAAATAATCTTTCCTTTATACTTATTATAAAAAAGGCAGATTCTTCAACATTAGGGGGACTTTATGTCAGCGACTCATCTAAAGCAATTGTGCGAGGAGACGTACACCAAGTTGAAAAAGGTCAGCATGGAAGTGGAACGTTTTTTGAATCAGGTTACTCTAGCTGGTCTCGTATCCACGTCAGGTGATCCTGAAGAATTTGAAACGTATTACCGTAACTATCTTTCCGACTTGCGCCACCTTTTGGTTTACTGCGAAAATGCATACGAAAGGCTGGGAGTATCCCTCCGGCGCGCACGATTTCATGAGGAGTTTGCCGAGGAAGTATTGTATCAGGTCTACCATACCTGTATAAATAACTTCTATTATCCCAAAGGTGAGGTTTACGAAGAAGATGCGCGATTGGCCTATACGGGTCAGGACTGTATCGTTTTCCGCAAGCAGGTTACCCCTGAATTGCAGCAGTTGACCTTGTCCCTGTCCAGAGTGTTCGAACAGATGCGTAATGATTTGCAATATTACGAGTCAGACTATATCGCGAAAAAGCAGATGCAAAATGAGAAAGCACAGGTCTAATAAACCTGTGCTTTTTCCATGATTTTCGAATTAGTAAGGAACCCTGTAGGAAGTCCTATTATAATCATTTTTCTCCTCCTCTAAAGAAAGAGGAGCGTTCACGAGAAAAAAACGAATTTCCTCAATAGATATCCCCATTTTGCGTGCAGTAAATATAAGATCAATCCATTCTTTATCCAGGGGATCTTTAGGAGATGAAGTGGTTTTCATGTTCGTTCCTCTTTACCCTCCTTTTGTAAAAAACAAATAAAATACCCAAAAAATGGTTGAAAAAAATAGAAGGTAAAAAGCTTATATGAGAAATAATACTTAATTCAGTTTCAGATGTAAATCTTGTATTTGTGACTTTTGTTTTAAATTATTGCAAAAAATAAAGAGCCATCACTATACCAGTGCTGGCACCAATTTTATTTATCTCGATTGATTCGCCATTTATTGTACTCTAAAAACTCTCGAAACTGTTCTTTACTTACCCCGGATTTCATAGCCTCTTCGATCAGCTCATACCATTCTTCATCAACATTCTCAATGGAAGGAATCTCTTTATCCTGAAGCAATGTGTCTACCGTCACATTTAATACTAGTGCAATTTTCTCAAGAAATTGAATCGAAGGATTACGCTGAATGCCGCGCTCGATTGAGCTTAGATAAGACTTGGCGACACCAGCGCGCTCAGCTAAATCAGAAAGAGAAAGGCTTTTGTCTATTCTAAGCTGCTGGATACGCGAGCCGATCATGTCATAGCCACCCCTTTAAATCTCTTCATTTATTATAACGGCAAAATAACTGGAACACAACTTTTTATGGGACTAGTCCTGTGTCGTTTGGCTCATTTATACAGTATAAGTTTACTGGAAATGCCAAAAAATTACTTTCCTACTAGATGATACGATGGGTCGGCATGGCTTAGTATCTATATCTTTAGTTGTTCTTTATAAGAAACGTAATGTTCGTTATTAATGTCGAGAAAATGCGAGATATTCAGACGATATTCTACAATAAAGTCGATTTTCGGCTATTTTTGGCCTATTTTTAGAGGAAATTGATATTTTACATTCCGTTGTCCGTGCTGGATACTAATCCCAAGTTGTTCTTTATACAGAACGAAAAGTAAAATTTGTTCTTTATAAAGAAAATGAGAAGGGCGAAAGAAACAAGCCGGAACTACGTTTGCACCTGCCAATTTTAAAAGCAACATGGATAGGAATGCACAGAAAAACTTACAAAAAATTGGAGAGGAGAGATCCATTCTGCAAGCTAATTTGTCTGAAGCAGTTACGGTAATCTGTCTGTTATTTGTAATAATTATACTATTTTTTCTGGCAATCTTGGTGATTAAATCAAGGAACTTGTGGTTGGAAAGGAAAACAAACGTTTACGCTGGACAGTTTCAAGACTACTTCACCTATATCCAGTCGCACATGGACTCGCCGGAGAGACTGAACCCGCCTTACTGGCAATTAAATCGCTTGGAATTGCGCGTTCTGCAACAAAAACTCATTGAATGGATCGAATCACTTACAGGGAGCCACCAAAAGAAAATCATCGCACTTTGTGAGGATACAGGGCTCGTCAATCAAAATATCCAAAGGCTGTACAGTCGCTTCCATTGGATAAGAATTGACGCTGCCTATCATGTAGGAGCCATGCGATCTGGGGAAGCTGTACCAAGATTACTGCAATTGCTGCATACAAAAAAACTCGATCCCACCCATTTTATCATCGCGAGATCTATCTCGAAGTGTGCGAGAAATCTGGACGATGTAAGGAACATGTTATTTCTCCTCGTAAAGCATCGAAAAAGCAATTGCCATCTTGTCGTTGACATCATGAAAGAGACAGAGCTGGATTGTACTCCTTTATTGCTTGATTGTTTGCGAAGTACGGACAAGGATTTGATCAAAATTGCTTTGATTGGATGGACTGCTCCTTTAACTGCGGAGATTGCAGATTTGGTATATCGACAAATCGATTCGAGAGATAGGGAAGTACGGATCCAGGCAGTAAAGCTGCTATTCAAATATGATCCTGTATTGGCAGCCGAAGTGATTGAGTCCTTGATGAAGGCTAACGATACGGTAGTTTGTCAGGATGCTGAAATTGTTGAAATGTATACCGTGAACCAGGTGCGGTACAAAAAGCGGATGAATGAGGAAGAACAGTTGAACAAGAAAAATCGTTACGTTCATGCAGTGTAACTATAGCTGAAAGGAGACAAACATGAGGGACTTTTTGCAAGCATACGGGATCTTTGCTATTTATTACGTGATCGTTATTGAGACGCTCTATTTAACGATTCTATCCTTGTCCGTCAAAAATATATTTTCCATCATAAAAAGCTCTATGTATTCTCGCTTTCAGTCACTCTCTGGATCAGAGTATGCTCCGCAGATTTCGATTCTTGTTCCTGCTTATAACGAGGAATTGACTATTATCGAAAACGTTCGTTCCCTTCTTGCTCTGGATTATCCCAAGTACGAGGTCGTTGTTATTAATGACGGTTCAAACGACGAAACGTTGCAAGTTATGCTAAATGAGTTCCAGTTGACGCGTACGGAGCATGCGAAGGGTTCCGGAGTATTGGAAACATCTAAGGTACGAGGCGTTTATTACAATCCGCAGTATCCCAATTTATATATGATTGATAAGGAAAACGGAGGAAAAGCAGACTCACTAAACGCCGGAATTAATCTTTCCCATTATCCTTTGATTGCTTCCATCGATGCTGATTCGTTATTGGAAAAGGACGCATTGATCCGTATCGCCAAGGTATACATGGAAAACCCAGAAGAAACAGTCGCGATTGGTGGCATCGTCCGAATTGCAAACGGTTGTGAAATTGAAGATGGAATGGTAAAAAAAGTGAACCTTCCCAACAAAATTTTGCCCATGTTTCAATGTGTTGAATACTTAAAGGCATTCCTCGGAGGAAGGATCGGTTGGAGTTCGATCAACGGACTGATTATTGTGTCAGGTGCCTTTGGCGTATTTCGAAAAGATTTCGTTGTCCAAGCCGGTGGTTATCGAGGGGGATATCCCGGTGAGGACATGAACATTATCATCAAGCTGCATAAATATATGCTCGAAAAAAAACTTCCGTATCGTGTGGCTTTTTGTCCGGATGCCGTATGCTGGACGCAGGCTCCTGATACGCTGAAAATACTGGGTAGCCAGCGAAGGAGATGGGGACGTGGTAACCTAAAAAACATGCTGGAGTATGGCATTCATATAGTCGGCCGACCCAAGTATAAAGTAGTGGGATTGATTACCTTTCCCTATAACATTATCTTCGAAACTTTGAATCCTTATTTCAGGTTTACCGGTTTTTTAGCTCTGCTGGGATATACAGTCATGGACATGACCCAGTGGAGGCTCCTAGCTATCTATGCGTTGCTGAATCTCTTATTTGGTGTGTTGCTCGGGATCGGCTCCCTTTTTATCGAAGAGTTGGCCTTCAAACGTTACACAAGAGTTCGCGATAATTTCAAAATGTTGGCATTTCTCTTCTTCATGTTTTTGGGGTATCAGCAGTTAGGAGTCATTTGGAGATTTTTGGGACATATCGAATTTATGCGTAACAACAATACATGGGGGACCATGACAAGAACAAGCTGGAAAACATAGAGAAAAGGGCATAGGAGGGAGATAGTGTGAGTCAGATTGCAAAAGCATATTCGTTTCCTTTATTTCAAGCCTTTGAACATGTACTTACTTTCTATGAATCGAGTCAGTTGCCGTGCGGGATTATTCTGGCTGTAACGAATGGAAGCAATGAAGAAAAGGTCCAAAATTTGAAAATGTCTTTGGCAAAAGAAGAGGGACTTACCGATATCCATTGTTTTTACGACAAGCAAAGCAGCACGCTGGGAATCCTGTTAGGCGATCAAATGCTAAGTAATACTCACTTTCACTCTCTTTTCATCAAGGAACATTTACAGGCCCGACATATGTTGGCAGGTCCTGTATTCATCGCAAGCTTTCCTGAACAGGGGGAATCAGCAGCACAAATCCTAAGTGGTATGGTACAGGAGATTACTGCTGGTAAGGGAATCGCTGGTGACATTCACATATACGGCGGTAAAAGATCATCTGAAGCAAAGAAAAGTCTTTTGCTTGTTTCGCAAGATGAGACCGTGAATGAGTTTTTGCGCATCTATTTACAAAGAAAAGGCTACTGCATTTATTTGGCTGAAAACGGAAGAGAAGCACTGGAGCAATACCAGCGATTTTTACCAGACGCTGTCATCACCGATTTGAATTTGGCCATTGAGGACGGTTACCAGCTCATCAGCAAAATCAAGAAGAGCAATGCGGTTCCGCATAGTACGAAAATCGTGGTGTTAACCCACAAACGGTTGGAAGACGACAAGAAAAGATCATTCGAGCTAGGAGTCTCAGATTATATAGGGAAGCCATTTTCACCCGTAGACTTGGAAGCACGAGTGAGAAGTCTATTGTCTTAAACACAGAGAAAAGGGAGGAACAAAAAATGAGCTACTTCGCAAAGTTGAAGCAAAAAATGGAATCAAAAACCGTAAAAGTGGGGGTAATCGGGCTAGGATATGTTGGTCTGCCCTTGGCTATGGAAATGGCAAAAAGCGGTTTCTCTGTTTATGGCATCGATTTGGACCAACGAAAGGTGGAAACTTTGCTCGAAGGCAAGTCGTATATTCAGGACGTTCCGGACGAATTGGTCCAATCAAGCCTTTCTGCTCAACGATTCTTCCCGACCACTGATTACCGGGTGCTCAAGGAGCTTGATGCGGTCAGCATATGTGTTCCGACACCACTCAGTGAAAATCAAGACCCGGATACTTCCTTTATTAAGGGAGTCGTCCGAGAAATAATCAAATACAAAAAGAAAAACCTTTTGATCACCCTAGAAAGTACAACGTACCCAGGAACGACAGAAGAATTGATTCAATGGGAGTTCGAAAAGCTGGGCCTAACAGTCGGAAAGGATTTCTTCCTTTGCTTCTCTCCTGAGCGAGTAGATCCAGGTAATCATTCATTCAATACACATAATACGCCAAAAGTAATCGGGGGAACCACACCGAAGTGCTTAGAGCTGGGTGCCCTGCTGTATGGAAACCTAGTTACAAATGTAGTAACGGTTTCTTCACCAAAGGTAGCTGAAATGTCGAAATTATTGGAAAATACATTCCGGAGTGTAAATATTGCCTTTATCAATGAAATGGCTTTAATGTGCGACAAAATGGGGATCAATGTGTGGGAGGTTATTAAAGCGGCTTCTACCAAACCGTTTGGCTATATGCCGTTTTATCCAGGCCCTGGAATTGGCGGACATTGCATTCCTCTTGATCCGATGTATCTCTCCTGGAAAGCAAAAGGATTCCGCTTTCATAGTAAATTTATCGAACTGGCGCAATCGATTAACGACAATATGCCGGACTATGTCATCAACAAGACTGCACAAGTACTGAATCTCTATGCAAAATCGATTAAAAACTCACGAATTCTTATTTTGGGGATGGCTTACAAACCTGATATCGATGATCTTCGTGAATCTCCGGGCTTGCATATATATGAGTTGTTCCAGGAAAACGGGGCACATGTAGATTACTACGATCCGTATGCACTAAGCTTTGTGGACAAACGTGGGAATACGGTCCGTTCCATTTCATATGACGTGGATCAAATGAAAAATTACGACTGCATGGTGCTCGTGACGAATCATAAGAGCTTTGACTATCAGAAGTTTGCTGACTTGGGAGTAGCCATCATTGATACACGAAATGCTTTTGACAGCATAACGGGTCAACACATTTACAAGCTGGGGAATCCGGCAAAGATGCACGTCGAGGAAGAACGATTCGTACTTCTGGCTTAACTTGAGAAACTGGCTGAAGATTACGTAACAGGGGAGGCAATCGTATGTGCGGAATTGTTGGATACATTGGTGAGGGGCAAGCCCAAAAAATCCTGACAAATGGTTTGCAGAAGTTGGAGTACCGCGGCTATGACTCGGCTGGTGTCGCGATATTTACCGGAGAAAAAATGAAGATTTGCAAATCGAAAGGACGACTGGCCGTTTTGGAAGAGCGGCTCGACCATTCTCCGATTCAAGGTTCTTTGGGAATTGGACATACGCGATGGGCCACACACGGTCGCCCATCAGACGAAAACTCACATCCGCATGCGGATGAATCGGGAAAGTTTTCTGTTGTCCACAACGGTATTATCGAAAACTATCTGGAAATCAAACAAGATCTTTTGGATCATGGGGTCACGTTTACATCGGAGACCGATACAGAAGTCATTGCTCATCTCATTGCTGTATTATACGAAGGCGATCTCATCGCTGCGGTTCAAAATGCAGTACTTCGGATGCGAGGGGCATATGCTCTCGGCGTTGTTTGCGAGTACGAGCCAGATAAAATAGTGGCAGTCCGATTGGCAAGTCCATTAATTATCGGGGTGGGCAAAGGAGAAAACTTCATTGGCTCGGATATCTCAGCCGTTCTTGAGCACACGCGTGATATTGTTATTTTGGAAGATGGGGAAATGGCAGTTCTTAAAAAAGACAGCGTTTCTCTCATGAAAGTGGAAACAAGCGAACCGCTTCAACGTGATTTATTCCGTGTAGATTGGAATGTGGAACAGACGGAGAAGGATGGTTTTGAACACTTCATGCTAAAAGAAATTTACGAACAGCCAAATGCATTCCGAAATACCCTGGTCAACCGGATTGACGAGGACGGAAAGCGTATTGTTTTGAAAGATTTGCAATTGCAGCCAGAACAAATCGAAGGCTTTGAGAAAATATTCATTGTAGCGTGCGGTACCGCCTATCATGCAGGGCTGATTGGCAAGCATGTGATTGAAGAATTGGCAAGGATACCGGTAGAGGTCGATGTCGCTTCAGAATTCAGATATCGACGCCCTATATTATCTGAAAAAACGCTGGTCATCGTCGTGAGTCAGTCGGGTGAAACGGCTGATACACTCGCAGCCTTGCGGGAAGGTCAGCGACTAGGAGCAAAGGTTTTGGCTATTACTAATGTTCAGGGCAGCTCTATTGCCCGTGAAGCTGATCATGTGCTTGCTACCTTTGCTGGACCGGAAATTGCTGTCGCTTCAACGAAGGCGTACACCTCACAGGCAATCGTTTTCTATCTGCTCGGATTGTATCTGTCTCAAGTGAAGGGGACTCTTGCGGAAAACGAGAGAGAATTCATGATTGCCCATCTGAGACAGTTGCCGGAACAGGCTGAAAAGGCACTCCTGCATGCGGATGAGATTCGTGTTTATGCCGAATCCATAAGAAATCACACCAGCCTGTTCTTTATCGGTCGAGGCATTGATTATGCTGTGGCACTGGAAGGGTCCCTAAAGCTGAAGGAAATTTCCTACCTTCACTCAGAGGCATACGCTGCGGGGGAATTGAAGCATGGTACGCTGGCTTTGATTGAAGAAGGTACTCCTGTCATTGCCTTGGTGACACAAAAAGAGCTGGAAGAAAAAATGGTTAGCAATATCACAGAAGTCAAAGCACGAGGTGGGAATGTGTTAGCGATCACGCTGGAAGGGAATGTCGAGCTGCACAGAAATGTAGATGACGTATGCTTTGTGCCTGCTACCTTGCCAGTGTTTACCCCCATTTTGTCCGTTATTCCGCTGCAATTGATCTCGTATTACACTTCACTGGCATTAGGCAATGATGTTGACAAACCACGGAATCTTGCCAAAAGTGTAACCGTTGAATAAGCAAAAATGATTTGGAAGAATCCCGGAACCGTCTGCTTATAGAGGTCGGGATTCTTTCCACATTTCGACTTGTTGGATTTACATTCATTCCGTAAGGGGCTGAAGTGTCCATGATGGATTCCACTGACCAAATTCTTGATCAAAAAACATTGATAGAGATCATGATTCAAGTTTACGAGAAAGGTCAACAGACAACAACAATGGGAACGCGAGAGATTGTCCAGGATCTTGTTAACAGAGTAAAGCCGTACTTCAATGAAGGCAAATAAGAGGATAGGATGGGAGGATCATATGAGTAGTCGTTATGCAATCGTATTGGCAGCGGGAAAAGGAACACGCATGAAATCTACGCGTTGCAAAGTGCTCCATGAGGTTTGTGGAAAATCGATGATTCAGCATATTTTCGACCGATTACATGCTCTTGGAATCCACGAGATTGTTTTGGTTGTCGGTCATGGAGCCGAGCAAGTAGAAAAGCAGATCGGTGCTTCGGTGTGCTATGCATACCAGCAAGAGCAATTAGGAACTGCCCACGCAGTGTTGATGGCGGCTGACCTGTTGCATAACAAACAGGGGACAACGATCGTGTTGAGCGGAGATACGCCATTGGTGAGGGAGAAAACGCTGGTGCAACTGCTTGAGCAGCATGAAACCCAACAAGCAGCCGCAACTGTATTAACTGCACGAGTAGACGACCCGGTAGGATATGGACGATTGATCCGCGACGCAAAGGGCTTTGTTAAACGGATTGTGGAGCACAAGGATGCAACGGCAGAAGAACGGCAAGTGTGCGAGATCAATACAGGCATGTATTGTTTCGACAACCAGAAGCTGTTTCAAGCTCTTTCCCGTGTGAAAAATGATAACGCTCAGAAAGAGTATTATTTGCCTGATGTTTTAAGCGTTTTAAAGGAGCAAAACGAACGGATTGCCGCTTACATGACCGATGATGCGGCAGAGGGGGGCGGCGTAAATGACAGAATCCAGTTAGCTGCTGCCGAGAGAGTGCTCCGTATGCGAATCAATGAGCATCATATGCAAAACGGGGTGACGATCATTGATCCAGCCACTACCTATATTGATGTAGATGTGAGTATCGGACCTGATACGGTTCTTCATCCGGGAACGTACCTCCGGGGGAAAACAATAATTGGACCCGCTTGTGTCATCGGACCGAATGCAGACTTAAGTGATTGCGTGGTAGGAGGTAAGGTAGAACTTCGTTACTCGAATGCATGTAATAGCACGATTCGTGACGGTGCAACGGTTGGCCCTTATGCCTATATTCGTCCAGGGTCAGATGTAGGTGAGGAGGCGAAGGTCGGAGATTTTGTGGAATTGAAAAATTCACGTCTCGGGAAAGGTGCAAAGGTTGCTCACCTCTCGTATATTGGTGATTCTGAAATTGGTGAACATGTAAACGTAGGGTGCGGTACAATCACTGTCAACTATGATGGCGTCCGCAAGCATAAAACGATCGTTGGCGATCACGCCTTTATTGGTTGCAATGCCAATTTGATAGCTCCAGTTACCATCGGGGAGGGTGCTTATGTAGCCGCAGGCTCTACGATCACAGATGATGTTCCGAACGACGCTTTGGCCATCGCCAGAGAACGCCAAAGCATCAAAGAGCAGTATGCCAAACGGTTGATGGCAACCCGAACATAATCGCAGTCAGTAGGAGGATGTCTTATTTTTACAGACAGCATGGAACCAGAACAGAATCGATCAAGTAAAAAAAAGCTACTGCTTGGTTTTTTGATCATCATCATACCAGTGATCGCAATCATCGCTTATTTGTATAGGACTCCGCCGATCATCGCGACCTGGATTTGGAATACGCAGCTTATTGTTACAGAAAGAGAAGAAATCATTGCATTTGCCAAGGAACATGGCGTCAATCTCATTTATTTGCATATTGACCAAGAAAATGTTGCCCATCAAGATTATCGTTCCTTTATTAAGGAAGCAAATGCATCTGGAATTGGCGTGGATGCTCTTGCAGGAGATCCGGTATGGTCTCTCGTTTCCAATCGAAAAAGTATTACCACCTTTTTAAATTGGGTTCAGACCTATAATAAATCAGCAGGAGAAGGTGAAAGATTTAGCGGCCTCCATCTCGATATTGAACCTCACGTACTACCCGAATGGAATGAGAACAAGGAAGTAATCAAAAACGAATGGGTAGCCAATATCGAGTACTTGTCCGCGGAAATCAAAAAGGACCAGGCTTTGGAGCTAAGTGTCGATATCCCGTTTTGGATGTACGAGCTGTCGCTGGCAGATAAATCGGAAACTGTCAGCAAATGGCTGGTCAGCACGCTAGATCATGTAACGTTAATGGCCTATCGCGACAGGGTAGAGGGACCGAACGGGGTATTGGAAATTGTAAATCCGATCATGAACGAGACTAACGATCAAAAAAACAAAGTGGTCGTAGGCCTTAACCTGCTGCAAAGCGCAGAGGGAGAAAACACAACCTTTTATGAGGAAGGGCATGGCGGATTGGAGGAGCAACTGGCCGTTCTCGAAGATAACCTCGAAGAATTTGGAGGCTACGCCGGATACGCCATCCATGATTACGAGAAGTGGAGGGAACTGGTCAAAAAAAGCGAAGCACAGATGGAAGCAAGCAAAGCGTCAAAACCGATGCCTGTATTTGAAGGTGAAGGCAAGAAGCTGGTTGCCAAAGTAGACGGTGGGGATATTGCTCTCTATACCGGGCAAGGCTGGGAACCCGTGTTTTGGGCGGGAATCAATCTGGGTGCAACGACACCAGGGCACTATCCTGGAGAGCTCTCCCCGACCCGCGAAGATTACTTGCGCTGGTTTTCGCAGATGAAGGAAATGAATAACAAAGTCGTCCGCATTTATACGATTCTACCTCCGATTTTTTATGAGGCTTTACATGAGTTCAACCAAAAACAGGAAGAGCCGCTGCTCTTGCTGCAAGGAATCTGGTCGCCGGATGAAGCACTGGCGGGTGAAGATCGAAAAGGACGGGATGCATTTACTCCCGAGATAACCAACGATTTTCGCCAAGAGATAAAAGACGCTGTACAAGTAGTCCATGGAGACGTGACTCTCCCAGAGCGGTACGGTCGTGCAAGCGGTGGATACCGAACAGATGTGTCGGAATACTTGGTAGGATGGATACTCGGTACAGAGTGGCATCCGTATACGGTACAGGTGACGAATGCCTCTCATCTGGACATGCCTCCTTACCAGGGAAAATATATCATGGCAACGGAAAAAGCGTCTCCTTTTGAAAGCTGGCTTGCCTTCATGCTAGATGATTTGGCTGAGGAAGAGATGAAATACGGCTGGCAGCATCCAGTATCGTTCACAAACTGGCTGACGACTGATCCTCTGTCGCATCCCAATGAGCCGCTGCCGCAAGAGGATATGGTCTCGATCGATCCGATGAATCTGAAAGCATCGGCGGAATGGACAGCCGGTTACTTTGCCGCTTATCATGTCTATCCGTATTACCCAGACTTTTTGCGATATGAGGAAAAGTACCAAAAGTACCGAGATTCCAGCGGCAAGATAGACCCGTATGCCGGATACTTGCGTGATCTGCGTGCCCACCATAAAGGAATCCCGTTGTTGGTTGCCGAATATGGCGTACCTAGCTCACGGGGAATGACTCATTATGGGCCTGCTGGACGGAACCAAGGAATGCATACGGAACAAGAGCAAGGCGAGATGAACGCCGATATGCTGCGCAATATTTATGAAGAAGGTTATGATGGCGCACTTTTATTCGCATGGCAGGATGAATGGTTCAAATTTACCTGGAATACGATTGACCTGGAGCTGCCTTGGGAGAGGAGGGCGATGTGGAACAATCCGTTGACGAACGAGGAAAAATTCGGCGTCATCGCGGTGGAACCGGGTAATTACGCCTCTGACCAGATCATCCTAGATGGGAAAACAGCAGATTGGGAAAAAAGACTTCAGCGAGTCAAACGTGCTTATCCGGGATTTGATCTATCTGTTTCACACGATGAAGCGTATTTGTTTCTCATGCTAAAGAAGAGCGAAGGAGATTGGGATTTCTCAAAGGACAGGGTGGACATTGGTTTTGATACGCTAAGTGGTGGGAGTCGAACTGCTGATAAAGTACCAGGTATTACATTTTCCCAAGAAATCGAATTTTTGTTGCGAATGCAAGGGGACAGCAATTCTCGCATTTTTGTCAATAGCGCCTATGATCAGCATAGTTGGCTATATGGGTACATCAAGGGAATGCTGCCTTGGGACGAGCGATATGATCAAGCAGATAGGGGCATATTCTTGCCATGGAAGCTGGCACTCAACAAAGCATTGTATTTACCGGAAACCAAGAAAACAGTACCTTTCGAAGAGCTGGAAGTGGGCATCATGAAGCCAGGGATTTCTGATCCGCAAGATCCGGCGTACAACTCACTGGCAGATTGGTATGCAAAGGGCAATGTTTTGGAAATACGCATTCCTTGGATGCTTTTGGGTTATACTGACCCGAGCAGCAAACAGGTTTGGAAATATCCGTATGAGGCGAATGGAATCGTACCAACCGAAAGTAAAGGTGTTGGAGTGGAAGTATTTGCACATTCCAATCAGAAGCCATTCTCGCGGGAAGCTTCCAAGCCACTCTTGTACCAATGGGACAAATGGGATCTACCAACGTACCATGAACGAAAAAAGCAAAGCTTTGAGATTCTGCGCAAAGCCTATGAAGCATATGATACGCCAAAGTTTGACTGAGTAACAAAAAAAGGTGGTCAACAGCCACCTTTTTTCTATTCGAACTGCACCGAAAATAAATATAAAAAAAGGCGTACAAACCTTGGATGGGTAAGTACGCTTTTTAGTTTACTGAAGTTATTACTGAACTTATTGCCCACCAAAGCGCAGTCGTTGAAAGAATTTATTAAGCAAGCCGCCGATTGTTTTCGGAGGTTGTTCTGTTTTGACTTGCTCGACCGGCTGGGCTTGGCGAAGGGCCTGGTTCACATTGATCATACCGTACCCGTATAACTGATCGTGCCCAGGAGCACCGAGGTCAGTCGAAGATTGTCTAATGAGATTCATCACATCTTTGGAATTCATATTGGGATGAATGGAACGGATGAGCGAAGCGAGTGCAGCGACATGAGGGCACGCCATCGAAGTACCTGATAGCGAGGCATAGTCGCTAGAAATGTACGTGCTCGGAATATCGACCCCAGGAGCAGATACATCCACATAATCACCAAAGTTGGAAAAATCAGCGCGTTCTTTACGATGATCGACAGCGGCAACGGCGAGAACTTCATCATAGGCAGCAGGAAAGCTAGGCTGATCACTCGCATCGTTTCCGGAAGCCGCGACTAACACGACATTTTTATCAAAGGCATAGCGACAAGCTTCCCGCAGAGCAGCAGAGGAGGTGTAGTTGCCTACACTCAAGTTGATGACATCCGCTCCGTTATCAGTCGCCCAATAAATGCCTTGTGCGATGTCCACGGCTGATCCCGAACCGTCTGCGCCAATGGCTTTGATCGGCATGAGCTTGCTTTTCCAGGACATCCCGGCTATACCATCTGCGTTGTTCGTTTTCGCGGCAATGACGCCCGAAACGTGGGTTCCATGACCATTATCATCCTCAGGTTTGTTACTACCATCCAAAACGTTGTAGCCTTTGACTAGCTTACCAGCAAATTCTGGATGCTTCATATCCACACCTGTATCGACGACTGCAACGATGACATCACTGCTGCCTTCGCTAACGTCCCAACTTTGCTCCATGCCAATCAGAGGAAGGTTCCACTGGTATTCTTTGTAATACGTATCGTTTGGTTTCACGTTCGGGAGTAAGAGGTAATTTGGCTCGGCAAATACGGAGTCAGGATGTTCAGCCAGTTTTTTCATGAGCTGCTTGGTAGTCATGCTCTTTGATTTGATAATGAGAAATTTGTCAAAATCACGTTTGATCTTGGCATCTAAAGAAGAAACGAGCTGATCAATTTTTTCTTGCTTGGGGCGTGGTGAAAAGCGCACGACGACTTCATTTTCTACATAATGACTGCGATCACGTTGGTTATGATGAAGCGTTTGAATATGGCTTTTTTTCTCCAGGTCACGACGAATGTCTTTCACCTGTTCAATGTAGTTAATACGAGGAATTCTCGCTTGAACCGATGTCACGCGGGGATGAGGTTCGCGCATTTCTTGTTCTGCATTCTGATTCATCCGATACGGGACAACTACGAGACCGACCAAGGCAACAACGGCAACAAAAGGCCAGACGCGCAAAAAAACTCACTCCCTCCAGTGCTGTTGTCTATAGCGTGCACATGAAGGGAGTGATTATGAAGGAAATAGCTTACAGTTAACGTGTCTAGATTAAACCAAGCTTTGCTAAGCCATGTTGGATGCCACTATCGTTTACGTGGCGCGTAATCATATTGGCGAACGGCTTCAGCTCTTCATGAGCATTACCCATCGCTACCCCCATGCCAACATAGGAGAGCATCTCTTTGTCGTTCAATCCGTCTCCAAACGCAACAGCATCCGCAGGAGTTAGTCCAAAATGTTTTAAGACGGCTTCAATTCCTTTTGCCTTGGAGCCATTTGGGGGCAAAATATCCATGCAGTGTTCATGCCAACGAATGTAAGAGACGTCATGGAATTCACCCGTATATCTCGATTCATCAGCGCCACAGTAAAGAAATGCTTGATAAATCGGCGTTTGCTCCCAATAGCGATGGTGATATGCCGGGGATTCCAGTCGCAACCAATCAAAAGACTCGATGATATGTGGGTGGTCCATGGCATTGGCATAGCAGTGATCTGCGCTCAAAAACACCATGGGATGGGAATGACCCTCAGCCATTTGTTCGAGCTTTGCCAATGTATCTGTAGCAATTGGCGTGTGATGGATGATCTTCCCTTCGCTCTTCACATACGACCCGTTAAAGCCCACGAATGTCTCAATGCCAAGCTGTTCAGCGATTGGCATCAAATGATAAGGAGCTCGGCCGGTTGCGATCGCGACATGGACACCGTTTTGTTTTAATGTTTGTACGGCGTCCACCGTTGTTTGTGGAATGATGTGATCGGTGTTCAGTAAGGTTCCGTCAATGTCAAAAAAGACGATTTGATAAGCCACTTCTTATCCGCTCCTCTCCACGCTACCTCTAGTTGTTCTCTCTATAAAAAGGTTTTGCACAAAAAAATAGGAAAAGGAATGCCGGATGGGACACTCCTTCTCATATCGCTATTAGAATACAGCTACTTCTGTCTCGCTGTCAAACACATGACATTTGGCAAGATCCATCGCTAGTTTTACCTTCATCTTTGGTTTTAGCGCTTCACGAGAATCCACGCGCGCTACCATCTGGGTATCCCCGATATTGTGGAAATAGACGTACAATTCGGAACCCATGTTTTCTACGACTTCAACTTCTGCTTCCAGCGAGCTCTCAAATGGATTTGCTTCCATAAAAGAAGCGTCGCTGTAAATGTCCTCAGGGCGAATACCAAAAATAACCTGATTGTTTACATAACCTTTTTCCCGTAAAGTCTTTGCTTTATCTTCTGGGAAGCGTACATGAATATTTTGCGCATCAAAATAGAGTGCGCCGTCTTTCTCGGAAAGATTCCCTTTCACAAAGTTCATCGCAGGCGAGCCGATGAAGCTCGCTACAAACAGATTGACTGGATGATTGTAGATTTCAGTCGGGGTTGCCACTTGTTGGATAAGGCCGTCCTTCATGACGACGATCCGGTCTCCCATGGTCATGGCTTCTGTTTGATCGTGCGTCACATAAATGATCGTGGTATTCAAACGTTGATGCAGTTTCAAAATTTCCGTGCGCATTTGTACACGCAGCTTCGCATCGAGGTTGGACAACGGTTCATCCATCAAAAATACTTGCGGTTCCCGTACGATCGCGCGACCCAATGCGACACGCTGTCTTTGTCCCCCTGACAGCGCTTTTGGCTTGCGGTCTAGCAAATGCGAAATATCAAGGATTCGAGCTGCATCTTGAATTCGCTTATCAATATCGGTTTTGGAGAATTTGCGCAATTTCAGGCCGAAAGCCATATTCTCGTATACATTCATATGCGGATAGAGTGCATAGCTTTGAAAAACCATGGCGATGTCGCGATCTTTGGGAGCCACATCGTTGACACGGCGATCGCCTATGTATAAATCACCTTCCGAAATCTCTTCCAGACCTGCAATCATGCGCAGCGTGGTAGATTTTCCACAACCAGATGGTCCGACTAGAACGAGGAATTCGCGATCTTGAATTTCCAAGTGAAAATCGTCAACTGCCGTAACGTTGTTTCCATATCGTTTATAAATGTGGGAAAGACTTACCTTTGCCATGAAAAAGGCACCTCCTCGGGTTTGTGAAGAGAGCAAATTCTTTGATGACTGTAAGGATAGGGTACCAATTCACTTGCAAGCTGGATACGGACAGTATATACAAAATGTTTTGTTAATTTTGACGAAAGAGAAGGTAGAGCTGAAGCATGACGGCATCAGGAAACAATCGCGGGTCTAATCCGGTTTGTTCCGTCAGCTTGTCCAATCGATACAACAGGGTATTCCGGTGAAGGAAAAGCTGCCGTGCTGTATCGCTTACATTCAATTGTCTGGCGAACAACGTATCTAATGTTTCCAATTGTTCATCTGTCATGTGCGGAATGGTTATGGCAGCGGCCAGCTCGTTGGCGATAGCGGCTGCTATTTCTTTTGGGAGAGAAGCTGCCCATCGTTCTAACGGATAAGACCAGTCCCCAGCGACCATCATTTGTGGTCGATAGGATTGAAGGGCACGGGCGAGTGATAATTGCCGTAAAAGAGTGTCGCCCAATGCAAGTGGACTCGTGAGTGGCGATCCGACAACAAGGCGAACGGACTCCATCCATTCCATCGAAATGAGATCATGCAGGCCTGATGCCCACTCCAAAAGTTCTGAAGCCATTTTTTGATGATCGAGCATGGAGACAGGGACGATTAGAAGGGCATGTGTTTGTGTCAACGGAATGAAATCAGGTAATCCTTCAAAAAAATCATGCAACAAGGGCTGCAAGGAATCCCATTCTCCCTTGCGATCCGGTCTGCATCGCTCTAATAAAAAGGAGACGCGCGCTTCTTTCCACGGCCATTTTGCTTCCAGTTGAGCAGGGATTGCAACAGGAGAGCCAGAGACAATGCCCAAGAGCCAATTGGATATCTGTTTTGGGAGGGGAAGCGTTGCTGGATCATCCACATGAGGAAAAATCAGATCCAACAACGCTCGGGCTGAAGTATGCCATGATGCCGTTTCGATAAGGATCAATGTCATCACACCGTTACTCGAATGGAGGGCTACTTGCTCCCAGCCATTTTTTAGCCAATCCTGCTGGGCTTGTGCTGTTTCTATTTGTGAGACTTGTACATATTCGATAGGTAAATTTGTCGCTTGTCGGATGTGCTCGACATCTCTCTTCCATTTTTCCACAAGGTGACCCCCATCTCGACACGAAAGTAAGGCTATTATACCTTAGTCGAGGGCGAGCGTGGCAGCTGTTTCTTGTAGAGCAACAGCTGGAGCGGCCATCTCGTTGAATGGAGCATCACTGCCCAATACATGCAACGTAATCTCGGGACGGGAACGCAGACGGATGTTTGCCCCTGTTTGCCCCAGGCCCTCACTGATGTAAAAGGGTCGACCATCCATCTCGTGAAGACCTTTCACGATATTCAGCTTAGGCAGTTTCCCCATCGTTGCGAGATGAAAGGGGCGAGGCCAATGGATCTGTCCTCCGTGAAAATGCCCTGACAACAAATAATCGTAAGCATACTCTTTCATGTGCAAAACGATATTAGGATCATGTGTTAAGACGAGCCTTGCTCCTGTCTCGGGTACACCGAAGAAAGACTTGGCCAGGTTGCTATGGCGCGTGCTGAAATCATCCACACCTATAATGTGTAGGGGCTGCCCCTTGTGATAGACAGTTTCATTTTCGTTAATAAGAACACGACAGCCAATACGTTCTAACTCTGATTTCAACTGTGCGAGCTTGAAAGGGGTAAGAACATAGTCGTGATTGCCAAAAACTACAAAAATTCCGAGTGCTGGCTGTAATTGCTGGAGGCATTGTACAAAAGCAACTGCCTTCGGAATGTTTATTTCACGGTCAAGCAAGTCACCAGTAATGGCAATCAGGTCTACCTGTCGCTGCGAAAAGTCAGCGACAATGCGCTGGGGCAGTACAGATAAGTTTTCCATGTGCAAATCAGACAAATGTAAGATGGAAACCGGCTCAAACTCATGCGGTTGTTGAAGGTGCCGGGATTTTTGTAAGGGTATCGCTACTTCTTTTATTTGAACATCAAATGTATTGCGATAGGCTCGAAAAAGCAACAAGGCGATAGCCCCAAGTAACATAAGCCAGAACATCATGGACAGCCATCTCCTTTGCAGTAGAGTACCGTCATTATACAAGAAAATGTTCGCAATCGAATAAGTAGGTTCTGGTAGGAGGAATTACTCGAAAAGTGTAGAAATATTATGAATGTTGTGTAGTGAGAAAAACGATGTTGAGTGGGAGAGTGAAGACATGAACGTGGAGAAAATTCCAGCAACGGAAGGCCCTTTTAATCTGGAAAATTATGACGAAACATATGCGAGTTTTGATTGGTCGGATGTGGAGAAGCAATTTTCTTGGTATGAGACTGGGAAAGTGAACATGGTGTACGAAGCCATTGATCGACATCTCGCTACTGATCGGAAAGACAAAATCGCTTTGATGTACAGTAATGCGACGAGAGACGAGACTTATACTTTCGCGCAATTAAGCGAGTTATCCAATAAATTCGGAAATGTTTTGCGGAATCTGGGCATTGCGAAAGGGGACCGCGTATTCGTCTTTATGCCGCGTTCGCCCGAGCTTTATGTAAGCGTTTTAGGCACGATTAAGGTTGGCGCAATCGTAGGTCCGCTGTTTGAAGCGTTCATGGAAGCGGCTGTGCGTGATCGTTTGGAAAATAGCGAAGCCGTTGCGATTGTTACGACACCTGCACTCTTGCCACGCATTCCAGTAAGCGACCTGCCTGCATTAAAACACGTGATTGTTGTAGGGGCAGAAGAGGAGCTAAAAGAAGGTCACATCAGCTTTGAAAAAGCAATGGAAGAAGCCTCCACCGAGCTGGAAATCGAATGGGTTGATCGTGAGGATGGAATGATCCTGCATTACACCTCAGGCTCAACGGGCAAGCCAAAGGGTGTTCTGCATGTTCACAATGCCATGATCCAGCACTACCAAACTGGAAAATGGATTCTCGACTTGCAAGAGGATGATATTTATTGGTGCACAGCAGATCCAGGCTGGGTAACGGGTACTTCTTACGGCATTTTTTCTCCTTGGTTGAATGGAGCAACGATTGTCGTACGTGGCGGACGTTTTACTCCCGAAGACTGGTATAAAGTCATTGAGAAAAACAAAGTATCCATTTGGTTCAGTGCTCCGACTACGTTCCGCATGTTCATGGGGGCAGGGGATGAACTCGTCAAGCAATTTGACTTATCCAGTCTGCGTCACGTCCTGAGCGTTGGCGAACCACTCAATCCTGAAGTCGTTCACTGGGGTATGCGCGTGTTCAATCAACGCATTCACGACAACTGGTGGATGACGGAAACAGGTGCGCAGCTGATTTCTAACTATCGCTGTATGGCGATCAAGCCTGGATCGATGGGTAAGCCGTTCCCAGGTATTTATGCAGCGATTATTGACGACCGTGGAAATGAGCTGCCACCGAATCGAATGGGGAATCTGGCTATCCGTACAGGTTGGCCATCCATGATGAGACAAATCTGGAACAACCCAGCGAAGTACGAAGAATACTTCAGCATTCCAGGCTGGTACGTGTCCGGGGATTCTGCATACAAGGATGAAGAAGGTTACTTCTGGTTCCAAGGCCGTATTGATGATGTGATCAATACTTCCGGTGAGCGAGTCGGTCCGTTTGAAGTAGAGAGCAAGCTCGTGGAGCATCCAGCAGTAGCGGAAGCAGGCGTCATTGGCAAACCAGATCCGGTACGTGGTGAGATTATCAAAGCGTTCATCTCGCTGCGAGCTGGCTATGAGCCAAGTGAAGCGTTGATGGATGAAATTCGCAAGTTTGTGAAAGAGGGGCTGGCTGCACATGCTGCTCCTCGTGAAATCGAATTCCGCGACAAGTTGCCAAAAACGCGTTCCGGAAAAATCATGCGCCGTGTCTTGAAAGCATGGGAATTAGGTCTACCGACGGGTGACCTGTCTACCATGGAAGATTAATCACAAGAAAAACCATCTCTCGAAAATGTCGGGAGATGGTTTTTTTGTTAGGAATGGCTATGTTGTTTATGATCATGCGCATGGTCGTGATCATGGTCATGGTTATGATCGTGATCGTGGTTATGATCGTGGGAATCGGCTGTTGCCTGGCAATGTAAGTCACCGTGTGTAGTAGACGAGTTCTCAATCTGGATGGTAGCGTGTGTAATGCCGAATTCTTTTTCCATAAGGGCAAGCGCGTCATTTAACACAGGGTAGCTAGGCAAATCGTCCTCGACAACCAGATGGCAGGTCAGGGAATCAAATCCGGAAGTAACCGTCCAAATATGGAGGTCATGCACTTTGATAACTCCAGGCAGCTGACTGAGTCGCTCTTCTACTTTTGTCGTATCCAGCCGTGAAGGAGCGCCTTCCAGCAAAATATTGACGGATTCTTTCGTTACGCGCCATGCGCTCAGCATGATCAGGACTGCAACGACGATACTGATGATCGGGTCGGCAATGTACCAGTCAAAAGCCCACATCAGGATACCACCAGCGATTGCACCTACAGAACCGAGAAGATCGCCGAGAACATGGAGATAGGCACTGCGTACATTGACGTTGTTCTTGGTGTCGCCACGCATGAGTACAAGGGCTGCCGCAATATTTGCCAAAAGACCTACGCTGGCGATGATGATCATGGAGCCGCTGGCAACCTCAGGCGGATTCCACATGCGTTGGAACCCTTCCCAGAAAATGAACAAGGAAATCAGTACAAGTGTCACACCATTGGTCAGTGCTGCCAGGATTTCAAAGCGTTTCATCCCGAAGGTTCTCTTGGCAGAAGGTGGCCGTGCAGCGAAATGAACCGCGATCAAGCTCAACAGAAGCGCTAATGCATCGCTTAACATATGCCCAGCATCAGAGAGTAACGCCAAACTATTGGTGAGGAAGCCCCCGATGGTTTCTACAACCAAAAATACAGCAATGATGAGGAAAGAAATGAGAAGAGCTCGTTTACTGGCTCCTTTTCCGTGGTGATGGTGATCGTGACCATCTCCATGATCGTGATGATGAAAGCCCATGATTGTGTCCTCCTTATCAAACGAATGATTTATAGATGCTCTGCTAAATAAAGCGCGTCATTCCCGACACCGCCCATAAGCGCTGATCCTCTTGTATGCTGCCAGGGTAGCCCGAGAAAGGATAGACCAGGAACTTTTGTTATCCCTCGTTGATGAATTGGTCGGCCATCGGAATCGAGCACGTTTGGAACGTTTAGCCAATCGTAGTTCGGTCGAAAACCGGTAGCCCACAAAATGTTGTTGAACGTTGCTTTTGTTCCATCTGCAAAAGTAGCGGTATTTCCGTTCATCTGTACAGCTCGTGAAACCAATCGCAATGCTCCGATTCTGGACAATTCTTGGACCTGCTTTTTGTAACCGAATATCGGATCAGGTGATTGACTCAATTTTTGTCCAAGCCAGGTGGAGCGGGGGACATCAAGTAACCCGAATGCCCTCATGTAATCAAATATAGGTTTTCCAAAAATGAAGAGCGGCAAGTAAGAACGTGATTCTCCTTGAGAAAAAACAACGGGTCGATGAGTGGCAAGCTCTACTGCAATTTGTGCCCCAGAGTTGCCACTGCCCACGACGAGGACAGGACCGTCAATGAGCTGGCTTTCATTTTTGTACTGCGCGGTGTGCCATTGACGAATGCTCGGGTCCAAGCTGTTTGCAATAGCCGGGATATAGGGTGTATGAAAGGGACCCGTAGCAATAACTACCTGGTTCGCGAAGAGCAAGCTGTCTCGTGTCCGAACCTGAAATCTAGATCCGGCACGGCTAAGTTCCAAAACAGTTGTTCCTAGCGTGATTGGCAATTCGAAATGTTTTGCGTACATTTCCAGATAGTCTGCTGCATCGTCTTTGTTTGGGAGTGTATGCGGCTTTCCTGGGAAAGCGAGACCAGGTAGATGATTATGTTTGCGTGGCGTAAAAAGCACGAGTGAATCGTACCGCTGCCGCCAACTATCACCGATCCTTTTGTTTTGCTCCAAGATGACAAAACGGCGATTTTTACGTTTAAGTGCATATCCGAGAGCAAGTCCTGCCTGCCCTCCTCCAATTACGATGACGTCATAGTCGTTCATGATTTGGGCCTTCTTTCGGTAAGGATTAACTAAATCATACCATATTCATTATTATATTCAAGCAATTATTTGAATGTTATTTTGAACATCAGCAAAAAAAGGCCGCCACTCATAGTGACGGACCTGCGTGTAGCCAGTGAATTTACGGTTTTGACTGCTTCAATTCGGCAGCATGCTCAATTCCACACATGATTAAATGACGGACATGATCATCATCGAGCGAGTAATAGACGAGCTTGCCGTTTTTGCGGTACCGGGCCAGACCCATATTTTTTAACAAGCGCAGATGGTGAGAGGTATTAGGGATCGAACTATTGATGGTTGCTGCGACATCACAAACGCATAGCTCTCCTTCTAGAGCCAGCGCGTAAATGATTTTTGCTCGCGTATCGTCTGCGAGAGCCTTAAAGAGAGGGGCGACACCTTCCGTCTCCATCATTCTGGGGCGAAGCCTGTTTACTTTTTCTTCATCGATCGTCTGTACTTCACAAACCTCTAAATCAGTGGGAATGCGCTGAATGTCTTCGCTCATTTCATTCACCCCGACCCGTTCCATTTTTCACCATTATAAGACGGATACAGAGGGAAGGGAAGGCTGTACAACCTGTCCATTTTGCAAAAAAAAGTAAAAGGACAAGAAGGAAATATAGATGTCTATATATAAATAGGAATGATACCTATTTGCGAATGGAGAGGAGAGAACTCCCACTTGATTCTGAAGATTCGCCAGTTCCTCGTTGAAATAATCGGGGCGCTCCTGCTTGGACTAAGTGTCGTTTGGTTAACGATGGGCAGAGACAGCAGCTTGTTTTCCGGTTGGAGCATAGAGTGGTCCCCATTGTGGCTTGATGTGAAAACCTTTTTCCTTAGTATTTGGCTGGAAGCAATCCCGTTTGTCCTCTTGGGTGTATTCTTTTCTGCCTTTATCCAAACGTTTGTAACGGAAGAGCAGGTGAGGCGCTGGACACCGAAGCATCCGCTCGTGGCCCTGCCGTTTGCCGGGTTACTCGGGTTTTTATTCCCTGTATGTGAATGTGCCATTATCCCTGTGGTTCGTCGCTTGATCCAAAAAGGGATGCCGCTGTCAGTCGGGATTGTTTTCTTATTGGCGGGACCGATTGTGAATCCCGTAGTTTTGTCATCGACCTATGTCGCTTTCGCCCGTCAGCCGGAAATGGCTCTCTACCGGGGCGTTGCGGGATTCGTCGTTGCTCTCATTGTGGGCATGCTTGTCTTCCTGTTTGTCAAAAAAAATCCGATACGGCTCGGCATGGAATCACAAATCAATCATGAAGCCGACCATGTAAAAACGACGGGTGGCAAGCTGTCCTCGACATTTGCCCACGCGGTAGACGAATTTTTTGACATGGGAAAATATTTGTTGTTTGGTGCGTTTATCAGTGCGCTTTTACAGGTGTACATCAGCCGGGATACACTCATGGACATCGGTCAAACGCCGCTCACCTCCAATTTAGTCATGATGGGGATGGCGTATTTGTTTTCGCTTTGTTCAGAGGCAGATGCGTTTATTGCTGCTTCCTTTGCCAATACGTTTTCAAGCAGCTCGTTGCTCGCATTTCTGGTTTTCGGGCCCATGCTCGATTTAAAAACGACGCTGATGCTATTTGGAACGTTTCGATTTGGTTTTGTTGTCAAGCTGGTCGTGGCTATTACGCTTTTAGTCATTTGCATCACCATGCTCATGCCGATGTAAGGAGGAAAATATGGATCAGAACAAATTGAAGCGTCATCATATCATGCGCAGTCTGATATTAGCGGGCATTACAGCGTTGTTGGCCTATTTGATCCTGTCGGAAACGCTCAGTCACTATCTCGCACCGCGATTACACATGTTTAGCTATGTCACGCTCGTCATCATGGGCCTTTTGACAATTGTCAGCATTCGGCAAATTTTTGTAGGTAGTAGTGTGTACGATTGCGATTGTGAGGAGCAGCATAAAGTTCCGCGTACACCTATGGGCTCCCTTTTGGTTTACAGCTTGTTTGTACTCCCAATCGTGATGGGATTTGTCATGCCGGATAAAATTCTTGGCAGTGATGTAGCGGAGAAGCGGGGAATCACACTTCTCAGCAACGATGTACGAAAGCTGGCGGATGTTACGGCAAACGCGAATGCGAATGCGACAGAGAATGTGGAGCAAACAGCAGAGGTAAAAAAGGATGCCGATCCAATCGTAGAACCACAGCCAGAGGATACCAATCAAGGAGCAACACCCCCGGTGCAAGCGACAAGCGACGAACAATTGCGGCAGCGATTCTCAAACGGGGGGTTTGGTGACTTTTACGCGGATATCGCCGTCTTTTTACATAAACAGCCAGTGATTGAACTGAATGACAAAGTGTTCCTGGATGGACTCACCACGATGGAGCTGTATGCAAAAGAATTTGCTGGAAAAGAGCTTGAGACGATGGGCTTTGTATATCGGCAGCCTGATTTTACGAAGCAACAGTTTGTCGTGGCGCGTTTTTCCGTCACCTGCTGTACAGCAGATTCCAGTGTGTATGGTGTTTTGGTGGAAAAGGAGGACGCGAACAAATGGGCAAAGGACAGCTGGGTAAAAGTTCGCGGCAAGCTCGAGCTGCGTCAAGTAGACGGATACGACATGCTCGTTCTCAAAGCCTCTCAGGTTGAAGCCGTCTCTGCACCGAAAGATCCTTATGTGTATTATAGCTTTGAATCAGTACCAGGCAGTTAAAAGTGGGGGAAACCGAAATGATCGTGCGACTAGATTTACAGGATGAACAAACGGTACAAAAACTTTGGAACATGCAGCAAAGAGCCTATCGTATAGAGGCAGAGCTAATTGGTACGGAAGATATTCCACCCCTGAAAGAATCGGTAGAACAACTGAGGATATGTGGAGAAACGTTTTATGGCTACATAGAGGAAGGCGAGATGGCAGGGGCAGTTTCTTTTTTGATCGAGGGAGAAACGTTGGATATTCATCGGATGATTGTAGATCCTGTTCATTTTCGCAAGGGAATCGCGAGTCAATTGCTTGCCTCTGTCCACGAGCATGGTTGCAGCAAGCTAGTCGTCGCGACTGGTTCCATGAATGAACCGGCCGTTCGGTTGTATGAAAGACATGGATTTACCTTGACCGTTCAGAAAGAAGTGAAGCCCGGTCTGCGGCTGTCTTTTTTCGAGAAGACACTTCGTCCATGAAAAGGCGAAAGCCTGCCCCGATAACATGGGAGAGATAGAGTTACACAAAACAACCCGGAGAACGGTCACTTTTTCAAGTGTCTGTTTCCGGGTTTTCATTCTTTTTAAAGCATACGCTTATTTGGTTTCATCTGTTTCTTTCTGTTGGTCTTCATAAAACCAGAGAGGATCATCGCAATCCTCATCACCATTGTAGTTGATTAAGATTTCTTCACCCGCTTGAATGTCTGTATACGCATAAAAATCAAACGTGTGGTTATCGAAGTTAATCTCATACGTGGCATTTGGCGTGTAGGAGTGGTTAAATAGCATGCCATAGCCTAACAAGAAAGCTGTATGATTGGCACCGTACTCAAATGCATAATCCGCGAGCAAGGTTTTCTCGATATGCTCATGCTCTTCGTTCAAATAGGGCAGCACGGGCGCTTCATGAATCAGGTCGCCTTTTCGGATATCTTGCGTTGCAAATACACCTCTATTTAATTCTCCATTGCTTAGTTTGGAGGTCTTGATTTCGATCATGCGGATCACCTGCATTTCTTAGGTCTGTGGAAAACGTATCTTTCTAAGGATGACAGTTGATCGAGCAGAAAGCAATGTTTTTTATTTGATGACCAAATGATGGCGAACCGCATAAGCAGCGAGCTGGACGCGATTAGCCAATTGCAGCTTCTCGAGAATGTTTTTTAGGTGGTTTTTCACCGTGTTTTCTGCGATGATCAGCGCCTCGCTTATTTCCCGATTCGTTTTTCCTGCTCCCACATACATGACAATCTCTCGCTCTCGCGGGGTCAGAACATCTGGTACCATTTCATCCGTCGCCTCTTCTTGACGGAAGCGGTACATGAGCCGGGTTGCCATTTCGCGAGTCAATTCACTGTCCTCGCCGAGCAAGGCATGCAAGTAGTTAATCCAGTCGTCAGGCTCTAAATTTTTCAGCAAGTAACCTTGGGCGCCGAACTGAATGGCCGTGATCAGGTCAGCAACGTCATCGGAGACGCTGAGAATGACGACTTTGATGTGCGGGTATGCTTTCTTGACCTCGCGGGTCGCTTCGAGTCCGCTCCATTTCGGCATGTTGATGTCCATGAGCACAAGGTCAGGTTGGATTTGTCCGCATAGGAGAAAAGCTTCCTCGCCATTTTGCGCTTCTCCGATGACTTCAAAAGAGGGATCGGGATCAAGCAGGCTACGAATGGCCATACGAGCCATCGGGTGGTCGTCGGCGATCAATACACGGTATGCGTTCATTGTATTTTTCCTCCTGAATGAGAAGATAAGCGGATGATTGTACCGCCTGCCGGTCGTAACTGAATGTCGATGGATGCGTTCAACTGGCGCGCTCGCTCGCGCATCATGGACAAACCGTATTTTTTCGTATCGGGAGAAGGGTTGGAGATCCCAATGCCATCGTCCTCAACGGCGAGAACCCAGCCAGTTGTTTCATTCGTCGTGAGGTGAATCCACGAATGCTTGGACTGAGAGTGCTTGCGAATATTGGCAAAAGCTTCCTGAATGATCCCGAACAGTTGTACTTCTGCGGCGGGAGTAAAAAATCCGTCGTTGACATGTAATTCGCTGACAACGTCAATTCCAGATAAAGCGCTCCATTGCGCCAGCCATTTCTCAAGGCGTTGATCCAGACTGCCTTCTTCTGGCAATGAGCGCAAGTTAAAAATAGCTTGGCGTACATGATTGTCGATGGCAGAAACAGCGACCCGGGCATCGTCCAATTGTCCCTGCTTGAGCTTTACGTTGAGGAAGAACAGAGACTGCGCAATCCCGTCGTGCAATTCGCGGGCAAGGCGTTCCCGTTCTTCATAAACAGCGCGACGAGCTTGTTCCTCGACAATTCGTGCATTCATTTGTTTGAGGGTGTGAAACATCCAAGTGGCGAATAAAAAAGAGAGAAAGAGCGTTAAGAGGGTAATGTATACATTTCCCGCTTCCATAGACATGTAGGGGAGTAAAAAGTCATGACGGATGAACTCGAAGCCCCCGATGATAATGGTTGGAATGAGAAAGGTTAACCAATAAAAGATACGATATGACATGGAAGGTCCCCTTTTCATACAGTTGGCAAACATTCCTTTAGTATACCGAATGGGACGAGCGGATGGTATACTCAGGTGAGAAAAGGTGGAAAGCAGGAGGGAATATCATGAGCACGATTGCGAAAGCATTGACCATAGCGGGTTCAGATAGCGGTGGGGGAGCTGGGATTCAGGCAGACCTGAAAACCTTCCATCAACTAGGTGTGTACGGAATGAGTGCGATCACAGCAATCACCGCACAAAATACATTGGGTGTAGCAGGTGTTTATCCGTTGCCGACAGAGGCGGTTGCACAGCAAATGCATGAGGTGCTGCGTGATCTAGGCGCTGACGCGGCGAAAACGGGCATGCTGTTTAACGCTGATATTATTCGTGCTGTTGCGGAAGAGGTCAAAGCATTTGGCCTGAAAAAGCTGGTGGTAGACCCGGTAATGATTGCCAAGGGAGGGTCAAAGCTACTGCTGGATGAGGCAATCGTTGCATTGAAAAAAGAGTTGTTGCCTCTCGCGGAAGTCGTCACACCTAACTTGCCGGAAGCAGAATGCTTGACTGGCATGAGAATTGAGACGACGGAAGAGATGCGCGAAGGGGCGAAAGCGATACATGCGTTAGGTGCCCGCAATGTCCTAATGAAGGGTGGACATATGCAAGGGGACGTAGTCGTGGACATTTTGTTTGACGGTACAGCATTCCATGAACTGTCCCATGAGCGCATCCATACACGTCATACGCACGGCACAGGTTGTACATTCTCAGCGGCCCTTACAGCAGAGTTAGCAAAAAATACACCGCTCATCACTGCGGTTGAAAAAGCAAATCGCTTTATTTTCGAAGCAATTAAGACAGCTCCGCAATTGGGTGGCGGGCATGGGCCGACCAATCACTGGGCGGTTGTAGATTAATTCGGTGACCCAAAAATGAATGCCCCACAGGATGCCATACAAGCGGATCACTGATGGGGCATTTTTTATTTGATTTCTACAGAGAAGGTACCTTGAAGTCGTTCAGGATAGCTGGACAAAGGAAAAGAATAGTGAGTAGGCGTGCCTTTGTTTGTTTTTCGTTTGAGTAGCACGGAATAGTTTTGGATGGATGCATCCTCTGTGGAATAGGTGCTTCCTTGCACATAATCATATTCATTTCCGCGGTTGTCCGTCATGTTATACCCAAGAGAGAGATGAGAGTGATTATCTTGGGGCGGCACCTTTAAAGAGAAGTCCATGCCCACCACATCATCGACTTGACGCAGCGCCGTTAGTTTTAGGCGATCATCCGGTACTTCTGTGAGTGTACCTGTCTTCGCATCAATCACGATTTGCAATTGATCTTTGTCCAAAGCTCGAATGCCATCTGTTTTCAGATAGAGCTTTTCTGGTTCCACAAAATAGATGCTCTCTAGATGGTATATCCTTCCGTTTTCTCCGTTATCACGAACAGGAACGCCATTCCCCCAAAAAGCAAACGTTTGCCCTTTTTCATCCTCAAGTCTTAATTTATCAAAATCAAAGACATGCTTTTTATTGGCCGGGTCAAATCGGATACTCACTTCTGTTTGTGTAGGAAAGACTGCAATTTGTTCAATCGTAAACCGCTGTCCGTCAACCGTGACTTCCTTCATCACCGGATACACTTTTTTCTCAAAAGTCTTGTACTTGCTTTTGTCGACCACAAAGTCAATCGATAGGGGAGTAGCTTGTTTGATATGATCGATTTCCAGCGTGACTTTTGCTGTCATTACATCAGGTATTTCGGTAGCTTCGTTGATGACAATATCAATACGGTTTCGGATCACAGGGTCTTCGCTGCCCATGCCGGACCAGGAAACACCGTGCTCCCACTCCTTTCCAGAGTGATCGAACAACTCGATTTTGTGAAGGGCTACTTCTTTATCAGGGAGATCATTCTTCAGTGTATAGAAGAGGAGCATCCGTTTTTCATCTGCTAATACCTGATCAATCGTAAAAGTGACACCCTCAAGTGAACCACTGGCGCCAATATTTTGGACAAGATTGTGTTCTGCTGCCTTTTGCAAGCCTTTATCATCCCGAAGAAACTCAACGATCTTCTCCATCCCTGGAATCGAGCTGACATAAGCGGCAACAGCAGGTGAAAGGCGAACGGAAAAAATAAACACGAAAATGAACAGACAAGCAACCAGACTAGAACCAATGCGAATCCACCGATTGCGGCTCCGATTTTGACGCAGCTCTTTTGCCTGTTCCATCCCATTCCGAATGTATTGATCAATCTCAGCGGGAATCATGAATGGACCCGCATTCTTTTTTTCATTCTCAAGCATAATGCTCACCAGCCTTTCCCGAGATCTTTGCGGAGTGCCCCCAAAGCTTTGTGTAGCCATGTTTTGATCGTGCCTTCCGGATGACCGAGTACCTCTGCAATATCGCGTATCGTCCGATCTTCAAAATATTTCAAAATAATGATGTGACGATAATTTGGATTGAGACGACCGAGAGCCTCTTCGATTTGAATACGCTCGACATTTTGATCATCCATAGGAATACTTGCACGACTTTCGACGTCCTCTTCCATGGGATCCAAGATGATCCGTTTTCGGCGCTTTTGCTCATCCAGACAAATATGAATAAGGATGCGAGTCAGCCATGTACGAAAATACGCAGGCTGTTTCAATCGTGCCAGCTTGAGATAGGAACGGCACGTCGCTTCCTGAATGGCCTCTAATGCATCTGTCTCGTTACGAAGAAAGGCGTAGGCGATTTTATACAGTTGTTCTTTATGAAGGCTGACGAGTTGAAAAAAGGCATCATCATCCCCATCTTTTGCGCATGAAACGAGCTGTTCCAGATTCACTTTTTCCCCTCCTCTAGCATTAGACGGCGCAGGTGCCAAAACGGTTTTCATTAATTGCCAGCCAAGCTGTTTTTTTGAACCAATCGCCTGTCCACTGCTTACTGTAAAAGAAAGAAGTGTGTAAGGATGGGGTGCAGGTGCATGTGGATCAAATGGGTTACGATTCATGAATCGTATGGCCTCCCGCGGATTGCTCAGGAATGTCGGCGTTATTTAGAAATGAAAGGAATTCGAGTCAGGCTTTTGTCCAGACAGACCAAAAAAGCAGGACATGTCTATACACTGCAAGTACCGCTCGCTCAACAGGAGCAAGCAAAGGCGCTGTTACGCGATTTTAAGAACACCCTAAAATAACGGGGCACAGCCATACTTCCCCTTACGTCCAGTCGAATGGCACGGGCATACTAGATGAAGGGGGATGATAGCTATGGGAACGACCCTTTTAGAAAGACCTGAAAAGACGGAGCAGAAAGGCAGCAAGCTGTTTGTTCCGGATTATATTTTCGTCGAGCCAAATGCACTGAACTATCCTCTTGGTCAAGAGCTGTATCGCCGTTTTCAAAAGGAAGGAATCCCGATGCAGATGACGACCAGCCATAATCAGGTCCGTGGCATCCCTGGGGATACAGAAGTAGAGAAATATCGGAATGCGAAGCGGACCTTGGTCATTGGGGTACGCAAAACATTGAAGTTCGAGACCTCCAAGCCTTCCGCAGAATATGCCATTCCTCTGGCTACGGGATGTGCTGCCCACTGTCACTATTGCTATTTGAACACAAATATCGGGACAAAGCCGTATGTTCGGGTGTACGTCAATACAGATGAGATTCTAGCGAAGGCCGAGAAGTACATCCAAGAACGCCCGGGTGAAATCACTCGTTTTGAGGCAGCCTGTACATCCGATCCGGTTAGTATTGAGCATCTTACGGGCAATCTGAAACGAGCGATTGAGTTTATGGGCCAGCAGGAGTTTGGGCGGCTGCGCTTCGTGACCAAGTTTCATCACGTGGATTCCTTGCTGGATGCTAAGCACAACAAGCATACCCGATTTCGCTTCAGCATGAATGCTGACTATGTCATCAAAAATTTCGAACCAGGCACCTCCAGCTTTGATCAGCGACTAGAGGCAGCAGGGAAGGTAGCCAAGGCCGGTTATCCACTCGGTTTTATTTTAGCGCCTTTGTATTGGTTTGACGGATGGGAAGCGGGGTATACCGATTTGCTGGAAAGACTGCGTTCGCAGTTGGTTCCCGAAGCGATGGAGGATTTGACGTTCGAGCTAATCCAGCACCGTTTTACCAAGATCGCTAAAAGCTTGATCCTCCAGCGCTATCCAAAAACGAAGTTGGAGATGAAGGAAGAGGAGCGCAAGTACAAATGGGGGAAATACGGGAAAGGGAAGTATGTCTATCCCGATATTCAAGCAAAGGCGTTGCAGGCCCATTTGGAAAGTGAAATTGCCCGACTGTTTCCGCAAGCTCGCGTTGAATATTTTACGTAAAAACCAGACTGCTCTTGATGAAGAGCAGTTTTTCTTTTAGCAAAAAAGAGTACCAAATGATACCAAACGACACGGTGTGAATGTTTTCGACAAACGCTTACATACATGCTACAATACGGAGTGCTCTCATTTTCTTGAAAGGAATCGAAGCATACATGAAGTCCATATTGATTACCGTTGAGGGACCTATTGGTATTGGGAAAACCTCTTTATCGCGGGAACTAAGCCGTGCATGCAACTTGCAGCTACTGGAAGAAATCGTCTACGAAAACCCGTTCCTGGGTAAATTTTATGAAAATATTGCCGAATGGAGCTTTCAACTCGAGATGTTTTTCCTCTGCAATCGTTACAAGCAGTTGCAGGATATTCATTCACAGTTCCTGAATCAAGGAATTTCCGTTGTTTCTGATTACAATATTTTCAAAAATACGATTTTTGCCAAACGAACGTTACAAGCAGATAACCTGCCAAAGTACCTCAAAATTTATGATATCCTAACAGAGGATTTGCCTCAGGCCCATTTGGTGATCTACATGACAGCTTCGATTGAGACCGTGATGAAGCGGATTGCGATGCGCGATCGCGAAATGGAGCGTAGCATGGATGTCACCTATATGGAGAATCTGATTGCTGATTACAACGAGTTTATGGAAGCGTTTGAAAAGCATCATCCGGATACGCCTGTCATCAAATTCGATTGTGACGATTTGGATTTCGTACATAGACCAGAAGATTTGAAGGTTGTACTGGATCGAATTGCACCACGAATTCAAGAGTTGATGGGATAAGAAGGATAGGGAACAAAAGGAAAAGTAAGCATGGGGATAAGGAGTTGCGTACATGTCGAGGTTTCAAAACAGCACGCTTCGTGAAAAATACGGGATACCGAGCAACGCAGTGATTACGATCGGGGGGACAGTAGGGGTAGGAAAATCCACCTTTACGCATGCCTTGGCAGATCAGCTCGGATTTCGTGTGTCCGTAGAAAAGGTTGATAATAACCCGTATTTGGGCCGTTACTATAACGATTTATCGCGTTGGGGCTTCCATTTGCAAATTTTCTTTTTGGCAGAACGCTTTAAGGAACAAAAACGGATGTTTGATTATGGCGGCGGCTTTGTCCAAGATCGCTCCATTTATGAGGATACCGGGATTTTTGCCCGTATGCTGTACGAGCAAGGCAACATGACAGAAGAAGATTACCGCACTTATACAGAACTTTTTGAAGCGATGGTCATGACGCCTTACTTCCCGCATCCGGATATTTTGATCTATTTAGAGGGAAGCTTCGATGATATTATTGACCGCGTAAAAGAGCGCGGGCGTCCGATGGAGCAACAAACGCCAGTAGATTACTGGCAGGATTTGTTTGGTCGCTATGATAGCTGGATTGCCTCCTTTACTTCCTGTCCGATTTTGCGGGTCAATATCAACGAATACGATGTTGTGGATGACCCATCCTCGGTAGAAAGCATTATTGCTCGGGCTGCTGAAAAAATTCGAATTGGACGAGCTACCCGCTTTTCATCATAAAAACCCTTTACAATAACAGAGCACCCCTGCATTTTGCCGGTAAGAGGCGGAAGCAGGGGTGCTTTGTTTTTATTTGGTGCGATATCCTTCCAAGAGTAGGGTTATCGCTGCTGAAATTTCCTCAAGGGACTTTTCGTGATCAGGCGTCTCCGAAATCCAGAGCACCGCTTCGTTCATCGCACCAGACAGCAAATGCGTCAGAGCATCGATAGAAACGGGTCGTAGGTATCCTTGCTCCTGCATCGTTTGAAGCTGCTCCCTGAGATGCCGCATGGAGTTTTCCTCGTCCATTCGGCGCCACGTTTCCCACCCGATGACAGAAGGGCCATCGATAAGCAAAATCCGCTTGTTGCGATGTTCGACGGCTGAGGAAACAAAGGCCAGGCAACCCAAGATCAATTGTTGCCAAAGATCCTCACTTTTCGCAGCTTCAGCTTCTACGCGCTCTCCGATTTCTTGTTGGACAGAAGCCAGTACTGCCTCAAATAATCCTTCTTTGCTCCCAAAGTTGTGGTACAGTGCGCCACGGGTCACCCCGGCTTGTTTCACGATGTCTTCCATGGCGGCATCCGCGTAGCCTTGCCTGGAGAACATCTCTCTTGCCACTTCGATCAGTTTTTGCATCGTCTGCTGTTTTTGCTCTGCTTTGGACATCTTCATGCTATGCGATCTCCTTACTTATTTCATGCCAGATTATACAGGGTCAACATAACTTTCAGCAAATGCTTCAGAGGGCGGGATTACTTTTATGATATCAAGTAAAATGCCGTTCGGATCGGATGTAATAAAATGCCGCTGACCGAACTCCTCGTCTTTCATGTCGAGATGGAGAGGAAGACCTGCTTTCACTATAAGTCTTTCGTATTCAGCATCAACATCATCGACTTCGAAATTAAGGATAAGACCACCATCTACTGGCTTTCGGAAATCCTGTGGAATCGTGTTGTGTGAAGGATCTAAGATGGCTAGCTCAAATGCCGGAGTGCTGCTCTGATTTTGCAAGCTCACATACCAGTCTGCTTCGAAAACCATTTCAAATCCAAAGTGCTCGCGATAAAACTTCGAGCTAGCCGCAACTTGTTCTGTCAAAATGACAGGATAAAAGCTGTTCACTTTCATTATGGATCTCTCCCTTACAAGTGGATGACGTCAATTTAACATACATACAGTATGTATGTAAAGTAATTTCTATATTTTTCAACAAAGCTCTCGTACACTTTGCCACACGCAAATCGGCTACGGATAAACCCCGCTGTGGTATAATAAGAACATCTTGGAATTAAAGGGGCTCAGACATGGCAGAAGAATGGTTTGAACGCAGCTTTCGCGAAGATTATGTGCTTGTGTATCGTCATAGGGACGATTCGGCAGCAGATGGAGAGATCGCTAATCTGTTGGAAAGATTGCCGGTAAAGGACACAGGACGCGTACTTGATCTTTGCTGCGGGAGCGGGCGTCATTCGCGTGCGCTGGCTCGCCGGGGGTATGAAGTAGTTGGTGTGGATTTGTCGCCTGTTCTTTTACAGTTAGCCGAGGAACAAAACACCTATCCACAGCTAAGTTTTGCCCGCTGTGACATGCGCGACATTCCGTTTCGCGAAGAATTTGATATCGTGGTGAATTTGTTTACCAGCTTTGGTTATTTCTCCACAGATGAAGAAAATGCTAACGTTATTCGTAACATGGCACAAGCACTCAAAACAAAAGGTGAAGTGGTCATCGATTTCTTAAATGCAGCGTACGTCATCGATAATCTCGTGCCGCACTCTACGAAGGAAGTCAGTGGGATGTTGATTAAAGAAGAACGCTGGATCCAGGATGGGTTTGTGAAAAAGCGGATACTGATTTCCGACGAGTCGTCGAATGAACCTCGTGAGTATATGGAGCAGGTTCGCTTGTTTTCTGCCCAGCAAATGATTGCGATGCTGACAGAGGCTGGATTCGAAAAAATTCAAGTATTTGGAAATTATCAATTTGAAGAATATGTGGCGAATGAATCACCTCGTATGATTTTTTATGCCGTAAAGCAATAGGGTGCGGATAACCTGTACGTCTCGTGAATATGATGGTGTAACAACCATTCATCGGGTAAAAGGGGGCATTGCTAAAATGAGCAAGCTGTCTTTAGAACAGGTCAAATTGTATCTGAGCAAAGTACCTGGTTGGAAGCTGGTAGAAGACCGAATGGCACTATCACGCACATACCACTGTCGTGACTTTTCCACTGCGATCAGTTTCGTCAACCGTGTGGCAGAAATGCTTGAGCATGACAATCAGCACGTGGAAATTCATTTGGCAGGTGGAACGGTCACGTTTATGTTAGCCACCCGCGAGGCAAAAGGTTTAACCGGTAAAGATTTTGCGTTAGCCCAGACCATTAGCAAAGTAAGCTAACAGGCAGAAGAGAAATAGCCGCTTCCCACAGCGAAGCGGTATTTCTTTTTGGCTTTTTAAGAGCTACTTTGTTATGATGGGCAGTATGAACCATTTCGGAGGGATTACAAGATGGACATTCAGCAACACGAGCAATTGATTCAACTGTTGGCGGAGTATAAAAATCAAAAGGCTTCCGTAGCTTTTACCCAATGGGATACTGATAGTGAAGAAGAGGAAGAGGTAACACAATTCCAAGCCGAGCTCCTCGAAGTCAAGCTGACTGACAACGAATTTGAGGAAAAAGATCTCCTGCTCGTGTTTACGACAGCAGAGGGAGAAGAAATGGAAATCCTGATGGAAATTCCAGGTGATGAAGTGGATTTGGCTAGCTATGAGGAAGGCCATTTGCGTATTTTTGGAACAGAATCGGAGATTGTTTTGCAAAAATGAAAACGAAGCGAGCTTTTCGTTATGTAGGTACGCCCGATCCCATGTCTGATAAAGAGGCGTACCACTGCGAAAAATATATAAAGAAAAACAAGCATTCCTTGGTGAGAGCGGGACAATATTTGGTTGATGTTACAGCCCTCCAGGCCTTGTTTCACTTGGACTGTTGGAATTGCAGGACGGTTCATCGCGAGACCTGCTGTGAGGGTGGACAGCCTTACGCCGTAGAAGAGTGGCAGATTCCAATCATGGAGGGGGAGATCCCCTCTATCTCTGCTGGACTCCAAGATAGGTCTGAACGCAATCATTGGCTTCTTCATGGGGTTTGGGATCGTAATGAGCCGCCAGGAACTATTCGCATGCGACATGGCAATTGTTTGTTTTATCAAGAAAACAATGGGCGCTACGGCTGTGCGATTCATGCTTATGCCGAGCAGGCTGGTCGTGAAGTTGAGCCGCTCAAGCCATTTAGCTGTCAACTGTATCCAATCGATTTGATTGATACAGGGGAAGGGATCCTGCTAACGGCCGTTACCAACGAAACGTCCTCCTTTTCCAGATGGGGTACGGATTATTTGGAGCAGTTTTACTGTGCCAGTCCGGCCCGCCGAAAGCTTGCCACGCACATAGATGACAAGTTGTTTGCTTTAGACGGCTATCGCCCAGCCTATGAGTGGAATCTCCCTTTGTTACGTTACATTTTGCAAGAAGATGCAGAAAGAATAGAAGGCATGCTTGCGAGCAGCTATCAATTGGAACGTTGAATGCCTTGTGATATGATGATGTATGCATCAAGTAGATTGATAAAGGAGCAACAGCGATGAACGTCAAGACAACTCAAGAATCTCGTACAATTCAGGCATCACTGGTTCAGCCATCTGATACGAATTACCATGGAACTATTTTTGGTGGTACGATGATGGCTTATATAGATGAGGTAGCTGCAATCGCTGCGATGCGACATTCGCGTCGCCCTGTTGTGACAGCATCAATTGACTCGATTGACTTTCTTGCTCCCGTCAAAATGGGGCATTCTATCTGCCTGGAAGCGTTTGTTTCGTCAACAGGTAGAACATCTATGGAGATTTTCGTAAAAGTCATCTCGGAAAATCTCCAGACCGGCAAGCGCATTTTGACCGCGACATCATTTCTCACCTTTGTTGCCCTAGATGAGGAAGGGAATCCGACTGATGTGCCAGCCATTGCCCCTGAAACAGAGGAAGAAGAGAGATTGATGGCAACTGCGGATGAGCGCAAGAAAATGCGCAAAGAACGAAAAGGGAATCTGCAAGATTTTGTGAGTCAATTGAACATCGAGAAAATCATATAATTTTTTTTAGTCTTCACCCTGAACGAACATTCGTTCAGGGGATTCTCGTTTATCCATAATGAGGAGGAATCGGGCAATGAAGTACCGCAGATTAGGAAAAACGGATCTGAACGTATCCGTAATTGGTGTAGGTACGTGGCAATTTGGCGGGGAGTGGGGAATGGATTTCTCGCAAGAAGCTGTTGACCAGATTCTCGACAAAGCAAAAGATCTCGGCATCAACTTGATTGATACAGCGGAATGCTACGGAGATCATCTGTCCGAACAGCTTATCGGAGGATATTTGAAAAAAAGCCGCCGGGAAGACTGGATTGTGGCGACGAAATTCGGGCATCATTTTCATGACAAATTTTCTCGAACCAATCATTACGGAGCAAGTGAAGTTCAGCAGCAATTAGAAAAATCGCTGCAAGCCTTGCAGACCGACTATATTGACTTGTACCAATTCCACTCGGGACCTGACGAGGCATTTGATAATGATGGCTTGTGGACTTACCTCGACAAACAGGTGCAGGCAGGAACGATCCGTCATCTTGGCCTCTCGATTGCGAAAAACGACAACATGCATCAAACATCTGCCGCTACTTCGGTGAATGCAAAAGCAATCCAAGTGGTGTACAATCGTTTGGATCAAAAGCCGGAAGAAGCTGTTTTTGCTTCTTGCCAGCAGCAAGATTTGGGTGTGCTGGCGCGCGTTCCGTTGGCGAGTGGTTATTTGAGCGGAAAGTATAAGCCGGGTTCTGTATTCGGTGGAAACGATGTACGACACCGACACGATCAGGAGCATGTCAACAAGCTGTTGCTCCAAGTAGAAGAAATCAAGAAAAATGAAGTTCCAGAAGGTATGGATATGGCGCAATGGGCATTGGCGTGGTGCCTCAAGCATCCGGCAGTCACCACTGTGATCCCAGGCAGCAAGAGTCCATCGCAGGTAGAGGCAAATGCCAAAGCGGCTGACTATGTGAGCGATGAGCATCCACTAGCGACGTCGAAATAAAAAGGATATGTGCCATGACAACTTCCAAAAAAACGGTAAGAACTTGCGCGAATGGTCATTCATACATGAAAAGCAGTGATTGTCCGACTTGTCCAATCTGTGAGCAAGAACGCAAACCGGACACAGGATTTCTTTCTCTGCTCTCGGCACCAGCTAGAAGGGTACTGGAACACAATGGAATCACTACGCTGGGACAGCTTGCTAGTTACAGCGAAAAAGAGATCCTGAAATTTCATGGGATGGGGCCAGCATCTATGCCGAAACTTCGGACAGCATTGAACGAAAAGGGATTGTCATTCAAGAACGAATGATTGGGCACAGCGAATAAAAAAAGGAGGAGCCGCGGTAGGACAGCGACTTCTCCTTTTCCTTTTAATCTAAAAAGCGGGATCTGATCTGTGGGGTAGGAAGCATGCATTGTTCTGCTTTGCCCATCCACCGATAGCGATTTCTCGCGACCCAATCATAAATTGGATTGCGGACAGGTCTCGGGATGAGCCGAGCTACGTTTGACAGCAGAGGCCATCCACCTTGAAGCTTGCGGCCAACATGCAAGATCGCATCCGATTTTGTATATAGCTGTCCGTTGGCGATAAAGACCACGGATGACATGTCTTTTTCCTGATAGTTGTAATGAGACAAAATTTCCTGCGCTCTCTGTGACTGCAAGGAAGCAAAGTGAATGTGTCCATGCGGATCACGCTTCAAAATAAACTGCACAGCACCGTGGCACAGATGACAAACCCCATCAAACAGCAACAGGTACTCAGGATGGTCCAGTTCTCTGCCTGCTTTCATGAGACAGCCCTCCATACATCTAGTGGTTTGACTACATGCTTATCCTTAGCTCCATTCTAGCAGAGAAAGACAATGGTTCCTATACACGAACGATTATTCCGTTACAAATGCGAGTGTGCCTTGTTGGATCAGCTCTTCTGCCTTTACGAGATCAGGATGCATTTCTCGGTCTTCATGCAGGCGGGGAATCACCCGACGCAATTGCTCATAGGCTCGCGCTGTACCTGTCCCGAGATCTCCCGAGCCAAAATCGATAGCTTGAGCTGCTGCCAAATATTCAATGGCAAGCACCTTGGTGACATTCGATACGATTGTACGAAGCTTGCGAGCAGAAGTCGTTCCCATGCTGACATGGTCCTCCTGATTGGCAGATGACGGAATCGAATCGACTGATGCGGGATGGCAGAGCACTTTGTTTTCAGAAACGATGGAAGCGGCTACATATTGTGTAATCATAAATCCAGAATGGAGTCCGCCATTTTCGGTTAAGAATCCGGGAAGACCACTTAGCTGTGGATTGACAAGACGTTCTGTGCGTCTTTCGGAAATATTTGCAAGCTCAGCCATGGCAATGGCAAGAAAATCAGCTGCGAATGCCATTGGCTGACCATGGAAATTTCCGCCGGAGATAACGTCGCCTGTTTCTGTAAAAAGGATAGGGTTATCGGTGACGCTATTGCATTCGCGTGTAACCGTGGTCCATACATACTCCAGCGTATCACGAGTTGCACCATGTACTTGAGGGAGGCAACGAAGGCTATATGGATCTTGGACACGTAGCTCACCCTGCGCAGTTGTACGTTTGCTGCCGGATAAGTGCTGGAGCAAGCGCTTTGCTGATTCCTGCTGTCCTGGATGCGGGCGGACGAGATGGAGCTGGGGATCAAAGGCTTTTGGAATTCCGCGCAGCGCTTCAATCGTCATGGCAGCAATCAATTCAGCGCTTTCAAGCAGAACTCGCGAATCATACAAGGCGAGGCAAAGCTGTGCAGTCATTGCCTGTGTACCGTTAATCAGAGCCAGACCTTCTTTTGCCTCCAGTCGAATTGGGGAGAGACCTACTTCACTCAGTGCTTCTTTTCCGGATAGTCGCTTGCCATTGACGAGCGCTTCACCTTTGCCGAGCATAACCAGTACCATATGAGCGAGAGGGGCTAAGTCGCCGCTTGCACCAAGGGAACCTTGTTGAGGAATAATCGGATGAACCCCTCGATTGCATAGTTCTACAAGCTGAAGCAATGTCTCTTCCCGAATTCCCGAATAACCCTTTGCTAACGCATTGATGCGTAAAGCCATCATCGCACGGACAACTTCAACGGCATAAGGGTCCCCCATCCCGCAAGCATGACTCATAATCAAATTTTCTTGCAGCTTGCTTACGTCCTCATCGTGGATCATGACATCGGAGAATTTTCCGAAGCCAGTGGTGATTCCGTATACGACTTCCTGCTGCGATACCATTCTCTCCACCATGGCACGTGAGTCACGAACACGATTCAATGCTTCTTCGGTCAATTGGATGTGGGTGGCGCTTCTTGCGATGGAAACAACATCTTCGATACGTAATTGATCCCCATCTACTTTTACAACATTTGCTTGCTGATTCATCTGTAATTTCCTCCTTTAGCAGAGCAGAGAACGAAAAGAGCGAGGGGTTAGGATATCATATCCTAACCCCTCGCTCGAGAGCATGTATGTGATTGGATGAAAACGTGCAAGCCTGCATTCGTGGCGGCATACGTTCTTCCTCACTTTCGTTCATGTGCAACTGTCTGATTATTTTAGCTATTGCTATCATTGTATCAAATGCCTACGTGCAGTCAAGATGATCTTGTCACGGCGACTTCCCTAGAGTGTAAAAAACGGGCTTAGTCCTTTTTTTCAAACTGGGCGAGAGTCGTCTCTCGAGTTGGATAAATGTCATACCATGTACTGTGTTATTTCATCCGAAAGGACGTGTAGTTTCCGTGGAAAAGCGACGTAAGATGCCGCCTATGCCTACCGCACTCCCAAGGCGTCCTAAAGAAATGCCGAAACCGCCTTCTTCAGCGATGCCATTGCCGTCTCCATCGATGCCGTCACCTATGAAGCCTTCTCCTGAAAAGCCCAAGTCGGAAAGTCCAATCAATCCGAATCATTCTATTCCTGCGCGCCCAATGCCGCAAAAACCGATCATGCCTGCTCCCAATCTGGCTAACCCGAACGTGCCGAACGTAATGCCGCCAAATCGGATGCCAGCGAATCCAATGCCACCAAATCTCAAGCCGCCAAATCCGATGCCACCAAACCTCAAACCGTCGAATCCAATGCCAATGCCACCGAACCGGATGCCGGCAAACCCTATGCCTAACGCTTCACCGAATGTCAGGCCAAATGAGAGCCCAAACATGAGGCCAAATGTAAGACCCAATGTGAGACCAAACGTGCGACCGAATGAGAGTCCAAACATGAGACCGAATGTCAGACCGAACGTCCGGCCAAACGAAAGTCCAAACATGAGGCCAAATGTCGGACCGAACGTAAGGCCGAATGTCAGACCAAATGTGCGGCCGAATGAAAGTCCAAACATGATGCCAAATCTAAGACCGAATATCAGACCAAATATTAGACCGAATGAAAGTCCAAACATGATGCCAAATCTAAGACCAAATATTAGACCGAATATTAGACCGAATGTCAGGCCGAATGCGCGACCGAATGAGAACATAGGAAGGGATCTGGAGCTGTACCTGTTTAAATTCCAGTTCCATATGGACCGGATGCAGTATTTCCACCACAAATGCGATGAGCATCGTGAAAATCGCCGCAAATACATGGAATACCGCAGACATTACAAACATCATGAACGGAGAATGCATCATTATCATGACCGTTGCCAATTATGGAATGACGGTAGCAGTTCCTTTGGTCGAGGCTCATCATCTTCGAGTGGCGGTAGCTCTTCCTCCGGATACAATTGCCGACAGAGAAGGGGTCATAGACGAGGGCGTGGGTGTGACTGCGGATGTTCATTTTGAACGCACGAGGAAGGACGCCAGCTAATTAAGCGGCGTCCTTTTCCATACTCAATTCGTAAATGCTTCAACAGCGACTCCTTTTTTCTTTAACTCGCGCCTTAAAGTAAGCAGGGCATCATCTTTGTTTTTGCATTCCAATATGATGTCCACATTGTAATCCGCCAGCGCACTGACAAATGTCAGGAACGCCTCGGGATCAATATCGTCTGCATGAGCGCGAAAGTCATTTGCTGACTTAGGCGAGGACATGTGCATCTTCGGTGTGCGCTCTCCCCAGGTTTGAATAATGCGTGGAAGGTATTCCGCCCAATCTTCGCCATCAGAATGGCAGTTGTGATGGTGAATATCGAGCACCATCGGCACACCGATCCGTTCGCACAGCTCCAGTACCTCGCGCATGGTAAAAGACATGTCATCGTTTTCCACGACTAAGCGACGTTTGACGTTTTCAGGAAGCAGCTCGAAGTTGGATGCAAAACGATCGAGAGAAGAGGCTTTGTCTTCGTATACTCCTCCCACGTGCGTCACCAAGACGGAATTATCGTCGAGCCCCAGTAAATCAAACACTTTTGCATGGTAGGAAAAATCGGCAATCGTCGATTCCAGCACAGAAGGCTTGTCGCTGTTCAATATGCTGTAATGTCCGGGATGAGCTGTCAAACGAATGCCATGATTGCGGATATATTTCCCTGCTTTTTGGAAGTCCCATGCGAATTCTTTTGCCCAATCCCATTCAGCTGCAACTGGATGAGTAGCGAGTGGAACAAATTCAGAAGGAAGTCGATACAAAAAGATATGATTTTCAACATTATAAGCAAGCAAATCCATTAAATTGAAAAAGTTTGCCTGCATAACTTGCCGCAGCTTTTTTAACCGAGCTTGGGGATCTAATTTATTTACTTGGGCAACCGTCGTTTTTTTGTTTGGATTGTTCTTCGTCTTTACACTGATGCAGGCATAGCCCATACGGATCAAGGAAATCTCCCTCCTTTGCAGCAGCATTCCTTTGTAGTATCTCCAAAAGGGGAACGTCGTCGGCTTCTTGCCAGAGAATTATAAAACGGATAAGATGGGAGAATGTCACAGGTACGCCAATTAACTTTCCGTGAAAGCGCGGACGTTCCTTGTGAGTAAACTTCGGTAGAGGTTTTTGAAGGAGAATGTAATGAATAGTCTTGACCAATCCTATAGTATGACTCTGGTTTTTCTCTCCTATTTTATTTCAGCAATGGCGTCATACACAGCATTAGATCTAGGCGCACGTCTCCATTTTGCAAAAGGCAGGGGACGTGTGTTTTGGTTATGTGCTGGAGCCGTCTCCATGGGGCTTGGTATTTGGGCTATGCATTTTGTTGCCATGCTTGCCTTGCATCTGCCGATTGCCGTCCAATATGATAACCTGATTGTATTTTTCTCGATTGTTTTGGCCGTTTTATCATCAGCGCTTACATTATGGATCGTGAGCGAGCAGTCCATGTCCAAAACGAGGGTAGTAACAGGATCGGTTGTCATTGGGTCTGGTATCGCCGGAATGCATTATACAGGGATGGCAGCGATGATGATGAACGCCATTATTCTGTACGATTGGCTATGGTTTACCATATCTATTTTCGTTGCCATCTTGGTTTCGATGGTTGCGTTGATTCTTACGTTTCAATTGCGTTCGGTGGACCCAGTAAAAGGTCTCTGGCGTAAAATTATTGCAGGGCTGTTGATGGGGGCAGCCATTACAGGTATGCATTACATTGGTATGTACGCCACCACATTCGTCGCTCACGAGCACATGACAATCGCAGTGATCTCGCATGATGATTCGGGCCTGATCGCTACTATGATTGGCATTGTCATCGTAATGATTCTGGTCGTGACATTGGCTTCTGTATACGTGGACAAGCAATTCGCAGGGAAGAGCTTGCGCGTGCTAGAAAGTGATCAACGCTATAAATCGCTATTTGATCACAATTACGACGGGGTGATCTTTTACTCGATCGATGGTAGCCAAAGCGTCATGAATCCTGCGGCAATGCGATTGACAAAGGAACGGAGCTTGCCTCTCGAAAAATTAATGAAGATGTGTGCTTCTAAAGATGCCGAGCTCATATCGACAAACTTTACAAATGCAGTGCAAGGTGAGGCGCACAACTACGAGATCACCTTGACCACGAGCGAGGGTCGTCAGCTTCATCTGAACATGACCCATACCCCCGTGTTTGTCGATCAGCAGATTACGGGTGTCTTTATGATTGTGAGAGACATTACCAATAAGAAAGAATACGAGACAAAAATCAATTATCTCGCTTTTCACGATTCGTTGACTGGTTTGCCGAATCGCCGTTTTGTCGAACAGCAACTGGATCAGGCGATCATGGAGGCACAAAAAAAGGATCAGCAAGTATACGTGTTGTTTCTGGATCTCGACCATTTCAAGCTGGTAAACGATTCCTTGGGGCATGATTTTGGTGACCTGTTACTTCAGGAAGCCTCCTTGCGTTTGCAGGATTGTGTGGGCAAAAAAGGAACGGTGAGCAGGCTTGGCGGAGACGAATTCATGGTGATTCTAACGGATGTCATGGAAAAAGAAGTTTCATCCATAGCGAATGAAATCAACCAAAGGATTGAACAGGCATTTTTTATCCATGGGCACGAGCTGTACATAACGACGAGTATCGGGATTTCTCGATATCCAGAAGATGGGCAAGACAGAGGTGTCTTGATGCGTAATGCAGATGCGGCAATGTATGCAGCCAAAGACAAAGGGAAGAACAGTTTCCACCTGTACGTACCGAATCTGGAACAAGCAGTGAATGACAAAATGAATATTCAAAATGAATTGAATCGCGCTTTGGCTAGGAAAGAATTTTTATTGCATTACCAGCCACAGGTATGTGCCAAATCAGGCGCAATCGTTGGTGTAGAAGCGTTGATTCGTTGGAATCATCCTGAACGAGGATTGCTTTTGCCAGACCAATTCATCTCTGTAGCAGAAGAAACCGGGTTGATCGTACCGATTGGAGAATGGGTGCTGCGGACGGCCTGCAAACAGAACAAACAATGGCAAGAGCAGGGACTCATGTCGCTTCGGGTAGCCGTTAATCTATCTGCGCGTCAATTTCTCAAACAAGACTTTACCCAGATGGTCGCTGAGATTCTACACCAGACAGGGTTGGCACCGGAATACTTGGAGCTGGAAATCACAGAAAGCAGCATGATCGACGTCCAACGCGCCACACAGGCATTGAAGGAACTGAAGCAATTAGGGGTGCACGTTGCGATTGACGATTTTGGAACGGGCTACAGTTCTCTCTACTATCTGAAAGAATTTCCGTTGAATCGTTTGAAAATAGATCGCTCGTTTGTGCGCGACATGATCGGACACCCTTCCAATCAGGCCATCGTATCCACGATTATTTCCATGGCGCATCATTTGCAACTGCGTGTGATCGCGGAAGGGGTCGAGACAAAGGAGGAGCTTGCGTTTTTGCAGGAGCATCTGTGTGAAGAAGTTCAAGGCTATTTATTCAGCAGACCGTTATCGAGTGAAGACGTAGCCTTTTATTTGCAAGCCCAAAAAGGCGCTAGTTAAACAAGAGGAGCAGCTCTCATGAGTTGCTCTTTTGTTTTGCATTTGCCAGCCAAATGAGGTGGTATAGCTGTCAAATTGGCACGTAAAATGTACTATTCCTGCTAACTTGTCAAGGAATTGCATCTAGGACGAAAGGAGGGAGAGAATGCTGGCTCTAGGTGTCGTCTTATTGCTGTTTACCATTGGAGTTGCGATTGCCATTGGGTATCGGGCAAACGAAAGCGTCCGGCAATTTGATGAAAGCGCGCATGAAAGCTTTATCGGTTCCCAAGCAGAGAAGGGAAGGGAGGGATAACGAAATGCGGCAGGAAAAAGAACAGCAATTACTCGAGGACAAGAGAGACCTGAACAAGTTTGGTTATGCGCAGGAATTACTGAGGGATATGGGTGGCTTTTCGAACTTTGCGATCTCATTTTCGATTATCTCTATTTTGACAGGTGCAGTATCCTTGTACGGGCACGGATTACTGTATGGCGGTTCTGGCATGATGGGCTTCGGATGGACCTTGGTAGCGTTATTTGTCATCCTGATTGCCGCATCGATGTCTGAACTCGCATCAGCGATCCCTACAGCTGGAGCGCTGTATCACTGGGCAGCCATTTTAGGTAGCAAACGGTGGGGGTGGTACACAGCGTGGATCAATCTCATTGGCCAAATCGGGATAGTCGCAGGTATTGACTATTCGTTCTCTTTGTTTGCGGACCCACTGCTAGCGAGTGCGTTTGGTTATACCTCAACAGAAACAACCACGTTAATCCTGTTCGGGATCACACTCCTTTTGCACGGTACGTTTAACCACATTGGAATTCGACTCGTGGCCCGGTTAAATGACTTCTCCGCTTGGTACCATATTGGCGTCGTCGTCATACTCGTCGGAAGTCTCGTCTTTTTTTCCCGTCATGATTTGCAACCGCTTGATTACCTCTTTCAGGTCGGTCAAACCTTTTCTGACAAGCCGTACGCGATTGCTTTTTTAATTGGGTTGTTACAAGCGCAGTGGACGTTTACTGGCTATGATGCATCTGCGCATACGATTGAAGAAACGATTAATCCGCGGGTTCGTGCTGCTTGGGGGATTTATACGTCTGTGGCCTTTTCCTTTATTTTTGGATTTATCATGCTTGCTTTTGTCACCTTATCCATCAAAAACGCAGCGGCTGCGAGTGAAGCGGAAAATGCATTTATTTACGTGATTAGCGAGGCATTAGGAGGTACATTTGGTTCAGTGGTGTTGTGGCTGGTTACCTTTGCGATGTGGTTCTGTGGCTTGGCGTCCATTACTTCCTTCTCGCGAATGTTGTATGCGTTTTCACGTGACAAAGGAATGCCGTGGAGCCACCAGTGGGCGGAAATATCGACCAAGTACAGAACGCCAGCAAAAGCAATTTGGCTGGTTATCATTCTTTCCTTTGCGCTTGCCTTGTTCGATTACATCGTGAAAAGCATCAATCCGAATACGACGTATACCACTTTGGCATTTCTTACGGCGGTAAGTGTCGTTGGGCTTTATGTCGCCTACGGAATCCCCTTGTACCTCAAGCTCCGGGCGGAATCGCGAGGACTATTTCAACGGAAGCATTACGGTCCCTGGCATTTGGGGAACTGGAGTAAACCCATTAATGTGCTGAGCTTGATTTGGATCCTCTTCATCTCGATTATGATGGTGATTCCACCCAATCAAACAGCTGGGTATGCCTTGATAGCCATGTTTTTGGTGCTTCTGATCATGGATTTGGCTTATTACCGGAAGCATTTCAAAGGCCCGCAAGCTGCGCTGGGCAATTCGGAGGAAGACATTAAACGTCAGGAAGCGAAATTTCGGGACTCCTAATGGAAAAGAAGTTGGCAGAGCCTCCCTTATGTCAGTATTGGCATAAGGGCTTTTTTTCGTAGAAGGTGATTTTGCATAACGAATGGCAGAGGACGAAAAGCTAACAGTAGGAAGGAAATAGAAATACATATGGGAGGAACGCGATGAAAAGAATGAGATGGGTGTTGCTTGCAATGGGAATCGCGCTGATGGCTCACGCAACGACGAGTTTGGTTCCACAGGTGAGTGGGTATGGCGGATATGTGCGTGAAGGAAATACCTCGAATCGGTATGAAGTCGCGGGTATTACAAATGCAGGCGCATTCGAATCCTTTTATGGAAAACTTCAAGAGGCGGTCAAAAAAAATGACAAGACAGAAGTAGCCAAGCATATCAGGTATCCACTGCGTGTGAACGAAGACGGAAAAAGCCATTTTATCCGAGATGAACAGCAATTTTTGGAAGAGTATGATCGAATCATGACGGGGAAGGTAAAGGAAGCGTTTTTACAGCAAAAGGTAACAGATACGTTTGTCAATGATCAAGGCGTGATGGTAGGGAATGGAGAAATGTGGCTGGGACAATTTTCGAATCGCTTTGTCGTTTTTGCAGTAAATGTAGAATAGGACAAGGGCTTTTCTCTAGAAAAGCTCCCACTCTAGCAGAGCAAATGTTTTTATTGTTACAAATAGTATATTTTACATGGACATTATCGGTGGAAAATTCTAAAATAACAAATAAATAGACAGTTACAGATGTAGATTCGACAGCTTTGTCCTTGTGGAATGGACATTTGTTATTTTCATCGTTCCGTGATAGAATTCACAAAACGATATTTTTTTTAGTTAAACTTAACTGATTCGGAAGATTTTGAGGAAGAAAGCAGAAAAAGGAGTGATCGTGTGAGTTTGGAAACGAAGAAATGGGCGGATGAAGTAGCTGAGCAGGTAGTCTCATGGCGAAGATATCTCCATCAGCATCCAGAATTGTCGTTTGAAGAGGAGAAGACGTCTCAATTTATTTACGAAACGTTGGAATCTTTCGGGAATTTAGAGCTTTCGCGGCCAACTAAAACGAGTGTCGTCGCTCGACTGATCGGATCACAGCCAGGAAAAGTTCTTGGCATTCGTGCTGACATTGATGCGCTCCCCATCCATGAAGAAAATGATGTGCCATATGCATCAGGAAAAGCTGGCGTGATGCACGCGTGCGGACATGACGGTCATACAGCGATGCTGTTGGGAGCCGCAAAAATTTTGTCCCAGTACAAGGATCAAATTAAAGGCGAGGTTCGTTTCTTCTTCCAGCATGCCGAGGAGCTGCCGCCAGGTGGTGCTGCTGAAATCGTAAGAGCTGGTGCAGCAGACGGACTGGATTCGATTATCGGCATTCATTTGGCATCGTACATGCCTGTCGGGAAATTCGGTGTACTTTACGGGGCACTTACTTCATCGACAGATCGCTTCGATATCAAGATTCAAGGCAAAGGCGGGCACTCCTCGCAACCGGAAGCATCGGTTGACCCGATCGTCATTGGGGCACAGGTTATTACTGGCCTGCAACAAATTGTATCCCGCAATGTCAGTGCGTTGGACAAGGTCGTTATTTCGGTGACGATGCTGAATGCAGGGACAGCTTATAACATCATTCCGGATTCGATGACACTGACAGGCTCCACGCGATGTTTCGATGCGGAGATTCGCAAAAATATTCCGATGTGGATTGAACGAATTGTCAAAGGAATTACGGAAGCGCATGGCGCAAGTTATGAATTGACGTTCTCACATGGCTACACATCGGTTGTCAACGACAAGCAGGTGACGAAGCTGATGGAGGATACGATCCGCGAGCGTTGGGGAGAAGAAGAGATTATTTACATTGATCCTTTGATGCCGGGTGAAGATTTCTCTGAGTATTTGAAAAAAGCTCCAGGCTGTTTTATTCAATTGGGTGCTGGCAATCCAGACAAAGGCTTTACGTATCCGCACCATCATCCACGTTTTGATTTTGATGAGGATGCAATGGTACGCGGCGTAGAATTGTTTGTTCGGGCAGCTCAAAAAGTCGTCATGGAGTAGAGCAAGATAGAGTGAGGGGGATGTTGTATGGCAGAGGGACGCGTCAATGAGTACAAGCTGCATTTTATCGTACTTGTTCTCGTCGCATTGACAGAATTTATCGGGACAAAGAAAATCAGTATTGGCATCGGGGTTATCGCTCTGTTTCCGATGCTCTACGCCCTTGTTTTAGGCGGGGCAATCAGCTGGCCAAAGTTTAAATTTTTGAGCGAAAAAGAAATGAACGTCGCAGCCAATATTTTGGGTGTTTCGTTCTTGATCTTTATTGCGAAGCTGGGAGCCAATATCGGTCCTGAGCTGCCTAAGCTACTTGGTTCTGGTGTATCTTTGATTGTTCAAGAGATGGGACACATTGTAGGGACAATCGCATTTGGTTTGCCAGTCGCATTGTGGCTGGGTCTGAAGCGTGAAGCAATTGGGGCTACTTATTCTCTCGACCGTGAGCCAAACTTGGCGATTATCGTAGAAAAGTTTGGAGCAAACTCTGCCGAAGCTCGCGGCGCGCTGGGCGTATATATTTGCGGAACCTTGTTTGGTGCCATTTATATGTCAATTCTTGCAAGTATTTTAGGAAGCAGTGGGTTGTTTCACCCGATTTCTCTGGCGATGGGAGCCGCGGTTGGTTCCGGTAGTATGATGGCAGCAGCAACAGGCTCATTGGCTGTCATTTTCCCAGAAGCGCAAAAAGACATTGCCTTTTATTCTGGAGCGGCAAACTTGATGATGAGTATCGTCGGAACGTACGTATGTATCTTCTTCTCCTTGCCGGTCACACAAAAGCTGTACGCATGGCTTGAGCCTATTATTGGGCGCAAAGGTGCTTCTTCTGCAGCAGAAGGGGGGAGAAAAAGCGCATGAATCAAATCTTGACGATTTTTATCATTGGCTTCATTGCACTCATCGGTAACTGGATCGGTTATAAAGTACCATTCATGGAATCTTTGCCAGGTATTTTGCTCTTGGCGGTCATTACGTTAATCGGAATGGGCTTCACTCGCATTCTACCGTTCAAATCTCCCGTCATTGTATGGATCTCTTTGTTTGCGATGCTTGCGACATCCCCGTTTTTTCCAGGGAACGAATATACGGCTGCTGCGATTGCCAAGATCAATCTGCTCGCATTGGCCACGCCGATTCTCGCGTATGCAGGTCTATCACTCGGAAAAGACGTTCATCTATTCAAACAGCTTAGCTGGCGTATCGTAGTCGTGTCTCTCGTCGTCTTTACCGGCACGTTCCTCTTCGCTACGCTGTTTGCGGAGATTGTATTTAAGTTTCAAGGCAAATTTTAACGAAACTGTTTTTGTGTTAGGGCCTCCGTGTGCTTCCATATGCCATGGAGGTTCTTTTCACATACAACTGTGAGAGTCAGGAGTGGAGAGAGCATGATCATTGATGTGAGAAAGGTTACCTGGCAAAGGGATGAAACAACGATTCTGCGAGACATTGCCTGGCAAGTGCAAGACAAGGAGCATTGGTGTTTGGTCGGTTTAAACGGCTCTGGTAAAACCAGTCTGTTGAATATCATTTGTGGCTATGTGTGGCCGACAAAGGGAGAGGTCAGTGTATTAGGCAATCTTTACGGAACAGTCGACTTACGCGAGGTGCGCAAATCAATCGGCTGGGTAAGCACAGCACTGATGGCACAGCTTCACGAGCATGAAACCGCACTCCGTGTCGTCTTGAGTGGACGAGAAGCAACCATCGGCTTGTATTCCGTTCCAGAGGAGGCAGACGTAGAGAAAGCGTCGGATTTACTCGATACTTTTGGATGCCGTGCATTAAAAAACAGACGTTTTGCGGCTTTATCGCAAGGGGAGAGACAAAAAATACTGATTGCTCGTGCATTGATGGCTTCCCCTCGATTACTCATCCTAGACGAGCCTTGCACTGGACTGGACTTGCTTTCAAGAGAACAGCTGTTGGCCATGATCGAACAAATCGCCAAACAGCCAAACGGACCAACTCTCATTTATGTCACCCATCACATCGAAGAAATTTTGCCTTGCTTCACGCATACCTTGCTGCTAAAAGCGGGAGAAGTAGACCAGGCTGGAACAACAGATGAGGTCCTGACGGCAGAGCGTCTGACAAGCTTTTTCGGTGTACCTGTTCACATTCAACGCTCGCAAGGAAGATCTTGGGTAAGCTTAGGGGAAGAGGCGACAGTCTGATTGTGTCGGATAAGTTTGGGCACGAATCAGCACGGTTGTGCATGATTGTGTATAATAGCAATAAGAAATTGTATCTGGGAGGAGAGGAGAGATGGAGGCATGAACAATGTGATTGCACCAATCACAGACTCCACCTGGGCGATCATCACCTATGAGGAAGCGTGGAATAGCTTCGTAAACAGCTATGTGATCAAACAAGGGAATGCCTTTGTATTGATTGATTCTCACCAGCGCAAGCAACGCTCTTATTTTCAACAGGCGTTGGAAGAGATCGGGGTCAAGCCAGAGCGAACGGAATATGTCTACTTCACTCATCGACATGCTGATCATATTGGAAATGCCGATATGTTCCCTTCTCGAAACAATTGGATTCACCTCGACGATTATTACGGACTGGACGATTTTTCACAGACGCTATTCGGCCATACGTTTACAGGTAGTGGGGGAGATCTGCCTTCCCTGCGTTTCCGACAGCTTTCTTTTCATACAGAAGGCTCTGTTGCCTTCTTTGATCCCCAGACGAAAATTTGCTTTGTTGGCGATCATTTGTGCTTTGAAAACACAGAACTCGGTCAAATCGTTGGCGGAGAAGTGGACTGTCGGACAGCTTATCAAGAACACTTGAAGCAATGGGTAGCACGTGAACCAGAGCGAGCGGCGGAGTTTACGGAGGGCTTGGAGATTTTGCAGGATTGGCCCATTGAGTATTTAGCCACTGGTCATGGCCCCATTCTTCAAGGCGAAATTAAGGTGTTTTTGCAGGAACTCATTGCCATTGCACGTAGGTAATATGGACAAAAAAGACTTGTGCGCCTCAACAGGCTGACACAAGTCTTTTTTGTCCGATTTATTTTGAAGCAGGAAGTTCTGCTTTGTCCGTTTCTTTCTCTGTATCCTCTACTTTTTCAAATGCTTTGTCCAAAATTTGAACATTATGCTTTTTCTTCAATTCCTTGATCCACGTGCTCATGTTGGAGCGTTTGTTTTTATCTTTGACTTTCTCCGTTACCTTTGGACGTACTTCTTCCAACGTACCTTCGAGCTTTTCTTTGTTTTTCTCATAGTATTCCTTGATTTGCTCTTCCGTGATCGGGTAAGCTTTCTCGAACATCTTGTCCCTTAACAGGATCAAACGTGATCTCTCACGCAATTCATCTTCGGTAATTTCTTCTTCAGTCAAATACTCTTGGAATTTCTCAGGCCCCATTTTTTCTTTGATTGGGTTAATTTTTGCGTCCAGTTCCTGATCACTTACCGTGACTCCCTGTGCAACCGCTTCTTGTTTATATACTTCCTTTATGATGAGATCAGACATCACGCGTTTCCCAGCTTCTTTTTTCATAGCCTCGTATACTTGATCTTTAGAAATAGAGACTGTTCCTACTTTAGCCAGTGCCTCTGTAGAGGAAGAAGCAGAATCTTTTCCAGGTGTACAGCCCGCTACAGCGAGACCGAGTACAAGTGCTGAGACAGCAAGTATAGATACATTGAATTTTTTCATTAAAAATACCTCACTTTCATGATAGTTCTACGACTGTGCATAGAGCAGCGTTACGGGGACAGGAAAATAAAAACCGCACACATAAAGCAATGTGCGGTCGTCAATCGATTAGCTGGCTTGTGTAGAGGCTTTTTTCCACTCTTCCAAGCGTTTTTCCAGTACGGTGTGATTCAGATGCAACAGACTGGCTGATTTGTCCATCAATTGCTTGAGATGGGAAAGGGCTCGCTCGTAATTTCCTTTGGCAGCTTCAATCTCTGCCAAGCAGAAGAGCTTCCAGTCTTTTGCCGATCGTTTGCTTGCGATCAGCTGGTAAGCTTCTATCGCACTCTCTACTTCACCCAGGCGGGCGTGTGAACAGGCAATAAGAGCTAAGGAATCAGTCATTCCCTGATCACGCTGGTAAATACGAAACGCCACTTCCAATGATTCGTTGTATCGTTCGGATGAATAGTAAACGATCGCCAGGTTGTAAAACAAGTAGTGAATCATCGCTTGATTGAATAACGTTGGTCGTTCTTTGCAAACGTTGATTCCTTGAACGATATATTTTTCGGCCATTTCATAATTGCCAAGCATGATCTCATGTGTTGATTTATCCAGCATAGCGACAGCACGGGAACGGTTCTTCCGATAGGAAGCCTCCAGCCAGCGCAATCGAATATTCAAACGGCGTTTGAATAGATTGGCCATGTACTGAAAGCGGAAGGGCCAGTGCAGGCGAATAAACATAACCAACAGCACAGCCGCAATCCCTGCCAGCGTTGATGTCAAATTAAAACTCAAATACTCCACGTAGTGACACCCTCTCTATTTACGCTGCATCTATTACCCCATCTTAGCACAGAACCTGTCCGCATGACAGAGCATTACCGCTATTTCGTCAATGGCAAGATATTCTCTTTTTTGGGGGTAGAGAGCTGCTGTGTTTTGACGTAATCGTCAGAAACGGTATAGAGTGTGTCGCCAATCGTGAGTATCCGTTTAATGTTACTGGAGCTGTCGTACCAGCCTTCGCCTGCTTTCGCGACATCTTCCTTCGACAGATGGGTGATCTGATCTGTCAGTTGAAATCCTTTTTGCAGATCGAGCTGATATACATAGGCACCTTGGAAAGTAAAGTGGCCATACTCGCGCATATCGTTTTTGGCTTTTTGTTCAGCTGTCCGTTCGTGGACGGATACAGGAAAAGCTAGCAGATTTTTTTCTTTGGAGAACAGCAGAGCCTTGTGATTGCGCAATAGCTCGGAGTCTGTTCCTCTGTCCCCGATAACAGTCTTGAACTTTTCCTTCGGTTTCGTTACATCACTGACGTCAAAGAGGGCAATTTTCATCCCTTGGTAGTACGCCCAGTCTTTATCAGATTCTGCTTCTTTGCCAAAACCGATGATATGGTTTTCATCATACGGGTGTAAATAGTCGCTGTAACCTGGAATTTTGAGGGCACCTAGTACGCTTGGAGCAGAAGGCTTCTTCAGATCGAGAACAAACAGCGGGTCGACTTTTTTGAAGGTCACCATGTAGGCACGATCTCCCATGAAACGGACAGAGTAAATGCGTTCTCCTGGAGCGATGCCTTCCAGCTTGCCAAATACCTCGAGTTTGTTGTCGAGAACATACAAGTTGTTTTTTGACGTAAGCTCATCGTCTCGCCACATGTTCCCGCTCGTGGTGGCGATTCGGAAATAACCGTCGTTTTCATCCATAGAAAACTGGTTCAGAATGCGTCCAGGCACCGACCCTTTTCCCGTATACCGAATGTCTCCCTTGTTCATGGCAAAACGATAAATGGTTGTATCAGACTCGATGGGAGGTGCAATCAAAGGAGTTGTCGCTCCTTTTTGCTTAACCGCTACTGGCTGAGCACTGTTCTGGGTGACGGCTACATATAGATTTTTGGTGGATGCATAGATGTTCTCGCCAGCACCAAGATACGTATTCAATGACATCTTTTGTTTTGCATCATCCAGATTCACGCCGGCGACGATCAAATACTCTGGACGAAAGTGATCCGGGAAGTAACGAATCTCGCTGTAGGGAATGGTTTGGTATTGGTTATGATGGACGCTGTCTTTATACGTTGGACCTGGCACTTCTGCTTTCTCTTGCATAATACGATACGTATCCATGTAATGGTTGGCTGTCACGTACAAGCTCGCGCCGATTTTGCGGGACGACATGTACTGGCCTTCTAGCTCCAGTTGACGAATGAGCCGAGGCTGTTTTTTGTCCGTAATATCGTAGATCATGGTTTTCACGGATTGCATTCCTTGGTATCGGGGGATGCCTCTTTTGGAAGCAGGACCTGGAGGATAGGAGATGGTCTCATCCGCTTGCCCGATTACGATGAGTCTACGATCGTCTACGTACATTTCTTGTGGTACGAATTTTCCATTGTCATAGCTGATACGGCTTGCGACCTTCATCTCGGTGGCTGGATACGCTTTGATGATGCGTACTTCATTTTGCGTAGATTGATAAAGATAAGTTCCATCTGACTTTACGATATCTGCTTCATCGACGCCCTGCACTTGTGTGTTCGTTGTGGAAAAATCACCGCGAACAGCGCCACTGGAAGTGTCCGCTACTTTGTTGGCTGTGCTAGGTGCTGCTACTGGCATAGCGGCAGTCGTTTCCATGGTGGCGTAATGGTAGCTGTCCAGGTCTGATGACTGGATGAGCTTTTTTAGCTCCGCATAGGAACCGACTACTGGCAACTCTTCTGTAGATGCGGCTTGAACGGTTGGCTCCGCTACTGTACCTGTTGCGAACAGGAAGGGTATAGCGGTCACCACCATCATGGAGGCGAGAAGCCCGGCAAATGTTCTTTTCATTTTGATCCCCCTCATATCTGCTTCTTGCCAAAATTTGTTGTCGGTAATAAGACGAAGCACGATTACGGAATGTTTCACGCACTCTTTGGACAGCAATCTACGGACAGGTGGGGGAGCGTGTGCTATAATAATAGGCGGTTTATGCTACCATTTACACCACTACGTCAAAAGGGGCGTCATAGATGGAAAACTTGAAGCAAAGCATTCTGGAACTCATCACGGATACTTCTACGAATCTACCACCAGACGTGCGTCGTGCCGTCAATGCAGCTAAAGTGAAAGAGGATCTTGGCACTCGTGCAGCGCTGTCTTTGTCTACGATTGCGGAAAACGTCGTCATGGCAGAAGAAAATGTTTCTCCGATCTGTCAAGATACGGGGATGCCAACTTTCGAAGTAAAAACTCCGGTTGGAGTAAACCAGCTGATCATTAAACAAGCCATCAAAGAAATGATTGCAGAAGCAACCAAAACAGGTAAGCTGCGTTCCAACTCCGTAGATTCCTTGACGGGTGAAAATACAGGGGACAACCTCGGACCAGGTACTCCTGTCATTCACTTCGAGCAATGGGAAGAGGATGAAATCGAAATCAAGCTGATTCTCAAAGGCGGCGGCTGTGAGAACAAGAACATCCAATACTCCCTGCCCTGTGAACTCGAAGGCCTGGGCAAAGTGGGCCGCAACCTGGATGGTATTCGCAAGTGCATTTTGCACGCAGTATACCAAGCACAAGGACAAGGCTGTAGTGCCGGCTTCATCGGCGTAGGAATCGGTGGCGATCGCACCTCCGGTTATGCACTGGCAAAGCATCAATTGTTCCGCAAAGTAGAAGATGTCAATCCAAACGCTGATTTGGCTGCATTGGAAGACTACATCATGGAAACCGCAAACCAACTAGGAATCGGAACGATGGGCTTTGGTGGAAACGCGACTCTGCTCGGCTGTAAAATCGGCGTGGAAAACCGCCTGCCAGCAAGCTTCTTCGTATCCGTTGCCTACAACTGCTGGGCCTTCCGCCGTCAAGGTGTTCGCCTGAACCCGGAGACTGGCGAAATCCTTCGTTATCTGTATAAAGATGAAGAAGTGGCGATGGACTTGACGCCAGTAGCAGCTGCGGACAAAACAGACGATGAGCCTCGTGAAGTTGTTCTGCAAGCGCCGATCACGGAAGAACAAATCCGCAGCCTGAAAGTGGGCGATGTGGTTATCATCAACGGAGAAATGCACACAGGACGCGACGCGCTGCACAGCTACCTGATGGATCATGACTGTCCAGTGGACCTGAATGGTGGCATCATCTACCATTGCGGTCCAGTTATGATGAAGGATCATGAGGGTGAGTGGCATGTAAAAGCGGCTGGTCCGACGACTTCCATCCGTGAGGAGCCTTACCAAGGCGAAATCATCAAGAAATTCGGAATCCGCGCCGTTATCGGAAAAGGCGGAATGGGTGCAAAAACACTGAAAGCATTGAATGAGCATGGTGCTGTTTACCTCAATGCAATTGGTGGGGCAGCACAATACTACGCACGCTGCATCAAAAAAGTAAACGGTGTTGACTTCATGGAATTCGGTATTCCAGAAGCAATGTGGCACTTGAATGTAAAAGGCTTCGCGGCAATCGTAACGATGGATGCGCATGGCAACAGCTTGCATGCGGATGTCGAGAAAACGTCTGCAGAGAGACTGGCTCAATTTGCTGCACCTGTATTTAAATAAGGGATAAAAGGAAAACCTCTGGCGCACTTCTGTGTAGCCGGAGGTTTTTTTATTTTTTACAAGGCCAAGAAACAAGGAGGAAAAGGTTGGATGCATGATGAACTTTCGAGGGACTAACCAGGATTGCGGACAGATGGATTTTCATTTTTGACAGGGGGGACAGAAATGAAATGGTTGATTGCTGATCGCGTTATTATCGGAGATGGAGAGCATGTAATCGAACAAGGCGTTGTTGGGATTGATGAGCGAGGAAAAATTGTCGCAGTGGGGACAGAATCAGAGCTTACGGATTCCATTTCGGAAGGAGAGGTAAAGCGGTACAGCGGATGCTCCATTTTGCCAGGCTTAATCGATTTACATGTTCATATCGGGTATTGGTGGAGTAAACCAGACTCCGCTGAGTATCGCAACAACGATGGACTGGTGGCTTTACTTGCGACAGCGAACTTGAAAGAGGCACTTTCCTTGGGGGTTACGACGATCCGCGATGTAGCAGCACCAGATGGATTGTGCAGTACGCTGAAGTTGGCGGCCAAGAACAAATTCATTGTTTCCCCTCGTCTTTTTCAGGTCAACCAAGGGATTATTATGACCGGGGGGCACGGTTGGCAATTAGAGGGTGCCTTGCGAGAAGCAAATGGTCCGTGGGAAGTGCGGACAGCCGTGCGTGAACAAGTGAGAGCAGGAGCCGACTGGATCAAGCTCATGACGAGTCACCGTACACCAACGCCGGAGTTCACGCAAGAGGAGCTGGATGCGGCGGTTGATGAATCGCATCGTTTGGGACGGAAATGCTGTGTGCATGCCTCGATCCAACCTGCGATCCAGATGGCGATTGATGCGGGATTTGATACGATCGAGCATGCGACGTTTATGACCGTCGAACAGGCAGAACAGATGAAAGAAAAAGGACTGGTATGGGTACCGACCATGGTCACCTTTTTCCAGATTGCTGATTATTACAAACATATTTGGAATGAGCAACAACAGGCGAATCAAGGCATATTGAGCGAAGGGCTTATCGAGCAGGGAGCCTTTTTCATCGAATCGGAAAAGGCGTACCGGGAAAACTTCGTACAATTGATAAATACTGGCGTAAAGATCGCTACGGGTACGGATATCGTATTGGAAGGCTATCCGATTACCCCTGTGGCAGAAGAGATCAAGCTGATGGTGGAGCTGGGAATGGAGCCAATTCGTGCGATCCAGGCTGCTACCCAAAACGCTGCTGAGGTGCTGGACCAAGGGAACAAGATCGGTACGTTAGCGCCAGGTTATTTTGCAGATTTGCTTGTGGTAAAAGGGGATCCACTACAAGAGATTGAGGTATTGAAGCAAGTGGAAGAAGTGTTTCTTGAGGGTGTGACTGTCTATTCCAAGTGTTGATGGGACTGAGCCTTGTTCTTTCAGGTTTGTAACGGCGTTTGTACTGGGTGTTTGACTATTCTTTGCGAAAATGGGTATTGGTTTATTGCGCGTGTACCAGGGCGGGCATAGGTTAATAACGAATGATCACAGAAAAAAGGAGTGAGATTCGTGAACTATGTAGTCCGTTCGGGGGATACGTTAAACAGTATTGCGGCTCGTTTTGGTGTATCTGTTCAGGAATTGATCCGCGTGAATAATATCGCCTATCCCTACTACATTTACGTTGGTCAAAATTTGTATATCCCGATTACTCCGACTCCGACACCAGCTCCTGGTGGGGATGTCGAGCGTCGTTTGAATCGACTGGAGAATCGAGTAGATGCGCTTCGCGAAGATTTTCGCAGGCTGGATAATCGAGTAGATCGGTTGGAGAACCGTGTCACTCGTCTAGAGCGGGCCATTACGCCGACACAACCTCCGCGCCCACGTCCGACCGGCACGCCTCGCCCACGCTAAGCAGCCGGATAGAGGGCCGAATAATTTTCCACACATCGCTATTTCCTCTTCGCCTGATCCTGCATAAAGTGATACGAGAGGATTAAGAGGAGGTGCGGCCATGCTAGGGTTAAATGGAAAAAACGTCCGACACCATTTCATGGGCGTCTATGGAAAAGTGGTGCAGATTCGTGAACTGGTGGATGTGATCGACCAAGTTTTTGACTCTGTAAACAAAGTGGGCAACATAGGAAAGGCGATGCTTGGACCTCGTAAGGCAAGTGCCAAAAAGCTCGACAAGCTGAGATGAATGGAAAAACAAGAAAACCGCGTCCATAATGGAGGCGGTTTTTATTTATGATTTATTTGTAGTTCTTAGGGGCAGACTCTATCATCAGAATAACTCATCAGAAAGAAAAAGTCTACTCTTTTTTTGGAAATTCCCTTATATTTTTGGAGCTGTTATCAACTGACTTCAAAAAGGGGAGTGATGGAGTTGAAAAAGGAAAAGCGTCGCGTAGGATTGGTTACGAGTGGAGTGCTGATGGGGCTAATCTTGTCATCATTGGATCAGACGATTGTATCAACAGCCATGCCGACAATTACCAAAGAGCTGGGAGGTCTTTCTCTTTATAGCTGGGTGTTCGCCATTTATATGCTTACATCGACCACGAGCATGCCCATCTATGGGAAAATGGCGGACTTGTTTGGACCGAGAAAAATGTATGTGATCGGTTTGTTTCTGTTTCTTGTGGGATCTCTCCTGTGCGGCATGGCTAATTCCATGACGGGTCTTATTGCCGCAAGAGGAGTTCAAGGGTTGGGCGCTGGGGCATTAATGCCGGTTGCGTTCATCATTGTGGGTGAACTGTATCCACCCGAAAAGAGAGGCAAATTTCAAGGACTTTTCGGAGCTGTCTTTGCCATGACGAGTATACTCGGTCCCTCGTTGGGAGGAATTCTCGTGGAGCATCTGCCGTGGGGATGGATCTTTTTTATAAACCTTCCTATCGGTATCACTGCTTTATTGATCATTGCTCTAGCCTTTCGTGACCAGCGGCACTATGATAAGAAGCCAGTGATTGATTGGTATGGAGCGACTAGCTTGAGTGCAGCCATCATTTTCATCCTGCTGTCCCTTGTTATGGAGGGGAGGGAATACAAGATCGGGTTAGGGGGAGCGGGTATCTTCCTTCTCGGTTTGTTCATCTGGATTGAAACCAAAGCAAAGGAGCCCCTGCTTCCGCTTTCCCTATTTCGCATTCCGGTCATCGGATATGGCAATCTCGTGGGTTTCTTTGTGAGTGCCGCTTTGTTCGGTGCCATCGCCTATATCCCTCTGTTCGTTCAAGGGGTACGCGGTGCGAGTCCCTCAGAAGCTGGATTCCTTTTAGTGCCACTCATGCTGTCCGCAGCGATTTCTTCGACGGGTGGGGGAAGATGGATGGAAAAAACTTCATTTCGGGCGATTTTGATTCCCAGCTTACTCATCATGGCGACAGGCTTTTTCCTTCTGAGCACGATTGATGGAGAGACAACCAACACACAACTCGTTAGCTACATGATTGTCACAGGTCTAGGCATGGGGGCAATCTATCCGGCACTCGGTACAGCCGCACACAGCGCTGTAAAACCGCAAGATCGGGGCGTTGCTATGTCGACATCGCAATTATTTCGTTCCATTGGGGGGACGATTGGAATCAGTGTGTTTGGGACCATTGTAGAATGGCGAATGCGGGCAGGAATGATGTTTAGTGAAGCTATGCACGGTGTCTTTGTCACTGGATTAATTCTAATTGGAATCAGTTTGATAGCCAGTGTTCTAATCGGCAATACTCGATTGCTCGACAAAGAACCCCGCCATTCGCATAACTCAAATAGCGGGGTTCCCAAATAATGGAATCACGGTTTTTTATTCATGCCTTCCATTGCCATCCGAACCATTTCTCTGACCATACTGCCGCCCAAGCGTCCTCCGATTCGACCGGCATCGTGAGAGGTTAATTGTCCATTGTAGCCGGGCTGCAATGGAACATGAATTTCTTCTGCGACCTCGAATTTGGCTTGCGCGGGATCAGCAACGTGTGCAACCTGCGCTTTTAGGGCGTCCAGTCCTTTTCTCGCCTCGGGGACGAGTGGGCGTTTGCGTCTGCTCATGGTAGATCACCTCACGCCCTAGTGTGCCCAATTAGACGAGTGCTTTGCGCAGAGTGAAATCAGTCTCCTGATAGTAAGTATTAGCAACGAGCAGGTTAGGTCCTGCACATCCTGCAGCAGGGCAAAAGCAATTGATCTTCTGATTCAGCGTGTGTTCTTGCCATTTTCCAAACATCGACTGGAGCTGGTCGGTTTGAATATTGCCCAATGGCTCTACATCCCCGAAATCGGTCACGATGACATCGCCGGTGAAAATGTTGATGTTAAGACGATTGCGACCATCAGGATCATTGCGAGTCGTCACATTTTTCGCTGAGCGTAGTCTGCTGATCAATTCCCTGTCTGCCGCTTCAGAACTACAAGCGAAAAACGGAAGCGTCCCGAAAAGCATCCACAAATCTTCATTGCGTACATCGAGCATCCGATGAATGGCTTGACGAAGCTCATCGAGTGAAAGTACATCCAGATCACGGGCAAAATCACTCGCGTACATCGGGTGTACCTCATGTCGCTTGCTGCCCATCTCCTGAATCTGACGATGGAGGGTATCGAGCTTTGTCCATGTGCGATGATTCAGCATCGTTTCGGCTGAGACAAATACACCAGCTTCCGAGAGCTTGCGAGCATTTTCCATCATCTCTTGAAACTGTGCTTCCGCTCTTTTGATTGAAACTGGCTGCCGTGCTTTTGCGTAAACAATATCATGGAATTCTTCGGGAGTAGACCAGTTCCATGAAATATGCATAACGTCGATGTAAGGCAGGATCAACTCATACCGAGAAAACGGCATGGACATGTTGGAGTTGATTTGCGTCCGCAGCCCACGATCTGCTGCATATTGTAGAATAGGCGCGATCACAGTTTTCACGGTGCGCTCGCTGTACATCGGTTCTCCGCCTGTTATACTGATAGTAAGCAGGTCTTTCGCTTCATCGAGACGACGGAGTATGAGATCGACAGGGAGAGCGGGATCGTCTTTGTATCGCAATGTATCACCAACCGCGCAATGCTCACAGCGGAGATTGCACAGATTCGTTACAGTAAACTCGACGCTGGTAAGTTTATAGGCGGGGGGTGTCGCATTGAACAACGGCTCCCATGGATCGTGTATAGGTGTTAATGGTGTAGTTGGAACCATGCGGATCAATTGTGGAAACCTCCTTCATTCTGCGTACAACTCAACCTATTATAACGACATTAGGGCGGAAGGAGAATAGCTAACGAGATGATTATGGGGATGTCTTTTGGACGCGGTGTGCTTTTTCATGATCGAAATGTGCTGGCTTGCGCGGAAGTAAAAGACGGCGTGATTCATATGTGGGCGGAAAAAATCACATTGAAAACGATTGGGAAGCTCTGGTATCGAATATTTTTCTCCTTTCCGTGGTACTATCAATTGTTTCACCTCCTGCTTGCTGGTTATGTACTGGCAGCGATCGTGAAGCCTGACTGGGCCATCATCGATCCGATGTGGGTAGCTGTATACATCGCAGGCTTTCACTTCGTTTTTCCGAGAATGATGAAAAAATTTCACGGTGCGGAACATAAAGTGTTTAGCTATGGCGGTAAGAAGTCGCTAGCAGCACTGAAAGAGATTCAACGGGCAGATATCGTGAATGACGGTTGCTCGACGAATCTGGTCGTGTGGTTTTTTACGGGGTTCATTTTGTCCGTATTCTTTTTACCTTTAGAATGGAGTGTCGCATGTGGGGTAGTAGGACTGCTTGTGGGCATGCTCGGGGATCGCTACGTGCGTAAATATTTCGGTTTTCTTTACAAGCTATCGGCTTTCTTTCAAAAATACAGCACGACCAAAGAGCCGGATCGGCTTCATTTAGAGACGGCGATCCGCTCGTATATGCTATTTGAGCACATTCGCGAAGTGGATCGATTGCAGAATGCTTCGTAAGGAAAAAGCGGTGTTTCCACTATGGATACGCCGCTTTTTTTGTTCCATGCGCAGGTTGGTTGTGACATTGAATCCTGAAAAGTATTTTGGTAATATTTGCTCAACTCATCCCATTTCCTTTGAAAAGGGATCGAGGAATATGAGATGAGGAGAGCCGAGACGAGATGAGAAAAGAACAGGATGTAGGGGTATACGAGCAAGTGGGAGTGGCAATGACATGTCGTTCCTATCAAGAGTATGTGGATATGTTTTCACTTTCAGACGAAATCTTGGCGATGGGACCGATCCTTGATGTCGGTGCAGGAGCGTCCTCTTTTACATCGGAGGCATGCCAACATGGACGAGAGGCAATCGCAGTCGATCCGCTTTATGAAATGAAGCCTGAAGAGATTTATACGAAGGGGAAGCGAGAGATCGAGGAATCGACGCAAAAGCTGGCTGGTATCGCACACACCCTTCATTGGGAATATTACGGCTCGCTTGGCCAGCATCATCAAAACAGAGAAAGGTCACTGGAGCAATTCATTGCCGCGTATCGTGCCGATGAAGGCATCGGTAAAAGCTACTTCGCAGGCTTGTTACCGGAATTGCCTTTTGCAGACGATCACTTTTCACTGGTGCTTGGCAGTCACTTCTTGTTTTTGTACCAGCAACAGCTCGATGAGCAATTTCACTTGAACGCGATCAAAGAATTGCTGCGAATTTGTCAGCCTGGCGGTCGAATCAGACTCTATCCGTTAATCGGATTGGATCGCAAACCATATAGCAAGCTGCCACAGCTCATGGAAGAAATACAACGGTTCGGTCACACAGCCAGTCTGGAACCGACGAACTTTCGGTTTTTAGTGGGCGCTACGCATTATTTGGAAATTCGTAAATCATAAAAAACAGGGAGGATAGAAGGTGCATGTGCGCCCTCGACCTCCCTGTTTCTTTTCCTATTCCCGTTCTAGCGGGCTTTCTTCCAGTTGGCGATACATCTTTCCTTTATCTACATACGATTGGCGAATGCGTACGAATTCTTTCAAGTCTGCCTCGTTAAGTTCGCGTTTTACTTTCGCTGGATTGCCGACAACAAGCGAGCGGGGAGGCACCTTCATGCCTGGAGGAACGAGTGCACCCGCAGCAACCATGGCTTCTTCCCCGATTTCCGCACGATCCAAAACAATCGCACCCATTCCAATCAATGCACCGCGTCGTACCACGCAGCTATGTAGAACGGCATTATGTCCAACGGTCACCTCGTCTTCGAGGATCAACGGGTTGTTCGGACTTTGATGCAGGGTGCTGTTGTCTTGCACACTGACGCGTTTTCCAATGACAGTCGGAGCGATGTCCCCGCGGATCACGGTGTTATACCAAATAGAAGAATCCTCTCCGATTTCGACATCGCCAGAAACGACGGAGCCTTTTGCCAGGAAAACAGTAGGGTGAATCTTTGGTTTGATGTTTTCAAATGATAAGAGCAGCATAGTAACCTCCTAATCAATGAGTAAGCGAGCAATCTGTTTGCATCGGGCGCGGATGGAAAATGGAGAAGCGGCCAGTTGCAGGATCGCAGTCGATGACTGTCCCGGAGAGCTTGTCTATCTCATGCGTTTGATAAAAGAAATGAATCCCACTAATATCTTGGACAATATCGTATTTGTCCGCTTCCGTAATGGCGATGCTATATGTATAGCTACCACAACCCGTCGTAGTCGGGACGAGTCTGATTCCGAGCTGTTCAGCATCCGCTTCTTCCGCGATCATTTGTGCAAGACGTACTGCTGCAGTTGGAGTAATGGTTATCATCGTCCTACCTCCTTGTAGCCATTTCTATTGTACTACAAATGGAGCTTCCAAATCCTGCTTGTTGACCATGCATGAGGCATGTGATAGAGTAAATGTTATTGATTCTGATGTGCAGGAAATGTGGGTAGTCGCTGCCGCAATCGTTTCGACGATTGGCGGTAGAGGAAAGTCCAGGCTCGCCCAGGCTGAGATGCCTGGAGTGTTCGTACCTGGTGCAAGCCAGGGCAGTGAGGTGCAAGCCTTGCTGACGGCGTGGAAAGGGCTCTCTCTGAGGCCCGAGTACGCTGAAAGTGCCACAGAAACGTAGCTTTTCTGGCGACAGAAAAGATGGAACGCGGTAAACCCTGCGAGCGAGAAACCCAAATTAGGTAGGGGAACCGTCCTGAAGGAATCAAACGGAAAGGACGGATGGTATCTTCGGATGCCATAGATAGATGGCTACCACTCTTGGTGCGAGGGATTGCCCCGCTTGAAGCACGGGAGAGACAGAACCTGGCTTATAGCATTTCCTGCTGGAATGAAATGTAAAACCACCTGAGATCTCAGGTGGTTTTTTTACGTTCTGCGAAATATCGTGAACCCGCTACCTATCCATGTTTGAAGAACAGTGGAATGATTTACCGTGAACAAGCTCTGAAACTTTTTCGGAAATCTTGTCGTCTAAAAAGAGCATTCGGCCGAAGAAAACAGTTCTACTGCGGACAATTCCATCATTTCTTCAAATGGGAGTGTCTGCTGGAGAGAATGAACTGATAAAACTGTTACATTGATGGAGGGGTTTATTTTGCAAAAAGAAAAGAATCGAGCAAGTAAGGATTTCAAAAAATTATTGGCGACAGCTGTTCTGGCTGGATCGCTTGCGTTGCCGGGTACCGGATTGGCTGCTACGGCACTGCCATTCTCCGATATCGGAGGAAACGTAAATAAAGACGCGATTCTGACATTGAATTATGCTGGTGTGTTAAAAGGGTATACCGATGGCACGTTCAAGCCGAATAAAGAAGTGACGAGAGCGGAGTTCGCCAAAGTTGCGGTGTTGGCACTCGGGTACACAGATGCACAAGCAAAGCTCTTGCAAGGAAAGACAGCCTTTAAAGACCTGCCTGCAGATCACTGGGCGACAGGCTATATCAATCTAGCCGTATCGCAAGGCATCATCAAGGGCTATCCGGATGGTACATTCAAACCTAACAACAACGTAAAAATTGCGGAAGCACTGACCGTATACGTTCAAGGCTTGAAGATCGACGTTCGTCCATCAGCTTCAAGCGAGTGGTACATCCCGTACTTACTGGAAGCAGACAGAGCTGGTATTTACGATGCAAAAGAAACACCGACAGCAGCAGCTCCGCGTGATATTGTGGCAAAGTATACAGATAAGTTTATGGAAACACCTGTATACGCAAGCGGCGCTTACTATGACAAAGATGGCAATGCAAAAGGAACCATTCAGAAGCTGCCAGTAGTAAAGGGTGCAGTTGCTTCGTATGACAAGTCTGACAAAAAGCTGAAACTAGTCGGACAAAACAAAGAAATCGAAATAGCTGATTCCGCGCAAGTATACGGCAATCTGGTCGTAGGCGCGCAGGTGGAATACATTGCGAAAAACGGCCGAGTGGCGTTCCTCACCGTTGTTACTTCTGACTCCGAAATCGTCGAAGGAATCGTGAAGACTGGCCTTAATTTTACAACGGCTGTAGGCGATGAGAAGAAATTCAAGGCAATCGTTAATGGAAGAGAAGTCGTTTTGGAAGTAGAAGATGGCGTAAATGTAAGCCGCTCTCACATCGGCCAAAAGTTTGTGGCAGTCGTCGGCGACAATGGCAAGATCAAGTCCATCACGATTAGCGACAACACGACAAAAGGAATTGTGGAAAAAGTATCTTCCGTGAGCGGTTCCAACTCGAAGAATGAACTAAGAGTAGACGGTACGACCTATGTTCTGGATTCCAAAGCAACGATCAAAGGCAAGGCGCATCCAGAAGCAAAAGAAACAAGTGCTTCGTTCGCTGACATCGAAAAAGATGACTTAGTCGAGCTGACACTCAACGTGGACGGCAAAGTATCTGAGCTTGTTTACACAAAGCTGAGCCTCACGGATACTATCACCGTTGATACAGACAAGAACCGGATTCGCGTTGGCAGCGTTAATTACGAGGTGCATGAAGATACCGAGTTGTTCGTAGACGAAGACGAAGTAGATGAACTAGATGAGTTGACGAGCGGTCAAATTGCAGTTCTTACGTTTGACAAGAATGGAAATCTGATCAAAGTAGAGCAGGGTGTAGGTGCAGCTACGAACAAGCTGGTCTCAGACACAACCGCATATCAAGCAGGAAAACTGGCAACTGTGAAAATCGACGGGAAAACCTACGACATCTTGACCAATGCGAAGCTGACTGTAGATGGCAGCTCCGTATCTCCAACGACGATTAAAACCGATCAGTTTAATGACCACCGTATCCTTACGTGGAAATACAACGTCGGCACGAATGACATTGTGGAGCTGACATTGGAAAAGCAAACCGTAAAAGGCTACGTGACGAAAAAATCCGGTTCCAAAATTACCGTGAACGGGAAGGTGTATGAGCTCTTGTCCGGCGTCACGATTGACAGCGATGCAGCATCCAACGACACCGAGTACACGCTGACACTCAATAACGCTGGCAAAGTAAAGGCCGTTACAGGTGCGCCTAGGAAAGTAAGCGGCGTGGTTGATTCTGTTGAGGTTCGAAACGATGACGGCAAGGTGACTTCCGCGAAAGTTGAGGTTAACGGCAAGACGTACGATGTAACGGATGAGGATGCGATTGAAGACGTCGATCAATTTGAGTACGTGACATTGACCCTTGATCGTGACGGCGATGTCATTGCTGCTTCCGTCAGTGGAAAGCTGGCGAAGGAAAACGTGAGCTTCGTCGGAATTGAATCCCGTGTGAACAAAGACAAATACGTATTCTTCAATGATGTATCGACGAGCTTGAAGATGACAGAAGACGCGAAGATCAAATACTACAACGGTAATGACTTGAAAGAAAGCGATCTTTCCTCCAAGGATAAAGTGGATTTGTGGACAAACGATCAAGGTCACGTATATGTGATTGTCGTAGCCAAACGATAAGAAAATAAAAAAGGCGATCTCTTACTCGATTCGAGAAGGGGTCGCTTTTTCATTTGTCAGGATAGTCTTGAGTAAGTATTTAATTGAAAAACATTTTCAATTAAAAGAGGATGTGATATATTCAAATTGTTTCGTGCAAAACAAAAGCAAGGAGTGGTTCTCATGCAATTCGATTATGAAGTGATTATTGTTGGCGGTGGACCAGTTGGAATGATGCTGGCTGCAGAGCTGGCGTTGGCCAAAGTGAAGGTGTGCGTGCTTGAGCGCTTAAGGGAAACAACCCCTTATTCACGGGCACTCACTTTACATCCACGGACTCTGGAAATCCTGGATATGCGCGGGTTGAAAGCGAAATTACTTGATAAAGGAAAGCCGATTACGACAGGGCATTTTGCAGCACTGGATACGCGCTTGGATTTTTCTGTCTTAGATTCTTCCTCCAACTACACACTGATTATTCCCCAACATGACACGGAGAAGGTACTAGAGGAGTGGGCAAAAAGCCTTGGAGTGGAAATACGCAGGGAAGAGGAGGTAGTGGCCGTACACCAAGATCAGCACGGGGTTGAGGTTGAGGCTGTCGGGCCGAATGGAAAGGTTGTGCTGACGGCACTCTATGTGGTCGGTGCAGACGGCGCTGCCAGCATTGTCCGCAAGCAGGCAGGCATTCCGTTTATCGGTAAGAATGCGACTTTTACGGCTATGCAAGGGGATGTCGTTTTGAAAAATCCGCCGGAATCAGGAATTCCTTCCTACTTTAATGAGCAAGGTTTGGTCATGATTGTACCCTTGCCAGCAGGGATGCATCGGGTGGTGTTGATCGATCCGGAGCGAATGGCAGTGCCAAAGGAAGAACCAGTTTCATTGGAGGAACTGCGTGCTAGTTTACTGCGTATTCTTGGAGACGATTTGGGGATTTCCGATCCGTTTTGGATGACTCGTTTTGGCAATGCGACCTTGCAGGCTCAGCGTTATCGGGAGGGACGAATTTTCCTGGCGGGAGATGCAGCGCATATTCATTTTCCAGCTGGTGGACAGGGGATGAACGTTGGTCTGCAAGAAGCAATCAACCTAGGTTGGAAGCTGGCGGCCCAATTAAAAGGCTGGGCACCGGATTGGCTGTTGGACAGCTATCATATGGAGCGTTTCCCCATCAATACTGAATTGCTAACAAATACACAGGTGCAATCGCTGCTGTTCGGTAGTTCGGAATTCTCTCCATCCGTCATAGCTTTGAGGAATATGCTGTCCACCCTGCTGCAAATACCCGAGGCAAATTATCGGCTGGCTACCCAAATCTCTGCCTTCCATGTCCAGTATGAACCGAATGGAGAGACGCAGCCGCATGTATTGAACGGTCGACGTTTTACAGAGCTGAATCTGCATCTGGAGAACGGTGAGTGCCAGAATGCATACGAGCTTTTTCATTCTGGTTCATTCCTCTTGCTACATTTTGACTCGGATGAACGATTGGACGCTGCTTTAGATTGGTCGAAATACAAGCATGTCCATGTAGTTCGCGCGTCGCTTGCTAAGGGGGCTGCTGATTGGCTTGACGTGCATACAGCGTTGATTCGACCGGATGGATATATCGCATGGGCAGTTTCCCAGGAGGAGTCTAATCCGATGGAAGCGATTCGGAAAGGAGTCATCCACTGGTGCGGACATGATTGATTGCAACAGGATTGTTTTGTGCAAAACAAAATGAAATTGTTTTTCTCGAAACAATCAGTGTATAATGGAGAGGAGATGGTTATCTAGGAGACATGATATGCAAAGCACAGAACTTTCCAAGCAGAGGATCATACAGCTTTATATTCAGCTAGTCACGCAGCAAGAGCTGCGAGAAAGCAAATTGACTGCGCGAATGGCAGAAGAGATGCAGATGCTGGAATCCGAGATGGGGATGAAGCTAAACCTTACGCTATCTGAAATTCATTTCATTGCTTGTATCGGGGATCATGGTCCCATCAATGTCACCACGATTTCGGAAAAAGTCAACTTAACGAAAGGGTCCATAACCCGAATTAGCAAGAAGCTATGGAAGCTTGATTTCATTAAAAGGCAACAGCTGGTTGATAATAAGAAAGAAGTGTACTATCGGCTAACGGCAAAGGGACAAAAGCTGTATAAGATTCATCACCGGATGCATCAGGACATTGAACAGCGATTTATGCGCTTTCTGGATAAATACACACCTGAGCAATTAGCATTTTCCCGCGAACTGCTGGAGGACTTGCTGGATTGGGATTTCTAAACTCGTAGACAAAAGGGGCGCCATCACACTGATGGGGCCCTTTTCATTGTTCTCGGGGGCCTCTTGACAACTGAAACGGTTTGTCTCGTTGATCTAGTAACATAGGTTCAAGAAACATAATTATCACCAAGAATAATCATAAAGATAGGCTACGTTTATTTTTGAAAGCTGGGATGGACCCTAATGCGTGCAGTTCAGGACAACCGTTTAGAATTTGTACAGCTATTATTGGATTACGGAGCCGATCCGATACTTGCAACACAGTATGCTCCTAAACACCCAACCAAGTTGGGGACCCCAATCGCAGAGGCAAGAATGTTGGGGAATCGTGAAATGATTGCATTACTAGAAGCATATATCCAGGATTAGAACAGCGTTTGTTAAAGCGTAGAAATAGGGTTCAGGCTATTATTCTGGAAATCATTAGCCTGATAACGTATAATTTCCATATTATAGTTCTATAGTTCTCATACTTTTTACACTTCAAATCAAACAGCAACGGAGAATGTGATAATGAAAAAAGTAGCAGGAATCACGCTTATGGTAGCGTTGCTAGGTTTCAATGCATACCTGTGGCCAACGTTGATTAAAGAAGTAAAAGCCGATCAGAAAAACGCGAAGAATGTCCAAAAAGCACCGCAAACGGCTTCGGCTTCGCATTTGTCAGTTTCGACTCCGGTTATTGATTTAGCCAATCAAGGGACGAGGCCACCCAATGTATCGGCGTATCCGGTTGAACAACCAGTAGTTCAGTCAACCCCATCAGAGTTGGTAGCAAGCATGCCTGGCACAGAAGCGAAAAAGCAGTCATCGACAAAGGCCGTACAGACGGCATCAAAAAAGCAACCAAAGAAAACGGTCAAAAAGCCTTCCAAATCATCGAGACAATCGGATGGTCCAGACGTTCAGATGACCTTTACAGTTGAACCAACTAGGATACATTATGAAGAGACGACCTATACAACGACGAGCAGCTACGGCGGTGGGTCGTTCAATATGCCCCTCCAATATAATCCGTATAGGGGAAAATTCGAAGAACCATTCAAAATTACTCGAGACAACATATATCCTGATACTCCGACGTTGGACGAACACAAACAGAGACTTGGTATTCCAGTGACTATTGAACCGTATGTACCTCCTGTAAAAAAGGATCAACAACGACTCGCACCTCAGTCGTATCCAAGAAGATAGCGTAAATTTGTGTCGCTGTACTTTTATACAACCGCTAACTGTGGGGGACCGATAGTGATCCCTCGATAAGACATTAAACTATTCCGAAAAGGTACCTTTTCGGAATAGTTTTTTTAGACAAAAGGAAGATCATAGTAAAATAAGTCTACACCTTCCTTATATACAAAAGTGTTTTGTAAATTAACCTTCTTTGTATGGAATGAAGCGATGCTTGTTCTTTTCTTGTCACCAGTAGCACTTGATTTAGGGGGACATGTTAGTAACAGGATAGCTGCTTTGATTGCCGTGGGTATTTGGATGCTTTCTCTGCATTGGCCACGATTTTAGAAAAACATAAGCTGAACGGCCCATTAGAAATCGTAATGAGACGATTGGTAAATAAAAATCAGTAACTTCTCATTCAGCAGGGGTAGTCCCTTCTTTTTTCAATCGATTATAATAGCGTAAAAAGCTAGTTACAGTTATGAGAAAGAGGGAACCTCCATGACTTATACGACCCAGGAAAACGGTGTTTTTCCAGCAGTCTGTTCACTTGATTGCCCGGACCAATGTGGATTGCTCCTTCATAAAAAAGAGGGGAAAATCGTCAAAATTGAAGGGGACCCGAACCATCCGGTGACGAAGGGGAATATTTGCAACAAAGTCCGCAACATGACAGAGCGCATTTACGATCCCAAGAGACTCACCCATCCGTTGAAGCGTATTGGCAAAAAAGGGAGCGGGGAGTTTGTTCGAATCAGTTGGGAGGAAGCCATCACTACCATAACCGAACGCTGGCGTGACTTGATCGACTCAGACGGTCCCGAGAGTATTTTGCCTTATAGCTTTTACGGAAACATGGGGCGGATTAGTGTGGAAGGAATGGATCGCCGTTTTTTCCATCGTATGGGGGCTAGTCAACTTGATCGTACGATATGCAACAGTGCAGGGGCTGTAGGGTACAGCTACACGATGGGCGGAGCCTTTGGAACAGATCCGGAAGACACCGTTCATACCAAGCTGTTCATCATGTGGGGGATCAATACGGTTAGCACCAACATGCATCAAGTGGTGCTTGCGGAACAGGCTCGAAAAAATGGGGCGAAAATCGTCGTGATTGATGTCCATAAAAATCAGACGGGTCGATGGGCTGATTGGTTTATCCCGATTTTACCCGGAACAGACACAGCTTTGGCTTTGGGTATCATGCATGTGCTTTTTGCTGAAAACTTGGTGGATTCAGCCTTTATGGAGAAGTATACGGTAGGACATGAAGAGCTCAGGGAGCATGTACAGACGTACGATCCTGCTACCGTATCAGCCATAACGGGTGTCCCTATCGACGATATTTACAAATTGGCGAGAATGTATGGCACGACATCCCCCTCCTTTGTTCGCATTGGAAATGGCATTCAGCATCACGACAATGGTGGAATGTGTGTAAGGACGATTGCTTGTCTTCCGGCCCTGACAGGGCAGTGGCTTGTCAAAGGCGGTGGGGCCAATAAAGGGAACAAAGGTTTCCTGGAGCACAACAAGCTTGCCGTGCAGCGACCAGATTTGTTGGCAAATAAACAGACGAGAGTCATCAACATGAATGAACTTGGAAAGGCGTTGCTCGATACAGATCCACCGGTGAAATCGCTCTTCGTCTATACGAGTAATCCAGCCATTGTCGCACCGGAGGGAAACAAAGTGCGGCAAGGCCTGGCAAGAGAGGACTTGTTTACGGTCGTACATGACTTATTTTTGACGGAGACGGCTCTTTATGCCGATATCGTTTTGCCAGCGACATCTTCTTATGAAAATACTGATTTTTACACGTCGTATTGGCATCATTACATTCAACTTCAGCAGCCGGTGATCGCCCCATTTGGAGAGAGCAAGTCCAACACGGATGTTTTCCGCTTGCTGGCTGCTGCCATGGGGTATGACGAACCTGCTTTTCAAGACAGTGATACAGAGATGGTCAGACAGGCGTTAGAGGGGCACGGCAATCCTCATTTGGAAGGAATCACGTTTGAAACTTTGGTAAAAAAGCAATATGCCAAAGCAAATCTGGAACCTTTCTTTTTGGAACACCTTCCCACCCCAAGTGGAAAAATTGAGCTTTACTCGCAAGCAATGGCAAAACGAGGGCTGCCCCCATTACCTACGTACACGCCATTGGTGAATGATGGGGATTTCCCGTATTTATTTGTCCCAGGGCCCAATCACAATTATTTGAACTCCACGTTCTCGAATAATGAAAAACATAAGAAGATGGAAAAAATACCTCGTTTACACATGAATGTGGCGGATGCTGGTGCTCTAGACATTTGTGATGGAGATACGGTCCGCATATGGAATGAGCGGGGAGAGTGCGAGCTCGTGGCGGCTGTGGGTGAAAATGTTCTCTCGGGTGTCGTTGTGAGCCAAGGCTTATGGGCAGACAACGAAGGTCCGAAGCATTATGTAAATGCCCTCACACCGGACCGAATCGCGGATATGGGCGGAGGCGCGACGTTTTTCTCTGGACGGGTTGATGTGGAAAAGATTATTCGATAAAAGCAGCGAGTGCCCGACTGTAGCAGGGCACTCGCTGCTCCATTTTTTCGTGAATGTAGCGGAACACTAACAGGGGAGAAAGTTTCTTTATGCTTGATTCCAATCAAATAAAGCGGCTGATTAAAGAACGTTCAGAACTTCACCTGAATGATCCGAAAGTAAATGAATTTTTGGGAAAGTTGACTGAAATACTGAGTGCCAATGTTCTAGAAACCATCGAGTTCTTCGATACCTGCACAGAGCAAGAAGCGTATTGGCTTAGTGAAATTTTTGAGGATATCTCAGCAAGAGTTAACAGTCAGGATTTTATCGAATGCATAAAGAGAGTGGACAGAAAATATCCAGAGTTACTGCTTGCAAAAGATATTAAGGTAGCGGAAGAGTTTATGGCCCCCAACCTATGAAATTTTAAAAGCGTCAAACAAACCATAAAAAAAGTGTCCCTACTGCACATGGCAGAGGGACACTTTCTCCTATCACTTACAGGACAAAGCTGACGACGACACCAGACAAAAGACTAACCAGCGTGGCACCAAACAACAGCTTCAACCCAAAGCGAGCGACTACATTGGATTGTTTCTCATTCAGACCTTTCACCGCACCAGCGATAATGCCGATGGAGGAGAAGTTCGCGAACGAAACGAGGAAGACAGAGAGAATTCCTACTGTACGTGGACTCAGTTCAGATACGACTTTGCCCAGCTCGATCATCGCTACAAACTCGTTCGTTACGAGCTTCGTCGCCATGATACTACCAGCCGTCATCGCTTCCGCAAAAGGAATGCCCATCAGGATGGCAAAAGGAGCGAAGACGAAGCCGAGCATTTCTTGGAACGTCCAGCCGAAAATCATGCCGAACAAGCTATTCACAGCCGCGATCAAGGCAACAAAACCGAGCAGCATTGCGCCCACGACTACTGCTACCTTAAAGCCATCCATGATGTACTCGACGAGCATCTCGAAAAAGGACTGCTTTTCATTGCTTTGAATCTCCAGTAAATCTTCTTCTTCGTTCACTGTATAAGGGTTGATGATCGAAGCGATAATAAAGCCGCCAAACAGATTCAAGAACAGGGCCGTGACGACGTACTTCGGCTCAATCATCGTCATGTACGCACCGACAATCGACATCGAAACAGTAGACATGGCTGATGCGCACAACGTATACAGACGATGCTCTGGCAAGGAACCGAGCTGTTTTTTTACAGTGATGAAAACTTCATTTTGGCCGACAATAGCGGAAGCGACAGCGTTGTATGACTCCAGTCTACCCATGCCGTTGATTTTGCTCAATACAAAGCCAATTGCCTTCATGATAATCGGCAAAATCTTGAAGTGTCGCAAAATACCGATGAGGACGGAAATGAAGACGATTGGGAGCAATACACCAAGGAAAAAGGACATTTGTCCGTCGTTTGCCAGATTACCAAATACGAAATTGATTCCTTCCGCAGCAAAGGCAAGAAGCTTTTCAAACGATTTGGAAATGGCTGAAACGAATATAAACCCAAACTTGGTGTGCAGAAGAAGAAAGGCAAGCAAAAATTGCAGAGCAATCATGACGATGATCGGTTTGTATTTGACCTGTTTACGTCCATTGCTCCCTAATAATGCTAACCCAATCACGATGAGTAAGCCAGCGATGGGAATGATGAAATTCATTACAACCTCCAAGAAATTAAATAGTGCTAAACTTAAAAGGCAAAAAAACGCACTCCCCGACAAGAGAAGTGAAAGCGGTTTATATTCTATCATCTCGATAATATGATTGCAATTTATATGTATGTTCAGAATTATTGTCCATTGTGTTTAGAACGCTGAAATCGGGCGTACTAGCATAAGCCCACCACCATACGGTTTATGGAGGAGGTGAAATCCTTGGATGAGTTGCAGAGGCTCAAGCAGTTTATCACTTCAGCAGAGCATGTCTGGACTCAGATCGCGAATTCGCCGAGAGGAAAGCCTGTTTATACCGTAAACGGTGTGGATTACACGCCATTGCCCGAAAAATACAACACTAAACGAAAAATCTCCCGTATTTTCCGCCGGTATTGGGGAAAGCAATTGACGGAAGTGATGATTCGGAATCTCCATTTGCGGATACTAAAAGGTAAGCTCTGTGTTCCTTATCGTGAAATCCCACCTTTTCCTGCAACTGTGTTGTCGTTGCAGATAAAAGTGAATCTGCCGGATCATCGGACCGTAGCTGCGATACTGAGCGGGGGAGGGAGAAAAACAAGAGTGGACTACCGTTTGATCCGAGTCGGCGCAACCAAAACGTTCACGATCATGAAACGCTCAGGCGAGCAGTTTGATCTGAGATATCAATCACTTGCTACCATTCCCCTCAACCCGAAGCCACAATCGGCACCTAGAACCAAGCAACGGGGAAGAACCAAAAAGTAACGAAAAGCTCCTCAATTCCCCCGAATCATAAGGGGCGAGGAGCTTTTTGTATTTAGGTTCGAATGGAAACACGGTACTCCCGCAGCCAATAATCCAGCTGGCCGAGATAGGCGAACAACTGAGGTGTACTCATGAGCTGACCGAAAAACGGAATGCTCGAAGCCTGTGCATCTGACTCGGCAATTTTTCGAATCGTTGGAACATCTACCAGTTGAAGCAGTGGAGAGGAAGAGTCGTTTACTATATCCAGCAGCCAAGAGCGAACGGCTTCCGTATAGGCGGGATTATGTGTTTTCGGGTACGGGCTTTTCTTGCGATACAAAACCTCATCAGGCAAGATTCCTTCCATAGCTTTTCGCAAAATTCCTTTTTCCCGATTCCCGTGCGTCTTCATATCCCATGGGATGTTCCAGACGTATTCCACAATACGGTGATCACAGAACGGGACGCGCGCTTCCAGACTGGCCGCCATGCTCATTCGGTCTTTGCGATCCAATAGTGTGTTCATGAACCACGTAATATTCAAATAAAACATTTCCCGTCGGCGAGCTTCGAGAGGGTCTTCGCCTGGGAGATGTGGGACTTCATCGAGAGATTCCTCATATCGCATGGCAACGTATTCCTCAGGTTTGACCCAATCACGAAGATCAGGTGAAAGCCAGGAAGCACGTTCTTTCGTCGCTCTCGACCAAGGGAACGTTCCGGCATTCAGCAGTTCCTCGCGATGAAACCACGGATACCCGCCAAATACTTCATCTGCGCATTCTCCAGAGAGGACGACGGTCGTCTCTTTTTTTATTTCGCGGCAAAACAGGTAGAGGGACGCATCCACATCAGCCATCCCCGGCAAGTCGCGGGCGAGTGTCGCTGTTTTCAGGGATTCAATCAAATCGTCTGTGTCGAACTCAATCGTGTGATGCTGGGTTCCGAGAAACTTTGTAACGAGTTGCACATAAGGTTCATCCTCATTCGGTTGAAAAGCACTCGCCTTGAAATGCTTTCGGTTGTCTACGTAATCAATGGAGTAGCTGTGCAGGGTTCCGCGGCCTGTTTTTTGAAAATGATCTGCCGCAACAGCTGTAATAATGCTCGAGTCTAACCCACCTGACAAAAGGGTCGATACGGGAACATCCGCAACTAATTGGCGCTCAATCGAATCCGTGACTAACTCCCTGACACGTTCAGCAGTTGTCGCTAGGTCATCCGTATGTGGATGGCTTTCGAGCTGCCAGTAACGTTTTTGCTTGAGGCTATCACGCGTTACCAACAGATAGGAGCCGGGCCGAACCTCGTGTACGTTGTGAAAAACACCATGGCCAGGTGTACGAGCGGGACTGATTCCGAAAACCTCCGCCAAGCCTTCACGAGAGAGCTCTGGTTTGATTTCGGGGTGAGCAAGCAAGGCTTTTAGCTCGGAGGCGAGCAGAAATGAACTGCCTCTTTGCGCATAAAACAGCGGCTTAACCCCCATCCGGTCACGGCCGACAAACAATCTTTGTTCGCGTTCGTCCCAGATCGCAAATGCAAAGATACCGTTTAGCTTTGACAGACAGTCTGGGCCCCACTCCAAATACGTGTGCAAAAGTACCTCCGTATCCGAGTGAGATTGAAAGGTATGTCCGCAAGCAAGCAGCTCTGCTCGCAAATCCTCGGTATTATACAATTCACCATTGTAAATCATGGTGCAGGCATGTTCGTTTTTGAGAGCCGACATAGGCTGCTGTCCGCCAGCAGGGTCTACGACCACAAGTCGACGATGACCAAGGGCCGCACGAGGAGTCAGCCAAAAGCCTTCTGCATCAGGGCCTCGATCCTTGAGGCATTGGGTCATTTTTTGCAGCACATTACGTTCACCAGATAAGTCCTTTTCCCAATCAATCCATCCTACAATTCCACACATGGTATGATCACCCTTCTCCTGGAGCATTGCACACACAGCGTATGCAATCAGCCTAGCGAGGTTGTCTGTCCAGCAGGGAAATGAGGGTAATATGCGGAATTTATAGAAGATTTAAACTAAGGGAGGCTACGGTGGACAATCTCACGTTATTGCTCATTGAAAGAATGGGCATTCTTTTGACGCTAGCATTTATTTTGACAAGGACACCGTTGTTTCGCCAGCTTTTAGACCGTGAATTGCACGTAGGGACGTCAATCGCATTTTCGGTCATGTTCGGATTGTTTGGGATTGCAGGTACATATGCAGGAGTGGTCGTGCAAGGGGAGAGCTATCTCCCTGCTTTTTGGATTTTTCGTTTGTCGTATGACGAAATGATCGCCAATTCTACTTTGGTAGGGGTCGTCATTGGAGGTTTGCTCGGAGGGCCTCTCGTTGGCCTGGGGGCAGGTGTCATTGCTGGGCTTCATGTCTTTCAATTGGGAGGATTCGCCGCAGCACCGATGGGCTTGTCGATCCCGATCACGGGGTTGCTGGCAGGATACGTTGCACGTTTTTTCTCACAGGAGCGGGTTATTTCTCCGTCCAAAGCCATGTTCATCGGCATGTTCGCGCCCATTATTCAGATGTCGCTTTTATTGATCATGGCAGCTCCGCCCGAGTTGGCGCGAACCATGGTTAACGTGATTGGGATTCCGATGGTGCTGACGAACAGTGTTTCGATTGCGATTTTTACGACGATGATACGGGTTGCCTTGCAAGAGGCAGAACGTTCGGCTGCCATTGAGGCGGAGCGTTCCTTTACGATAGCGGAAAGAATTTTGCCACACCTGAAAAGGGGGCTTACCCCGCAAACCGCTCAGTCAGCAGCCCTCGTCTTACAAAAAGAAACGAAAGCAGCAGCCGTTGCGGTAACCGATCGAGAACAGCTTCTTGCGCACGTTGGAGTGGGGGCAGATCATCATCATCCGGGAGAAGCACTTAATAGTGAGCTCGATAAGCGGGCTCTGTATAGCGGTGGAATCGATAAGGGATTCACGCGAGAGAGCGTAGGGTGCAAGCGCAAAAATTGTAACCTGCATGCAGCGATTCTCGTGCCGATTAAAGAGGGGGACAGCGTCGTCGGTCTGATCAAACTCTATTATCGGAGGCCACAACAAATAGGAAAAGTCCAGGAAGCACTAGCTAAAGGGCTTGGCAACCTGATCTCCAATCAATTGACCCTATCTCTCACGGAGCAAATGAAAGGTTTAATGAAGGATGCAGAGTTGCGGATGCTACAGGCACAGATTCATCCTCACTTTTTGTTCAACACATTGAATTCAATTGTAACCTTGATACGAATTGATCCGCAGCTAGCCCGGCATATGACCATTCAGCTTGGTGTGTTCATGCGATTCAACCTGAAGCTCACAGCGAGTCCGCTTGTCACTGTGAGACAGGAGTTGGATCACCTACATGCTTATTTGGAAATTATCAAAATCAGATTTTCCGAGCAATTCGCCGTTCGCACGATCATTGATTCGGGGGTAGAGGAAGCTCTTATTCCTCCTGGTACGTTGCAGCCGTTATTTGAGAATTGCATTCAGCATGGTGTTCGCGACATCACGAACGGCGGTGAGATCATACTCCATGTGAAACGGCAGGATGTGCACGTTGTTTTTCAAATCGAAGATAATGGCGAAGGCTTTCCCGACAACTTGCTGCCAGTTCTGGGAAAGGTGCCAATGGAGAGTAAGGAGGGCAACGGAATTGGCATCCATAATGTCAACCAACGTCTGATCAGCTTGTGCGGGCAAGAGGCCCATCTTCATTTTGCCAATAAACAAGAAGGCGGCAGTACGATTACCTTTACCATTCCAATGACAACAGAGGTGAGTGCCTGATGCCAATACGCGTCATGATTGCAGAAGACGAGCGACTAGCACGCGAAGAACTGAGCTATTTATTGTTACAAGAAGGAGACGTAGAATTGTTGCCCTATGCCACCAACGGGCGAGAGCTGTTGGAAATGGTCGATGTGCACGAACCGGATGTCGTCTTCTTGGATATGAAAATGCCTGAGCTGGAAGGAGCTCAGGCAGCAAGAATGCTCACATCACGCAAGCAGCATCCCCTCATCGTTTTTTGTACCGCGTACGAGGAATTTGCCATCGATGCGTTTAAGCTGTACGCCGTCGATTATTTGTTGAAGCCTACGGAGCCCAAGCGCCTGGTAGAAACGATGCAACGAATACGCGAGCGTCTGGTCAAACCGAAAGCAGAGCCTGTCCAGACAAAACGAACCAAGCTGTTGGTAGAAGACAATAGCAGATTAGTGGTCATTGATCCAGCGACGATTGTATATGCAGTGCGGGAGGAGCGATATGTGCAAATCGTCACCCAAACGGCTACGTACTCGACGCGGATGACCCTGACACAACTGGCGGATAAGCTTTTCGCATACGACTTTTTCCGTACTCACAAGAGCTATTTGGTCAATCTTCAATTTGTGAGCGAGCTCGAACCATGGTTCAACGGTGCTTACAACCTGATTTTGAAGGGAGAAGGAAGACCGCGTATTCCCGTATCTCGGACCTCTGCCAAGGATTTGCTCAAACGTCTTGAGGAGTAAGCCTGATGATCAATCGTTTGCAGATCGTGGCTAAAAATCTGCCACTGACACACTCTCCCCGACATCTTACGCAGAAAAATACACGGTTAGAAAAGGATTCTCTACAATGTAGGAAGCGCTTACATTTTTGTAGATGAGGGGGAGGTTCCCATGGGCAAATCCGCTTCGGCAAAAAAAGCCGAGGATCAAAAGAAGGATGCTGTTGATTATGCAAAAGTCATTCAGTCAGCCACTTTCAAAGAGCTCTTAAGAAGAAAAAAAGCGTTTATTTTGCCATCTTCTATTTTTTTCTTCGTGTTTTACTTTACCCTTCCGATTTTAACCTCTTACTTCACCGTACTGAACCAACCAGCGTTTGGAGCCATTTCGTGGGCGTGGGTATTTGCCTTTGCTCAGTTCGTTATGACATGGGGTCTCTGTATTCTGTACACCAGGCGGGCAGAGCAGTTTGATCAACTCGTTGAGAAAATCAAACAAGAGGCAGGTGGAAGGGGCTAATGAACGTTACTGCATTTTTACTCTTTCTCGGCATTGTTCTTTTGACACTTGTCATCACCTTTTACGCTTCGAAAAAGACGAACACGACTAGTGAGTTTTATACCGCTGGAGGAGGCTTGACGGGTTGGCAAAACGGCCTCGCGATTGCGGGAGATTACATGTCCGCTGCTTCCTTCCTGGGGATTGCCGGGATGATTGCGCTGAGTGGGTTTGATGGCTTTTTCTACAGTATCGGCTTTCTTGTCGCGTATCTCGTTGTGCTCTACTTGGTAGCAGAGCCTTTGCGTAATTTAGGAAAATACACGATGGCAGATATGATTGCCGCGCGTTTTGACAATAAAAAGGTTCGTGGTGTTGCCGCTCTCAATTCGATTGCGATCTCGATTTTTTATATGATCGCGCAATTGGTCGGAGCAGGGGCCTTGATCAAGCTGCTTTTGGGGCTGGATTACACGACATCTGTTTTGATCGTAGGGGCATTGATGACGATCTACGTCGTGTTCGGCGGGATGACGGCAACCTCGTGGGTGCAGATCGTCAAAGCGGTTTTGTTGATGGTCGGGACATTCATCATCTCTATGATGGTTTTTGCCAAATTCGATTTTAATCTCTTGAAAATGTTCGAGCAAATGAAGACGGTGACCCCATTGGGAGAACAATTCCTCAATCCTGGCAACAAGTTTAAAGTGGGGCTCGATACCCTTTCACTGAATCTCGCGCTTGTGCTCGGAACAGCTGGATTGCCGCATATTTTGATTCGTTTCTTCACCGTAAAAGATGCGACGACAGCTCGCAAATCAGTTGTGTACGCGACATGGATCATTGGTGCCTTCTATGTCATGACGATCTTCCTCGGCTTCGGAGCGGCAGCGTTTGTAGGAGCGGGGAATATGGACCCCGCAGGTAACATGGGAGCTCCACTGCTAGCGCAAGCACTAGGTGGTAACTTCTTGTTTGCCTTCGTATCGGCGGTTGCCTTCGCTACCATTCTCGCGGTAGTGGCTGGGCTGGTGCTGACTGCCGCTTCTGCCTTTGCGCACGACTTTTACGGACACGTATTACGACAAGGAAAAGCAACAGAAAAGGAGCAAATGAAGATGGCCAAATGGGCGTCAATCGGTGTCGCGATTGTCTCCATCTTGCTTGCCTTGTTTGCGCAAAATCTGAACGTGGCTTTCCTTGTTGCGCTGGCTTTCGCAGTAGCGGCGAGTGCAAATCTACCAGTGATTTTATTCACGATCTTCTGGAAAAGGTTCAATACGGCAGGAGCAATCAGCGGGATGCTCGTTGGTTTGTTCAGCTCTCTCATTCTGGTTGCGTTGAGTCCGAACGTTTGGAATCCTGTAGCTGGAAAAGCCATTTTGGTCGGCGAAGCGCTGTTCCCGTTGCCGAATCCGGGCATTGTCTCGATCCCTTTAGGGTTTTTGGCAGCATGGATCGGAACCTTGATGTCCAGCTCCCGTGATGATAAGAAGTACGATGAAATTTTGGTGAAAGCGAATACAGGAATGAAAGATTCAGCGTAGAAACAGTAATCGTAGGAAGCTCATGCCACGAAGAGAAGGCTGGGGTTAACCCCTGGTCTTTTTTTCATTTTTGCAAGAAGGGAGAGGTATTGTCCGTGACGACGATCATCTTTTTCCTTGCCGTCATTATCGGAACGATGGCGATCACTTATTCAGCTGCCAAACAGACGGGGACGACGAAAGACTTTTATGCAGCAGGAAATCGCTTGAACGGGTTACAAAATGGCATTGCCATTGCAGGCGATTACATGAGTGCTGCCTCGTTTTTGGGGATTGCAGGAACGATTGCGATGTACGGCTTTGACGGGTTCGTGTATGCGATCGGCTTTTTTGTCTCTTATCTGATTATTTTGTTTTTAGTTGCGGAGCCGTTGCATAATTTGGGACGCTATACGTTGGCAGACGCAATTGCCGTCAGGTTTGACAGTCTTTGGCTGCGTGGTGTTGTTGCCTGTACGACTCTATTAATTACGATTTTTTACATGCTGGCGCAATTAGTTGGGGCAGGTGCCCTCATTCATTATTTATTGGGAGTGCGTTACGATGCGGCTGTCCTCGTTGTCGGGAGCCTGATGACATTTTACGTCGTGTTCGGCGGGATGGTGGCGACCTCGTGGGTTCAGATTATTAAAGCGATTTTGCTCCTGACAGGGACATTGATCCTAAGTCTGATCGTGTTTGCCCGTTTTGATTGGAGCTTCTCCGAGATGTTTTCACATGTGAGTACGATTACACCTCTTCAGGAACAGTTCTTACAGCCGGGTAATCAACTTCATGATCCGCTGGAAACGATCTCCCTGCATCTGGCTTTGATTCTCGGTACCGCCGGACTCCCCCATATTATCTCCCGGTTATTCACAGTCAAGGACGCAAAGACGACACGTAATTCGATTTACACCGCTACGTGGGTGATCGGCGCCTTTTATTTGATGACGATTTTTCTCGGCTTCGGGGCGAGCACGTTTGTAGGCTACGAGGCATTGAAAAATGTGGGCTTCGGGGGGAATCTGACCGTCACGCTCTTGGCGGATGCTCTCGGTGGAGAGTTTTTGATGGCGTACATTGCTGCCGTTGCCTTCGCGACGATATTGGCAGTCGTGACAGGACTCGTGCTCTCTGCCTCTTCTGCGTTTGCGCATGACGTCTACAGTCATCTGATCAGACGAGGGGTGGCATCGGAAAAAGAACAGGTCACCATGGCAAAGCTTTCGTCAGTGGCAGTGGGCGTGATCTCCATTTGGTTGGCTATCGGTGCAGAAAAAATGAACGTGGCAATTCTCGTTGCGCTGACGTTTGCTGTAGCAGCATCATCCAATTTGCCACTGCTGTTGTTTACGTTGTATTGGAAGCGGTTTACCGTGCGAGGAGCCATTTGTGGCGTCCTGACTGGGTTAACGGCATCAGTGGTACTGGTCATTTTAGGACCGACTGTTATGCATCCCCTCACCGGACTTATCCGTGCGGAGCCACTTTTTCCACTGACGAATCCTGGATTGGTCTCCATACCACTCGGCTTTTTAGGAGCTGTGCTCGGAACACTACTGGATCGGCCTGATCCTGATGCGGAGATGAAGTATCAACGCGTACTGTTTCAGGCGTTGACGGGAATCCGAGTTCCACCTGCGAAGAAACCGAAACAAGAATCTGCATAAAGCCTCTTCGCGTGCCCCACTCTAGGAGTAGAAGGAGGAGGGGGTAAGTGGGTACGAGGAAAGAGTCAGACGTTGTATCACATGACCAGCCAGATGTCTATGAGCGCGCAAGGCTGGCACTGGATGATCTGATTGGAGAGCTATGTGAAGCACTGGAAGAGGAAGAGACCGAATCCTATAAGCGAAAAGGCTATGAAATGATCGGGAGCTACTTTCGAGAGCCGGTCAATACCGGGGAATTAACCTTGATCTATGCCGTGGTGCTTGCCGATATCCTCTATAAGCTGGAGTTGACGCAACAAGAGGAAAATGTAGCAATGGTCCGTGATGAGTACAGCATGATGAAAAAAGACGATTGAGTGGCGACCCCGTTTGAGGGTCGTTTTTTGATTGGCACGATCCCGCCCTGCATGTTTCATTGGGCAACCATTCATACTACGGGTAAACGAAATCAAAATGGGTGATTGGTATGGAAAAGGTCGGGCTCGTTTTGCAGGGAGGGGGAAGCCGTGGGATTTATACCGCTGGCGTTCTGGATTACTTCATGGAGCAGGAGCTATACATCCCGTATGTGGTTGCCGTGTCAGCAGGTGCGTGCAATGGAGCGGCATACTTGGCGAGGCAGAGTGGATTGGGCAAGATTTATCATACGAAATACATTCGCGATCCCCGATACTTTCACTATAAAAATTTGATCATGAAGCGCTCGCTATTTGGCATGGATTTTATTTTCAATGAGATGCCCTACAAGCTGGAGCCGTTCGCCATTGATCGGTTTCGCGAAGCGAAGGAACAATTTGTCGTCGTCACAACGGATTGCGGGTCAGGAGAGGCCGTTTACTTTACGAAAGACGACTGTGAGGATATTTTCCATGTGATTCGGGCTTCGTGCAGTCTTCCGTTTCTATCACCCCAGGTTACGATCAACGGACGTAAGCTATGGGATGGTGGCATCGTGCATCCGGTCCCTTTCATGAAGTCTATACTTGATGGCAATCAAAAGCATATTATTGTGCTTACTTCTTCTTGTCCTCCGGGTGAGTGGATGCGCCAGCTATGGCGTGTCGAGCGTCTTTTTTCCAGAAGTACGCGCTTGTGCCAAGCATTCATTCGTCATTTTCGTATCTATTACGAGACGATTGAAAAGGTCAAAGAGATGCAGAAGGAAGGCAAAGCGTTTGTCATCGCACCACCAGTGGGTACCATTCTACGAGGTTTTGAACGTCAAGAGGAGAAGCTGGAGCATTATTACAGACAAGGCTACCAGGATGCTCGTACCCAATTTTCTGGACTTTGTACATGGCTTGGTCTTGGCAGGAACAGGTGAAAAATGAGAAGGCATCTGGTATTACGGATGTTTTTTCGGCAAAATCATGCGAAACAGGTTTTTCCAAAGCGAAGATAGGGAAGAAGCATCAGGGGAGGATGGAATCAGGAGGAAAGACCCCATGAAATATGTGAATGTAGACCTAGTAGAGCCAGGAGATGTTTTGGCTCGAAGCATTTATACAAGTGAAGGCTTAACGCTCTTGCATGCAGGTGTCCAGCTGACAGTCGGAATGATTAATAAATTGCGTCGGTTTGGCGTCACGATGTTAAGTATCAAAGACCCGCTGCTTGATGAAGTGAAGGAGCAGGAGGTCATCACAGAGACCACTCGGAAGGACGCCATCCGCAATCTGTCGCAAACGATTTCGTGTGTGCAGACTGGAAAAAATTTTGATGTTCGCGGTATTCAAAAATCAGTGGGAAGTATCATCGACGAAACCTTGAGAAATCGTCGCGTGCTCTTGAATCTAGGAGAAATTCGCACGACCGACAACGCTATGTACATTCATTCCTTGAATGTGTGCATGATGGCAACAGTAATGGGCGTAGGATTAGGCTATAATACGGCTCAACTAAAAGAGCTCGCCATCGGAGCGCTCTTGCATGACATTGGAAAGCTGTCAGTCGACAAGGAAGCTCCAGCCTACAAAAAGAACAGCAAGACCAATCATCATACGTGGCTGGGCTTTGATCTGTTGCGAAAAAAACATGAGATGAGCATTGTCTCCGCTCACGTCCCTTTGCAGCATCATGAATGGGTGGATGGTAGTGGGCAGCCACGAGGCCTGACTGGCGATGAGATTCATGATTTCGCCAAGATTGTTGCGATTTGTAACTACTACGATAATCTCATCTCTCCTTTTTCAGAGGAAGAAGAGACGTTGCCTGCGTATGAGGCTTGCGAAAAAGTTATGGGGCTCGCGGAGAAACGTTTTGATCATAAAATGGTCATTCACTTTTTGCGCTCGATTGCTATGTACCCGACAGGAACCTCGCTGAAGCTGTCGACAGGAGAGATCGGTGTGATCATTGACCAAAATAGAGGCTTACCTTCGCGCCCAGTCGTTCGGGTCATTCGAAGAGACCAGCAGGCGAATCGGCGGATGGTGGATGATCATGAGATCACGGACATTGATTTGAGTGAAAAGCCTACTATTTTTATCACAGCTGTCATGGACTAGGGCCTGGAAAGAATAGGACTCCCTATCAGGGAATATCCCTACCAAGATCAGGGAAAACCCCTACATACACGTAGGGCTCACAGGGCTACAATGGACTCAAGGCAGATGGATACATAGAGCTACACTACATTTGCCAGATGAAAAAGAGGAAGGACGTGTCATTATGTCCCGTATTCTAGTCCCTGTCGATTTCTCAGCGCAGTCCATTCAGGCGGTCCGCTTCGCGCTGGCCTACGCCAAAAATAAGCATGATATCACATTGCTTCATGCTATCTCACCGTTCCCTTCACGCAATGTTGTCAGAAGGTTGGGACGAGATGTTGTAGAAGATTATCAATTGGATGAAGCAAGAGATGATCTCAAAAAATTCCTGTCGATCGTAGAAGAAGCAGGTATTACGTATGAACTGGAGATTGAGTTCGGAGAGCCGCATGAAGTCATTGCAAAGCACGCTGCGAATGACTATGCTGCCATCGTAATGGGAACACATGGCTACGGCCGCATTACAGGCTTCCTGTTGCAAAGTGTCAGCTATCCGACACTCCACGATGTCAAAGTTCCGGTCTTCCTCATTGCGGAGGAGACAGATGATAGCCGCTTCCCTTGGAATAAAGTACTCATTGCAGTAGATGGCTCCGATCATTCGATGGAAGCTGCGAAAAAAGCCGTCGAGATGGGGCAGCACCTCCCGGATGTATCGTTTACACTCTTGTCTGTTGTCATCCCACCAGTCACATACGCAGGTGTATATGGCGTAGGCTGGGATAACATGAATACTCTCGAAGGTTGGGGACGTGAAACGTTAAAACCTTGCGAGGAGATGCTTGCAGCTGCCTCAATCCCGTTTGAAAGCAAGGTCGTGGTTGGAGATCCAGCTACTGTGATCCGCCAGACGGCTGAAGAAATCGACGCTGGACTGGTTGTGCTCGGTCATCATGGCCAAGGTGCAGTGGCAGGTACGCTACTTGGCAGTGTTACATTTAAAACGATTCATCGTACGAAAACACCACTCCTCATTGTGAAAACATAGCATTATTTTAGAAAAAGCTGTCCGCTTGGTGGACAGCTTTTTTGCTTGGGCGCATTCTCTTACGATAGAGTTTACGCTTGTTTGTGTTCGAGAAGATGGTTAGCTCCATCTGGTGTAACTTCGGCCGAATCCCACTTGATTCGTGTACATCCCCATGCAGCGAGCAGAAGGATGACAGATGCGATCAGAAATACCGTAATCAACGAAGTCATCTGCATGAGCGGACCTGCAACAAAGGAACCGATCATCATGAGTCCGACCATGAGCGGTGAAATCGTTCCATTCACTCGTCCGATATACGCTTCATCCACGAGCTTGATCATGAACATACCGATCACGATCTGTAAAAATGCCATCCCAATTCCAGTGAAAAAGCGCATCGCTGCGGTGACGTATACCCAAACAGAGAGAACTTCTACCGCGACGGAAAGAGCGAAGAAAATCAATCCACCTGTAATGACCCAACGACCATTCAGGCGATCCAGGTAAATGGAAGCCAAAATACCGCCCAACAGCATACCCAATCCGTCTAATGCGGTAAACCATTGAATGGCTTCCTTGGAGAGTAATAGACGATCCGTGATAACAAATACCTCCAGCGAATTGATAAGACCCGAGGATAGTCCCAGACACGCAAAGGTAACGGCAAGCCCGCGTAAGGCTGGGCGCTTTTTTACATAGGCAAAACCTGCTTTAATCTCAGAAAGGAGAGTTCCGTCTTCCTCTGTTGCACTGGCAGTTGAGGTAGGGAGTGTCAAAAGGATCAGTGCCGAGACGAAGAAGAGGCCGGCCATCGTTAACAGGGAAGGGTAGATGCCCCAATGTTCAAAGAAGAAGGTACCGACGATTGGGCCAACCAGAAGAAAAATTGAACCCGTACTTTGTGAAATAGACACAGCTGCTGCAACTTGCTCATCAGGAATATGACGCTTCATCATCTTGGCAGAGGAAGGCTGGGAGAACTGCGACACGACAGCTGAGATAAATGTCGCAAAGAATACAGCGATCCACATCCCTTGCCAGAGCAAATACACGATGACTAAAACAGAGAGGGCGCTCAACAGGTTCCCGGCTATCATCGTTCGCTTCGGATTCCAGCGATCAGCCAATGCTCCGCCAATAATCGAAAAAACCAAGATCGGCGCAAGTTCGATAGCGGTCAAAAGCGATACGGCAGTTGGATTGTTGCCGCTCGTCTCCATCACATAGTAGAGCAAGGCCATGTTACGAATCCATATACCGATATTTTCTAATGTATCACTGATAAAGACAGTGAGAAAAACTTTGTTTCCCCAAAGACCTTTCATAGGTCATTTCACTCCCAAAAAGTTATACCGAACGTCCGGTCTAATAAAAGTTGAAAAAAATGCTACTTGGCAGCAATGCCATGCAGCAAAACGTCAATGCTCCTTTTCAGCAGAGCATAAAGACGCTCGTCTTCCATTTGATAACCCACGTTAATGATTCCGTTCATCAGCCCTTCCAGTATCATCGCCATTTCTTCGGGATCGCATGGGGCGAACTCGCCTCGGTCGATTCCTTCTTGGAAGAGGGAAGTATAGAGGGTATACGTGGAGCCGAGCATTTCTAGCACTTGTTCCAAAATGACTGGATCTGCTAGCTGGCTACCGGAGAACTCTTCGCCCGCTTTTTTTAGAGGGTGGGACAAATAATCCTCCAAGAAAAAAACAGCTAAGCCGTACAGTTTATCGATAGATGTCTCGAATTCTTTTTCTTTTTCCTGCCACAGATATTCCCATTCGTTGTACTGTTTTTCAAGCAAATACAGGAACAACTGCTCCTTGTTTTTGAAGTGGTAATAGAGGCTGCCCTTACTCGCTCCAGTTGCTTGGCAAATGTCCTCAATGGAAGTGGCTGAATAGCCTTTCTGAGAAAATAACTCGGTGGCTTTCTCTACGATATGTTGCTTGGTTTTCTCCCCATCGAGACGACGCTTTGACATTTTACAAATGCTCCTTCTTCTAGACTGAACGTTCGGTTTAGTTTTAGTTTATTCGATTTGACAGGGAAGCGCAAGTATTCGATTGAGAAGAAGAGACAGAGGGAAAAATGATAGAGGTATTTCAAAAAGTCGTCTTTTGATCACGGAGTCGTCCTGAAAGTCTATTCGGCGTCGAAAGAGGTGTTCACCTTCAAAGTCCGGTGCTCATGTAGGTTCCCTACATTCCGCTCCTCCTTTTTCAGGTTCACACCACTTTCTTGGTGCTGAAAAGACGACTTTTTGAACAAGCAATGAAAGGAAGCGAGAGAAGGGCGGGATTACCTTGCAAATCGGTTGTCATGTCAGTATTCGTCATGGGTATGAGGAGGCAGCGAGAACTGCATACAAAGAAGGAGCGTTATCCTTTCAATTTTTCCCGAAAAACCCGCGAAGCCTAGGTGTCAAGCAATTCGATGCCCGGGACGCAGAGCGATGTCGCGCTTTTTGTCAGCAAAACGGCATGCTGTCGATTGCCCATACGCCATACCCGGTGAATCTTTGCGTCGAGGAGCAGGAGCTTTTCGCTGTTACAGTGGGCTCCGTACGAAATGACCTTGAAATTGCCGAAGCTTGTGGAGCTTTGGGCGTGGTCGTTCATTTTGGCCAGTATAAAGGCGTTGATGTACTTACCGGTTACAAAATCATGATCCAGATGGTCAATCAAATACTGGATGGCTGGGATGGAAAGGCCCAGCTGTTAATCGAAAACAATGCCGGACAAGGCAATCGCATGGGCACAACAATTGAAGAGCTCACGCAGGTTCGACAATTGTTTGCTGAGCCACAGAAGGTAGGCTTTTGCCTGGATACGTGTCATGCATTTGCCAGCGGATTGTGGAAAGGGAATGATTGGGGGGAAGTAGCCGATCGGATGCGAGAGCTCGATTATTTTACGAGCTTACGTGCCGTTCATCTGAACGATTCCGTTTATCCGAGTGGTTCCTTTCGAGACCGACATGCTTCCATCGGAAAAGGGATGATTGGTGATGCAGCCATTGCGGCTTTCTTACAAACACCCGAATTGCAAGGACTTCCCATCGTTCTGGAAACGGCGAGAGGCTCAGAAGGAGGCCATAGCGAAGAAATCAAACATGTTCGTCTACTTAGAGACAATTGGCAGGGCTGACCATGTTGTGGTAGAGTGTGAAATGATGTGTTCAACACGGGAGGGGTACCTATGAAAAAGCGTATTAAGGTGACGATTGCGGATTTTACTCATCTTACAGAAAACTTGAATAACCCGGAGGAGCTCGCTCTGTACGAAGCGGCGAACGGAAATACATACGATGCTGAAATCGAGCATGATGGATACGCGATTGTGGATGTGACAGACGAGGATTACATCGAGCTGGCTCCAGGAGAGTATCAACAGATGATCGAAGAGTGGACAAACGCCGGACAAATCGGCGAGTGGATACTGCAAACCATGTCAGACCCAGCGGATGACAAGGCTTTGCTGTATCGCACAGTGGACAAGGCTGGAACAGAAATCCAAGCACCGCAATCACTGCCGAAGCAAGTCGTCGAGCTGGTTGCCAATACGTGGTTTGGCAAAAAAGCAAAGAAGATTGAAGAGTAATCCAAGAATGAAAAGGAGCGCTGCGAGATAGCGCTCCTTTTTTATGCCAAGAATGTCAGGAGCTTTTCTCCCTGCGTTTAAAAGGTACCGATGAACCGACAAAGCTGGTGAGAAGAAAAAGCGCAGGACTCGCAGACCTTGACAACGCCTACCCAGTCGGAACTTAAAAAAGGGGACCACGCTTGTCGAACACTTCTTCTTTGAGAAACTTCCGCCCGTAGGGTGGCTTTGGCTCGACGGTCCCCTTTTTTAAGTGGAGACGGACAGTCAATCCCGCTTGAGGGCGTGTCAGAGTCGAAGAGAACTGCGCTTTTTCTTCTCCTCCACTATGTTGACTCAGTGTTTAACTAAGTTTCCCAATCACTCATCCTCAAAATCAAGTTGAATCCCATACTTTTTAATCCGACGCATGAGAAGAGACTGCGTAATGCCGAGGGCCGCTGCTGTTTTGCGAGTCGTTTTATGCGTGCGCAATGCTTGCAGAATAAATTCCATCTCAATTTTCTCCATCCGCTCTGTAAGAGAAAGAGAACCGAGTGAAAGAATCCCTTCCTCCAGCTCACGAATACTCCGCAGTTCTTCTGGCAAATCACTGACTTGGATTTCATCCAGCTTGGACGTAATCACGATCCGCTCTACCAAATTTTCCAACTCCCGCACATTCCCAGGCCATTCGTATTGATGCAAAACATCCAGCGCTTCCGGGGAAAAACGACGTTTCTGGTTATGCTTGCTATTGAATCGCTGTAAATTGTGGTGGAGTAAAGGGAAAATATCGTCCTTTCTCTCCCGTAATGGCGGAACATTGATTGGCAAAATATTTAGGCGATAGTACAGGTCGTGCCTGAATTTGCCCAACCGCACGAGTTCCTGAAGGTTGGCATTCGTTGCCGTTATGATGCGGATGTCAGCTGTGTATGTTTTGGTGCCGCCGATCGGCATAAATGTTTTGTTTTGCAAAAGCAGCAATAATTTCGATTGCAAGTGGTAGGGAAGCTCGCTGATTTCATCCAAGAAAAGCGTCCCTTTGTCCGCCATTTTCACTAATCCGATTTTCCCCGAGTGACTCGCCCCCGTAAATGCCCCTTTGTGGTAGCCGAACAGCTCTGACTCGATCAAGGTTTCAGGAATGGCGCTACAGTTGACGTGGACGAACGGCCCGCTTCTTCGTTCGCTCAACTGGTGGATTTGCTCCGCAAGATAGCTTTTTCCTACGCCTGTTTCACCCGTAATAAACACGGTCGTGTCGACAGGGGCTGCTTTTTTCATTAATTCCAACAGGGCGAGATAGGAACGGCTGTTGCCAATCAAGGTTTGGGAGGAGCTCTGGCTCGCTTCCCATTTCATGAGCTGAATCTCTTCGCTGTACCGCTTTAGCAAAGCGACTGTCTCTTCCAGCTGTGAACTGGCACGGGCTGCCTCTGTGATATCACGTGAGTGGGAAACGATCAGCTCCGGTCTCCCATCCTCATCCGGGATGATATGCCCGGTCACCAGGAACTTCCCTTTACTATTGACGAGTTGAATGGTTGTGGTCGGTTTTCCCGTTTCTAAAACCAAGCGGGTAACTGAAGGACTGAAAATCCCCATTTCTTCGAGGTCGGATACGTTTTGCCCGATGAGTTCGGCTTTTGGTAGACCACACAGGTTTTCACTGGCATTGTTTAACCATAAAGTAGTTCCCTGCGCATCAGCAATGAATATGCCATCTGCCAGTGTGTTCAGGATGTCAATAAAACGATCAACAGAAGACAATGCTAGTATCTCCGCAGCTTTTTCCATGTTGAGTAGCTCCCTGGTTTTTCAACTGATTGTACAAGATCAAATTGATCGTTGTATAGTGAATCGAAATTAAAAATAGTTGAGTCGAAATAGATTCAAGCGAAAAGTTAGACTTTTCCTACTTTTCGATTCGAAAGTGAATCTACTTCGACTCAACCGGAAAGGAATGCTTTTAGCTTGATTGCGTTTTCTTGCCCTTTTAAGGCTTGGCACAAGAATTGCTATTACATAGTTAGACGTAAGCGATTGACCCAAGAATAAGAGATAAGGAAAAGCATGCGATGTTATCAAAACTGGTGACGCACGAACAAGCAGTGGAGCATGTTCTGGATGGCACCCGGCTGATGTATGGCGGATTCGGCACGATTGGTTCCCCAGCACACTTGATTGATGCGATCTTGCACAAAGGCGTGCAAAACTTGACACTCATCGGAATTGATGCGGGGTATCCGGAAATCGGAATCGGAAAGCTGATTAGTCATGGACGGGTGAGGCGGCTGATAACCACACATATTGGCTCTAATCCCGAAGCAGGTCAACGAATGATGGACGGGATGCTGGAAGTGACATTTTGTCCACAAGGAATTTTCGCAGAAAAGATTCGGGCAGGAGGTGTTGGCATTCCGGGAATCGTTGTAGATGCGCATGTGAGAGGAGAGCGAATGGAAGGAGCAGAGCCATTTGCTTTTGCCGGAAGAACTTGTCAGATTGAAGCTGCCCTTACAGCGGAGGTAGGGATCGTCTATGCGAAACAGGCGGATACTTACGGAAACCTCATTTATGACAAGGCGGCAAGAAATCTGAATCCGCTAGTAGCGATGGCCGCAGATATCACGATCGCTGAGGTGGAGGAGATCGTTCCGGCAGGAGAGCTGGACCCGGATAAAATCGTGACGCCTGGCATTTTTGTGGATTATATCGTGGTAAGTGGCGGAGGGAACAGCTAATGGGGTTGGAAGTGGATCAGCGAAATATGGTTGCATGGCGTGCAGCCAAAGAGGTCGCTCCCGGAATGGCAGTGAACTTGGGGATTGGGATACCTGAGCTTGTCGCTGATTTTATCCCGCATGAATGGCAAGTCATGTTTCACTCGGTGAATGGAATCTTGGGAGTCGGACCTACGCCGTTAAAGGGAGAAGAGGACCAGCATATTTCCAACGCAGGTGGAGCACCTGTTACCGTAGTACCGGGGGCATCGTATTTCGACAGCACCATAGCGTATGGCATGATCCGAAGAAGAAAGCTGGATGCAGCGTTTATCGGGGCTTTGCAGGTGAATCGCCGAGGAGATCTGGCAAACTGGATTGTTCCTGGCTCACGCGTGCACGGAATTGGTGGAGGAGCAGAGCTAGCCTATTACGCGAAGAAAGTAATCGTGCTCATGAGCCATGTCAATCAGACAGGGGAGCCCAAAATTCGCAGGGAGTGCACGTTGCCACTGACAGCGAAGGGCTGCGTTGATCTCATTATCACCGAGAGGGCCGTTATCGAGGTCACGCAAAGAGGCTTGCTTTTGACAGAGGTCATGTACCCGTACACCTTGGAAAATGTCATCACGCATACCGGAGCACCTCTAATGATTTCGGAAAATTTACAAATAGTAGAGTAATGAGAATTGTAAGCGTCAACATAAAGAATTGGGGGATGGAACAGATGAAAAAAACATGGAAAACAATCGCAGGAGTCGTATTTTCGTTGTCACTACTTGTAAGCGGATGTAGCCAAGGCGCTTCCACAAACAGTGCGGGAGGTCAAGCGGGTGGGGCTACTGCTGGAAATGCATCGTCCATGACAAAAGAGGCAGGCGTATTTGTATACGCGGCATCAGGTGAATATCAGCCATTCAGCTACTTCAAGGATGGTCAATTGACCGGCTTTGATGTCGAGATCGGTAATGAGATCGCCAAACGCTTGGGGCTTGAGCCAAAGCCAGTCACGTCGCCTTTTTCCGGTATTATCGCAGGGGTAAAGGAAGGACGCTACGATGCGGCGATTGCCAGCCATGCGATTACAGAAGAGCGGAAGCAGCAGGTTGATTTCGCTGACCCGTACTACTTGTCCGGTGGTCAACTGTTCGTTCGCCCGGATGGGACCATTAGCACGCTGGAAGGATTAAAAGGCAAGGAAGTGGCAGTTGCACTCGGCACTACACATGAAAAGATGGCGCGGGAGTATACGGATAACATCAAAACGTATGACAGTGATGTAACGGCTCTGCGTGCCTTGGAGCAGGGAAAACATGATGTCGTGATTACAGATAGCGTCGTAGGGGAGATTGCCATTGGGCAAGGCTTGAAGCTCAAGAAAAGCGGGTCGCCACTCTCGGAAGTCAAGCACGGAATCGCAGTGCGCAAAGGAAATACGGAATTGCTGAACAAGATCAACGAAGTGCTCAAGCAAATGATAGAAGATGGTACCTACGTCAAATTGAGCGAAAAGTATTTTAATCGCGACATCAGCAAAGCCGAATAGTGAGTTGGTATAACAAGTATATTCCATTACGAGTGAGGGGTGGCATCAAGTGCCCAGTTTTGCCCATCTGACAGAAGAGTTTTTCCGGACATTGCCGTTTTTTTGGAAGCCGTTGCTGCTGACATTTCAGTTGACGATCGCTTCTGTTATCGTAGGCTCGATTATCGGATTGTTTGTCGCTTTGTTAAAGGTATCCAAGCTTCCAGTTGCACGTTTCGTAGCCAATGCGTACATCATGATCATTCGCGGGACACCGCTGATCGTGCAAATATTCGTCTTGTATTTCGGCTTTTACAAAATCATTGACCTCGGTCAATTTTGGTCAGCAGCGCTCGCTTTGGCGATTCACAGCGGAGCCTATATCGCAGAGATTTTCCGGGGTGCTATTCAGTCGATTGATAAAGGACAAATGGAGGCAGGGCTGTCTTTGGGCATGTCCACTCGTCAGACCATGCGTCGGATCATTTTGCCGCAAGCGATGAAAAGATCGATCCCGCCGCTTGGTAACCAGTTTATTTTGTCTTTGAAGGAATCATCTCTGGCCGCTTTCATTGCCATGGATGAGTTGTTCTCACTGGCCCGCCGCTTGTCTGCGGAAACGTTTGACGAAATGACGTACTTTTTGATTGTGGCGCTTTATTACTTGGTCATTGTCATGGTGTTTACGTTTGTGGTCCACATCATGGAGAAGCGTCTGGCCAAAGGAGAGGCGTAAAGCGGAGGGGAAAGACGATGGAAAAGCAAAGAGAAATGATACGCGTGCAAAATTTGAAGAAAAGCTTCGGAAAAGTGGAAGTTCTCAAGGATGTTACCTTGCAAGTCGGAAAGGGCGAGGTCGTCGTCTTGATCGGTGCCAGTGGATCGGGGAAAAGCACATTGATTCGATGCATTAATTTTCTGGAGATCAAGGACGGCGGAGAGATCTATATCGAAGGGAAAAGCATCGACCCGAAAAAAGATGAATTGACCAAAGTACGGCAAAAGGTAGGCATGGTGTTCCAGCACTTCAATCTGTTTCCGCATAAAACGGTACTGGAAAACATCATGGAGGCACCGCTGATTGCTAAGAAAGCGGACAAGGAAGAAACGAAGCAGGAAGCGCTCCGGCTGCTGCAAAAGGTAGGTCTTTCTGAAAAAGCAGACGCCTACCCGTCCAGCCTCTCCGGTGGACAAAAGCAACGCGTGGCAATTGCTCGTTCGCTGGCGATGAAGCCTGAGATCATGCTTTTCGACGAACCAACCTCAGCGCTTGACCCAGAGCTGGTAGGGGAAGTGCTAGAGACAATGAAGCAGCTCGCGCAAGAAGGAATGACGATGATTATTGTGACGCACGAAATGGGGTTCGCCAAGGAAGTGGCCGATTGGGTTGCGTTTATGAATCAAGGCAAGATCATCGAGATGGCTAGACCCCAAGAAATTTTCAACAACCCGAAAGAAGAGCGCACGAGAGAATTTTTGAACCGTGTACTGTAATGACAGAAAACGAAAGGGAGCTGTGGCATGAGAGACGTGGTCATAGTCGCGGGTGTGCGCAGTGCAGTGGGTGCATTCGGGAAAAGCCTGCGTGACGTACCGGCAACAGAGCTGGGGCGGCAAGTATTGGAAGGCTTGATGAATAAGGTTGATTTGCCGAAGGAACAAGTCAATGAAGTGATTTTTGGCAATGGTTACGTACATGGGGGAGGACTCAATGCTGCACGTATCAGCTCGCAGCTGGCGGGATTTCCACGCAATGTCTATGGTCACATCGTCATTAAAGCATGTGGTTCAGGATTGAAGGCGATTGGCAACGGTGCGCTAGCCATAGCAGCAGGTCAAGAGGATGTGGTGATTGCGGGGGGAGTGGAGTCCATGAGCAATGTTCCCTACCTCGTGAAGAACCGCTGGGGCAGCAAATTTGGCAATTTATCCATGGAGGACGCTCTCTTATCCGATGGCTTGATCTGCTCGTTGACCGGTGAGCATATGGGCATGACCGCTGAACGGCTGGCTGTACAGTACGGTATTTCCCGTGAGGAGCAGGATCGTTATGCCTACGAGAGTCACGTAAGAGCAGCGGCAGCAATCGAAGCGGGTACGTTCGAGAGTGAGATCGTACCGATTGAAATCAAGGATCGCAAAGGCACCCGCGTATTTGCGCAAGATGAATCCGTTCGCCATGATATCAAGCTGGAAGAGCTGGCTAAGCTGAAAAGTGTTTTTCAAAATGAAGGAACCATCACTGCCGGAAATGCGTGTCCGATGAATGACGGCGCAGCCGCTGTATTGATGATGTCTCGTGAAAAGGCGGAGGAAGCGGGTTTGACTCCGCTCGTGAAAATCAAGGCTTTTGCCAGCGCAGGCGTCGAACCTGGGGTGATGGGAATCGGACCAGTGCCCGCCACGCAGAAGGTTCTGGAGAAAGCGGGATTGACGCAGGGTGACATTGGACTCATCGAATTGAACGAGGCATTTGCCGCCCAGGCTTTGTCTGTAATCAAATGCCTGGAGCTGGACACGAGCAAGGTGAATGTCAATGGAGGCGCGATTGCCTTGGGTCACCCTGTGGGAGCTACTGGTGCTAAACTGACAGTGACGTTGATGAACGAAATGATGCGCAGACGAGAGAAGTATGGCATGGTGACGCTATGCATGGCAGGTGGCATGGGGATGTCAGTGATCTATGAAAATTTGACGATGTAAAATTCTCATGTGCATATGAAAAAGCCCCGAACATTGATATGTCGGGGCTTTTTGCCATGAAAGTGTGATCGCTTATTAGGGGACCTATTGTTCGTGTAAGTATTTTCGCAATGTGGCCGCTACTTCTGTTGGGTTTTCCAGCTGTACAATGACATGCTGATATTTAACATGACCCTCTACTTCTAGAATCAACAACGAATCAGTCTGGGCAAAAGAAAGGAAGTACCATTCATTTCCATGCTGAAAGCTTCCTTCATATATGTTCAATGGAGCTATAGACGTCCCTGGCATGCGCAACATCCATTTTGGCGGAACAAAAGAACCGACCTCGACATGCTTGATCGATTGATACGGTAACGTGATGGTGCTCTTCAAGGCTAAGAAGGTATGCAAGCCAGTGAGACGCAAGGTAAAATCCGTCTTTCCAAAATGTACACGTCTTCCCATCGTTGATCACCTCATTCATCTGCCATCGTTTCATTATCTCACAGATGAATGATGATGACACGGGACTATCAAAAAAGCCGGAGCTTCCCCGCAAGAGGAAGGCAACCGGCTTTTCGTATTCTTTCTTACATTTCTTCTGGAGCAGCCAAACCGAGCAGACGCAGACCTTCCTTTAGTACAGCAACGACTGCTGCTACGAGCTGGAGACGGGATGCTTTCACATCTTCTTCTTCAGCCAGGATGCGTACATTCGCATAGAACTTGTTGAACGTTTGCGCTAGGTCGATTACATACTTGCCGATTTGCGACGGATCGAAGTTATCGGCAGCACGTTCGATTACCTCTGGGAACGCGTTCAAGAGGGTAATCACTGCCCAAGCCTCTTTGCTGTCGAGTGCACCGGAAGCCAGGTTCACTGTCGTTGCTGGCTGGTAGCCACCTCTGCGCAAGAGTGAGCATGCACGAGCGTGTGCGTATTGCACGTATGGTCCTGTTTCCCCTTCGAAGGTCAGCATCTCTTCCCAGGAGAAGTTGACATCATTCAGGCGGAAGTTTTTCAAGTCATGGAAAATAACTGCGCCTACCCCGACTTGACGAGCCACCTCTTCTTTATTGGATAACGTAGGGTTTTTCTCTTCGATGACTTTTTGGACATCAGAAATGGCCTGTGCCAACACTTCTTCCAAGAGAACCACTTTCCCTTTACGCGTGGACATTTTCTTGCCGTCCTTGAGCATCATGCCGAATGGGATGTGGTGCATATTTGTGGACCAAGCATAGCCCATTTTTTCCAACACTTTATAGAGCTGCTGGAAGTGGAGGCGTTGCTCGTTCCCTACGACATAGAGTGCTTTTGCAAAATCGTACGATTCGTGGCGGAAGAGGGCAGCAGCCAAATCACGCGTAGCGTACAGGGTAGCGCCGTCTGATTTTTTGATCAGGCATGGCGGCATGTTGTATTCATCGAGGTTCACGACCATCGCACCGTCGGATTCAGTCAAGAGACCTTTTTCCTCGAGCAACGTAACAACGCGATCCATTTTGTCGTTGTAGAATGCTTCACCGTGTGTGGAGTCGAAGGCTACGTTCATCAGGTCGTAGATCTTCATGAATTCCTTGAGGGACTCATCACGGAACCATTTCCACAGATGCTGTGCTTCTTCGTCGCCATCCTCGAGCTTTTTGAACCATTCACGGCCTTGGTCTTCCAGCGTAGAATCGTTTTCGACTTCTTCGTGGAAGCGAACGTAGAGGCTGAGCAGCTCCTTGATTGGTTCTGCTTTTACCTTTGCTTCGTCACCCCAGAGGCGGTACGCAACGATCAGTTTACCGAACTGCGTACCCCAGTCACCCAAGTGATTGATGCGCACTGGCTCGTAGCCTTGCTTTTCCATGATGTTGGCAATCGCGTTTCCGATTACAGTAGAGCGCAGATGCCCCATGGAAAACGGCTTGGCGATATTCGGTGAGGAGAGGTCGATTGGTACTTTGCGTCCTTGACCGACATTGCTGCTTCCATATGTGCTGCCTTGCGTAATGATGGTTCCGATTACTTGCTCTGCCACATTTTCTTGGTCCAGGAACAGGTTCACATACGGTCCAACTGCTTGTGATTCACGCAAGGGTGCACCGGAGAGCTGTCCAGCCAGCTCTGCTGCGATCATCGGTGGGGCTTTGCGCAATGCTTTTGCCAATTGGAAGCAAGGGAAGGCCACATCGCCCATTGCAGGGTTTGGTGGTGTTTCCAGCATGCCGTATACGGCTTCTTTTGTCAGTGTGTCTACGCCCATCGAGGAGAGCGTAGCGGCAATCATTTCAGCGACTTGGTGTTTGTAGCTCATTTGATAAATCCCCTTTCAAAAATAAAAAAACCTCTACGTCTCCTGTGAAAAAGAGACGAGAGGTTATACTCCCGCGGTGCCACTCTTGTTGTTTTTCCCTTCCAGTAAACTTGGAAGACAAAAACCGCTTGACCTGCTGTAACGGGCAGTCCCGGCATAGCCCTACACGATCCGTTGCCCATATTGACTGGCGTAGGATGTTCAGGCCGCATCTCCGAGGGGCGTTTCCTCACATGGTTTGGCATCGGGCTCACACCGTCCCCGACTCGCTACAGCCTCGCACAAGGAGTACTTTCCTCATCAACGATTCGTTTGTTTCTCTAGAATTATAGCTGTTTTAACCGTCAGGATGCAACTCACTGTTCCGGTTTTTGCAAAATCTTATCTAATTCCGCGAAATATTGTTTGGTCAGCTCTTCTCTTTCTTCCGCGCTGAGGTTATCCGCGTTCATCATTTGCTCTTTGTACTGTTCCAGCTTTTCGAGCATGGCTAGCTCGGCAGCAGCGGCATCGTCCAGATCGTAATTTTCCGATGGATCGAACGGGATCAATCGATTGTCATTACCACTGCGCAAATAAGCAGAGCGCCAGTTCTCCGGAAACTGGTATGGCTGTTCGCCAAACATAATCGCTAAAATATCGTCGGATTCAATCGGCAGGAAGTGATCGTAATCGTCTCTTCTGCCTCCCTCGGATAAATTAATGTGGGACAAAAAATAGTGGAGATAATGTTCCCCGGTTTCGGTATTCTTAACGATGGAATAGGTTTCAAATTCGGATTTGGATAGTTCTTTTATGGTATCTAAACAGGACAGAAATTTGTCTTTTTCACGTGCTTGCAAGTCAGCCATGTCATCTCGTTCCTTTCGCTCTACAATAAGCCTCATGATAGCAAAAGCAATGTGCTCTGACAATGAAAGCAACGCAACGGAGTGCAGCAGTGGAAGCAGGGAAAAGGATGATTGATAAAACAATTGGATAATCTTGTCACAAAAATAAGCCAGCTGGATCAAATACATATCAACACGAAACAAGGAGGTGAACAGCGCGTGAATGCAAGTGCCAAAAGTAGCGAAGCGGACTGGACGCTGCAACTGACCAACGAGGAGAAGCTGACGAGACTCATGAGCGAGTACGGAGACAACATCGTGCAGCTCGCCTACTTGATCGTCAAGGATCGGGGAATCGCGGAAGACATTACCCAGGAAGTGTTCCTGAAGGCGTATCGGGGTCTGGATCAGTTCCGCCATCAGAGTAGCGTAAAAACGTGGCTTTACCGAATTGCGATCAACGAGTCCCGCAAATATTTGCGTTCGTGGTCCTTTCGCCAGATTTTTTCTACATACCTCTCCAAAGAGGAAGCACCCCCGGAGAAGGCCGACACCGCAAACGTTGAAGCGGCAGTCATCGGACGAATGAGCAAGGTACAGGTAGCGGAGCAGGTGATGAAGCTCTCGCCGCTGTACCGAAAAGTCATGGTACTTCATTACTATGAAGATTTGTCGATAAGAGAGATTGCGCAAGTGTTGGATATTTCAGAAGATGCCGTACGAACCCAATTGTCACGGGCCCGAAAACATTTTAAGGCATTGTGTGAAAAGGAGGGATTGGAATGGATGTAGATAAGCAAATTCGCGAAGTGGTACGGAGTGCAAGTGAGAAATCTGTGGAGGAAGTGAGGTTTACAAAAGAAATGGAATCGCGGATCAGAGATGCGATTGCACGAGATAAACACAAGAATCGGAACAGGATATTCATGGCTGGCTCCTTGGTAGCTTGCTTGGCGGTAACAGCCGTGGGCTTGCAGCAACAAGGTTGGTTTTCACAGATGCCCAGTGGAAAAAATGTAACGAATGCGGTCGCAACGACTGCAAGGGATAAAAAGAAAACGGAGGCCAATCAGAACAACGTAAAGGTGTCGCCGGAAGAGGCTGTTTTACCATTGAAAAAGGTGATCCCAGCTTTGAGCAAGATGACAATCAGGGTGGATCGTACAAGCCATGGAATCAGTGACTTAATGTTACTGGAAGGCGATAATGCGCGTGCCAATGTTACTTATGATATACAGACAGGACAAATTGAGAGCTTTACAATTGATGGTGATCGAGGAGAACAGAAGGAAGAGAAATTGCCATCAGCCAAGACTGCGGAGAAAGCAGCAAGCGCATTTCTTCAAGCTTTTTTGGAGGAGGAAAGTAAGACCTATCAGCTCGTCGAGACTCAGATCTATACGGACGAGTATAAGGTAAAAGGCCCATGGATGAGCGTGAATTATCAACGTATGGAAAACGGCCAGCCCGTTCCGTTCGACGTATTGTCGGTTGGAATTGACGAACGTGAGCAAGTCGCGTTTTTCGGGCGATTGAATACGAGTGAACAAGCTTTTTTCACCAAGCTGACAGATACCGTGCCCGATTTGAACCCCTCCCTTCTTCTTTTGGATAAAGAAAAGAACCACGATGGCATGTCATTCATCTTGGGGAAAACGAACAAAGAGGGGCATAAAGTTTCTCTTGTGATCACTGGCAATGGTCAAGCATTGGAATGGTATAGCCTTCTGTTGAAGGATGAAAAGGAAGCAGCGAGCCAGAAAAGAGCAGAAGGAGCAAAAGCATTGGAGCAAGAGCGACAGTTCCTGAACAAGCTGCTCGGGGCTGATAGCGAGAACTATCGGTTGTTGGACGCCAACCATCCGGGATTGTACCTGAGATACTATAACGGGATGCCGGTGTTGTCTGATGAAATAAGCATCGAAACAACCGACTCTGGCCACCTCGAATATTTCAGTAAGGACCTCGAATCATTTGAGCCGTCGCAGTACCCGGATGTATCGACTGCTGTGTCAGAAGAGGTAGCCATCAAAGAGCTGAGCGAGCATATGAAGCTTCGGTACGTGCAGAATCCGAGAATACAGCCACAATCAAAACAAGGGGATATGTGGCAGCCCATTCTGGAGTACACACCAGCTGTTTCCTTCATGCAAAGAGGACGTGAAGATGGTCAGGAGTGGTATATCGACGCGACAAATGGCAAGACGGTGTATGGAACGGGAGATAACGGGCTTGCTTATGATCAGTTGAATACGAAGGAAGCCCATCCGATCGAATCTCCAAAGGAATACGTCAAGGTTCGCTCCAAGGATGAGGCAAAAGCGTTGCTTCAAGCGGAATTCGGCATACAAGTGGATGACTCGACCTATAGAGAGAGTAACCGTGACGGACGCAAGGAATACGCCTGGAATGATAAAAATGACAAGTATATCGGCGTAGAAGTCCTTGCAGAAACAGGCAGTGTCGTCGGGCTGGGAACACCTCGTTCCGATACAGCAGTGACTGTCAAACGCGAGCAAGCGGAAGAGGCTGCACTTGCCTTTCTGCCTAAATACGTTGATCCAGGCATAAAAGAAGTGCAATTGGCACAAGTCATACAGCCAGGCGAAACGAATCCTGTGTCATCGGGCGAATGGGAATTCAGATATCTCATGAGCAAGGATGGCATTCCAGTACAGGATCGCGGGCAAAAAGCGGCTTATTCAGTAACAGTCGATCCGTCTTCTGGCAAAGTGACAAAGTTTGAAAACTACAGAGAGACGCACGAGTTGGTGGAGCTTCCAGCATCCGACGAGATCGTCTCGAAAGACAAGGCTGTTGAGGCGTATTTACGCGTCATGCCTTTAAAGCTGGTCTATTTGAGGAGAGATGTGGATGGGCAAAAATTAGCTCAACCAAAGCTGGCGTATGTGCCGTGGAGTGACGAAAAGCTGGCGCTCAAATATATTACTCTGGATGCCGTGACAGGCAAGATCATCACCAAATAACAAGAAAAAAAGGCTATCCCGCAGCCATTCCTGATGGCTTTTGGGATAGCCTTTTTTAAACACTTATCTAACAGTCGTCACACGAACACCCAATAATTACCAACAGGATAAACAGCACGAGCACGATTGCGAAGCAGTCACCGAAGAATCCGTTTCCGCAGAATGATGTACTCATCTTTGTTTCCCCTCCTTTCCGTTATACTCCAGTCTATACACGAATGCGGATATTGGACTGGGCGGATGCCCAGCTTAGGCAAAAATGGGCGCGTAAGAGGAGAGGCTCAGTAAAAAATAGACAATTCACAATTGACGGGGAGACAAAGGTGGTGTTAAGATACTTGCAAACATTCAAGACATTTCGCAAAACAACTAAATGACAAGTGTACGACTCTTATCCAGAGAGGCAGAGGGACTGGCCTGATGAAGCCTCGGCAACCGGTAAAAATCCGGTGCCAATTCCAGCAAAGCTACGTGCTTTGAAAGATAAGAGGATGTCTCAGGCGTTTTCGTATCTGCTGACAAATCCTCTTCTTTCAAAGAAGAGGATTTTTTTTATTTACCCAATTACGGAGAATAAGCCGATGCAAGGTAGAAAAGGGGCACGTCAATGAAACCAACTTTTCGCGAACAACTTTCCCGGAAAATTCTGATTCTGGACGGTGCAATGGGCACCATGCTTCAACAGGCAAACCTGACTGCTGATGATTTCGGCGGTGAAGCCTATGATGGCTGTAATGAACTCCTGAACCTGACCAGACCAGATGTGATCCGTTCCATTCACGAGAAATATTTAGCGGCGGGCGCAGACATCGTCGAGACAAATACATTTGGTGCTGCTTCCATCGTTTTGGCTGAGTACGATGTGCCAGAAAAAGACCTTGAGATCAATATAGCCGCAGCCCGCTTGGCCAGAGAAGCGGTGGATGCCTATTCTACGGAGGAGTGGCCGCGTTTTGTAGCAGGTGCAATGGGACCTACGACCAAAACCCTTGCGTTGACAGGCGGTGTCACTTTCGAAGAACTGGTCGAGGCGTATTATCGTCAGGCAAAAGGTCTGATTCTTGGCGGCTCCGATGTTCTTCTATTGGAAACCTCGCAAGACACGTTAAACGTCAAGGCTGGCGGAATCGGGATTCGCAAAGCTTTTGAAGAGCTTGGACAGGAGCTCCCGGTGATGCTGTCAGGTACGATTGAGCCGATGGGCACAACGCTGGCTGGCCAAAACATCGAGGCGTTTTACATCTCCTTAGAGCATTTACAGCCAGTCTCCATTGGTCTGAACTGTGCGACAGGACCAGAGTTTATGCGTGATCATCTGCGGACACTGTCAGGAATTGCCCAATGTGCGGTTAGCTGTTATCCGAACGCAGGCTTGCCAGACGAGAACGGCCATTACCATGAAACGCCACAGGGACTTGCTTCGAAAATGCGGGCATTCGCTGATCAGGGCTGGATAAACGTCGCTGGCGGTTGCTGCGGAACAACGCCTGACCATATTCAAGCGATGGCAGAAGCATTGAAAGACTGCAAGCCGCGCAGTGCAGCTGTGGAACCGCTGAGCGCAGTCTCCGGGATCGAGGTTGTTTACGTCGAAGATGACAATCGTCCCTTGCTAGTAGGGGAGAGGACCAATGTCATCGGTTCCAAAAAATTCCGTGAAATGATTGCAGCTGGTCATTATGAAGAAGCATCTGATATTGCCCGAGCACAAGTGAAGCGCGGCGCACATGTCATCGATATATGCTTGGCTGACCCCGACCGTGATGAATACGAAGATATGGAAAAATTCCTACAGTTCATCGTGAAAAAAGTAAAAGCGCCCCTCATGATCGATTCGACAGATGCCAAGGTCATGGAGCTGGGACTTCGCTATTCGCAAGGGAAGGCCATCCTCAACTCGATTAACTTGGAAGACGGCTTGGAGCGATTTGAGGAAGTGGTTCCACTTATTCACAAGTTCGGTGCCTCCGTTGTCGTTGGAACGATTGAGGAAGCGGGTATGGCTATCACTCGCGAAAAGAAGCTGGAGGTCGCGCAACGCTCGTACGACATTCTTGTCAACCAGTATGGCATAAAGCCACAGGATATTATATTCGATCCACTCGTCTTTCCAGTAGGGACAGGGGATGAACAATACATCGGCTCTGCCAAGGAAACCGTAGAAGGAATTCGTTTGATTAAACAGGTAATGCCTGCTTGCAAGACGATCCTAGGTGTCAGTAACGTTTCCTTCGGCTTGCCTCCTGCGGGTCGGGAAGTACTGAATGCGGTCTTCTTGTACCACACAACTCTCGCAGGGCTTGATTACGCCATCGTCAACACGGAAAAGCTGGAGCGCTACGCTTCGATTCCAGAAGACGAGAGAAAGCTGGCAGAAGCTCTTCTATTCGAGACAAATGATGAGACATTGGCGGCCTTTACCGAATTTTATCGCCAAAAGAAAAAGGAAGTCAGTGTGGAAGTCTCCTCGTTAACGCTCGAAGAACGCTTGGCCCGTTATGTAGTCGAAGGCTCCAAGGATGGCCTGGTGGAAGACCTAAAGCTGGCTCTGGAAAAATACACACCGCTCGAGATCATCAACGGTCCGCTGATGGCTGGGATGGAAGAGGTCGGTCGCCTGTTCAACGGCAACCAGTTGATCGTGGCAGAAGTGTTGCAGAGTGCGGAAGTCATGAAGGCATCCGTATCGTTTCTGGAGCCATTCATGGAAAAAAGCGACGCTGCTGCAAAGGGGAAAATCTTGCTGGCGACCGTTAAAGGCGATGTGCACGACATCGGAAAAAACTTGGTGGAAATTATTTTGTCAAACAATGGCTACAATGTCGTGAACCTGGGGATCAAGGTACCACCAGAGCAACTGATTGCCGCATGCAGAGAAGAAAAGCCGGATGCCATCGGTCTGTCTGGACTCTTGGTAAAATCCGCACAGCAAATGGTCATTACAGCACAAGACCTGCGTGATGCAGGCATTGATATCCCGATGATGGTTGGCGGTGCGGCGTTGACGCGCAAGTTCACATCGAACCGGATCGCACCGGAATACCGTGGAATTGTTTTATACGCAAAAGATGCCATGGATGGTCTGGATCTCGTAAATCGTCTGCAAAATCCGGAAGAACGTGATCGCTTGGTAGAGGAACAGCAACATCTCCTGGAAGCAGTTGCAACGGCTCAACCTGTTATCGAGGAGAAAAAAGCACCTTTGCCAGCTCGCTCAGCCGTCAGCAGAACGGTTCCGATCCATCTGCCACCAGATTGTGAACGACATGTTCTGCGACAATACCCGCTCAGCCATCTGCAACCGTATTTGAACCTGCGGATGCTCCTCGGAAAACACCTCGGTGTTCGCGGAAATGTAGATAGATTGATAGAGGCAGGCGACGAGAAGGTACTGGAACTGTACGGCATTGTGGAAGAGCTATTAAATGAAGCGAAGCAAAAAGGAACCATTACGACACACGGCGTGTATCAGTTCTTCCCGGCTCAGTCAGATGGCAACGATATTTTGGTTTATGATCCAAAAGACCACAGCAAGCTGCTGGAGCGCTTCTCGTTCCCGCGTCAGCTGGAAGAACCTCATCTTTGCCTGTCCGACTTCTTGCGACCAGTGGAGAGCAAGGAAATGGATTATGTCGGATTCCTGACCGTAACGGCTGGGGGAGGGATTCGCGAAAAATCTACAGAGCTAAAAGAGCGTGGTGACTACTTGCGCTCTCATGTCCTCCAATCCTTGGCATTGGAGCTGGCAGAGGCATTTGCAGAGCGAATTCACCACGTCATGCGCGACGTGTGGGGCATTCCTGATCCAATTGAGATGACGATGCTCGAGCGCTTTGGTGCTAGATATCAGGGCATTCGTGTCTCCTTCGGTTACCCTGCTTGCCCGAACCTGGAAGATCAGGCGCAGTTGTTCCGTCTGTTGCGTCCAGAGGATATCGGCGTTCAGCTGACAGAGGGATTCATGATGGAGCCAGAAGCTTCCGTATCGGCGATGGTATTTGCACATCCTGAAGCACGTTATTTCAACGCAGGTCCGTCTATTTTTGAAGTGTAAGGAAAGTAGTAAAGATAAATGAAACGGGGAGAGAAGGGATTGAGTTGACGACGAGAAAGAAAGATTTACGAGCCTATTTGAAAGACCACCTGCTAGTCGGAGATGGTGCGATGGCGACCCAGCTGCACGGGCTGGGCGTCCCGGTTGGCGTCAGCTTTGAAGAGCTGTGTTTATCCAACCCGCGTTTGGTACATGAAGTTCATACGTCTTACTATCAGGCCGGTGCACGTTTCCTAGAGACAAATACGTATTCTGCCAACCGAGATGCATTGAGCCGTTACGGTCTGGAGCATAAGGTAGCGCGGATTAACCGGCTAGCAGTCGCCATTGCACGGGAAGCCGCACAGGATGATGCTTATGTGGCTGGGAGCATCGGATCGATTTTGGCTGGACGGGTGAAGAAAAAGGTTTTGGACGAATACCGTGACCAGTATGAGGAACAGGCGATTGCTCTGTTGCATGCTGGCGTAGATGGACTGATTCTGGAGACGTTCGTGGACTTGGAGGAGCTGCTTCTGGCGATCGAGGTAATCCGTCCGCTCACAGATGTCCCTGTAATCGCGCAGTTAGCCACTCTGGAAGTAGGACGCACACGTGATGGCTACGCTTTGACAGATGCTTTTTCCGAGCTAAAAGCCGCAGGAGCTGACGTGATCGGACTAAACTGTCGCCTTGGTCCCGCTGAATTGCTACGCTCGTTTGAAAATACAGTGATTCCAGAAGATGCACTTTTATCCGTATTCCCGAATGCGGGGCGTCTGGGGATGACTGACGGCGAATACGCTTTTAAATCATCACCTGAATATTTTGGACAGAGTGCGCTTCGCTTGCGTGAGCAGGGGGTACGGTTGATTGGCGGATGCTGCGGAACCACACCTGCACATGTGAAGGCGATTGCGGATGCACTTGAGTCACTTGAGCCGCAAGCGCGTGTGAACCCGACCATCGTAGCAGGTGATCGTCCTTCGATTTCTGTGCAAAACACGAGGGAGAGGGAGAAACCAAGCATTGTCGAGCGCGTAAAAACAGCAACGACGATCATTGTCGAGTTTGATCCACCGCGTGATCTGGATGCAGACCAGTTTCTCCATGGATGCTGCGAGCTGCACAAGGCAGGAGCGGACGCCATTACGTTGGCGGATAACTCGTTGGCGACAGTGCGGATGAGCAACATGGCTCTCGGAGCACTCATGAAGAGCAGACATGGAATCGATCCGCTCTTACACATCGCTTGCCGGGACCGTAATCTCATTGGGCAGCAATCGCACTTAATGGGGCTGCACGCTTTGGGGATCGACCAAATATTGGTGATTACTGGGGATCCATCGCGCTTTGGGGATTTGCCAGGTGCCAGCTCGGTATTTGATGTGACCTCTTTTGATCTGATTCGCATGGTGAAGCAGTTGAACGAAGGCGTTTCGTTCTCAGGACGTCCGTTAAAGCAAAAAGCCCAGTTCATCGTGGGCGCAGCCTTTAATCCGAATGTCCGAAATATGGATGCTGCCGTTGCCCGCTTGGAAAAAAAGGTCGAGGCAGGCGCGGACTACATTATGACACAACCTGTGTACGATGCTGAGTCCATCCGGAATGTATACGAGGCGACGAAGCATATCGGCATTCCTGTCTTTATCGGGATCATGCCGTTGACCAGCTCGCGCAATGCGGAGTTCCTGCATAATGAAGTGCCAGGAATCAAGCTATCGACAGAAGCTCTGGAACGGATGAAAAAGGTACAGGGAGAGGCCGCCCGACAGGAAGGGATCGCAATCGCGAAGGAATTGGTCGACACGGCCGTTCGTTACTTCAATGGCATCTATCTGATTACACCCTTCAATTATTACGAGATGGCGGCAGAGCTCATTCAATACACGCGCCAGCAAAGCTCATTAGTGAAGCTGGCTCAGACTTAGCGGTATACATCAGTAAAATAGGGAAGGCCTCTGTGTATAGACAGGCTATAGCCTTGCGTCTAATATACATGGGCCTTCATCTCGTCTAACATATAGGCGGTCTTGAGAGCTTCCCGATTGCAAAACTGTTGAATCTCAGCAAGGCTCATCTGGGCATACAGCTTCTTGCGTAAGAAACGTTCAATGATATGCGGGAATGCGAGATCGACAAAGAGCAAATGCAGTTGCTCAATCGATAGGGGATTTTCTTGGAGATAGCCACTCAATATATGAGAGAACCATTCTTCGTTCCACTGCTCATTTTTTCGCATCGCAAGGGATAGAACACGGGCAATGTCTTTGGACGGAAAATCGTAACGAACATCCTCCCAGTCAATGATTGCAATTCTTTGATTACTGACGAGCAAATTCCCATTGTTAAAATCTCCATGACAGAGATAGTGATTGCTTAGGGGTTCCTTTTTCCATTTCGAGAAGTATGGAGAGGATATCAAATGTTCCTTGGCTGTGATCCCGGCTTGTTTAAAAAAAGGAAGATAATCCGCGAGCGCAGTGTATTTTTGATCATTCTTCCCAGCGTGTCGAAGCTCCCACTTCTCAATGGCAGCTAAATCTGTTTTGTACTCCACGGACCATTTTTCTGCGCCATTGTAAAGGATGCCATGGTTGGAGGAAAAACCGAGCGACCTCGCATGAAATTTGCCTAATACCATGCCGATCCGTTCCATTCGAATAGGGGAGTTATACGCAATATTTGGCCAGGATAGCCTTTGGTGCAGAACGAAAAGATTTTCTTTATGAGTGATGTAACGCTTATTATTTTTGGTTCGTTGAATGTCGGGGATGAGTACGCCGTTTTTGCGCAAATACGCTTCTGCATTCAGAATGAAATGTAAACGTTCCTTTTGCAGAGGGAAAGCTTTTCCGATGAATTTGCCATTGGTTGTTTCCAAGTAAATGACGAATGATTTGGATGTATCCCGAATGGTTTTGTGATGCAGAACGGTCATGTCGTATCTGTTCTGGATTTTTTTGATGAGGTCGTCCACTACTGATGCCCCTCCTTGCGTACAGAGCTACAAGTATTGTATGGAAGAAGAGGAGTGGTTGACACGAAAGGATCTACTTAGGCGCGGGAAGAGGGTGCCAATTCATCTCGCGTAAAAAATGACTCAGCTCACTAAACTTGGCGATTCGTTCCTCACGTGTAAAAGATGCGTTAGCCCCACTGGTAGACGGGACGACAAACACATAGCTGCCAGACCAATCTTCTGTCCCAAAGTACCTGATTGGCTGAAGCCCCAGTGAAATGGCTTCTTTTTTTTGTCCAGTCGCGTGACGAAAAGCAGTAATGCCGTTAAAACAAATGACACGAGGCCGGTAAGTCTGGATCATTTGGACGAACAGCTCTGCCCCTGTGGCATAATCCTCGTTGCGCAGGTCTGTTGCGGAGCGGGTAGGGCGTGATACCAGATCGGTAATACCGTAGTTGTAGTTTAAGAGGGTAGCGGTTTCCTCGGGCAAGAGCTTGTGAGGTGTCAGGCCGCCTTCGTACAATCCACGCCAAAACAGGTTGGCTGGATTGGCGTAGTGGAAACCCGTCGTAGCTGATATACGCCCTGGATTGATACCGCAAAATAAGACCGCCAAATCGCGGCGAATGTATGTGGGCAACCATTTTTCTGTGAACTCGACCAAAAGCGAACCCCTCCTGTTTACCACATTGTAGCACATCAGTGAGCGCTTTCAGAAAGGAGCAAAAAAAGCTGCCAGATTCGGCAGCTTCAGGTTATATTCGATCAAGTATTGGATCTTATAACTGGGGAAGCGGATACGGCAGCACTTGCTGTGGCTCATTGAACGTGAATTGCTCCATTTCATTCCGGACGTATCTTTTCGTCTCAAATGGAACGACTTCTTGTTCTTCATTACCCCACAACCAATTCGACAGCATTTGTATCATAAGGATACCCTCCACTTTGTGGAAATGTTTTACATGTTCATCATACTCCAGTTGAGGGCATTTTTGGTTGGGCAGGTGTGAATAAGGCGTGAAGAAATCGTGGATAGAAAGTGAACAAAAATAAAGCGGTTTCACGGGGCTTCGAAAAAAAGCGAAAAGAAATCCGCCTGTACGAACGGACTCTTTTCGCTTTTTTGCCATGTCATATTTATGGATTGGTGGACCACAGTCCAGCGGATTTCACAAAGATGCGTTTGTTCAGCTTCAGCTGGCTAACCACGAACTCAGCAATATCCTCAGGTTGCATGGTCTTTTCAGGATTTCCGTCGGTCAGACCCAAGTCAATTGCCATATCGGTTGCTACTGTGCTAGGCGTAAGCGCCGTTACGCGAATGTTGTGTTTGCGCACTTCGAGAGCCAACGATTCAGTCAGACCAAGAACACCAAACTTGGATGCACTATACGCGCTGGTGACAGGAGCTCCTTTTTGTCCAGCAGTGGAGGAGATGTTGATAATGTCACCGGAGTTTTGGTCAATCATGCCGGGGAGTACAGCGCGAGTGACGTAGTACACACCCATCAGATTGACTTGGATGATTTGTTCCCATTCGCTCGTTTCAAGCTCCAGGAATTTACCGAATTTAGCGACGCCTGCATTGTTGAGCAGAATATCAATTTGACCCAGTTCATTTTTGATAGAGGTAACGGCTGTCGTGACGTCATCATAGTTGGAAACGTCTGCTGTGGCAATCGCGACCTTCACGCCGAATGCTTCTATTTCCTTGGCTACTTGCTTCAAATTTTCCTCAGAGCGAGCCAAGAGTCCAAGATTCACGCCTTCCTTTGCCAAAGCAATTGCAGTAGCGCGACCAATGCCTTTACCTGCTCCTGTAATGATTGCGGTTTTTCCTTTTAGATCGATAGCCAATCGATAACACTCCTTTTTCAAGACAATAGGAATCTCATGTATATTGTGCAGTGTACTAGCATTTATCCTCGAGGGGAAGGATGCACTTTTATGTACGTAGGTTACGAAAAGTAACTTTGAAAAATAAAAATGTCCTCCCTGAGCAGGGAGAACATTGGATAGCAAGGGGATAACTGCTTACAGCTTGTATACGTCTGTGTATTTTTTCTCAAGGTAATTCATCAAGTAAGTCGCATTTGTACCTTCGCCTGTAATCGCTTGAACGAGTTCACGAGGGCTCTTCATTTTACCGTACTGATGGATTTTTTCCTTGAGCCACTCACGGATTGGAGCGAAATCGCCTTTTGCGATCAGTTCTTCGTAGCCGTTGATCTCACTCTCCATAACGTGGACGAATTGTGCCGCATACACATTACCCAGCGAGTAAGTAGGGAAGTAGCCGATCATTCCACCTGACCAGTGTACATCCTGAAGCACACCCAGTGCATCTGTCGGTGGCTCGACACCCAGGTATTCTTTCATTTTTTCGTTCCAAATTTTTGGCAGATCAGCCACTTGAATGGTTTGATTGATCAAGCCTTTCTCGATTTCGTAGCGGATCATGACATGCAGGTTGTACGTCAACTCATCTGCTTCCGTACGGATAAAGGAAGGAGTAACAGCGTTAACCGCACGATGCAGGTCTTCTACGGACACACCTTCGAATTGAGTAGGGAACGCTTTTTGCAAGTCCGCGAAAAAGTGATTCCAGAACGGCAGACTGCGTCCGACCATGTTTTCCCAGTAGCGGGATTGAGATTCGTGAATCCCCATGGAGGTACCATCGCACAGAGGAGTGAACAGCAGGTCAGGATTGATGTTCTGCTCGTACATCGCGTGGCCAGCCTCGTGAATACAACTGAAGAGCGCAGAGTTGAAATCATTTTCAGCGTAGCGCGTCGTAATGCGGACATCACCAGGATTGAAGGTGGTGCAGAACGGATGCGCACTGCGATCCATGCGGCCAGACTTGAAGTCGTACCCGATTTTCTCGAGGATATAACGGCTGAATGCTTCTTGGTCTGCCACAGGGAAGTTTTTCGTCAAAAATGATGTATCTGGTTTGTTCGGGGAGTCGGCAATTGCTTTTACCAGCTTGACAGTTTTCTCGCGCAAGGTGGCGAAGATCGGATCGAGCTGGTCGACAGTCATGCCAGGCTCATACATGTCCAAGAGGGTGTTGTACTTGTTTTTACCGTCATGACCCCAATACTCGATGAACTCGAGCTGGAAGTTCACGATTTTCTCGAGGTACGGTTGGAACATGGAAAAATCGTTGTTGGCACGAGCTTCTTCCCACACCGTTTCTGCTTTGGCGGTCAGCACGACGTACTCCTGATGCCTGTCAGCAGGTATTTTCTTATTGCGGTCAAATTCCTTTTTGCATTCCAGCACACTGTGACGGGTAATTTCATCCAATGTTTCGAGGACAGATGGCTCACTCAGCTCCGTCAAAAGCGCTTCCATTTCTTTAGACGTCGCCAGCTTGAATTGCTCGCCAGCCAAAGTCCCGATGATTTCAGAACGAGCATCCATTCCATTGCGAGGCGCTTGTGTAGCCTTGTCCCAATAAAGAACGTTCAGTGCTTGCGTGTAGCTGGTTATTTTCTTCACATAGTCACGGAATTCGGCCGTACGTGTTTCCACAGTCGTTGACATAGGACTCCTCCTGTAAAATTGTAATATTCTGGTAATTAATATGTAAGTCATGCAGTCAAAAAATTTTTACTACTGAATATTATAACGGTTTAATGAAAAATTACTAGGTGGATGCGACAAGCATTTGTCGGTATAATCGTAGAGGAAACAAATGAGTTACTTATTTGCGATGACAGGAGAATGAAGATGAGTCAATCCAATCCCCAATGGGAAAATGAGATAGCAAAACGCCGTACCTTCGCCATCATCTCCCACCCGGATGCGGGTAAAACGACAATGACGGAAAAGCTGCTCTACTACGGCGGAGCCATCCGTGAAGCAGGGATGGTCAAAGGGCGCAAAAATTCCAAGCACGCTACCTCCGACTGGATGGAGATCGAGAAAAAGCGTGGAATCTCCGTAACGTCCAGTGCGATGGATTTCGAATACAACGGACACCACATCAACATTTTGGATACACCTGGTCACCAGGACTTCAGTGAAGATACGTACCGTACGCTGACGGCTGCTGACGCTGCTGTGATGATTATCGACGTAGCAAAAGGGGTAGAGGCACAGACGATCAAGCTGTTCAAGGTCTGTCGGATGCGGGGTATTCCGATCTTTACGTTCGTGAACAAGCTGGACCGTCACGGTAAAGATCCATTCGAGCTCTTGGAAGAAATTGAGCGCGTACTGGGTATTCGTTCTTATCCGATGAACTGGCCGATTGGGATGGGCAGCTATTTCAGCGGTGTATTTGACCGCATGAAGTCTCGTGTCGAGCTGTATCAAAACAATACACAGCACGAGGATATTTCCTTTTTCCCTGTAGAAGGAGCAGAAGATCCACTAATCGGTGATCGTGTCGGTCAAGAACTGTGGCAGCAATTGCAGGACGAAATCTCCCTGCTGGATGTTGCGGGAGATGAATACGATCCTGAACTGATCAACAAAGGACAACTGACACCTGTTTTCTTCGGTAGTGCCATCAACAACTTCGGTGTACAAACATTCCTGGACAACTTCCTGCAAATGGCGCCAGCACCTTCTGCGAAGAAAAGTACAGAAGGCTTGATCGATCCGTATACGAACGCGTTCTCCGGCTTCATTTTCAAAATCCAAGCTAATATGAATCCAGCTCACCGAGATCGCATCGCTTTCTTGCGTATTTGCTCCGGAAAGTTTGAGCGGGGAATGTCAGTCAAGCACGTCCGTCTTGGCAAAGACATCAAATTGGCGCAGCCAGTACAGTTTATGGCACAGGACCGCGAAATAGTCGATGAATCGTTCGCGGGAGATGTCATCGGTCTTTTTGACCCGGGCATTTTCCAGATCGGTGATACACTCTGTGTTGGAAAAACGTTTGAGTACGAAGAAATGCCGCACTTCTCGCCAGAGTTTTTCTCCAAGGTGATGGTGAAGGACGCGATGAAGCACAAGCAATTCCAAAAAGGGATCATGCAGTTGACCGAGGAAGGAACGGTGCAGTTATTCCGTACCCATCCGATGGAAGAGCTGATTCTTGGTGTGGTAGGTGTGCTGCAGTTCGAGGTACTGGAATACCGTTTGAAAGCCGAGTACGGGGTAGACATCATGTTGACTCGTATGCCGTATCAAATCGCTCGCTGGCTCGAAGGGGAGAAAGCAGACCTCGATGCTGTGAAGAATCGAACTGTTTCCGACCGTTATGGCCGTCCCGTTATGCTGTTTGAAAGCGAGTACCAGCTGCGTGTCGCGATGGATAAGTACTCGAATATCAAGTTCCACGAGAGTTCTCTTGGTTTGAAATCCGTTCATTCTTAATTGAAAAAGAAATGCAGGGCCTCCCGATTACGGAGAGGCCCTCTTTGCAGTTGCCTGTCTTGCACGACATTTACTTTGGCACAGGCGACACAGGTATCCACTTGTTGGAGTACAACGAATACGGATGTTCAAAGAAAATAAAGTAGTAGACTGAGAAAATATAGTAGTAGACTGGCGATGCTTCATTACGCTATCGGGTACGTTAGGTCAATGAAACAGAGGCAGTCTAGGACTTTATTTTCGCGTCCTGGACTGCCTCTGACTCTTTTAGGTGGCTACGACACCGGGGCAGTTTAACCTGTTCACGGAGGGGATTTTTTTATGCTACCAAAGAACGGAAAAGCCAAAGGGGCTGCCTCGCTGTACAAACAAATACGCGGGTACGGAAGCTTGCGGCTCAAGCACAAACAGATGATTGTCCTCGCATGACGTGTGACATATTATCCTCCGCGATTCTACATAACAAGTCAGCGATTTCCTTCATCTGCGCATTGGCGAACAACCGACGAAACATTGTGGCAGCTCGCTGGCCCGAAGGAGCATAGAGACACAACCTATTGGAAACAGTAATGCCATATGCTGAACCACGGTTCGATGCCAAGCGGATGAGTTTTCTGGAACAATGACATTGGAATACATAACATTTGCAAATTCCCTGATTATTGTCAAATTCCATAGATGTTGCGTTTGTAGGGGACAAATGGGAGGAGTGAAGGTTACCTTCTGGGAAGAGCACTATCCGTTCTGGAGCAAAGGTATTACGCTCGATAAAACAGATCATCGATATATGCCTAAAGCGTGGAAAACAGCATCGAAATCAGTGTAAATGCTGTTAAAGAGTAAACTAATGATGGTCCCGATTCCGTCATGCACAGAATTCAACGCTAAACATTTATCAGAGTAACAACTCTGTGGAAAATATGTTTTCGCAGTGACTTGCGGGAAATGACAGAGGAGGTTTCTGCAAAACCTGACCCGCAAGCTGCGCTGACTTGCGGGTCAGGTTGTTTTGGATACGGAGTGATTAACATAAGTGAAAAGGTGGTAATAGGAGTATGAGAACATCGAGTAGGAACAACAGACGCTGGCAAAAGCCGGCGCTGGCATTTTTGGTGCTTGTCGCTTCCGTTGCTCTAGTTGTGCTTCTGCGCCAGGGGGGCTTGGCGCCGCAAAATCGACTAAGCCTGCCCGAACCAGACCGGAACACTCATGGAGACGTGACGCTGATGGCGGACACGGTCCGTATTCATGACATCCAAGGTGCGGCTCACCGATCGCCGCTTGAAGGGGCCGCGGTGAGCAACGTGGAAGGTATCGTGACAGCAGTGGTGAAGGACGGCAACAGCGTAACAGGCTTTTACATGCAGGACACCCAGCCGGACAGTGATCCCCGCACGTCGGAAGGGATCTTTGTCTATGAACCAAATGTCCAGGTGAACGAGGGAGACAGGGTAAAGGTATCGGGCACCGTGAAGGAATACGTGAGCAGGAACAGGCAAGCGACGGATCTCACACTGACCGAGATTGATGCGTCGGCGATCAGCGTCACGGAGAATGGCCAGCCTCTTCCAGCACCTCTCGTTCTGGGTGAAGGAGCGTACCGCTACCCCTCGACCGTGATTGATAATGACAGATTTGCCCGTTTTGATCCCGAAGAAGACGGAATCGATTTCTGGGAAAGCGTGGAAGGGATGCTGGTGCAGGTAAAAAACCCGCGAGTGGTGGGGGAATCGAAGAGATTTACCGACCCTCCCAGTGTGGAGTTTGTCATCATTGACGACCAGGCGAATCCGGGAAAGGTACGTACCCCATCAGGAGGCATCATCATTGCGGAAGACAACTACAATCCGGAGCGCATAACCGTTGCCAACAAACTGACGGGAGAGGCGCCTATCGCAAAAGTTGGCGACAAGCTGGCAGAACCAGTTGTGGGTGTGATCGATTACAGCATTGCCAACTACAAGCTTTACAACACCAAGCCGCTGCAGCTGATCGACGGAGGATACCGACCGTTTGAGACAACGATAGAACCCGCGGCAGATCAATTGACGATCGCGTCCTATAACATCGAGAATTTTTCAAGGGTCTCCGATTTGGAAAAGGTGAAGCGAATCTCCGCCTCTTTGGTGCACAACCTGAAGAAGCCCGACATCGTCGGAGTGATTGAGATGCAGGACAATGACGGTCCGGCGGACACAGGCGTGACGGATGCCAGACTGTCCGCACAGGTGTTGATCGATGAAGTGTCCCGGCAAGGAGGCCCCGCCTACCGCTATGTGGACATCGCTCCCGTGAACAACAACGACGGAGGACAGAAGGGGGGCAACATCCGCGTCGGATTCCTTTACAATCCCGAGCGTGTCCGTCTGGCGGACCGTCCTGCTGGGAATGCAAATACCGCCGTCCATGTAGTAACACAGCAAGGCGTAGCCCATCTATCCCACAATCCAGGACGAATTGACCCGGGCAACGCGGCGTTCGAAAAAAGCCGCAAGCCGCTCGCCGCTGAGTTTTTGTTCCGCGGCAAACAGGTGATCGTGATTGCCAACCACTTCAATTCCAAAGGAGGAGATAGCGGCCTTTTCGGTTCCCAACAGCCCCCTGTGCTGACCAGCGAGGCGCAACGTGTGAAAATCGCCCAGGAGGTGAATGGATTCGTCAGGGAAATCCACGCTGCCGACCCGGACGCCAACGTGGTGGTACTTGGGGACCTGAACGACTTCTCCTTCTCCAAGCCGATCCTTACACTAAAGGAAGAAGTACTGGTCAACATGGTGGAACAACTGCCTGCAAGGGAGCAATACACCTACGTGTACGATGGCAACTCGCAGGCCCTGGACCACATCCTCGTCAGCCGTCATCTGGCCGACAACGCGAAGGTTGATATCGTAAACATCAACTCCGAATTTACGGAAGAGCACGGACGGGCAAGCGACCACGACCCTGTCCTGGTTAAGATCGACCTGCCCCACTGAATCTAAGATATTCCGGATAAAGGCCGTCCTTGTTCATTGAATGTAAGAATAGAGTAGGCGCATGCACATACATGCGCCTACTACTTGAGGTCTCTGCCTTGTTTGACAGGGTCATCCGGCTATCCGTCCCCTCTTAATCGATTGAGCGGGCTAGGATTTGCGAACAGGTAAATATGCTTTTGGAATTTTACAGGCGACACTGTAAGCGGGATTGAACACGTTGGCCACCTCATATTCGACGACTTGGCCGAGCAGCAGGCTTGCTTCATTTACAGAGAGCCCATAGTCTTCAACTAGCAAGGAGAGCATTTCAGTAGTTGCGTGCTGAAGCGCTTGTTCGAGCGGTCTGACGTTGCCGATACAAGACAAGTGAGTGTCAGACTCTACCCTAGGCCATTTTATCGTCTTGCCCTTATGCACATGGACGGAAAAACGGACGTCTAACGATATTTCTATACCCGTGCCGACAATTTCGCCGCATCCCTGTGTCGCATGTCCATCGCCAAGATGAAAAAGCGCGCCTTCCGCAAACACTGGAAAATAGACAGAGACACCGGCAACTAACGCTTTGTAGTCCATATTACCGCCGTAATTGCCGCTTGTCGCCGCTGATATGGCCTGACCTTGGGAAGGGGCTACGCCGAAACAGCCGAGAAACGGACGAATCGGCAGGTTCAGGTATTCTAAACCAGGTGTCGGCTTCTCTAACCGCGCTATACCCTGCGCAGCATCCACCTGCCAGCGGACTATTTCCAGAGTGGGCAATGTTGTAGCTGTCAGCGGATCGACTACGTTAGGCGCAAGCACATTGCATGTCCATCCCCAGTCCCGGTTTGGCGTCATCGATTCCAGCTTAACCTCCAACACATCACCGGGTTGTGCGCCTTCCACGTAGAAGGGACCCGTCATCGGATTTCCTCTGGGGGCAACGCTTTCGCCCATGTGATCCCATCCTCTTGCATCGATGGTAGAGGTGATAACCGTGTCGCCGTCGTTTATAACCAGCGCCGGTTCATAAGAGCCGATATTGTTGTAATACAGTTGCGGTTGAAACGTATGTATGGCCATTTCATTCACTGCCTTTCCTGGAATGTTTAAAGTCAAATATCTGAATATTTGTCTATCATAATTCTCAGTACGGAGGATAAAATCCCTTTTGGTATCTTTTCTAAGTTTTCTCGATGTAATATTGACTAGTGTCTAATACTTTATTTTCTTTTGACAACGGACGTCTGATCCATTTCACCAATTCCACGACTCATTTAGACAGTATGGACTAGAACTCGATGGCAAAAAACTTGACTTCCTCCGTATTATTCGGAAGGGTAATCATCCCTTTATCTTGCAGGCCGATTTTCTTTAAAAGATTGGCAGAAGATGTATTATCGGGGTTAGTGATTGCTACGATGCGCTTTAAGCCGACAACTTCTTTTCCGTGGGTAAGAACGGCAGAGGCTGCCTCATACGCGTAGCCTTTGCCCCAGTATGCGGGCAGAAAGGCAAAGCCGATATCGACATCCTCCAACGAATCCCTCTTGATCAGTCCACATAAACCGATCGGAACATTTCCTTCCTTCAGCTCTGCCAAATACAGACCAAAGCCATGACTCGCATACATCGCGACAGCACCATTCAAAATATAGTTGCGGGCGTCTTCTGGCGTACGAAGACCACGATCGCCAATAAATCGAATCCAAGAAGGCTCATTCATCAGTTTCAAGACAAAATTAGCGTCTTCGGCAGTTTGCCAGCGGAGGATGAGACGATCTGTTTCTAGCACTTTCAAAGGAACGACACCAGCCTTTTCTTTTTTCATTTATCCGATGATTTGCAGCTCTTTGGTAAAAGACGTCAATACTTCTACGCCATCCTTCGTGACGAGCACATTGTCTTCAATGCGAATGCCACCGATCTTCGTGTTATAAATGCCCGGTTCAATCGTGAAAACCATGCCTGGGATGAGGTCTCCAACTGCCTGGCTGTGAACGTACGGGGCCTCATGAAGCTCCAATCCGATTCCGTGCCCTACACGATTGATGAAAAATTCTCCATAGCCCCGGTCTGCAATGACACCTCGTGCAGCTAGGTCAACCTCTGCGATCAGAGCGCCTGGTCGAACGGCTTGTATCCCAGCCAGATTCGCTTGCAAGACCGTATCGTACATGTCAAGCAATTCTGCACCCAGTTGACCAACTGCAAAAGTACGAGTCAGGTCTGATACATACCCATCGACATACACCCCTGCGTCAATCAACAAAACTTCACCCGCCTGAATCACACGTGTCCCCGGGTCACCATGGGGCAGTGCTGATTTTTCTCCAGCTAGTACAATCGTTGAAAAGGATGGGCCTTGGGCTTTTAGCTTTTTCATCTGGTATTCCAGCTCTGCGACGACGTCCAGTTCCGTTATCCCTATGGATATCAGAGGAAGCGTACGGCGTAGGGATTCCTCCATCACCCAAATAGCTCGCTTGATAGTCGCGATTTCAGATGCATCCTTAGCCACACGTATATTGCCCAGCAATTCTCCGACATCCACTGCTTCTGTAGCTTGCACGATCGATACGAGTGCCTCATATGTTTTCGCTGTCAAATGGTTCTTCTCCACACCAATGTGAGAGAGGGAAGTCGGCAGCAAATGCTGAAGCACAGTTAGTGCATTCTGTGAATCGTCATGGGTGTAAATCATAATGGCAGGACAAGCCTCCCGTGCTTTTTCACCGTCCAGAAGTGGAACGAAGAGGAAGGGGGACTCGCCTCTCACCAAAACGAGGCCCATAAAACGTTCATGTGGCTCTGTCAAAAATCCGGTAAAGTAATACACGTTTTTCGGATGCGTAATAATCAACGCGTCCAGTTTCCTGCTTTCCATATACGCGTGCAGCTTTTCCAGTCTTTCTTGCATCCAGATCACCCTTTTTTATTGGTAGACAATGTTAGGTTCTAAAAATGACAGGCGTCAAAACGGACAGAATCTCGGCTTCTTCAACAGTGGAAGGATTGTACCACGTATGAAGGAGAGAGGAAGGGAAGTGGATCGTGTCTCCTTGTTCGAGATGGTATTCTGTTCCGTCGACGACGATGGTGACACATCCTTTTACGACGTAATAAAACTCTTCACCTGGATGCTGAAAGGCGACATGCTTCATCTGTCCGGGTGGCAACACGTTGAGGAGGGGTTCAAGCGCCCTATCGGGGAAATTCCCACCGATTCGAACGTACTTCACAGGTGAACCTTCAATTTGCAACGTTTGACGTTTTTCAATGGGAGTGTGGTACGTGATATCTTTTTCTACTTCAAAGAAGTACGTAATGGGGACACCGAGGCATTCCGCAATTTTTTGCAGAGAAGTAATCGCGAGCGAACTGTTACCACGCTCTACTTGTGATAAGAAACTGACGGAGAATCCTGATTTCTCACTTAAATCCTTTAAAGTAAGCTCCTGTTGTATACGAAGCTTTCGTATTTTTTTGTAAACGTGCTCCAAAAAGTCACCTCCTGACCAAAAACAATTACGGTATTACAGTAAATATTACGGTAATACGAAAATAAATGCTACGTTTATTCCGAATTTTCTCTATTCTTTTCTTATCCTACTTGTACCATTCCCTTCATATACTGGGACAAAGATAGGCCGTTAGAGAGGAAGGGAATGCTTTGAGGGCTCTCCTGTTAGTGGTTTTGTTTCTTGTTGCCTTTGACATGCACGCGCAGACGCCACTTCTTGCGCCGTATTTAAACGTATTGGGTGTATCCGCTGCGATGATCGGCTTCGTGCTCGGCGGATATGCGATCAGCAATTTGACAGGCAATCTGCTCGCAGGACCTTTTCTCGATCGCTATCCGAAAAAATGGTTTATCGCAGGTGGATTGATTTTGGCTGGTGTGATGCTGATTGGCCAAGGCATCGTGCAAAATACCGCAGGCTTTTTTACCTTTCGGCTGATGCTCGGGTTTTTGATGGCGTTTGTATCCCCTGCTTGTTCTGCCTTGCTCGGAGAAACAGGGAAGACGGCACTTGAGCAGGGCGAAATCATGGGTAAAAAGGGATTGGTCCTTACATCGGCAGGTATCGTATCCCCGGCAGTCGGTAGCTTTTTGGCGGTGCAGTTCGGCTATGGTCAATCATTCGTGATTCTCGGCTACATGATGATCATTGCTGGCGTTTTCGCTTGGATGATGTTGCCCCAAAGAGTAGAGGGAAGCACGCCGTCCACGCCACGGATCAAAGGTGGGGGCAAGCAGAGCCTTACCGCTATCCTGGAAAATCGCATGCTGTACCCTGCGTTTCTTGGGGGATTTGCGATCATTTACGCCCAAGGAACAATCATCTATGAAGTGCCTTTGCTCATCCAAAAACAAGGGCTGTCCCCCGCAGTTACTGGCATATTGTTCAGTTTGAAAGGCTTGGGGGCACTAGCGATTCTGTGCCAGTTTTGGCTGCATCGCGTCCCCGTAGAGACGAGAACGTTTGCTGGATTGGGTGTGCTTAGCCTTCTTCTGTACGCCCTCGCAATCGGCTTGGCGATTCCGATTCACGTCATGATGTTTTTCTTCGGGGCGTGCTTTGGGATGCTGTTCCCAGCTTTTGCGACCATTTTGACGGTACATTCACCCCGAGAGCAATACGGGAGTGTGTTTAGTATTTACTCAGCGGTATTGTCGATCGGAGCGGTATTGAGCCCAATATTGGCAGGCCTGCTGGGGAATTGGCACCATTCCTACTTCATTGCGTTTTTTGTAACAGCTGGCGTGTGTCTGATCGGAGGACTACATCGATTCTTGTTAAGCGGGGTTCCACGCTAAGCGGATTAAAAATAGAGAGTAAAAGGACTTTCTGCTTAGTAAGCAGGGGGTCTTTTTTCGTTTCCATAAACAAAAAGTTGAGCATCGTGCCATAATCCGCTATAATACCCATTGTGATTTTGATAATTATTCTCAGTGAAAATGTGGTCGAGTTGGCAATTGCCGCTGCTTGATGGCATGACGCAGATGGAGGAATACACCAATGAAGAAAACAGCCAAACTTTCGATAGCCAGTGTCGTATTGGCAAGCCTAGTTACAATCGTGAGCGCTTGTTCTGGCCAGCCGAACGCAACGAATCCAGAGACTCAAGCGGGTGACAGTCAGACTGCGACACCGGGGGCTGAAGCTCCACGAGTACTGAAGGATGCGATGGGAAATGAAGTAACAGTCCCAACCCAACCGAAGCGCGTGATCGCTTCTTATCTGGAGGATCATTTAGTAGCGTTGGGAGTGAAGCCAGTTGCCCAATGGTCTGTAGGAAACAGCGAGGTACAGGGCTACCTGCAAAAGGAGCTGGCGGGTATTCCAGCGATTCCTTATGATCTGCCACCAGAAGTTGTGATGAGCCACAGTCCTGACCTGATTATTTTGGATAGCGCGACCTTGATCCAAGGCGACAAGTATAGTCAGTACGAAAAAATTGCGCCAACCTATACAATCGGAAAAGAAAAGAACAGCGATTGGCGCAAAGAACTCCTGACAGTAGGAGAAGTCCTTAACAAGGGGGAAGAAGCGAAGAAAGTGCTGGCGGATTATGAGACATTTGCAGCCGAATCCAAACAAAAGTTGCAGCAAGCAATCGGAGAAAAATCAGCGGCAGCACTCTGGATGACGGGGAAAAATGTGTACGTAGCACGTCAGGACTTGTCTAGCGGCGATGTGCTCTACAAGGACCTCGGCTTTAAGGTTCCTACCATCGTTCAGGAAATCTCCAAGTCAGGAGAAGCAAACTGGAATTCGATTTCCATGGAGAAATTGGCTGAACTCGATGCCGAGTACTTGTTTATTGTAAACAGTAATCCGACTGGTTTGGAACAGCTGCAAAAGGACCCCGTATGGGCGAATATCCCTGCTGTGAAGAATGGAAATGCCTATACATTTGCGAAAGATTCCAGTTGGCTGTACACTGGCGTCATTGCTAACCGCCAAATGATTGAGAATGTACTGAGCAACGTAGTCAAATAAGAAGAAAAAGCCTGTCCACCCTTTGACGTTTCGTGTGAAAGAGTGGATAGGCTTTTTATATGTGTCTCTTGCTATTATGGGACTGGGATCTTCTGGATTTTACGTGCTTCAATTCCGCCACGATAATAAAGCTCACGATGACAAGTAAAAACCACGAGCTGATTTTACTGAGATGCACGAGCTCCCAGCCTGCTCTTTGATTCGGATAATTCCAAGCACCGAGGAACGTCGCTATATTTTCCGCAATCCAAATGAAAAAACCGATCAAAAAGTAACCAAGAGGGATGGGCATGAAAAATCGCTCGTTCGCGACGCTAAAATAAACACGGGTTTTCCAGAAGACAATGAAAATAGCTGCCATCAGCACCCAACGCAAATCCCAAATATAATGGTGGGTGAAAAAGTTTAGATAGATCATGGCGCCCAAAATGGTGGCGATAATCTGATGCGGCCAGCCAGAGAGGGAGACCTCTAGTCGGCGCCAAGCTTGACATAAGTAGCTCGCGACACTGGCGTACATGAACCCACTGTAAAGAGGAACGCCAAACACCTTGCTGTACGCATCTTCTGGATAGCTCCAAGATCCCATATGCACCTTGAATATTTCCAAGCACAGCCCGATCACGTGAAAGACCGTGATGACCTTCAATTCGTCCCGAGACTCCAAGCCACTTTTCACCATGAAGATTTGGAAGAGTAGGCAAAGCAAAAGCAGGAGGTCATACCTCGGCAAACCAGGAATGGTGACGAATTTGGATAAGGCCAGCGAAGCAAAAATAAAGACCGGAAACAAGCATGACATGGCTTCTTGATAGCCGAAATGAAGCAATAAACGAATATATCGTATCATTTGTCTGTCCTTTACGTTCTGAAAGTAGTTTCAGAGAGTTAATCCGTAAGCACAAACCGCACCAGTCTATTGATCGCGGAAGGCAGCACGCTTACGTGGCCCTCATCTTCGAATTTGATGTAGCTCACTTGAATACCTTTGGTAGCGAGTGGTTCTATGCGCTCGACGACCCGTTGTGCACCCTCGACCATGAAGGAGAGTTCATCACCGCCAACAATGACAAGAAGCTTTACTTCGTGTTCCCCTTTCCATTGGGCGATGAAGCGCTCTTGCTCCCTCAATACCTCGTCATTGCCCCACCAGACGGAAGGACTGCCTGATACGACGTGAGAGAATAGTTTCGGGCGCGAGAACATCGTATACAGTGTGAAATGGCCGCCTAAGGAGTGACCGAAAATCGCCTGTTTGTTCGGATTTATTTGCCACTCGGAAGAAATAGCTGGCATCAGCTGCTGTTCAAGGAATTCGAGGAACAAATCAACTCCGCCATACTCTGGCCAAGGCTGCCCATTTGGTCGGTCAGGAAGCGTAGCTGCGTCCACAGGCATGGTCAGATCATAACAACGGCGGTCCATGTCAAATGGCAGACGTGATGGATAGCCGATTCCTACAACAATGGCTGGGTTGAAGCCCTTGGGCTTACGGGTTTGAACCTTCACTGTCTCGGCAATCGTTCCGAACATCGCATCGCCATCCACGGCATAAATAACCGCATACCCTTCAGGAGGGGCCTCTGCTTCCGGAATCGCAATCATAATCCGATAGTCACGACCTTGGCTTGATTGCAGTGTCCACTCTACACAATTACTAGGGGAGTAGCCGTTTTTCTCTATGATTCTCATTTTGCAATCAATCCTTTCACATCGTCAATGACTTTCATATGTGCGATCAGACCACCACTTAACCAGTGATCTCCCTCAACTTTAAACGTACGACCGTTCTTCACAGCCTCCATGCTTTTCCAAACAGCACTCTCTGTCAAGTCTTTCTCAAACGCATCCCCCGTACCAGCGTCATTGATGAGGAAAATATAGTCCGCATCCAAATCAGGTAAGCTCTCTAGTGATAAATTAATGTCACCGCTGGATACGACCTGGCTTGGCAAAAAGCCCAGTTCTTTGGTAAGTACGTATCCACTGAAGAAATCGTATTTGATGAAGAACATCCCTCTGCCATTGAAGCGAATGATTGCGGCTTTTTTGCCTTGGGTATGAGGGGCCAACTCCTTTTTGGCTGACTCGACATGCTCCTTATATGTCTGCAAAGCTTTTTCAGCTTCCGTCGACTTGCCCAACAGATCGCCAACCACGCGTACGGAAGATTCAAGATCAGAATTTGCCTGTTTGAACACATATGTCGGAGCAATCATCTTATATTTATCGTACACGCCGCTTTCGATATGGTTGGCATTGTGCAAGAGGATGAGATCTGGCTCATGGGCCATAACAGCTTCCGGCTCTGGAGGCAATCCACCTGCGAAGGTAATGGACGGCACATCTTTTAGCTTATCTTGCAAATACATTTTTGGTCTTGAGCCCGTTGACCACTGCACGACCGGAGCAACGCCTAATGCGACCAATGTATCTTCCAGATTGGGAGCGAATATTTTGGCAGGTGCGGCAGGCAATGTCACCTCGTTACCCATTTCATCTTTTAGTACCCGCGGGTAGGCAGGCTGATCAGATGAGCTCTTTGCCGATCCTTCGACGCTCCCAGTCGCGGACGAATCGACCTTCTGCGTCACTGCCTCACTGCTTGCATTGCTCCCGCAGCCTGCCGTAAGTCCAGCAACGAGCATCGTCGTGGTCAGCATCAGGGCAAGGCTAGTTTTCTTTGTCATACAAGTGGAATCCCCTCTCGTTGATAATGTTTCTCACTGAAAAACATTATAATTCACACAAGAAAGGGGCTCCATGGACAACACCTTGAATCGCATTTGGACTTTTCCCCGTTACCATCAGTAGCATTTCATCCAGCATCCGATTCATGGCAACGGGTGAATACTCGTACCACGGATTAGAAGGCAAGGAATAGAGATACCCATCTTGAACAGCGCGAAGTCCTCTCCAAAGCGAATGATGCTGTAGCGTCAGCCAGTTTATACGTGTCGACTCATCCAGACAAACGAACAACAGGATTCGCTCCGGGTCTAAGCTCACTAGCTGCTCAAGCGTAATTGGCCGATTGCAAGGTTCCGTTTCTTCTTCCACAAGAGAAAGCTGCAAATCATCGCACAGAAGCTCCTTCATCCCCTTGTTGTTGTAGAGATGGATGCCATCCCGATATAGTCGAATGATCGCAAATTTATCTTGTTTGAGCACGGGCTGCAGGTCTGCGCGAACGGCAGCAGCCTTCGCTTCATAAAAAGCAATCCAGGAGTCACAAGCTGCTTCTTTGCCCGTGTAACTGGCAACTTCACGTAATCGTTCTCTCCAGCCAGAAGATTGGAGGGTCAAGACGACTATGCCATGTGCAGACAAGCGTTGCCTAGTAGTTTCGGGAAGTTCTATGTGGCTGATGACAATATCAGGCTTGGCAGCCAGAAGCATCATTTCCTGATCGTCATCGTTCCATGGTGTTTCGACCGCTTTTAGATGAACCGCAATCCGTTGCTGATACTGCTGATAGTAATAGGGGGTCCACTTCGCATCCAAAGGAGCAGCGACTGGTATAATCCCAAGTACCATTAGATGTCCCAGTAGGGAAGGGGTGTAGACGGCAACTTTGCGCTCGGAAACTCTTTCATACGAGGAGGGGGATACACCCACTTCCTTCTTGAACTTCCGACTAAAGTAAAACTCATCGCTATACCCGATTGTTTTCGCAATCTCCCGCAGCTTCATATCCGTCTCGCGTAACAATCGCTTGGCGTGATTGATACGCAGACTCGTTACATAGTCCATGACACTTTGCCCGTAAGCCTTCTTGAACGAATCACCAAAATAGCTCGAACTTAAGTTCGCCATCGCTGCCAACGTAGTTACGTTTAACGGACGATCGAAGTTACAGATTATATAGGCGCGGACCTCGTCTAGTGACATTTGACGACTAGGCTTGTATGCTTCGTTATGTTTCATGAAACCATCCACCTTTTCAGGCAAGTATGCATTTTGATGATAATGATAATTATTATCTATGAATGATAGCGAAAATGATAGAGGCAGAAAAAATAAGGCGACCGCTCCCCAGTATCGTAGGGAAGCGATCGCCGCCATTCCATTTTTGGAATTACTCTTCACCGGTAGCAACCGGATTTTCCTCGTACGAGCTCCAATCACTCCAGCTGCCCAAATACAATTTCACATCTGTTCGACCAGCAGCATGGAAAGCAAGCAGATTGGAGCAAGCTGTCACGCCTGAGCCGCAATAGACGATCAATTCTTTGTCAGCGTAAGGAGCGAGACGCTTTTGCAGCTCGTCTGCCGGAAGCATCGTCTGATCAGCAGCGAGGTTGTCCTTGTAAAAGAAATTGTGCGCCCCGGGTATGTGACCTGCTTTTGCGTCGATCGGTTCATTCTCACCGCGGTAGCGTTCTGGCGCACGAGAATCGAGTAATACAGTATGTTCGCTGCGTTTTTTGACACCTTCCATGTCAACCAGCATGTCGTGACGGACATGGGGGACGAACTCTCGAGCTTGTACAGTAGGTACTTCTGCTGTTACCTCATAACCAGCCTTTTTCCAAGCAGCGTATCCGCCGTCGAGTACAGCTACCCGATCGTGACCAAGGTATCGCAGCAGCCACCATAGACGTCCTGCCATCGCCATTTCCTGATCATCATAGGCGATGACAGTCGTGTTGGCATCAATTCCCGCATTTGAAAAATGGGCAGCTAACAGATCTGGATCTGGTAGAGGATGACGTCCACCATGCTCGCTTTTGGAACCAGAAAGGTCACGGTTCAGATGAAAGTAGAGGGCTTGCGGGATATGATCTTTCCCGTATTCCTCTGCACCTGCTTCAGAAGCACTTAAAGCAAAACGACAATCGACGATCACCATATTTTCATCGTTCAGATGATCCTTGAGCCATTGAGGTGTGACAAGTGCTTGCATGAATCTCCCTACTTTCTCTTTTTTTTCTTCATCATAGCAGATGGCACCCCAATCAGGTACAATAATTACGGTAGGTGGTTAGGGGAGAGGAGAAGAGAGATGAAGCGTTTCATTCGCTATTTTTTAGAGGGGTTATTGTTTGTCATTCCTTTGGCAGTGACGATTTATATTTTGTACTGGATTTTCACGACAGTGGATAGCTGGTTCTATAAGCTGGTCCACAACTGGTTTAACCTCCAAATTCCAGGACTGGGCTTCCTCTTAACCATACTCGGCATCACGATTGTAGGCTTCCTTGCATCCAATGTGCTGACACGCGGAGTGCTTTCGCTCGTGTCCACTGTTTTCGAGAAAGTGCCGTTTATCAAACTCATTTATACATCCATCAAGGATTTGATCGGAGCGTTTGTAGGGGAGAAGAAGAGCTTCGACAAGCCGGTGCTCGTGACGCTATCTAAGGATGGAAATGCAAAGGCAATTGGGTTTATTACAAAGGAAAGCCTCGATTCTTTCGGTCTCACAGACCACGTAGCGGTCTATTTGCCACAGTCGTACAATTTTGCAGGAAATCTCCTGTTGTTCCCGAGCGATCAGGTACAACTGCTTGATACGGAGAGCTCAGAAATCATGGCATTCCTGGTATCGGGTGGGGTATCCGGAGGGCCGCAAAACGTAAACAAAAGAAGCAGCGATGCTTAAATAATGCAAACCTCCAGCGCCACGAGTCTTGTGGTTTTGGAGGTTTGTTGCTTGTTTTGGGAACTTTAGAACAGTTGTTTTAAAAAACTACGTTCAACATTTTACACACAAAAAAAGACACTCAAACGAATTTGAGTGCCTTCTTATTTCCATGGCATTAGCTGCTAAAAAATCCACTATGGCTAGAATATTTGCGACGATAGTGACGATGACCGTATGTTCGATGCCCCATCTTCCAAAAAGGGCGATATCGGTAATCACTGCTGCTGTACTTGTGATAGCCACGTCCGGTCATTTTCCACAAGAACCGGGCGCCTTTCTTAAAGAGGACCGCCACTATGACAATCGCAACGATCAAGATAACGAAACCGATCCCCAAAATCGTGAGTAGGACTGACATCCACATCGTCTCCTTGCCAAAAAGGTATTACCCTTTTTTACGGATCACGCCACAGGAAGTTTCAATTATCCCTCGGCATTCAAATATTTCTCATAGGGAGTGTAGTCGATTTCTTTGGATTTCAGGTGAGCAATGAGCCATTTGTGGTCACGCTTGGGGGTTGCTACGATGTACCCCTTTACGATCAAATCTGTTGTAATGGTGGTTGCTTTCTCTTCCAGCGCGATCTGTCCGATTCTCGCTGCAATGGAACGTCTCGCAACATCACGAAACAACTGTGGCACAGGATCAACCAATTCATTGAGCAAGGTCAGACCCTCATCTGTCCAGAGTGCACGTGTCTGATCAATGTAATGATCTTGCCAATCCAAGTCAGATTTTCCGTCTTGCTTGGGCATGGACTTGAGAAATTTGCGGAACATGAAATACCCGCCAATCGCCATAAGACTTACGAGAACAATGGTCCAGCCAACAATAAACAGGGAAAACCCTGTAGACATTTCACCCATACCTTGTACACCTCATTACCAATATCCATTCACTAGTAAAAATTGTACCTTATTTTGGTTCGGGCAACAAACTTTTTGTGCGTTTGCCTATCCTTGGGTTTGCTCTTCCCAAGAACACATACAATTTAGTATGATTAGAATTAATCTTTATTGGGAGTTGACGCTCATGTTCAAGCTTGGACAACGCGTCGTCATTGTTGCCGACTCCTTCGAGCAAGGTTTGCCTTTGGGTGAATACGGTTACCTGATTGCTCGTGACCGCAATCCGGACAGCGCATTTTCCTGGGTTTTACGCATACCGAAAATTGATAAGCATATCGCTGTTGTAGAAGAGGATATCGCCTTGGAGGAGCAATTGCTGGAGGAAGAAGCCAATCGCATCTCGCATGAGGCTTTACTTGATTTTGCATTGGCGACAAGGAACGAAGCACTGTTTCGACAACTGATGGGCATGGAAGATGCAGAAGAGGCAAATGACGAACCCGCGAAGGAATCAATGGAGGAATTTATCCGTAAAGTAAATATCAAAGCATGGATCTAATTGGCGGTTTTCCTTGTGTGGAGAATTTGAAACTTTTGTGAGGAAATGAAAGCGAGGCTGTTTCATGTCTGAATTTGTGACGTTTACCAATGAGTTTGGTCAAACCATCGATATGTCCCGAGAGGACTACCAGAAAACAATCATTCCGCAAAATCTGGATAAGTACTGGGATGAAAAAGATAAGCTTCGCGATTTTGCGATGGAGTTGGTGAAGGGTCAATTTCATGAGCAAGCCGCTGTCGCTGCTGACAGGCTTCTCGAATTATACGGTCCAATCGAGTCTGCTCTCATTTTCCGTGCAGTCGTTCATATGCAGGCGAGAGAATTTGAAAGCGCTAAAAAAATCCTGACAGATTGTCTGGAACGATTCCCGTCATCGGGTACGGCTTGCACCAATTTGGCAAAGATTTTCGCGTTTGAGGGAGATGAGCCAAAAGCATTCGAGACCCTACATACTGGTCTGCACAAAGATCCGAATCAAGAAAATGGCTTGAATATGTTTGTCGAGAGCTTCGTGCAAAGAGGGAAAAAGGATGAACTGAAAGGGCAGCTAGAGGCGTTGGCAAGTAAAGAAGGCGCTTGGAGACCACAGCTGCAGCTGGCTCGTCTGGCTTTGACGGAGGAGGACCTCCTGAATGCGATGAAATGGTACACGGTAGCGATTGAAGGAGCGAAAGACCGCTTTGAGGTCGTCATGACTGTGACAGGTGAATTGGGACAAGCGGGTTATGTCTATCAGTTGATTCAGATTTGTGAAAAGTTCTGGACGCCGCATTTCCCGTATCCGTATGCTGGCTTCAACTATGCCAACGCTCTGTTGGCAACCGATCAAATGGAAAAGGCAATCGGCATTCTGCGTAGCATGCAAGAGCATTTGCCAGATAACTACAAGCCTATGGTCGATCACTTCCTGAATCGAGTACCTGGAGCGCTCGAAGTGGAAGCAGCCGCCCAACAGAAGGTCGTCGAGAGCCACATGGACGATCCGACAGCGAAGAAGAGCAAGTGGAAGTTTTGGAAGTAAATCGATAGCTAGAGCGCCCGGCATTTCGCTGTCGGGCGTTTTTCTGTAAAAGGGGGACTGTGGGATGCTGCATCATGTTGAAGTGTACGTCTCCAATTTGGCACGCTCCAAAGATTTTTGGGGATGGTTGCTGGAGGATGAGCTGGGCTATGTGCGATATCAAGAATGGGCCAGTGGGGTAAGCTGGAAACAGAATGGTACCTATCTGGTATTCGTTCAGGCCGAAGAGCGATTCCTCGATACCTCGTATCATCGGTGTCGAGTCGGTTTGAATCATCTGGCATTTTACGCACGGGATCGAGAACATGTGGAAAAGCTGCGGGAGGAAGCTGCTCGTCGCGGTATCTCTTTGCTCTATCAGGATCGGCATCCGCATGCTGGAGGCGAGGGACATTATGCTTTGTTTTTTGAGGACCCAGATAGAATTAAGGTCGAGATCGTGGCCCCTTAACCTCGTAAGAACCTATTGATCCATGAAAAAACGGTGTAATCATCCCCGGTAGATGGTTGGCACCGTTTTTTAGAAGCCATCTATTTGAACTGGCTGGTGAGCCGCCGCTCTATATAGGCTACGCCTTGATACATCACGGTAGCGATGACCGCGATAATGGCTAAGCTCATCATGACCAGGGTGAAATTAAATACTTGGAAGCCGTATATGATCAAATACCCCAAGCCTTGCTGGGATACGAGAAACTCTCCGACGATGACGCCCACCCACGAAAGTCCGACATTCACTTTCAGCGTTGCGAGAAGGGTTGGGATGGTAGCTGGCAAAATGACGAGCGTGAAGATTTGCCGTTTGCTCCCTCCAAGTGTTTGCACGACTTTGACGTAATTTTGATTGACTTCTTTGAAGCTGGTGTAGACGTTGATCGTGGTGATGATGACCGAGATCGCGCACCCCATGGCTATGACGGAGAGCAAACCTGGACCAAAGCCAACGATGAAAACCGGACCGAGGGCTACCTTTGGCATACTGTTGGCAATAACCAGATAAGGCTCTAGTACGCGGGAGAGAAAAGGGGACCACCATATAATCGTTGCCATGACGGTTCCCAGAATCGTGCCTAAGAGAAAGCCGATAATCGTTTCCCATACGGTCAAGCCGACATGCGGGAGAAGACTGCCATCTTGCAGCTGTAGCCAAAATTGAGCCCAAATCTTGGAGGGATAGCTGAAGATGAGTGCATTAATGGTGTTTGTTCGAGCCAAGAGCTCCCATAAGCCGAGAAAAACGAGAAAGAGGAACAGTTGTGTAGAAAAGACGGAAAAGCTTATACGCTTTTCAAGCTGCAAGTAGCGACGATGGACAGATTCAATTTCCTTTGGCTGCATCAGACACCACCTCCATCTCTTTCCACACGCGATGGAACAAGTCTTGGAATCCATCATGATTTCTGGCGTCGAACGGCAGAGCATCCCGGATCGGGTTGGGTACGACAATCTCGCTGTTGATGCGTCCCGGGTTGCGTGAAAAGATATAAACGCGATCGCCCATCGCGATCGATTCCGAGAGATCATGTGTCACAAGGACTGCCGTTTTTTTATGCCGGCGTAGTGTTGAAAAGATCAAGTCTTCGAGCTTGAGTTTGGTTTGGTAGTCTAATGCAGAAAATGGTTCGTCAAGCAACAGCACATCAGGTTGACAGGCGAGTGTGCGGACGAGTGCAACCCGTTGTCGCATGCCGCCTGACAGCTGTAGGGGAGAGGATTTGCGCACATCAGACAGTTCCATTTCATCCAGCAGATGCAGGGCGTACTCTTCTGTTTCCTTGGAGCGGATGCCTTGGATATCGAGTCCGAGAAACACGTTATCTTCGATGGAGCGCCAATTGAACAAATAATCTTGCTGAAGCATGTAGCCAACTTGCCTAGACGTTCCGCTGACTTCTCTTCCGTCGATCCACACCTTACCTGCTGTCGGCTTCTCAAGCCCTGCAATAAGGGAGAGCAACGTCGTCTTTCCACAACCGCTGGGACCAACCAGACAAATGAAATCGCCTTCCTCCACGCGCAGGTTAATGTCTTGGACCGCCATGAACGCCCTGGTCGTGGATAAATAAAGATGGGTCACGTGGCCGAGTTCTATTTTTGCCGGCGTAGAAGAAATCTGCTTCATGACGGCCTATTTCCCTTCCTTGGATTGGGTAGCAAATGTGGTGTTTACCAGCTTGGTGTAATCAGCACGTTGTTTTAACTCACCAGCGGAATCCATAATATCTTGTAGCTGGTTCCATTCCTTTTCGTCTAGGATGGGATCGGTAGCATAGGAGCCCTGCTCCAAGTAACGCTGTACAGCGATTTCCAGAATCTTTGGATCGATTTGCTCGAAGTACTTGCCAATCACATCAGCCGTTTCTTTTGCGCTGTGGCTGGCAACCCACTGTTGCCCTTTGTAGACCGCATTGGTAAACTTTTGAATAGCTGCTGCGTTGCTGTCGATATAGCTTTGTTTTGTCATGAAGACGGTATAAGGAACGGTTCCGCTCTCTTTGCCAAAAGAGGCGACGACATGGCCGATTCCTTCCTGTTCAAAGCGGGAAGCTTCCGGTTCAAAGAGCTGTACATACGCTCCGGTACCCGATGCGAAGGAAGACGCAATATTTTTGAATTCGATATTCTGAATGAGTTCCAGGTCGCCTTGCGGATTGATATTGTGCTTTTTGAGTACATACTCGCCGACCATTTGCGGCATGCCGCCTTTACGTTGGCCCAAGAAGACACTGCCCTTTAGCCTGTCGAAAGTAAAGTCATCCATTTTGTCGCGGGAAACAAGGAAGGTACCGTCCGTCTGCGTGAGCTGTGCAAAGTTGACAACTGGATCAGCAGCTCCTTGCTGAGAGACGTAGATGCTGGTCTCGGAGCCGACGAGCGCGACTTCGATGCCGCCAGATAACAGAGCTGCCATCACTTTATCTCCGCCAGGTATGGTTGAGAGCTCTACTTCCAGACCTTCTTCCTTGAAAAATCCTTTTTCAAGTGCGACATATTGCGGGGCGTAAAACAAAGAACGAGTCACTTCACCAATTCTTATTTTTTCGGGAGTGCTGGAGCAGCCAGTCAAGACGGCCGTCATAGCGAGAAAAGCGGCCAGCCCCAGCGCCAAAAAGCGTTTCATGATTAGGAGTCCCTCCTTGCTAGGCTTTGTATGTTGTAGGCTATGCGCCCAGACAAAAAAGGGTGAATGCCTAGAGATAGAGACAGGCACATGATGAGGGAAGGCCACAAAGGAGATGGACATAGCGTGATCGTTACATTTTTAGGCACCGGATCAGGTGCACCTACTACGCGAAGAAACGTGAGTGGGATCGGCTTGCGATTTTTACAGGCAGGCAAGTGGTGGTTGTTTGACTGCGGAGAGGGGACTCAGCACCAGCTACTGCGAGCACCGATGAAAATTAGTCAGTTGGATAAAATCTTTATCACCCATCTACATGGGGATCATCTGTACGGACTGATCGGATTGCTTGCGAGCCGGTCTTTGCGCAATACCGAACCGACTCCGTTAGAGCTGTACGGACCACCAGGGCTCGACCGATATTTTCGAGCGATCATGGAGGCAAGTCCGGTTCATTTGCAATATCCCTTGGAAATAAAAATCGTCAGTGAGGGCGTAATCTACGAGGACGAAGAAATCGTGGTGAGCTGTCGAATGGCGAAACATCGCGTGCCTTCGTTTGCTTATGCTGTGATGGAAAAGGAAAAGACAGGAGCGTTTCAAGTAGAGCTGGCAAAGCAGGCCGGGGTGCCGTCAGGGCCGTTATTTGGAGCCTTGAAAAGAGGAGAACAGGTCACACTCGAGGATGGTCGTGTTCTGGACGGAAAGGACTTCGTTGGAGAGCCGCAGCCAGGACGCAAAATCGTCTTCAGTGGAGATACGGAGCCGAGCCAAGCGGTTGTGGAACTGGCAAAAGGGGCGGATTTGCTCGTCCACGAAGCGACCTACGCCCATCACGACAAGGAGCTGGCAACCAGAAGCGGGCATTCCACAGCACGTGAGGCAGCTCAAATTGCCAAAGACGCGGGCGTGAAAGAACTGTGTCTGACTCACTTTAGCCCACGTTATGAAGATGAAGACGGGGATTTTTCGATGGAGGATCTGTTGGCAGAAGCGCAGCAAATTTTTTCGGCGACCCAATTGGCTGATGATCTTGGCAGCATATCTGTAAAACGAGAGAGAAACGATGGGAGAAAGCCATAATCCCTGCTATAATGAATGATCACGATGGAGGAGGTGGGGGAGCATGAAGCGGATTACCTTTGCTACACCAGAAGAACTCATTCAACACTGTCAGTCGGAAGAAGTCAGCCTCGTTGTCGAATATCGAGACGATGTGAACAAGCAACGTCAGGTCATTTTGACGGGAGAGCAGCTTGCAGAGGCACAGACCTACCTGAACTTCTCCAAATCCGAAGCGTATTACCGTAAGGACGGACTTTTTTACGAAGTTATTGCAGGCTGGAAGTAAACCACATCGTCAGGAGATGAAAGAGACGTGTCTGGCAGAGGGTTCAACAGGTCGATCACAGTTCGCTACTTGATGTTTGTACTAGGTTTGTTCGTCGGTGCATTCGGTACAGTACTGGCCATTAAAGCAAACCTCGGCGTAGCACCTTGGGAAACCTTTCATATCGGCCTGCAAAAAACATTTGGATTAACGATTGGCCTGTGGTCTCAGATCGTGGGAGTCGTTGTCATTTTCGCCACTTATTTCGTGGCAAAAATGAAGCCTAATTTTGGAATGTTCTTAAATATGATTTGCTTTGGCGTTTTTCTCGATCTTATCTTATGGTTAGATTTTATTCCTGAGCTGGAATCTATCTGGGCGAGGCTTTTGATGTTTCTCGCAGGTGTTGTTGTTTTGACTGTCGGGATCGGGATGTATTTATCTCCTTCTCTTGGGGCAGGACCGCGCGACAGCTTTATGCTGGCGATGAACGAGCGTCTAGGCTGGAGTATCCAGCGAGTCCGACTCATCATAGAAGTTACCGTACTGCTTGCAGGTGCTGCGTTGGGTGGACCTGTGTCAATCGGCACGATACTGATTGCACTGTTAACGGGACCGATGATTCAACGTACGATTCCGTTTTGGCGTCAAGTCATGAAAAAGCAGTATGGACTGCCAGAGCCAATTGAAAGACAAGCGAGCTAATCTCCTTTCCATTTGCCAGTAACTGTGTAAAAAACCAGGAAAAACAGTCTTGTATAGGCGATGGTCCAATCATCTTTAAGCATTCGCACATACAGTATGACTAGTTGCTGGCAAAGGAGGGAAAGCGAATGAGTCTGTTCAACGGAGGATTTGACGACTTTGCTTTAATACTGGTGTTGTTCGTACTGCTCGTTATCGTTGCTTGCTCTTGCGACTAACGAAAACACTGGTCATTAGCTTCGCCAGGAGGGAGAGCGATTTTTCGCTCTCTCTTTTGTTTTGCAAAAAAAGGCTTCGCCAAAGAGGGGCGAAGCCAAAGGGCGGCATTTCTTATCCGAGGCGATCATGCACTTGTTTTTTTACGCTGGACATTTGCTGATCGGATAATTTGACTCCGACCGCCTTGCTGACTTTTTTAATCAGTTCGCTTAATTTCTTGTCATCCTTCAAGTCTTTCATGGAGAAATCTCTGGCCAGTGATCGTACATCGCCCATCGTCCATTTTTTCTTACTTTTCTTGTTGATGGATTTCAGTAAGTCACGTGGACTGCCCTTCGCTTTTTGCTTGACCTTTGCCCTTACTTTTCCTTTTGCTTTTGCCATGATGCTTCGCTCCTTTCAAAGGAATACGCCTGCCCTATGCAGTTATATGGAAAAGCAAGGGAGTTCGCTTGGACAGATTCACGCGGCTATTCGCCTATTTTGGTCAACGTTGTGCAATGGCCCAAACCCACAGAGGGAGCCGTGACATAGGATGAGTCAGAACGATGCATGACAGGAGGCTAGTGGGTTGAAAATTGTCAGCTTTCATCGGGATACGCCGTTTACCGAGATTCTGTCAGATTTGAAAACCAAGGTTCTGACCAAAACCGAGAGACTTCCATGGCGATGCTATGATGACCTTTCTTGCTTGTGTGTCAAACAAAAGATATTTGAGCAGCATGAGGAGCTTTTTCGAAGGTATAAAGCGATGGTGGAAGAGAACATTACCGTAAGCGTGCATGCGGAAGGAGAGGATGAAATCCCGTGGGGAGTGCGATATGTGGGGGCACAGAGATTGTGGCGAAAGGGGCGAGGAGCAGGCGTCAAGGTCGCTGTCATCGATACGGGAATCTCCCGCGATCATTTTGATTTGAAGGGCCAAATAAAGGGTGGCATCCAGCTAGTGCGCGGCAAACAAAATGGACACGGGACGCATGTCGCAGGGATCATCGTAGCCGAGATGAACCAAAGAGGAATTGTCGGAGTTTCTCCAGAGGCCCATTTGTATGACGTCCGTGCTTTTGATCATGAGGGTCAATCATCTTTGTCGACCATTTTGCAGGCTCTGCAATGGTCAATTGCCAATAAGATGGATGTTATCAACATGAGCTTTGGCATGCCCCAATATAGCGAAGCAATGGCGAGAGCAGTTGGTCGGGCCTATCAGCAAGGAATCGTACTGGTAGCTTCTGCAGGCAACGGAGGGGGAGAAGTGGAGTATCCTGCGCGGTACGATGGTGTCTTAGGGGTTAGTGCGATTGATCAAACGGGAAAATTGGCAACGTTCAGTGCGAGAGGCAAGGGCGTAAATATGAAGGCACCCGGGGTTGATATTTTATCTACGTGGCCGGGAAATCAGTTTAAAAAGCTGAATGGCACTTCGATGGCTGCCCCGCATGTAGCAGGGCTGAAGGCGTTAGAAATTGGTCGCAAGCGAAAATAAGCATAGCGTTCCTACGAAAAAACAGCTCCGAGGCTAAAAAAGAAGCCAAGGAGCTGTTGCTTTTTATAAACGAATTATTGATGGGTTTTGGAGTCATGGTCTTGCTGGACACGGAACCATATATTAAGATCATTAATAACACTGGCCAATTCGTGGATCTCGCTGTTCAATTCGCAAGATCTAACGAAATTTTCTTCTTCGGACATTAGTTTGGTTTTCTCGATAATGACCTTCTCTACCCGGTGTATTTTATCCGGAATGGTCGCGCGGATTTCTTCCCATTCCAGCAACATATCCGCTCTTTCTACTTTCGAATAATCTTCCCATTCCAGATGCAGCACGGGAAGTCGTATACCTAGCCGTTCATCATGGATAAATTGATAGCGCAAAGGTGAACTCACTCCTCTCCACTTCCATCATACCAAAAATGAATCGGTACGGGGAGAGAAATACACACGAAAGGAGCAACTATGTCAAAAGGACGTGTTCTTATCGATGCGGATGCTTGTCCGCGCCAGGCACTCTTAACTGCCCAAGCATTGTGCAAGGAGCTCGACTGGATTTGTTTGACCTTTGCCAGTTATAATCATCAAATCGGCAACGCCAATCATGTAACGGTAGATGCCGGCCCACAAGCCGTAGATATGAAGCTGGCGAACGAAACGAGTTCAGGGGATGTCGTGGTGACGCAGGATATTGGTCTGGCAGCGCTTATTCTAGGAAAGAGAGCTCATGCCCTGACACCCCACGGGATGGTTTTTGACCCAGAACGGATTACGTTTCATTTGGAAGAACGAAATGAAAAAGCGAGATATCGGCGAGGGGGAGGTCGTACAAAGGGGCCTGCTGCTCGCACGCGTGAAGACGATCAACGATTTGCTGAGTCCTTGCGTTTTTTGATGGAAAGAGGAGATCAACAATGAATCAGACAACTAGAAAAAATGGATATGTAAGCGGAGCACTTACATTTGCGGTACTTGCCACAAGCATGTTTGCCCTCTACGTAGCAGGGAAAGTGGCAGGTATGGATCAAGCTGCCATCGCATTTGCAGAGTCGATTCGCTCGGATGTTGGGACTGCTTTTTTCCGATTGGTAACCAATCTTGGCGGCGGCATGTTCCTTGTACCTGTAGCGGTGATCATGTTCGTTGTCCTATACATAAAGAAATATCGTGTGGAGGCAATGTTTGTTCTCATTTCCCTCGGTGCCAGTGAAGTAGCGAATGAGCTCTTAAAGCGGTTCTTTGAGAGACCTAGACCGAGTGGCGTCAATCTGATTGAGCTGCCGGAGTCCTTTTCGTTTCCGAGTGGTCATGCGATGATTGGACCAGCCTTTTATTGCATGGTCGCGTTTTGGATTGCCCAGTGGTTTGCGGAGAAAAGATGGTCGTCGCTCGTGCAGCCTGCGGTTTTTATTTTCGTGGCATTGCTCGCGTTCAGCCGTGTGTACTTGGGGGTTCATTATTTGAGCGATGTGCTTACCGGCTTTTTCCTGTCGATGTGCTGGTACTTTCTCCTTCGTCTTGGCTATGAAGAATGGATGGGGAGACGAAGCACGGTCGTCGACCCCATACCGCAGTCCAGGTAATCAGCAAGCTAGGTGGAATACCCTAATTCATTCATTAAACTCAGCCATTTTTCTACGCTGGGTTTATTTTTTTTGTCCTTTGGCAAGACGATGTACGCCGATCGTTTGGGAGGTTTATTGCCTGTTATGATCAGTTCCTTCAAGGTACCTGCCGCAAGCTCTGCTTTGACGGTAGAGCGCGTCAACAAGCTCACGCCGAGACCTTCTTTGATCAGATCGATAGCGAGCTCCGCTTTGTCTACTGTCAGCTTGGGTACGTAATTACGCGGCAATGTCTGTCTAATCCACTCGTTAAAAGGAGGGCCCCAATTCATGTACAGCAGCGGCAGATTGCGCAGCTCGCGCGAATCGACGTGTGTAGATGCGGCAATGGGGCTCTCTGGACAGCAAACCAAGACAATTTCATCATCCCACGTTGGTATAACGTCAAAGTTGGGCAAGGATGGGGGAACGTACACGATTCCGATTTGAATCACGTTGTCCAGCAAATACTGGATGACATCGGACGAGTGCCCTGTCTTGGTGCTGATCGCAATTTGTGGATACCGATAGTGGTATTCTTTCAAGATTGGCTCGAGGGTGGAAGTCCAGATCGCGTTTAAGCTGCCGATCGATAAATAGTCTTCATAAGGCTGGAGTGAAGCGACTTCATTTAGGGCTTCATGGGACAGTTTGAGGATTCTCTCTGCATACGGTAAAAGGGTTAAGCCCGCTTGGGTAATCTCAACACTTCTTTTATCACGAATGAAAAGAGGTTTGCCAACTTTTTCTTCCAGTTGCTTGATTCGCATTGTCACCGTAGACTGGACTAAGTGGAGCATTTCCGCAGCCTTGGTGAAATTTTTTGTTTGGGCCAATGTGTAGAAAGCGCGTAATTGTTCGAAGTCCATACAGTTGGAATCCCTCTTATCTAAATATTTGATTACCATATACAAAAATGTTCGTTTCCCAAATTATACCCTGTTCGCTAAGCTGGGGATATCCTTATTTCATGTGGGCTATCGGGAGAGCGAGGGGTATTGGGATGAAGTGGGAATGGTGGCGAGAAACGCCCTTTTCAGTGAAGCTCTTGTTAAGCACATCTTTTATGATGAATATGGGTTTTTATGCATTAATCCCGTACCTCACTTTGTATTTGACGGGCAGTATCGGCTGGACACTGGCGATGGCAGGGATTGTCCTGAGTGTCAGACAGTTTTCCCAGCAAGGTCTTGCTTTTTTAGGCGGTGTGATCGCGGATGCCTTCGGATACAAAGGGGCGATGTTCCTCGGATTGGGCGTACGTGCCGTTGGTTTTGCGATGTTCGCTTTTTGTACCGAGACCTGGCACTTTTTTGTTGCCGCGATTCTTTCCGGATTGGGTGGGGCGTTGTTTGAGCCTGCTTGCTCTGCTGCCTATGCGATTATTACACCTGAGGCCATTCGAAAAGAAGTATTCTCCCTTCGCAATGTGCTTGGAAATATTGCGGTAGTCGGTTCCCAAATCGTGGGGACAGCACTCTCGGCTATTGATTTTACGTACATTTCGTTGTTTGCAGGAGCCGTTTTCGGAGTGAATACAATCGTGATCTTCTTTTTATTCCCACCAATTCGCGCCACTAATACACGGCATAGCATATGGGAAAGTATGTCCACGGTAGTGAAGGACAAGCTGTTTGTACGATATACCTTTATTTTGATGGGGTATTATTACTTGAATATGCAGGTGTTTTTAACGATTCCGCTGTTTGTTGAAAATGTTACGCATAGCAAGGTGAATGTAGGGATTGTGCTTTCTGCTCTCTCGCTGTTTGTGATCTTATTTCAAATGAAAGTGACACAATTGCTGGAGGGTTATCAGCACAGGCTTACCTTGATTGGCATCGGAACGTTGTTTATGAGTGTGGGACTATTTTTGTTCACGTTTGCCGATTCATTGTGGCTCATTCTTTTGGATGTGTTCCTTTTTGCACTGGGTACCATGATTGCTGTTCCGAATCTGGTGGATGTCGTTCCTCGTTTTGCTCCCAAGGACTTGGTTGGCGCCTATTACGGCTTCAACGGGTATTCGATTGCCATCGGGGGTTCGTTCGGACAAATAGCAGGAGGATGGGTGTACGATGTAGGGCTACGCTTGCAAACGCCGTGGCTGCCATGGACCATTTGTTTGGTCATCGGGTTTTGGGTGGCCTGGATGCTATATCGCATGGAACAACAAACCGGACAAATCGGGAATGATCTTAAGAAAATAGCTCGATCGTAAATATTTTTGGGCGAAATGAAACATTTTCCATCGTTCATACGTATATAACGATAGAGATGATTGGCGCAAGAAAGTGAGGGAATTTTATGGAAGATATGAAAAAGCTAAAGCGCATGTTGCTGGTAACGAGTTCCCTTGGATTTGCAGTCTTTGCCATGGTAGTCGTTACGGAAATTGTCCGAATCTCATTGTAGTATTGCCAAGCCTATCGCATCGCATATAAAACATGAAAAGCTTGCAGTCCCTTCTTGAAAGAGGGGGGCTGCAAGCTTTTCTTTTTGTGATTATGCTTCGATTTTCTTTTTAAAATGGAATTGATACACGCAAATTGCAATGATCATGAACGGAACTCCGCAGTACAAGGCGATGCGCTGTTCGGGATCGAATGCCAAGCTTACGAGAACGAGCAAGTTCAAGATCAAGGAAATCAAAGGCAGTATCGGATACAAAGGGGTACGGAACTTCAGATCCTCCAGCTTGCCTCCATTTTTCAGGTAATGGCGACGGAAAGCGAGCTGCGAAGCGGAGATGGAGATCCACCCCACTTGTGCGCCGAGACCAGCGATAGACAACAGCACCATGAAAACCGTATCTTCTGCAAAAATACCGGACAGAAGAGACAAGAGAGCAATGGCAAACGTAATCAACAAAGCGTTCATCGGAATCCCTTTTCCATTTACGGCCCCAAGCTTTTTCGAAGCCATTCCTTCTTTGGACAGGGAGTAAAGCATACGAGTTGCTGCGTACAAACCAGAGTTGGCTACAGATAGAAGTGCTGTCAGGACAACGAAGTTCATAATGTCAGCCGCATAAGGAATCCCAATACTGTCAAAAACGACGACAAACGGACTTTCAATCACACCCGCCTGTTGGTGTGGAATCATCCCTGCCACGATGGCAATCGCCAGAATGAAGAAAACGAGTGTGCGCCAAACCGTCGTACGAATGGCCTTCGGAATCGTCTTCTCTGGGTCCTCACTTTCTCCAGCGGCAATCCCGATCAGCTCGGTACCTTGGAAGGAGAAGTTCACGGTGATCATCGTCATCAGCAAGCCTGTGATTCCAAAGGGGAGAAGCGGGCTTTCTGTAAAGTTGGAGAGCATTGGCGCAGGCTGACCGTTTTTCAGGTCGATGAAACCAAACATCGCCGCTCCACCCAAGATGATGAACAAGATGATAGCGCTTACTTTAATGCTGGAAAACCAGAACTCAGATTCACCGAACGCTCGAGCAGATAAAGCATTTAATAAGAAGAGCACTACACCGAAGATCGCGCACCACATCCAAACAGGTGAGTCAGGGAACCAACGTTGCATCAGCAATCCTGATGACAACAACTCTAAAGCAACGGTCACGGCCCAACCAAGCCAATACAACCAGCCTACACCAAACCCAAGTGCTGGGCTAACAAAGCGGGTCATATATGTTTGGAACGAACCGGCCACTGGCATGGCAACTGTCAGCTCACCTAGACATAGCATAGTCAGGTACATGATAAAGCCGCCGACTAAATAGGAGAGAATGGCACCAACTGGTCCTGCCTGACTAATTGTATAACCTGATCCGAGAAATAACCCGGTCCCGATTACGCCGCCAAGAGAAATCATAAAGAGGTGTCTGCTGTTCATCGTGCGTTTCAATTGATTGTGCTGCTCCATGTTGCTTGTGGACATATAACCCTCTCCTTCACGCGAGTATGTTCAATGGATGTATGCGTTTTCAGGCGCGATAGCGATATATGCTCTGCAAGAATGATACCAAAAGAAATAATTTATGAAAATATTATTTTTGAGGTATATACTACCAAAAAAGTGCAAAAAGATTCGGCAGTTGATGCAAAATAATTAAAAAAACGCCAAATTTCTTGGCGTTTATTAAAAAAGATAAGGGGAAAATTGGACTGAAAGAAAACATCTAAAGAGATGAACTTGCATGCTTTTAGAAGGTAACGATTAACCAATAAAACTGGTGAGAAGAAAAAGCGCAGGGCTCGTAGACCTTGACAAAGCCAACTCAGTCGGAACTTCAAAAAGGGGTCCACGCTTGTCGAACACTTCTTCTTGAGAAACGTCCGCCCGTAGGGTGGCTTTGGCTCGACGGGCCCCTTTTTGAAGTGTAGACGAACAGTGAATCACCCTTGCGGGCGTGTCAGAGTCGAAGAGAACTGTGCTTTTTCTTCTCTCCACCATGTTGACTCAAACCAGAACGTCGTTTTTATTAGTATGCCTTATCCCTTAATCCCCAGCTTACGCAAACGATACTGCAAGCTTTGACGACTAATTTGCAATTCCTTGGCTGCTCGTGAAATATTTCCGTTATAGCGTTCCACAACATGGTGAATATATGCTGTTTCAAATTCTTGCATGGTTTCCTTCAACGGCTTTCCTTCGTCCACAAAAGGCAATGTGTGAGGGGAGGGTTGCTCGATTGTTACGGAAGCGGCTGGCGTACGACGCAAAAAGTGTAAGGGTAAGTGTTCATAGCGGATGGTTGATTCGTCAATCATCAGATTCATGGCCCCCTCAATCAAGTGTTGAAGCTCACGCACATTGCCAGGCCAATCATGCTGGATAAAAAATTGCAGAACCTCGTCACTGATGCCTCTTACCTCCATTTGGAACAGCTCATTGTATTTCTCAATAAAATGGCTGACCAGCATCGGAATATCTTCCTTGCGTTCCCGAAGCGGGGGGAGAAATAACGTGACGACTCCGAGGCGATAGTACAAGTCTTTTCGCAAATGCGAATGGGCGATTGCCTCAACAGGATCTTCATTAATTGCTGCAATGATTCGTACATCGATCGATCGATCCTTTGTGTCACCAATACGTCTAATCGACTTCTCTTGCAGAGCACGCAACAATTTTGCCTGTAGTGGCATACTAAGCGAGTTGATTTCGTCGAGAAAAAGGGTTCCGCCTTCTGCTTGCTCAAACAATCCAGGTCGCTCCACTGCGCCAGTAAATGCTCCACGAGCCGTTCCAAACAAAAGCCCTTCGATCAGGCTATCCGGAAGCGCAGCGCAGTTTTGTGAAATAAGGGGACCAGAAGCGCGCAGACTGGCATTATGAATGCTTTGAACGAACAGCTCTTTCCCGGCACCCGTTTCACCCACGACCAATACGGATGAGGAGGTGCGTGCTGCGCGTTTGGCATTCTCTATGACATCGAGAATAGGACCGCTTCTCCCGATAATGTGCTCGAATGTGTAGCGTGACCCGTTTTTTTGCAGCAAGTTTTCTCTGATCAATCGTTCCATTTTGGTAACATCATTTGCGATTTCCATTGCGCCGATGATCTTGCCATTTTCAATGATGGGGTACGTATGGTTGATGGTTGAAATTTCTTTTTGCTTGTCATTGAAATACGTTTGTCGTGTATTGCGAATGCTATTTCCGGTACGCAAGCATGTGAGCAAGGTACTTTCCTGTCCAGACGGGAACTGAAAAACCTCTGCCAAAGGTTTGTGCAAAACGTTTTGTCTGGTCATCGATTCCAGCTCGGTCATTTTGGAATTGTAGACAATCGTTGTCCCGTCCGAATCGATGACATGTACACCTTCATTCATTCTGTCCAAAATATGTTCATAAATGCGCAAGAGAGTGTCAGCTGAAGAATTTTGCCTAGAAGACGACACCGTGGTCACCAGCCTTTCCTTATGAAGGTATCATAGCATAAAGGGAATGAGTGCAAAAACATTATGCACTGCAAAAGAATATGAATGTGAGGTGCAAAATTTTTTTGCTCGCTTGATCGGATTGGATCGACTTTGTGGGGTTTTCCTATTTGGCATCGTTCTTGCTAGATAATTTTAGCAAGTGATCTTGAAGGAGGCTAACGACATGAGTAAAACAAACGTGGTTATTGAACAAACAGAAAAATTTGGTGCGCACAACTATCATCCGCTACCGATCGTTATTTCCAAAGCAGAAGGCGTATGGGTACACGATCCGGAAGGCAATAAATATCTGGATATGCTGAGTGCATATTCTGCGCTGAACCAAGGGCATCGTCATCCACGTATCATCCAAGCTCTGAAAGATCAAGCAGATAAAGTAACGCTCACTTCCCGTGCTTTTTACAATGACCAACTGGGTGAATTCTACGAAAAGCTCTCTGCGGTGACAAGAAAAGAAATGATCCTGCCAATGAATACTGGTGCAGAAGCAGTAGAGACAGCACTCAAAGCGGTTCGTCGCTGGGCTTATGACGTGAAAAAAGTACCAGAGAACCAAGCAGAAATCATCGTATGTGAAGGCAACTTCCATGGTCGTACTGTCACAGTAACTTCCTTCTCTTCTGCAGAAGAATACAGACGTGGCTTCGGACCATTCACTCCTGGGTTCAAAATCATTCCTTATGGCGATATTGAAGCGCTTAAGCAAGCGATTACACCGAATACAGCAGCATTCATGCTGGAGCCGATCCAAGGCGAAGCAGGGATCATCATTCCGCAAGAGGGCTTCTTGAAGCAGGCACAAGAGGTATGTAAAGCAAACAATGTACTCTTGGTCAGCGACGAGATCCAAACAGGCTTCGGTCGCACAGGTAAAATGTTTGCCAGCGATTGGGAAAATGTAGTACCAGACATGTACATCATGGGGAAAGCTCTTGGTGGTGGCGTGTTCCCGATTTCCGCAGTAGCAGCAGATAAAGAAATCTTGAGCGTATTTGAACCAGGCTCTCACGGTTCTACCTTTGGCGGAAATCCACTCGGATGCGCAGTTGCCATCGCAGCTATGGATGTACTGGCTGACGAAGGTCTTGTACAGCGCTCCCTGGAAATGGGCGCATACTTCATGGAGAAATTGAAAGAAATCAACAACCCGATCATCAAGGAAATTCGCGGTCGCGGTCTGTTCATTGGTTTGGAGCTGACAACAGCGGCTCGTCCATATTGCGAAAAACTAAAAGAACTGGGACTCCTGTGCAAAGAAACACATGAGACAACCATTCGCTTTGCACCGCCACTCGTCATCAGCAAAGAAGACTTGGATTGGGCAATTGATCGCATCAAGCAAGTTCTGCACGTGACAGAAGCGGCAAACGCATAATAGTAACGAAAAAAGCCATCCTGTACAGGGTGGCTTTTTTTCTTGAGGGGTGATTATGACAGAATAGTCATATCATTCGTTCGACAAATTTCGACTGACTGTGGATAAATGGAAAAAAACATCCACAAAGGAAATGCTTGGATACTTATAAGTTACACACAGTTTGCCCACATGTTACCAACAAGATGTCCACATTGCTTGTGGATATCCGAACGGTTGTTCGATACAAAGGCTTCTGTTACAATGGGCTCATATTAGCGATGGAGGTGAGCAAAGGTGAAATACTTAAGTGACCAAATGTTGATAGAAGTATATCATCGCGCTGTCGACCTTCAACTAGATGCAGCTTTTATCGAATTGCTTCGCGAAGAACTACAGCATCGGAATATCCGTATCACGCAGTTCAGCGCCTAAGAGCAAAATCATCACACATACGTAACATATGGCAAAAGCCATCCTCTTTTTTTCGAAGGAGGATGGCTTTTGTTATCCAAGAGAGGATTATCTTAAGTGGCTTGTCTTACGCTTGCTCCGTAATAAACTCCAAAGCGATAATTCCTTTGATTGGCGCTTCATTTGCCAGCAACACTTCCGGCAAATAAAAGTACACAGGACCATCCTCTTTAATAGGCTTGCCGTCTTTGGAGAATTGGAGGATGGCTCTTCTTGCCTCTGCAAGTGGAAGAACGATCGCTTCCTGATCCTCGCGGTGAAGACGGACATGAGTCACCTCTGGTAGGGGCTCAGCGTTTGTAATGAAGGGATCGAGACGAATTCCGTACTCGCCTTCGAGCACTTTACGTTCTTCGGCTAAGCTTTTTCGTTCGGAAGGAAGCGTAGCCCCTTCACGCAATTCCTTATCCCACTGCGTCCCCGTGCCAGCCAAATACTTTGCTTGTGTAGCCAGCGAGCTATCATCTTCGCCCGCGTATGTTTTCAGATCGAATTTGCGTTCATCAAAAACCCAAACGGTTGGATCCAATGTAATAGGGAAAGCAATTTCCCCTTTGAACACGATAACATCAGACATACGTCATTCCTCCGTGATCATTCGTAATCAATCTCTATATTACTATAGACTCGCAAATGACAGCAATTATCCAAAAAGCGAAAATTTCATAAAATAGTCTAAAAATTATTGACATGGATTTTATAGATTATATAATCATATTAGCAAGTTATTATGTGAGAGTGAACTTTGCCTGCTATATTTGAACTTTACTTAAAAGTTGGAGTCAGATAAAAGGCATTGTGTACAAGCCTTTCGATTCTTGGAAAGGCTTTCACGAAATAAGGGAAGCTCACTTCGTCTTTCTCCCGCTGAACCATCAACGGCGATGAGCGCTAGAGAAGGAAGACCACATCATTCATCCCGAGGATGGTCGCAAATACGCAAGAACATTCAGGGAATTCAAACGAATCAAGGGGGCGAAACTATGGCGAAAGGCACGAATGTGCAAGTAGATCTGATGAAGCAAAAAGGTATCCTAAAATGGATTGAAACGGTAGGGAATAAGCTCCCGCATCCATTTGTATTGTTCATTATTTTGTGTGGTGTATTGATGGTAGTCTCTGCAATCCTCGCAGCCATGGACTTTTCGGTTATGCATCCTGCAAAAGGCGAAGAGGTTGCCGTTAAGAGTTTGCTTAGCGTCGAAGGTATTCATTGGATTTTAACAAGTATGCTGAAAAACTTTATTGAATTTCCAGCACTTGGTCTCGTTCTGGCGATGACGCTTGGAATTGGACTGGCAGAAAAAATCGGTCTTTTGACGACAGTTCTACGCAAAATGATGGCAGGTATTCCGGCATCGGTTGTCAGTTATGCAATTGTCTTTGTCGGTATTTTAGGAAATCTTGCTTCTGATGCAGCCATGGTTATTATTCCTCCGCTTGGCGGTCTTGTGTTCTTGGCAATGGGGCGCCACCCGATTGCAGGTTTTGCAGCCGGTATGGCTGGTGTATCCTCCGGTTTTACAGCGAACTTTTTCATTGCCGGTACAGATGCTCTCTTGGCAGGGATCAGTACGGAAGTAGCGAAAACGATTGATCCGAATGCAATGGTTACGCCAGTAGATAACTGGTTCTTCATGTCAGCTTCCGTTGTTATCCTTGCTTTCTTTGGAGGATGGATTACCGATAAAATTATCGAACCACGTCTTGGCACGTATCACGGCGATCGAAACGTACAATTCGAAGCAGTAACTCCGCAAGAAAACAAAGCACTGCGCAAAGCGGGTATCGCAGCGCTGATTTTCGTGGTGATTGTAGCATTGCTGGTCGTTCCAGAAGGTTCACTGTTGCGCGATCCAAAGACAGGTGAATTCTTGACATCACCGTTTTTGAAAGGGATTATTCCCATCATCCTGTTGTTCTTCGTGACCGTATCGTTTGTGTATGGTAGAGCAATGGGATTGATTAAAACATCGAAGGACATTCCGCATTACATGTCCGAAGCAATCAAGGATATGTCCGGCTTTATTGTGTTAGCGTTTACAGCAGCACAGTTCATCGCGTTCTTTAACTGGAGCAACATTGGTATTTTGATGGCTGTCAATGGTGCAGAATTCATGACAAACATGGGCTTGACTGGCTTGCCGATCATTATTGCCTTTACAATCTTCACTGGTATCTGTAGCTTGTTTATCACGAGTGGTTCAGCACTGTGGGCGATCCTTGCACCTGTATTCATGCCAATGCTGATGCTGTTGGATTACAACCCGGCATTTATCCAGGCCGCTTATCGGATTGCGGACTCTGCAACCAATACGATCTCACCTGTGAATCCGTACATCCCGCTCTTCCTGGCGTTCTATCAGAAGTATAATAAGAATGCGGGAATGGGAACGATTTTCTCTACCATGACTCCATTTGCAATCGTTTTCCTGGTCGTTTGGATCTTGCAATTGACATTATGGTACTACCTTGACCTCCCATTTGGTCCTGGCGTATACGCTCGTTAATCTATTGATAGTAAGAAGAGAGTCGCTCACTGGGCGGCTCTTTTTTTCGTACACCTGAAGCTTGGACAATTGGAAAAAGACGGTTTATGCTGTGTGTATACATGTGAAGGGAATAAGGGAGGGAACGAAAGTGTACGATTTTGATCAGCGCATCGAACGCAGAGGGACAGATAGTGTCAAATGGGAGATTCAGAATCCAAAAGTGAACGGTGAAGGAATGCTTCCGCTCTGGGTGGCGGATATGGATTTTGCTTGCGCTCCTGAAATCACAGAGGCACTGATCAAACGCGCGAGTCACCCGATATACGGATACACGTTGAAGTCAAATGCTCTTTTTCAGAGCTTGAAAGAGTGGATACACAAGCGATTTGGTGTAGAGGTAGAAGTGAGCTGGATGACAGGTATACCTGGGGTCGTTCCTGGCATACACGTAGCCGTAGAGGCTTTTACAGCCCCGGGAGATGGTGTTTTGATCCAGACGCCTGTGTACCACCCTTTTTATCATGCAGTCGAAAATCGCGGACGTCACGTCGTTACCAGCCCACTCTTGGAGCGTGACGGGCGTTATGAAATGAATTGGGATGACCTCACACAAAAGCTGAGCGACCCGCGGGTGAAGCTCATGCTACTCTGCACACCCCATAATCCGATCGGGCGAGTATGGACCAGAGAAGAGCTGGAGCGCTTGGGAAGATTGTGTGTAGAAAATGGCGTGATTGTGGTTGCCGATGAGATTCATTCGGATTTGGTCTATGAGCCAAATGTTCATACGCCTTACTATTCGCTGGCACCGGAATTGGCCAACCAGAGTGTGACCTTCCTATCAGCCGCCAAAACGTTTAATTTGGCTGGTCTGTATACTTCCTATTTGATGACAGAAAATCAGCAATTATTGCGGAACTTTTCCATCACGGCATCCAAAATGGGCTACGAGAATCTGAATCTATTTGGAATGGAAGCAACGATTGCTGCCTACCAACATGGAGAAGCATGGCTGGAAGAACTGTTGATCTACTTACGTAAGAATGCAGCTTATGTGCATGAGTTTTTATCGACTCGTATTCCTGGGGTATCCATGGCACTTCCGGAAGCGACATACTTGGGGTGGATGGATTTTAGACAGCTAGGACATAGTCAGGCGGAGTTGAGCAAGCTCATTCGTGAGGATGCAAAGCTTGGTTTGCACGATGGTACAACGTTTGGACAGGATGGTGCAGGGTTCATGCGAATCAATTTTGCTTGCCCGAGATCGATTCTAGTCGAAGCGATGGAACGATTGGAGCACGCCGTGCAGAAGTAGGGATAATTTGACATGTCTCATGTAGAAATCTACAATCGAATCTATATACATCGACGTAATAGACTGAGGGGTTTTTCGATGGATTTGAAACAAGCGTCCGAACAATTGGAGCAAGTACGCAATCAGTCACTTGCGTATACAAACAAGGGGAGTGTAGCGTCCTACATCCCTGAATTGGCAAAAGTCAATTCACATCAATTGGGAGTGGCTGTATGCTTGCCCGATGGGACGATCCTTTCTACTGGGGATGCAGATGTGCCTTTCTCGATGCAAAGTATCTCCAAGATTTTCTCTCTGATCGTCGCCTTATGCCAGAACGGAAAGGAATACGTGTTTCGGCATGTGGGGAAAGAACCAACTGGAGACCCGTTTAATTCGATTATTAAGCTGGAGACGACCGAATCCCATAAACCACTGAACCCGATGATCAATGCAGGAGCCATTGCGGTTGCGGGCATGATTCGCGGTGCCAACGTGGACGAGCGGCTAGATGCTGTGATGGCTTTGATGCGGAAAATGACGGGGAATCCTCATCTTTCTATTAATCAAGCTGTTTATTGTTCTGAAAAGAAAACGGCTGATCGCAATCGTGCCCTCGCTTGGTTTCTAAAGGACAGCGGCATTCTGGAATCGGATGTAGAAGAGACGCTTGATCTGTATTTTCGCCATTGCTCGATAGAAGTGACAGCGAAGGAAGTAGCGACACTAGGAATGGTGCTTGCAGCAGACGGAATTCTCGTGAATACAGGTGAGAGAGTGATTCCAGAAGAAGTAGCGCGAATCTGCAAGACTTTCATGGTGACTTGTGGGATGTACAATGCCTCTGGTGAGTTTGCGATTGACGTAGGAATCCCCGCGAAAAGTGGGGTTGCCGGCGGTATTATGGCAACAGTGCCACAGCGAATGGGGATTGGCGTGTTCGGTCCAGCCCTGGATGAAAAAGGAAATTCGGTAGCCGGTGTCAAGCTGTTGGAGCTGCTTTCAAAAGAGTGGAAGCTTGGTATCTTTTAGCTTCTTGCAGTTGATCTGTCTTCTCCCCTTTTCAAATGGCCCAGAATCGCGTACTATGTATGATAAGGATGGAGGCAAACGGAGGGATAGGTTTTGACAGAAATTAAGGTTCCCGATCTGGAACAAAAAGCGCTAGCGTTGCTTCAAGCAGACGCCGACAAAATTTACAAGCTGATCGACGTACAGATGGAAAACCTGACCATGCCACAGTGCCCACTGTATGAAGAAGTGCTGGATACCCAAATGTTCGGGCTTTCTCGTGAAGTAGAGTACGCGGTCCGCTTAGGACTGATTAGCGAAGACATTGGTCGAGAAATTATGGGGTCATTGGAACGTAAATTGGCCCATCTTCATGAACTGTTTAATCAAAAGTAAGGCGAGGAGAGCGGCGATTATCCTCGCTTTTCATTTTGTTGAAAGAAAAAACACTTGCCTATTTCGTATATTTATATTAAATTAAACTCTATAATTTTTTATTAATTTTGAAATGCAATGACGGAGACTAGTATGCGGAATCACCGCTTGTCAGGGAGAAGCTGCCTTAGACTGAAAGCAGCTTTGAAGCGCGCCCCGTAGAATTCCCTCCTGAGCAGCCCTCTCAATGGCATTTGCCTAGTAGGAGGAATCGGGTCATTCCCGTTATCAATGATGGAGAGAAGTGCGTAGGGAATCTGTATCCCGTGCACTTAATCAGGGTGGTACCGCGAATAACTCGTCCCTTTTTTGGACGGGTTTTTTTTATTTTCGCAAGACGCCCAACAACCGAATCATAGAAACAAGCGAGGAAAGAGACTAGTAAACGGACCTGCTGCATGACAGGGAAGGCTGCCATAGACTGAGAGCAGCCTGATGTAAGCCCCGTTGAATTCACTCTTGAGCTGACCTCTGAACGCAGGCGCCGCCAGTAGGAGAGTCCGGGTCATACCCGTTATCAATGACGAAGCGAGGCATCGCCAATAGGGGATGTCTAAGTAGGGTGGTACCGCGAGAAATAAGTAACTCGTCCCTTTTTGGGGCGGGTTTTTTTGTATCCATTTTTGAGCATAAAAAGAATATCTTTGGAGGGTGAAAACTATGAAACAAGCCGAACAATGGACGAGCAGGCTCGGCTTCATCTTGGCAGCGGCAGGCTCGGCGATTGGACTGGGGGCCATTTGGAAATTTCCTTATATGGTTGGAACGAGCGGTGGTGGAGCATTCTTTCTGCTATTCATCATCTTTACGCTAGTAATTGGTCTTCCGTTGTTGCTAGGAGAATTCACAATCGGACGCAGTACACAAAAAGAGGCGATCAGTGCGTATAAAACCATTGCGCCTGGCTCACTCTGGCATTGGATCGGTCGCCTTGGTGTGATCACTTGCTTCTTGCTCTTGTCCTTTTACAGTGTGGTGGGAGGTTGGATTCTTAGTTATCTTCTTCGCGGGTTTACTGGTCAATTGCAAGGGCCAGCTTATGACAAAGTGTTTGGTGACGTCATCGGTGATCCTGTTAGTGCAGTAGTCGCCCAGCTGGTTTTCATGCTCATTACTGCGTGGGTAGTAGCGAGAGGCGTACAGAGTGGAATTGAGTCCGCTAACAAGTACATGATGCCTGGTTTGTTCCTTTTATTTATGGTATTGATGGTTCGTTCCTTGACGTTGGATGGGGCGATGGATGGGGTTTCCTTCTTTCTGCGTCCTGATTTTTCCAAGCTGAGTGCTGAATCGATCCTGTACGCATTGGGTCAATCCTTTTTCGCGCTGAGCGTCGGGGTGTCCGTCATGGTTACGTACAGCTCGTATCTTGCCAAAAACGAAAGTCTGGTTCGTTCTGCTGGATCGATTGTCAGTTTGAATCTGCTCGTATCGCTGTTTGCCGGTTTGGCGATTTTCCCAGCAGTCTTCTCCCTTGGAGTAGAACCAACAGCGGGGCCGGGATTACTGTTTATCGTACTGCCTTCCGTGTTTGAACAAATTGCCTTCGGTAGCATTTTTCTGTTAATCTTTTTGGCGCTTTTCCTTTTCGCTACATTGACTTCGGCTTTTTCCATGCTAGAAATTATCGTTGCTTCTCTTGCAAAAGGAGACGAAAAGAAACGCAAACGTCTCGCCTGGATGATTGGTCTGTTGATTTTTATCGTCGGTGTACCATCGGCTTTGTCATTCGGCGTATGGAGCGAGGTTACGCTGTTCGGCAAGTCTATTTTCGATGCGATGGACTTTTTGGTCAGCAATATCTTGATGCCGCTTGGAGCGCTGCTCATTTCGATCTTCGTTCCTTTGAAAATGAAGCGCGAGACCTTGATAAACGAGCTGGGGGCGCATACTTCTCTGGGCAAACGCTTGTTTGTCATTTGGCTTCTCCTGATTAAATATGTAGCACCTATCGCGATTCTGGCAGTTTTCCTGCAAATGCTGGGTATCTGGTAAAACAACGAAAGGCTTCGCCACAGAGGATGGCGGAGCCTTTGTTTTATTCCTGCGCCCTACGCGAAGAAAAAGACCGTACCCAAAATAATATACACCGTCAACAGAAGTACACCTTCAAACCAGTTCGTAGCGCCATCCCGTGTGATGGAAATCGTAATAAAGGTAGCAACTCCGATCGCAGCCAATTCAAAGGTAGTGAACACAATGTCCATAGGATTTCCTAGCAAAAGACTGATGATGACGAGAGTAGGGGCTACGAACAAGGCAATCTGCAGGCTGGAGCCGATCGCGATCTCGACTGCTGCACCGATGCGACCTTTTAGTGCCAAAAGCAAGGCAGCGCTGTGCTCTGCGGCATTCCCGATGATCGCAATGACAAAAGCACCGACGAATAACTCCGACCACCCTAACGATTCGGAGACATGCTGTACACCCTCTACCAGCCATTCCGAGACAACGGCCACGAAAAAAGTGGAGACAGCAAGCATTAAGAGAGAGACACCCTTTGACCATACCGCATCACTTTCTTGCGGCTCGATATCCGATAAAAAATCGCTGTGGGTAATCATCGAGAAGATAAGCCACAAAATGTAGGCAATGATGAGCAGGCTGGCGATGACGATGCTGATGATCTCCACCTTGATCATAGGCAGATCGAACATGAAGACTGCCGGTATGAACAAAGCGACGATCGCGAGTGTCATCAGGGAAGCATTGTGACTTGCCAGTCTGCTATTAAAGGTTTGTTCTTTGTATTTTAGACCGCCCAGAAACGTGCTCAAGCCAAGAACCAACAGCATATTTCCGATGATTGCACCCGTAATAGAGGCCTTGACCATATCGAACAAGCCTTCTTTCACCAGGAAAAAAGCAATAATGAGTTCTGCGGCATTTCCGAAGGTAGCGTTAAGAAAGCCGCCGATTCGGTCCCCAGCATAATGGGCGACGCTCTCTGTCGATTTTCCGAGCCAAGCCGCCAAAAAAATGATGGCAAGTGAAGACGTGACGAATTGGAGCATTTCATTTCCAGAAAAATAGTGGGCGTAAAGAGCTAACAGCATGCTTCCGCCTACTAATGAGAAAAAGAGTCTCAAGTTCATATCATCACCTCAGTAGTTTTTACTCATCCCTAAAACCTCATAGGTATAGAGTTCCTGTTCTGGACAAAACTAACCATAAACAAGAAAAGTGAGGTGTTTTTTATGACCCAGCCTTTGTTGTGCCCGACATGTAAATCGAATCGGATGAGGTTCACTGTCATCGAGCAGACCCCTCGCTATATTAGACTGGACCCACAGTCAGGCGAAGTCGTAGCGGAACTCCATCAAGAACAGCTCGATATGTTTCACCAGCCGTACAAAGGTGAGAACTATATGATACAATGTGGAGTTTGCGGGACCACAGAACCGGAAGAGCGTTTTGTCAAAATGGCCCAGCACATGCAATCACAACGTTCGAAATGAAACGCGAAAAAGGAAAACAGGCACGCAGCTTACGACTGTTGTGCCTGTTTTTTATGGAATGCTAGCGGCAAAAAATGTGTCTGCCGATCTTTTTGATTTGAGGGCGGCTCCAAATCCAACCGGATGTAGCTGTATCCGGGTTGAAATAATAAATGGCACCGTCTGTTGGGTCCCAACCTTTAAGCGCATCATTCACTGCTTTTTTTGCCTGCTCGTTCGGTGCCAGCCAAATCTGACCATCCGCAACAGCTGTAAAGGCACGAGGTTCGAAGATAACGCCCGCTGGTGTATTGGGAAAGGATGCGTTCTTCGTCCGGTTCAGAATAACAGCAGCAACTGCTACTTGGCCAATATAAGGCTCTCCACGCGATTCTCCGTACACGGCATTCGCCATCAAGCGCAGGTCGTTCTCTGATACTCCCGCTGCGTGATACGTAGGTTTAGAAGGCGTAGTAGGCTTCGACGGTGCAGGAGTTGCGGTTTGTGGAACCCCGAGATCAGAAGCAGTAGGCTTATAATTTTTCGTTGCGTTGTACAGCTTTACTTTCGTTTGCGAGCCGAGGACACCATCTACGGTCATACCAAACTCATACTGAAAGTTACGCAACGCCCAATATGAACGCCACCCGAATACGCCGTCTACTTTTCCCGTATAAAATCCAAGGTGCTTCAAACGATACTGCATTTCACGCACGTCTGAGCCTTCTGCCCCTACTTTGACAATCTGCTTACTGAATGCATCTGAGCGCAACGGAGATACCATAACCGCAGTCGTAACCAGAAGTGCGAATACTACTACAGCTAGCAGCCATTTGACAGGCTGTTTCATTTCTTACCCTCCTTCGGGTATGGATTTGAATATCAGTTGATTATTGTTAGGTTCTCCAACTTCCGTCATTTTGGCCTTAGTAAAATACTGGAGAATGCGTAGACTACGAGTAATGTATTTCCACTTTAGTTCTGGAAGGGGAAGATTTTGATGCAGGTCGCGCAATTTTTGACGGAACAATTGATCAGATGGGGAGTAAAACGAATATACGGGGTGGCAGGTGACGGTATCTTTGCCTGGCTGGATCAGATCGCGAAGCAATCCGACATTCAATATATTGCCTGCAAGCATGAATCTGCTGCGGCTATGATGGCAAGTGCGGAAGCAAAACTGACGGGAATTCCGGCTGTTTGTACCGCGACGATGGGGCCGGGTTTCGTGAATTTGCTGAATGGACTTGCAGATGCGCATACAGATCGCGCACCTGTCATTGCAATTACAGGACAAGTGGAGACATACAAGCTGGGTGGCGCGTACAAGCAGTTTATCTCACAAGAAGACATGATACGGCCCATCAGTTTTTATTCGACGACGATTACGCATCCAGATGCCATCCAAAGTGTTTTGCACAAAGCATTTGTCACAGCTATGCAGCAAAAAGGAGTGACACATCTCTCCATTTGCAAGGACGTCTTTACGCAATCGACTTCAGATGCAGTCCTTCCAGCACTTCCACGCATTCCACATGCCATTTATCCTGATCGAATGGAGATCGAGCTCGCTTGCGAGCAGGTTGCGAAAGCGCAAAAGCCTCTCATACTGCTTGGTATCGGTGCCCGCAAGTTGGCGGATTCGTGTGTGAAGCTAGCGGAACAGCTAGGGGCAGGCGTGTTGCTGTCGCTCGGAGCAAAAGGGGCGGTAGATGAATCTCATCCACTGGTGATCGGCGGATGGGGAGAAGGGGGCAGCGAAACAACTTTACATGCCTTAGCGGAAGCAGATTTGTTGCTGATTTTGGGAGCGAGCTGGTTCCCTCGCGCTTTTTTGCCAAAGAAACTGTCCGTCATTCAAGTAGATCATCAGCCTGGATCGATACATGCACATCCCTACCTCCAGTCTGTCACGGCTGAATTGGACGATGTTCTGCCGATCTGGATGAGACGCTTGCAATCACGCAGACAGGACGATGCGTGGCAGGAACAGATCAAGCGGTGGCATGGAGAGTTTGGCGAGGAGACAGAGCAAGCAGTCATTCAACAAGTGAGTGAGCAAGTAAAACCACAAACCTTGATGCATACGCTTGGGGGAGTGGTCAATGAAGATGCGATTATCGTCCTAGATACGGGTGAGCACACGATCTGGTTTAATCGTGCGTTCCGTGGGAAAAAACAGACCCCACTCTTTTCAGGGAAGTGGCGGACGATGGGATTTGGGTTGCCTGCGGCTGTGGCTGCAAAGCTCACCTATCCTGAGAAACAGGTCGTCTGCGTCGCTGGGGATGGGGGATTGCAAATGAATCTGGCAGAACTTATGACAGCGGCCGAGCTCCAACTTCCGATTGTGATTCTCGTGGTGAACAATGGGACATTAGGATTGGAAGAGGTCAAAATGAGTCAGGCGGGCTTGATCCCTTTTGGAGTGAAATTGCGTAATCCAGATTTTCAACAATTGGCGAATGCTTGCGGAATCAGTGGCAAGGTCGTCAAAGAGGTACATACCTTGGAGTCGGTATTGCGGGAGGCGCTTGCTGCAGATCAGTTGACACTCGTTGACATTCATTGCACATCTCCGACACTAACGGAGAGAAAAAAACAAATTTCCTTCCAAGCCCAAGCATGATTTGTTTATAATGAAAGAAAAGGCAAATGAAACCAGTGGGAGAAGTACGAAACGGGCGAAGAGGAGGGCGTCCTGATGGCTGATGGACTTGGCGAAATCAGAGTAGCAGATCAGGTGATCGCGATCATTGCTGGGGTTGCTGTAGAAGAAGTGTTGGAAGTCACAGTTCGTTCAGGCGGAATCTATCAAGATTTGGCGAAAAAGCTGAATGGCGGCGCGAAAGGCATTACCGTTTCCGTAATAGAAGACAGAGTCACCATTGACATGCGTGTATCCGTCCGTTATGGGGCGCAGATCCATCACGTCTGTCACGTCCTACAGGAAAAAATAAAAGAAGCGGTGGAAACATTGACAGGTCTTTATGTGGAAGCCGTGAATGTACGGGTGGAAACAATCGAACTCCTTCGAAATGAGTAAGAAAAAAGGGATACTGGACGCATCCGGTATCCCTTATATTTGTTTCTTACATGGCATATGGCTGTTTTTGTAATTGCTCTTCTACCTTCTGGCGACTGACTTCCCGCGATATACTGAGTAAAAAGCCAGTGGCGAGCAGACATACAAGTAAAGAGGAACCACCATAACTGATAAACGGCAGTGGTACACCTGTCAGTGGAATCAAACCCGTTACTCCGCCAATGTTTAGGATCGCCTGAATGGCGAACATGCTGACAACACCGATTCCTGCCAGACTGGCAAAGGTGTCTTTTACGCGCAGACAAATATGGATGCCGCGCAGCAGGAAAAGCAAATAGATCAAGAGGAACACAGAGGCGCCGATAAAACCAAGCTCTTCTGTCATGATCGAGAAAATAAAATCGGTATGCCTCTCCGGCAGATACAAATACTTTTGAATGCTTTTTCCAAAGCCTGTCCCAGTCAGACCGCCATGTGCAATTGCAATCCAGGATTGAATGATGTTGTAGCCAGTGCCGTCCATATCACTCCACGGATTGAGATAAGAGTAAATCCGATTTAAGGCATGGGGCTTTGCTGTGATGTATACCAATAGGGCAACAGTCACAGCCGGTGCACCGAGACCGATCAATTGGCGGATTTTGGCCCCACCGCAGATCATGACAATCAAAGCGCATCCGAGCAAGATGGCGGCAGAACCAAGGTCGGGTTGGACTACAATTAGCATAAAAAACATCCCCGTTACCATCAGTGGGGGCATCAAACCGGATTTCAGCTTTTGTATCCCGTTTCCTTTTTTGGAGATGATCGCTGCCAAGTACAGAATAAGGCCAAGCTTGGCAAACTCCGCAGGCTGAATGGTTGCAGAACCGATTTCAAACCACGATCGAGCTCCGTTAACTTGCTTACCAATACCTGGAATAAGAACCAGGAGCAAAGAAAAGAAGCTGACGAGCGCAATCAATAAGAAATTTCTCTTATAAAAGGAGAAGGGAATGTTCATGGCCACCAGCATCCCAACGACACCGACCAGCAAGAAAACCGATTGACGTTTCACGAAATAAAGCTCATCTCCGCCACAATAATCACAGCCGCCACTTGTAAAACTGGTCAATGCGAAAATAGAGCTGGAGCTGAGCACCATGGTTATGCCAAACCCAACAAGTAGGGCGGTCAAAAACAGGAGCAAGAAGTCGGGAACGCCCCTCGTCTTCATAAAAATACCCCCCCTCTACGTGAAACAGAGAGGGGATTCCTCTCTGTACACCGTGCCATTTCATTTTTTAGTGTGAGGACAGCTTTTCGCCCAGCATTTGCAGCTTCAATTTCGCTGTTTTTACAACGGAGTCTGGCATTGGGTAATCGTAATCCAGACCGTGTGGGAAAAGATGTTTGCCCATATAAGGATCTTCGAGCTTCAGTACGGAGTGCGAATCCTCAAGTTTGCCTTCTGATACGTTCGCTTCGATACGCAGGTAGAAGACATTGCCTTTATCATGGATTTTATAATCGTATGTAGCATGCTTGTAATCCCAAGCGCCGCGATCAAAGCCGAGTTCGCTCATGTAGTGCTCCAGATCGGCGAAAAAGACTTCTTTCGTGCCAATTCCCGTGTCCTTAATGACCATTCTTTTTCCTCCTAAAAATGGGTGAGATATTCACTTATTAATCATAGTCTGTTTTTGGAAGAAGCGCAATATATCATACTCTTTCTTGCGCATGAAACGATAGAGGAGAGGACAAACTACAATCGTTGATTAGCAAAAGGAGGAGAATGAAATGGCGAAGCTGGAAAATCGCACATTGCGCGAAATTATGACAAAAGATGTCGCTACTGTGACGCTTAAGGATAATGTGTATGAAGTGGCTTGCAAAATGCGCGATTGGAATGTAGGGGTCATTCCGGTTGTGGATGAAAAAGAGGATGTGATCGGGATCATTACGGACCGCGATATCGTCATTCGCGGTTTGGCTGAAAAGCATGAGGGATCGACTGCCACCGAGGTGGTCATGACACGGGACATTATTCTTGGGCAACCAGGAACGACTGTCGATGAAGCGGCCAGGATCATGGCCCAGCATCAAATTCGTCGATTGCCTGTTGTCGAGAAAGGCAAGCTGGTCGGAATTGTGGCGTTGGCAGATATGGCTGTTCGTCAAGTTCACCACGATGAGGCGAGTGACGCTCTCCAGCAAATTTCTGAGCCGGCGACACATTAATATGATAGAAACGAGCTGTCGGAAAGAATCCGGCAGCTTTTTTTCATTCGTTCTGTACATTCACGCTGCGTCAAGGTTTATGATAGAAAAAGAATGATACAGGGAGAGAGTTCCATGCAAATCAAAGACATGGCCCATCGCTTGCAAATAACTCCGCGTGCGATTCGATATTATGAAGAAAAAGGGCTGATCAAGCCATCGAAAGCAGATGCGTCCGGGTATCGCCAGTTCACAGAGGAAGATGTCTGGAGGCTGCAAACCATCATGACACTGCGCGAGGTCGGGATGGCGGTAGAAGACATTCGGGAGCTCCTGATTCAAATGAAAGATCAGGAAGGCAGTCTTCTCCATTATTTAGAGCTGCAGCGTTCGTTTATGTATACAAGATGGGTAGAAATGAGCAAAGTCATCCAAACGACAGAAGCGATGATTGAACGGATAAAGGGTAGAGAATCGATTGATCCAGGCGAGCTGTTTACATTGGCAGAAGCGAACAAGCGATTGAAGCAGACACGGGATAACTGGGTGGATCGATGGAATTTTAATGAATGGGCGGACCGCTATGACGAATGGGTACATGGCGGGAATGGTCATGAATCATACGAAAACGTGCTGGATGAGGTTGTTGCGACTGTTGCGGTTAAATCAGGAGAGTGCGGTCTGGATGCCGGAACGGGTACAGGAAACCTCGCAGGGCGTCTCGTGAAAAAAGGAGCCAGGATGAGCGGGTTCGACCAATCTCCGCAAATGCTGAAGCAATGCAGAGCGAAACACCCAGAGGTCGAGACGAAGCTGGGAACCTTTTTCGCATTTCCATTTTTAGAAAATCGATTTGACTTTGTGGCTACGAGTTACGCCTTGCACCATTTGACGGATGATCAGAAGCAGCTTGCCTTGGCGGAATGTCGCCGCGTGTTAAAACCAGGGGGACGGTTGGTCATTGCCGATTTAATGTTTGAGGATCAGGCGCATAGACAAGCTCATCTTGATACCCTAAGGGAGGCAGGTCATACGAGAGTGATAGCAGATATTCAGGACCGCTGTTATGCCGATCGCTCCCGATTGCTACAGGAGCTTGCCAATCTTGGTTTTACGAATGAAGGAAAACAGCTAGGTACCTATACGCATTTGATCTTGTCTACTTGTAAGTAATTCATTCCCGAAACGTTTTTTCAAAAAGTCGACTTTTGAACACGCATTTTACTTTTGGGCTCTTCCAACTACTGGCACGCGTCTAGCCTTTTGCATAGGCTGTAGCGAGAAGGAAAGGAGGACTCCGCCATGGGTCTGTTTGACGGTTTTTTTGATCGCGAAAACGAGGAATTTATATGGATTATTATTGTCGTGGTCGTCCTGTTGTTCTTGTTTAGCGCCGATCGTGACTAAAATCTGGACGTATAGACAAAACGACCTTTGCGTGAAGGTCGTTTTTTTCGTTAGGAAAAAACGGACTGCTTTTCTATCCTATTGACCTGGGTTGGCAAATCCACTACGCTGGAAAACAATGCAACGTAGAAGAGGAGAAGGAAGTCTATGAAACAATTAACCGTATTTCTGCTCGCACTGGTTCTTTTGCTATCGGCATGTGGAGCGTCCGGTCAGCCAGAAGCTAACGGCGAGATAGATGCTGTGATCAAACGAGTGGTTGATGGCGATACATTCGAGTTGGACAGCGGGGAAAAAGTCCGTATGATTGGCGTAGATACCCCAGAGACAGTAAAACCCAACCATCCGGTCGAACCGTATGGAAAAGAAGCGAGCAATTACTCCAAGGAGCTTTTAACTGGCAAAAAGGTCAAGCTGAAGTTCGATGTCGAGCCTTATGACAAGTACAAGCGTTTGCTTGCTTACGTATATTTGGAAGACGGCACCTTTGTCAATGAAAAGCTCGTTCGTGATGGCTACGCCCGGATCATGACGATCCCACCGAATGTAGCTCAAGCAGATCTGTTCCTGGCAGCGGAGAGGGAAGCACGGGAGCAGAATCGCGGGCTGTGGGCTTTAGAAGGGCAGCAGGCAGAGGCTCCTAAGGAAAAAGCCAAGCCCCAAAAACAGTCCAAGGACAATACGGCGGCTGTCACCGCGCCACCTGAAGGCAAAACCATCAAGGGCAATATCAACAGCAAAGGCGAGAAAATCTATCACGTTTCAGGCTCCGCTAGCTACGAGCAAACAAAAGCGGAGGTGTGGTTTGCGACGGAGGAAGAAGCGCAGCAAGCAGGTTTTCGGGCGCCAAAACGATAGCCATGCAAGAAAAAGTAGCCGCATAAATGTATATGCAAGCCTCGTCCGCCTTGGCAGTCGGGGCTTTTTCATTGTCGAAAAGAATTCTATAAATGTTACAGAACGATGTTGTATGATAAAAAAGTTCAAAAGACCTATAGAAAATGCCGTTACATAAGAGAAAGGGATTATTAAATAACTTACATATTTCACAGAATGCAGGAATAATTCGTAGAATTTCGATGGAGGAAACAACTATTATGAAGTTGACGGTAAGGAAAAAGCTTTTTTTAGGATTTTTGGCAGTGTTATTACTTTTAGTGGCAGTCGCAGGCATTGGTTATTCTCAGATTGCATCCATCGATTCTCGTTATCGGACAATGATAGAAGACCGAATTAACAAGGAGATGCTATCCAAGGACATTATTGCAAGTGTCAGTGAACGACAAAAGTATGCACGAGGATACGTCATTGTAGGCGATGACAGTTATCTGACGGGGTATACGAAGGCAAATGACAGTTATAAAGAGCTTACTTCCGAACTATCCAAAATGGGTATGAATGCTGAAGGGGAAAAACTTGTAACAGAGATGAATGAGCTGCATGCCCAACACGAGGAAATTATTGAGCGGGTTGTAGCGTTAAAGCAACAAAACAAAGTAGAAGAGTACACGCGCTTGGTCAGAGATGAATGTACGCCAGTCGGCGAATTGTTTATACAAAAAGCCCAAGAATTTGTTGCTCTCGAACAGAAACTGTTGGAACAAGATATTGCCGAGCTGGATAGCAATATTCAATCTACGAAGCTCCTTGTTATCTTGCTTAGCTTACTTGCTCTTCTCACAGGAGTAGGTATTGCCCTCATGATTGGACGTGCCATTTCTCGTCCCGTTTTACTGATCACGCATGCAGCAGAACAAATTGCTGCAGGGAACTTGGCCTCAGCAGATATTCAAATCAAGAATCGCGACGAAATCGGTGAACTAGCCCGCCATTTTTCCCAAATGAAGCACAATCTGCAAGATTTATTAGTACGAGTCTCCTTCCATTCACAACAAGTAGCCGCCTCCTCCGAGGAATTGACAGCCAGCTCCGAATTAACACGCCAGACAGCAGAGAACGTATCCCAATCGATCCAAGATATTGCAGCAGGTGCTGAACAGCAAGTAAATGATGCGGAGAATGCCACACAGATTGCCGTGAGCATCTCGCAAGTCATGCAGCAAGTATCAATGAGCATGGATCATGCGATCAGCTCATCCGTTGAAGCGAACAAAACAGCAACCGAAGGCAATGAAGTGGTTGCCAAATCAATCGAACAAATGAATGAGATTAATCAAAGAGTGAGCTCTTCTACCGAAGTGGTCAATATGCTCGGTGAAAAATCAAAAGAAGTTGGTTCCATCATTTCGATTATTACGGAAATCGCGAGTCAAACGAATTTATTGGCGTTAAACGCAGCGATTGAAGCGGCGAGAGCGGGGGAACAGGGAAGAGGATTCGCAGTCGTAGCAGATGAAGTTCGCAAATTAGCAGAACAATCCGCGCAAGCAGCTTCGCAGATCGCTTCCATCATCGGAGATATTCAAAGAGATACGGAAAAGGCGATTCACGTCATGAATCAAGGGGACGTAGCTGTTAAAGAAGGAGTCATCATGATCGAACAAGCTGGAGTTGCCTTCTACAAAATCTTGGGGGTAGTAGACGAAGTCTCAAAAAGAACACAAGAAATGTCAGGACAAATCAATGAAGCCAGTAACGGAACTGTTTCCGTAGTGGAATTTATAGAGGGAATTGCGCATGTTTCAAGGATGGCAGCGGAAAACACACAAAGCGTAGTTGCTTCTGTACAAGAACAAACAGCTTCTATGGAACAGATTACAACCGCTTCCAGTACACTCGCCGAAATGGCAGAAGAGCTGCAGCATTCCATCCGTAAGTTTCAATTGTAAGGCGAGAATAGGCGGGGGTGCCATGTGTTTAATCAAATCAGAGATGTAAAGTATGCATTATCTGCATTGGAAGAGTCATCTGTTATTTCGATCACAGATGAAAAAGGAATCATCACCTACGTCAATCACAACTTCTGCGAAATATCCAAGTTTAGTAGAGAGGAATTAATCGGAGAAAACCATAACATCGTCGATTCCGGTTTCCATCCGCGAGACTATTTTAAATCTCTATGGGAGACCATCAGCCGAGGAAAAGTATGGAAAGGCGAGATGAAAAATCGGGCAAAGGACGGTACGGAATATTGGCTTAGCATGACGCTAGTGCCATTCATGAACGACAGTGGATTCCTTTATCAGTACGTGGCAATCGGGACGGACATCACGAAACGCAAGCAGATGGAAGAGTCTCTATCAAAGACGATGAAGGACTTGCACGATATCAAAAATGCACTGGATGAATCTTCGATTGTAGCGATTACAGACGACAAAGGCGTCATTACCTATGTAAATGACAAGTTTTGTGAAATCTCCAGATACGAAGTGGATGAATTAGTTGGAAATACACATCGGGTCATTAACTCTCGCTATCATTCCAAGTCGTTTTTTAAATTGATGTGGGAAACGATCAAGCAAGGACGTGTTTGGAAGGGCGAAGTGAAGAATCGCGCCAAAGACGGCAATGAATACTGGATGAATACGACCATCGTGCCATTTCTAGACGACCGGGGAGTTCCGTATCAATATGTTTCAATCCGTACGGATATTACCGACCGCATTGAAGCAGAGGCAGCTTTGGCAGAAGCGTTGCAGAACGATTTTCGCAGGACGGTCCAAAACTTGCAAAACTGTGTGTTCAAGATCGTGACAGATCCGAAAGGGAACATCACCTATACCTTGTGTGAAGGGAAAATGGCGGAAGAGCTCGGGCTAACGTCTGAGAGGATGCTGAGAAAAACGTCGTATGAAATCTTTCCTTATGAGGTAGCAGAGCATATGGAAAGCTATTTTCGCAGAGCGTTTGCTGGCGAGCCCGTTACCTTCGAACTGAAACTATCCGGAAATGACTTTTACATTACGTTGTCACCTATTGAGGAAAATGGGGAGATCGTGGAGATGGTAGGCTCCATGATTGATATCACCGAGAGAAAAAAGGCGGAAGAAACGATTCGCTACATGGCCCATTACGATTCCTTAACCAACCTGCCTAATCGAACGCTTTTTCATGAAAAGCTGGCAGAGGCGATGGTCAAAGCAAAACAAAAAGATGAAAACATCGGCGTCATGTTCATCGATTTGGATCGATTTAAAAACATTAATGATACGCTGGGTCACTCCATAGGGGATGTCCTTTTACAAGCAGTAGCCAATCGTCTCATCGGGTGTTTGCGAAAAGGGGATTCTGTTTCTCGACTAGGCGGAGATGAGTTCGCCATCTTTCTCACAGGTGTCACACACAAAGAAGTTGGTGAAATTGCGCAGCGAATCATCACGAGCATGTCCGAATCGATTACGTTAGACCATATCGAAATCTTTATCACACCAAGTATCGGCATCAGCATGTATCCGGAAGATGGAGACGATATTGAAGCGCTATTGAAGCATGCAGACGCTGCCATGTATTTGGCAAAAGAGCAAGGGAAAAACAATTATCAATTTTTCTCGGAGGAGCTACATCAGATTTTAGCCAAAAAGCTACAGCTTGAAAGAGAGCTGCGAAAAGCTTTGGATGAGAAACAATTTACGCTGCACTACCAACCGAAGATTCATTTACAGACGGGCCAGATTATCGGTATGGAGGCGTTGATTCGTTGGGAACATCCAGACCTTGGTCTCATTCCACCTATTCAATTTATCCCGATCGCAGAAGAAACAGGCTTAATCGTACCGCTTGGAGAATGGGTAATGCGAACGGCATGCCAACAGATAAAAGTATGGCAGGAAACAGGCTTTACTCAGCTGGCGGTTGCGGTGAATATATCCTTACGCCAATTTATGCAAAACAATCTCATTGAGATGATTACCTCGATCCTTGAAGAGACGGGCTTATCTCCGCAATACTTGGAGCTGGAAATCACGGAAAGCATGGCGCTAAATGTAGATTATACAATTCGGATTTTGAATCGTTTGAAAGGTCTCGGGATTAGCATCAGTATCGATGATTTCGGGACGGGCTACAGTTCATTGAGCTATCTAAGTCAATTTCCGATTGATCGGCTAAAAATCGACCAATCCTTTGTCCGGAATTTGAATCCACGGAATCAAGCGATTATTAAAACGATCATCGATATGGCACACAACATGAAAATTGCTGTTATTGCAGAGGGTGTAGAAACACAAGAACATGTTGATTTTCTAAAGGAACAAATGTGCAATGAAGTCCAAGGGTACTTCTACAGTAAACCGCTGCCTACGAAAGAAATCGATTCCTTCTTGCAGGTAAATCGTTATGGTGAATCAGGCAGCATGGTTTAAGTGAGACCATCGAGATTTTACAAAAGGAAGGCGGTGAAGGAGCGTGGATCATCAGATACATGGGACGTACGACAGTTTCCTTGTGATACTCTCTTATTTAATCGCGGTTGCAGCTTCTTTTTCTGCTCTCAACCTGGCAGCCAGAGTGAGTACAAGTAAGGGGAAGCATCAGCTACTCTGGTTGATATTTGGTGCCACAACGATGGGGCTCGGAATATGGTCCATGCATTTTGTCGGAATGCTGGCACTTACCCTCCCAATTAAGGTTCTTTATGACATGGAGTATGTCATCCTATCTGTTATTCTTGCCATTTTTGTCTCAAGCATAGCGTTGTTTACCGTCACGAAAAGCAACCTCAATGCAAGACAGCTAGGTATCGCGGGAATTCTTATGGCTGCTGGAATATCTGGGATGCACTACGTGGGAATGGCCGCGATGATTATCGAAATTACATACGATATGTGGATCGTTATTTTATCCATTATCATTGCAGCGACTGCTTCGGCAGCGGCACTTTGGCTCTTGTTTTACTTTCGCCGTGATCAATCGAAATACGCATATTTATATAAATTGGGCAGCTCACTCATTATGGGAGCTGCAATCGCGGGTATGCATTACACCGGGATGGTTGCAGCGCATTTCTACGTAACGGAAGTGCCGACAACAGAGATAGAAACGCAGATCGAACCGGAGACCTTGGCCTATATCATTGTCTTGGCCACCTTTTTACTGATGGGCATTACATTGTTCGGCTTGTTTATTAACAAACGACTCTCGCAAAAAGATACGGTCATTCAGGAAAGTGAAAGCTGGTATCGTTCCCTTTATAAAAATAATGAGTACGGCATTATTTCCTTAGATACAGGTGGATGTATTATCCAAATGAACCCAGCTGTCACGAAGATTGGTGGACTACGGGAGGAAGAATTCATCCATCAACATGTATCGAAAATTGGCATGCATATAGTTGAGGAGAAAAGGGACATCACCAAAGATTCTTTTGCCCAGTCTTTTCAGCCCAATCGTAATAATTTTGAGACGGCCATCTTTCATCCGAACGGAAATCGCGTAGAGCTGAGTGTACTCAATGTCCCGGTTGAAATTGAGGGAGAAGTTGTTGGGAATCACATCATTGTGAAGGATATTACCGAAGAGAATCGCGTGAAAGAAAAAATTAGGTATTTGGCTTATCACGATGAGCTGACCGACTTACCGAATCGAAGAAAGTTTAATCAAGTCCTCCATCAATCTATTGAAAAAAGCAGCCAAGATTCAACCAGCTTTGCTGTCATGGTTCTCGACATCGATCGTTTCAAAATGATCAATGATTCCTTGGGTCACTCCTACGGCGATATCTTTTTGCAGGGGGTCAGCGACAGAATCGTAAAGAGTGCGGAAGGGTACCATGCAACAATTGCTCGTATGGGTGGAGATGAATTTACCATCCTCTGCAAAACACGAGCGGACCGTAGGGAAGCGGCGAGTTTAGCGGATAAGATCATTGAAGCGTTGAAACAGCCATTCTCGCTAAAAGACAGTGAATTTTACATATCAGCAAGTATTGGAACAGCGATATTCCCAGACCACGGAACGGATGCTGTCGCGCTGCTCAAAAAAGCGGATACGGCCATGTACGAGGTGAAAAAACAGGGGAAAAATGGTCACCTGTTCTATACGCCCGAGTTTGATGTGCAATTGCTGGAAAATATTGAGATAGAAAGTGATCTCAGAAAAGCAATTGAACGTAATGAGCTGGTAGTGTACTACCAACCTCAATTTCATGCGGAAAGTAATCGCATGATCGGAGTCGAGGCGCTCGTCAGGTGGAATCATCCGACCAAAGGGATGCTTTCACCAGGAGTGTTTATCCCTATTGCGGAAGAGACAGGGCTGATCTATGAGATTGGTACGTGGGTGCTTCGCGAAGCGTGCAGACAAATGAAGCAGTGGCATGATAGAGGGGGACCGTTGATACCCGTCTCCGTCAATTTGTCCTCCCATCAATTCCACCAACGGAACCTAGTCCAGTACATCAAAAATATCCTCGAGGAAACTAAGCTTGGCCCACACTTTTTGGAACTGGAAATCACAGAGAGCATGATGATGGACCCGGCAGTATCGATCAGTATCCTGCATGAGTTAAACAAAATTGGAACGAGAATTAGCTTGGATGATTTTGGAACCGGTTACAGCTCTTTGAGCTATTTGAAAAAGTTCCCGATCCACAAACTAAAGATTGACCGCTCCTTCATAACAGACCTGTCTCGAAATGATAACGATAAAGCCATTGTGGCCACTATTATTTCGATGGCGAAGCATCTGAAATTGGATGTAATTGCAGAAGGCATTGAAACGAAGGATCAGTTAGATATTTTGACAGAAAATCATTGCAAGGAAATACAAGGGTACTATTACAGCCGTCCATTATCCGCGAATGAGGTGGAGCAAGTGTTTTTTGTTCCCACCAGAAATCATCTCAGCCAAGAAGCGTAAGGAAAAACTCCCCGTCTTTTATAGAGGGGAGCTTTTTTGTAGGTACACAGCAGGAAAATGTAAATTGGGTATTGTATACCCTACAGGGGTATTGTAAAATAAAATCAAATAAAGCTTCCCAAAAACAAAGGAGGATGTAAAATGAATGTCACTTTGAACGTACAAGGAATGTCCTGCAATCACTGCGTCATCTCCATAGAAGGTGCTCTTCAAAAAGTAGACGGGGTTAGCAAAGCAACGGTAAGCCTTGCTGACAATCAGGTAAGCGTGACATTTGATGAATCCGTTGTTTCGCTGGAAAATGTGAAAGAGACCATTGAAGATCAAGGATACGATGTCGTTTAAGCAAAGGTTGTGGGAAAGGCTGTGATTATAAAATTGCAGCCTTTCATAAAGTCTTCGGTTGACTGAATGTTACAAATTCAAATAGTGTAGGAGGAATGCCTTTTGAAGCGTGTACAGTTTGCCGTAAGTCCAGAAATTCGTGTCGGCGGTTCTGTGTTTACACCAACAGATATGGTGGCGATCGGTCAAATCGTTGGCGAGGATGCACAAATTGAACTTTCAATCTTTCAGCAGCTTATTGTCGAGATGAATGAAGAGAAGGCTGACGATGCCAAAAAAGCGCTGCGTGAAAAAGGCTTATGCGTGTACGAAACGGGCTCTGTTGTGAAGAATTTGTCTGTCTGTTCTTTTTGCAAAGGAGCAGAGATTGAAGGGCTAGAGGCAGCAAGAAATTTGAATGATACGATTGCAGGGATGGCCGTTCCTTTTACGATGAGAGTCGGTTATACGGGTTGCCCGAATGCCTGTGGAGAGCCGTTGGTAAAAGATATTGGGATCGTCAAGCGAAAAGAAACCTTTGAAATCTACGTCGGAGGTCAATCGAAAACAATGGAGGCCAAAACAGCCGAGCTCCTGGTCGAGCAGGTGAAGGAAGAACAATTATCCTCCATCGTCCAAAGCATGATTACGTTGTATCAGACGCAAGGGAAAAAGAGAGAGAAGTTTTTCAAGTTTGTTGAGCGATATGGATTGGAAAATGTCCGAAAAGAATTGGGACTGTCTTCCTGATGAATATGTGAATATGGAACTTGCTACGTTTTGAAAATTTAGATTATAATCGAAGCGTATGTTTGCTAGGATGATTAGAGGAGGAATCTCATTGTCAAGTGCAGAATTGAACGTTGTACAGTCTTGTCATACATCTGATCGAAACAGTCATCATTCAGAAAAAACCAAGCAAAACTTGCAGGCGCGACTCAATCGGATTGAGGGACAGATTCGCGGGATTAAAGGCATGGTGGAGAAGGATACTTACTGTGATGATGTCTTGAATCAAATTGCTGCGGTACAATCTGCCTTAAATTCAGTGGGACGTATCCTTTTGGAAGGGCATATGAAATCCTGTGTGATTGAACGTATCCAAGAAGGGGACAGCGCAGTCATTGACGAGCTGTTAACCACGATGAATAAGCTGATGAAATAAAAAGCTTCAGAAATGAAGCTTTTTTATTATTGCGAAATATAGGTTAGTGGGGTATAGTATCATCAAGTCAGAATATTTTCATAATACAGAAAATATCAATCAAACAGGATGATAAGGGAGATGAAAAAATGGGCAAGAAAATGTTGCTGTTAGGTGTGTACGGCATGGAAGTGGTGGAGTGTGGCGGTGCTCTTGCCATTAACGTGAACAATGGAGGGGAATCGTACGCCTCGATCATGCTGTCTAGCGAAAAATCACGCCCGCAGGTTACAGAGGCGGCAGCGGTATTGGGGGTTCAGATGTATTTTCCCGGTTTTCAATCCGGTTATGTAGATGTCAGTCCGGAGTCCAAGAAAAAGCTTGTACGGATTATCCGAGAAGTGAAGCCAGATATTATCATTACGCAGGACCCAGAGCATTCCTTTCACGACTTGGACCCAGACCGTAGACAAGCCATGATTTTGATTTTGGAAAGTATCGCATTGGCCAGCCGTGAGTTTGCTTTAGATGAAATGCCTGGCTTGGAAGCTCACCCGATCCCGACGATCTATTACATGACTCCGCATCATCCCAACTGTGTCGTTGATATTTCGTCGGTGTGGGAACAAAAAAATCGAGCGATGGATGTCTTGCACAGTCAGATGGAGTTCAGTGGCCGACATTTTGAAGAAGCAGTCGATGCGAAGGCAATGGAGGCTATCGTCCCTGGGTTTACCGCGTTACCCTCTGACTACGAAAAGGGAAGAGCCGTGCACAAGGTACTCGATCAAGCCATTCATGTGTATCACGGTTTGGCAACGCATGGTCATTTTGCATTAGCAGAAGCATATAAACGTGATGGGAACTTCCATTTGAAAGAACTGATTAACTACTAGGAGAGAGATGTCGGATGAAGCATAATCGAGTCGGGATCATATGGCTGCTCATCGCTCTGTTTTCCACATTGTTCGTTGTTCCGGCTGGTGCCGAGAATCACAGGGAGGTGAAGCTTGGGATCACACAGGATGAACGCTCCTTGAATCTGTACACATACAATACCGGTTTTCCTGGACTCGAGCTGGTCAATCTTCTCTACGACCCGCTATTTATCCTCGATAAAGGCAACAAACCGATTCCTTGGCTGGTTAAAGAATTCACGGTATCCGAAGACGGCAAGCAATACAAAATGATTTTGCATGACCAAATCTTGTGGCAGGATGGAAAGCCTTTGACCTCAGAGGATGTGAAATTCACCTACGAATACCTGTTGAAATATAAAAAATCCCGCTTTACAACCCCAGCTGCACTCGTGAAAACCATTCAAACACCCGACCCAACCACTGTGATCATGGAGCTTGAGAAGCCTGAACCAGATTTCTTCATTCAACCTCTCGCTGATTTGCCGATTCTTCCGAAACATATTTGGAGCTCTGTGACTGATCCTGATAACTTTAACAATTCCTTGGGGAGCGGCCCTTTCATTTTAGAGGATTACAAAAAGGATCAATTTTATAAGCTGAAAGCGAACCCGCAGTACTTTAAAGGAAAACCGGAAATCGATACGTTAGTCATCCCCATCATCGCAGAAGCTAACGCCATGTTTACAGCATTAAAGGCAGGGCAGCTGGATGTCATCAGTCGCAGAGTCCAGCCGGAACTCGTCAAAGAGTTTGAAAGCAATCCGTCTATTAAAGTGGAAAGAGGCCCCGGTTTTGCTACAACGTTTCTCCAATTCAACGCTGAAAAGTTCCCGATGTCCGATCAAAAATTTCGCCAAGCGATAAGTCTTGCTATCGATCCGCAATACTTGGTAGATACGGTATTGCTCGGTTTTGGCACAAAAGGAAGTCCCGGCTTTATTCATCCAGCTACTTCTTCTTACAACAAGGCAGTCGTACATAAGACCGATGTCGAACAAGCCAAATCCATTCTTGAACAAGCAGGGTATAAAGACACGGACAATGACGGCCTACGAGAGGCGCCAGATGGCAACAAGCTCGAACTCGTCAATCTGGTCCAATCAAACAATCCTTCTAGCATACGATCTGCCGAAATCATTGCGGGATGGATGAAAACCATCGGGATTGATATGAAAGTTCGACCAATGGACCCCGATACCGTGATTAGTCTTGTCTGGCCCGAATATGATGTCACCAAAGGCCGGAATTATGACATGACGATGTTTGGCTGGTCGACTACGATGCAGCTGTTCCCTGCCAGATTGATTGATTTGTTCCACTCCGATCTAGCTGGCAAAGGGGGAACCAATATTGGCGGATTCAAAAGTGCAGCGTTTGACAAGCTGGCTGAGCAGCTCGATGAGACATTGGAACCGGAAAAACGCCAACAGATTATCAATCAGATGCAAGAGCAGGTAGCCAAAGATTATCCGATCGTCCCCTTGTACTATGCAGAGGAAATTAGTGCGTACAATCCCGCTAAATACGATGGGTGGGTATTCCAGGATGGGAAAGGCATCATCAACAAGCTCTCCTTTGTTTCCAATGGCGAAAAAGCCGCTGTGACAACGGAACAGCCAGCAGCAACACCTGCAAGCACGCAAGAACAAGCGAATGCGAATACAGGAAAAGGCACGACCTCGATCGTGACCATTCTCATCATGATCGTCGTCGTAGCGGGTGGATGGTACTTGCTCAGTAGAAGAAAAACGAACAACGAACGGTAAGCATGTTGACAGCTTCCCCTGCAGTCATGCTCCACCAGGTTATTGCGGGGGAACCATTTGCTCCTGTTGATTATCGAAAGAAGAGGTGTACTCATGACCCGATTTCTAACAGGCAAGGTCACTCAATATATTTTCGTTATTTTTATTATGCTGACATTGAACTTTCTCCTCCCTCGTTTGATGCCAGGGAGTCCCCTCGCGTATATAGCTGGAGAAGACATCATGCTTATGACGACGGAAGAGAAGGAGGCCATATTAGAGGCACACGGATTAAATCAATCACTTTTGGAGCAATACTTCATCTATTTGGGGAATATGGCGACGATGGATTTCGGCTATTCCTACCAACAAAAGATGCCAATAACGCAGTTGATTTCGGAGCGGTTGCCGTGGACGCTACTGTTAACTGGATTGAATTTAGCGATTTCTACCTTGTTAGGCGTCATTTTTGGGACGATATCTGCTTGGAAGTGGGGGAAAAGAAGCGATGTTAGTCTCTTGACGATTTTCATGTTTTTAAGCGCGATGCCGTCCTTCTGGCTGGGCATGATTCTGGTAGCGATTTTCGCGGCACAATGGGGTCTGTTTCCTATCTTTGGGGCACAGACGGCATGGAGCAATTTGACTGGCTTAGATCGAGTTACCGACATTGCCCATCATCTCGTTTTACCGTTGGTGACACTCGTATTGATCACCGTTACGACAACCTATATGACGATGCGCTATTCGATGCTGAACGTGCTGGGCGAGGACTACATTATGATGGCCAGAGCCAAAGGCGTTAAAGAAAAAATGATCAAATACCGTCATGCCATGCGGAATGCGTTACTCCCGGTAGCTACGGTATTCATGCTCAGTCTCGGTAATATTTTTGGAGGAGCAACGGTGATTGAAACCGTTTTTGCTTACCCAGGCATCGGCAGGCTGATGTTTGAGGCCGTCTTAAGCAGGGACTATCCGGTGATACAGGCTGCATTTCTTATCATTACGCTGAGCGTAGTCATCGCCAACTTCCTAGCGGACATCTTATACCCGATTCTCGATCCAAAGGTGGGAAGGAACAATGGATAAAAGCAAATGGCTGCAGTACTGGACCATTTTTCAGTCTAGCCGACTTGGGGCGATTGGTACCATCATCCTTCTTCTATTTGTCATTGTTGCGCTAGGGGCACCACTCTTAGCACCTTTTGACCCAGACGAACGTGTAGCAACGCCATTTCTTCCGCCAGGCGGAGATTATGTGCTCGGAACCAATGACGTTGGACAAGACATCTTTAGCGAGCTCCTATACGGCTCGCGCATTTCGCTGACGATCGGTATTTTAGCTGCGTTGTTTTCTATTTTGCTTGGTTCTCTTGTGGGGATCGTTGCCGGTTACTTCGGGGGGAAAATCGATTCTGCTTTCATGAGACTGGTAGATTTGGTACTCGTTGTGCCTTTTTTGCCATTGATGATTTTACTCGCCGCGTTTATCGGTCCGAGCTTTTGGAATCTCATTTTCGTCATTACCGTATTGACCTGGGCATCTCCTGCTAGGGTGGTTCGCTCACAGGTCCTTACGATAAAAACGAAAGGGTTCGTGGAGGCCGCGCGATCAATTGGCAGCAGCGTTCCTACCGTGATGTTCCGTCATATTTTGCCGGGAGTCGTACCGATCGCCTTATCGCAATTCATCATGGCGGCAAGCAATGCCATCTTGTTGGAGGCTTCCCTCAGTTTTCTAGGGCTGGGCGACCCTTTGAATAAAAGCTGGGGAACGACCCTGTATTATGCACAGGCGCGAAGTGCTTTCCTGACAGATGCATGGCTATGGTGGATCTTGCCGCCGGGTGTGTTAATTACAGCGTTGGTCATCGGGTTTGCTTTTGCTGGCTACTCGCTGGAACAAATTTTTAATCCCCGGCTGCGGAAAGGGTGACTAGCCATGAATAAAGTTCTCGTCGTCGAAAATTTGCACACACACTTTTTTACGGCAAATGGTGTAGTAGAAGCGGTTGAGAATGTCAGCTTTCACCTAGAAAAGGGGGAAATGCTCGGACTGATTGGAGAGTCTGGCTGCGGGAAGTCCACCGTGATTCAGTCCATTCTGGGCTTGCTCGAATACCCGGGGAAGGTCATAAGCGGGAAGGCCATGCTGGGTGGAGTCGACTTGTTGCAGGCGCCAGCAGAGCAGATCGAAAAGCTCCGCTGGAAATCGATTTCTGTTATTCCCCAAAGCGCGATGAATGCCTTGAATCCTGTATTTACGGTCGGGGATCAAATCGTGGAAGCGATTTTGTTACATGAAAAAATAACGATGGGTGAAGCGATCCGACGAACAGAACAGCTATTGGAAAGGGTCGGGATTCCGAAGCAGAGGCGCAAGTCGTACCCACATGAATTCAGCGGAGGAATGAAACAGCGTGTAGCCATAGCGATGGCGCTAGCCTGTAATCCGCAGGTCGTCATCTCAGATGAATCGACGACCGGACTGGATGTGTTGACCCAAGCGCAAGTCATCGCGATATTGAAAGATCTGCAACGATCTATGGACTTATCCATTATCCTTATCTCTCACGACCTGCCGATGGTGACAGCTATCTGTGAAAGGATAGCCATTATGTATGCGGGCAAGATTGTGGAATGTGGGACAACGGAACAATTGATTACGAACCCAAGGCACCCGTACTCACAAGGTTTGCTCGCTGCCACTCCCGATATAAATGACCCCGAAAAAGAATGTCGTTCGATTCCGGGGACAGTGCCGCTGCTCATAAACCCGCCAATAGGGTGCAGATTTCATACGAGATGCCAGCATGTGCAAGACAAATGCAAGGTAGAGTCTCCACCATTAAGAGAAGTGCATGAAGGGCATTTTGTATCCTGTTTTGTAGGAGGGTAAGACATGACCGATCCGCAAAAGTCGCAATCCAATAATGATTTGGTGAGGGTGCAAAATTTGGTCAAACGCTTTGAAAAGAAGCAGGGAGCGTTTTTTCGCAGCAAAAAGACGACGGTCTATGCCGTAAACAATGTGAATTTCTCTATCAAAAAGGGGGAGATTCTCGGGATCATCGGGGAGAGTGGGTGCGGGAAAACAACGACTGCCCGAATGATTATGCGGCTTACAAAAGAATCATCCGGTCAAATTCTTTTTGATGGGCAAGACTTGTGCCGATTAGGAGACCGGGCAGTGAGGGGAATTCGGCAAGAGATGCAAATGATTTTTCAGGACCCGTACGATTCATTGAATCCGGGAATGACGATTCTTGAAATCTTAATGGAGCCGCTCCATGCCCATCAAAAAGCGAGTACCTTTGAAAAGAAGAGGGATCAAGTGCTTCAAATTCTCAACCATATCGAGCTAAGACCTGCCGAAAGCTTTCTGCAGCGCTATCCGCATCAGCTAAGCGGGGGACAGCGGCAAAGAATTGCAATCGCTCGAGCGCTCATTTTAAAACCAAAGTTCGTTGCGGCTGATGAGCCAACCTCCATGTTGGATGTGTCGGTCAGAATGGGCGTTTTGCAGCTATTAAAATCATTGAAAGAAGAAATGGGTCTGACGATGCTGTTTATTACCCATGACCTGTCGACGGCTGCCTACATGTGTGATCGGATAGCTGTCATGTATCAAGGGAATATCGTCGAGATCGGACCGACCCATGAGATTCTGTATCATCCCTCTCACCCTTACACACGCGCACTCGTAGCCGTGGTATCCGATCTCAATCATTTTCTCAAACATAGGCAAGAGCTGATAGTAGATGGGGAAGTGCAGAATGAAGGAATCCAACGAGGATGTCCTTTTCTTGCCCGCTGCCCCCATCAGGTTGACCACTGCCGGAATATGAAACCTATGCTAGAGCGAATCTCATCCGACCACTATGTTTCATGTATCCATCATCAGGGGGAATTTGAGAGCGCAAAGGCTGCCAATCGGTATGCGAACTAGAAAAGGTGTGAGCCCTCTCGACAGTAGTCAGAGGGTTTTCTTGTTGTTTTGTCCTATTTTGTTGACGTAGGACATACTTTACAATGTGGAGAATATACTCGGGGGTGGTATCTTGAGCGCGGTGTATCAGGTCCTGATCTATGTCGGTTTCGCTTATGTTTGCTTTACATGGTTTATATGGCGACGAAAGCAGGGAATCGATCATATGCAAGGCATGATGAGCACGATGTCTGTCAGTATGATGATTGGGTTGATCGGTGGGTTGATCCTCGGCGATGTTTACAGGGGAGACCTTTATGTATCCACCATGTGGGGAATGCTGGCTGGTGGACTGTCTGGTTTTCTGCTAGGAGTTCCTTTGTCGATCCTGAGTATTGTAGAAGGAATTTTATCGGGTGTGATGGGCGGGATGATGGGCGCCATGCTAGGAGAGATGGTTCCCAGTGAAAAAGTAGAGCCTCTCCTGTTTGTTTTCGTCATGCTCTATACGGTATGTATGCTGCTCGTAGCCAAGCTGATTGATTTCAATAAAAAAGAAACGAAGTTGTCCTCCTTTTTTCATCATCCAGGCACTCCAGCTGTGTTGCTGCTTGCCGTCTTCTTCTGGTTTCAATCATTACCGTTTCCATCCCCGGCTCTTTATGCAGGCGATCGCGCGACAGAAATCACCCTCACAGCCGTCGACTTTTCGTATAAACCGAACCAATTTACCGTGAAAAAAGATACGGAGATCAAAGTTGTCTTTCAAAATGATGGCAATGTAGAGCACGATATCGAGGTTGTGTCTCATGGGAAAATCGTTACGATTTCAGAATCAAGCAGCGAACATCATCATGGAGCAATGGCTGAAGGTGTGGTTCATTTGCACGCCAAACCAGGAGAGTCTGTTGAAACCGTGTGGAAGGCATTGGAGGAAGGAACCTATGAATTTTATTGTACGATCCCTGGACACAAAGAAAGCGGCATGATAGGACGCTTGCAAGTGACGGGATGAAGCAAAGGAGAGGCGAATCATGCCTTTCTTTTTTTCTTCATAGTTTCCTCACAACCTTTCTGTAAAATAAACGAAAAGGAAGACCCACTCGGAGGAGAAGCATGGATTGGTATTCGTACTTGTATCAATATGGAGCATGGATCAGCAAGCCCTTTTCCGATTTGTATTACGGAATGGGCGAACAAGCACCGTTGATTGGAGCGTTGTTGCTCGGGATCGTTGGCGCATTTGCACCGTGCCAGTTATCGGGGAATGTGGCTGCTTTTACTGTGTTCGGGAAGAATGTCGTCGTCAGAGGTGGCTTTCGTAGTCATGTCTGGATGTTCATCCTTGGCAAAGCAGTCGTGTATTCCGCTTTGGGAGCAATCGTATTTGCGTTCGGTGAACAACTCTCTACACAAGCGATTCCTTTGTTTCAGTGGGCGAGAAAGCTACTAGCTCCGATGTTTATTTTGATTGGATTGTTCTTAATCGGATGGATTCGACTGCCATTTCTACATACGCAATCATTTGAGGAAAAAATCAAGCGTTTTTCGGAGCGATTTGAGGGAAAGACACAATCCTTTTGGCTTGGCGTTGCCTTTTCCCTCGGGTTTTGTCCGACGATGTTTTGGCTCTATTTTGGACTGACGATGCCTTTGATGTTCACGAGCTCGTTCGGCCCGATCATTCCCACTGTATTTGCACTTGGCACGGCGCTTCCATTGCTCATCGTATTACTGCTGCTTGCCGTCGCAAGTGATAGCCCTTCTCTCATGAACAAAACGAGGAAATGGGGTACGGTCACGCAAAAATTGGCTGGAATCGTGTTTATCCTGCTCGGTATTTCGGACTTTATGGCATTTTGGTAAGGGTGAAAGACAAGATAGAAATCGAAGAGGTGGATAGGATGAAAAAGAGATGGATAGTGAGCGCTCTGTTGGTGGTTCTCGCTACTATAGCCCTCGTATTTGGGAATACCAAACCATCTTTGCAAGTCATTGATTCAGGACAGTTGTCGCAATGGATGACGGATGAACAAGAGATGGTGATTGTGGATCTGCGCGAGCCCGAATTATTTGAAGAGGGAAGAGTCCCCAATGCCATCAATATTCCTTTTGCAGAAATCAATGAGAAGTTTACCAGTATCCCCACAGACAAAAAAGTCGTCTTCGTCTGCCATACGGGAAGGATGGGAGTGGAGAGCGGAAACCTCCTGCTAGAAAATGGATACAAAGATGTTGTGAATCTGGACGGTGGCATGGCTAGGTGGACTGGACAGGTGGAATCGTAAATGCTGGACCGCTTTCTTTTTATGGAGGAGAGCGGTTTCTTCGTTTTGTGGGATCAATCACGCCTACTGGGTGGGCTGCATAGTGTAGTCATGAAGGAACAGACATTGCAAGCTGGAGGAGGATTTTGGCATTGCATTCGCAAACACGCGACTATTATCCGTACGTTGGTCCCTATGATCCTTGTCCGCCGATTCGGGTGAAGACATACCAGGTACCCCCTCAGCTGTTCATGACATTTCAGCCGGAGAACTTGCCGCAATACAGCCCGATGGAAGCGTTGAGATTAGGTACGTTATGGCCGGCACTTTTTAGCCCCTATGATCCCAGACTGAGTCATTTGGGGAGGGAGCACTCATGACAGCTGAAAATAGATTTGGCGATGAACAATATTACGCATTGCTTGAACAACTGCAAGCGATCGACTTTGTACTGGTAGAGCTCAGTCTTTATTTAGATACGCATCCAACCGATCAGAATGCGCTCCAGCAGTATAACGATTTAACGGAGCAGCGCTGGGGTTTGGCAAACGAATATGAGAAATCGTACGGGCCTTTGCAAAATCTTGGTCGCAGCTATTCAGGGTATCCGTGGCAGTGGAATGATGATCCATGGCCTTGGCAAGTTTAGAAGAGAGGGATAACGAAACCGATGTGGATCTATGAAAAAAAACTGCAGTATCCGGTTCGTGTCAGTAAGTGCGATGTAAGAATGGCGAAGTATTTGATTGAGCAATACGGAGGGGCGGATGGAGAGTTGGCAGCCGCTCTGCGCTATATGAACCAACGGTATACGATCCCAAATAAAGTGGTCGGATTATTAACGGATATCGCTACCGAAGAGTTTGCGCATCTCGAAATGATTGCCACGATGGTGTATAAGCTGACCAAAGACGCGACTGTCGAAGAGTTGAAGGAAGCGGGACTGGGTGACCATTACGCCAATCATGATCGGGCGCTCTTTTACAACAATGCCAGTGGCGTGCCGTGGACGGCTGCCTATATAGCTGCCAAGGGCGATCCGATCGCGGATTTGTATGAGGATATCGCGGCCGAAGAAAAAGCCCGCGCGACGTATCAATGGCTGATTGACATGACCGATGATGTTGATTTGCAGGACAGCTTGAAGTTTTTGCGGGAACGGGAAGTCGTTCACTCTATGCGTTTTCGCGAGGCTGTAGAGATATTGAAGGAAGAGCGGGATTCGAAGAAGATATTTTGAGGGGAAAAAAGAGAGCTGGTGGGCTCTCTTTTTGTTTCTATGGCTGCTTCGGTTCAAAGGCAGGTGGAACGACTATGATGAGAAGTCTTTTCCCTCACACATCCATAATAATCGGCAGGATCATGGGTCTGCGCTTTGTTTTGGCATATACGAATTTCCCAATCGATTCCCGCATTCCTTGCTTCAAGCGGTTCCACTGACTCACATTCGCTTCCTGCAGATTGGTGATCACCTCGGATGCAATGCGAGTGGCTTCTTCCAAGAGACCCTCTGATTCCGGGGCATAGATGAAACCGCGGGAAATAAGGTCAGGACCCGACAAAATCTTGCCGTCGGTTTTACTGCGCGTCACAACGATCACGAGAATGCCATCTTCCGAAAGATGCTTGCGATCCCGTAATATTCCATTTCCTACATCACCGATTCCCAAACCATCTACCAAGGTATTTCCAGCAGGGATTTTTCTTTCCTGTACAGCTACACCATCCTGAATATCCACGACATCTCCGTTATTTACAATGAAAATGGACTCGAAATCAACGCCGACGGATTCAGCCAACAGACGATGTTGATGGAGCATCCGATACTCACCATGAATGGGGATGAAGTATTTTGGCTTCATGAGAGTGAGCATGAGCTTCAACTCTTCTTGGAAGCCATGCCCGGACACATGCATGCCTGTCCCAGAGCCATAAATTACGTTGGCGCCCATAATAAACAAGTTATCGACGATGCGCGCTACATTCCGTTCGTTTCCTGGAATAGGGGAAGAAGAGAGGATGACGGTATCGCCGCGTTCTACTTTAACGTGCCGATACCCGGAGGTCGACAATCGGGATAAGGCTGCCATCGGTTCGCCTTGGCTTCCCGTGCATAGGACAGCGACACGGCCTGGATCGAGCTCGCTCACTTCTTCTATTTCCACCAACATGTCTTCTGGTATATGTAAATAGCCTTGTTCCGATGCGATCTTGACCACATTGACCATACTTCGGCCAAGCAAAGCTAGCTTTCGATTCGTCGCTTCTACCGCATCAATGACTTGTTGCAGGCGGTATACATTGGAAGCGAACGTCGAGACAAATATTTTCTGCCGTGCCTTACTGAATGCTTCTAACAGACGATCGCCCACGTTCTTTTCTGATGGAGTGAAGCCTGGGCGCTCCGCATTGGTACTTTCCGACAACAAGGCTAATACACCTTTCTGACCGATTTCGGCCATTCTGTGCAAATCGGGGGATTGCTTATGCACCGGCGTTAAATCAAATTTAAAATCGCCCGTATGCACAATAGAGCCTGCTTTTGTCTCAAATACAACACCCAAGCAATCAGGAATGCTATGGTTCGTCTGAAAAAAGCTGATCGTGAGCGAGCCTAATGAAATAGTAGAGAGACGATCGATGGAGATAAGGGTGGACTGATGAAGCAAATCATGCTCCTTCAGCTTCAATTCGATAAGTCCTAACGTTAAGCGGGTACCGTAAACAGGGACGTTTAATTGTCTTAAAAAATAGGGAATGCCCCCGATGTGATCTTCATGACCATGCGTGACAATCAAGGCTCGGACTTTTTCCTGATTTTCCAGCAGATAACTAATGTCCGGTATGATCAGATCAATTCCTAAATAACTCTCATCCGGGAACTTCGATCCACAATCAATGAGGACGATTTCATCCCCGCATTGAATCCCGTACATGTTTTTGCCGATTTCATATACTCCTCCTAAAGCAAAAATAGAAAGAGTTTCATTCCATGCATTCATACGCAGTCACTGACCTCCCCAAAGCATCTTGTGGTTACTTTTACCTATTGGAATGCTGAGTATGTATGGATAGCAGGTTAAATCAATCAGCAAAAATGGATGAATGAACCAATCAGGAGTCGGGCACACTGGGGTAAGACTCATATTGGAAGGGAGCAGCTCCGGTGAAAACCAAACGATTTCTTTTCCGCTTGTTTCTCTTGATTGCCATTGCGGCTGGTGTGGAATGGTTTGTGTACGCGAACCAACAAGCGCAAACCGAAGTGGTAGCAGACGAGTCGCACGCTCATCATGCAGCGCCGACACTCGCTGTGACGCATACCCTTGAGAAAGATGATTTGCAACTCAAATTGGCCGTTACGAACTTCTCTTTTTCCCTCGAAAACATGGGGAAAGAAAACAAGCACGGGGAAGGTCATGTTCATTTGTACCTCGACGGCAAAAAGATCGCCAAAGTATTTGAGCCTAGCTATGTCATGAAGGATATCCCAGCTGGGAAGCATGAGGTCAAGGTAGAATTGGCTCATAATAACCACGAGTCGTATGGTGTTGCAGAGAGCTTTTTCATTGAGGTAAAGCCCTGAATAAGCAAGGGTAACTGTTGGAAAAAGGAAAAAAGCCGACTTCGATACGCCTTGTGGCATTCGAACTGTCGGCTTTTTTCGTGGATAGACTAGCGCATATGCACACTGACTTTTGCTTGCTGGTCTGGCAGGGCAATCACCAACGTCGGATAGCTGATGACTTGTGTTTTCATCGAACCTGGAGCTGGTGCTTGTACCCGAACGTGTACGGCAAAGGCATGAGGGCCAGTCCGCTTGACTTGGTCCGCCACTAAACGATATCCTCCTGTAGGGCGCTGTCCTGCACCTACGACTACATAAGATTTTCCATTGGCACGAACAATAGTGTGTCCGCCATTTTTTCGAACTTTCTTCAAAGCTTCCTGCACAGCGGGCGGATAGGGAGCTGCAACGGCCTCGTAAGCAGCATCTGCTTGTACAGCCTCTTTCGCCACAGGCTCAGATACGGTAGGATGTTGAGGTGACAAGACTTGTGTACCCGTTACTGCCAAGGTTGCTGTTAAGAGTAAACTAGGAAATACATGCAACATCAAGATCCCTCCAATTGGTAAAAGTAATGAATCGAACATCATATAAACTGAGGTGACAGGCGTGCGTGTGAAGGATTCGCTGGAATACCTGTCCGAATCAACGCGACAAGCGATTCTACATGAACAGACCAAACGATATCAGATTGCCGAAGAGCAAGAATTAACAGCGAGATTGTTGGACCCCGCTTTTATTGGGCAAGTATGGGAACAGGCAGATGAGCTGGAACGAGCCGTTATCCGGCTTTTCGTAACCAAAGCGACGAGAGGTTTTTTTAGCAAACGAGCTTGGGAACGCGAAACGGCAAAAGAGCACAGACATCTGTCAGTCGGCTTGACGAAATTGCGACGGCTTGGACTGATCTTGACTGTACGGAAAATGTGGAGTGAGATCGGCTATTTGATGCCACAAGAGGTTCGAGAACAGTTGACGAATCAAATGCTGCCGGAAGCCTCTCAGGCTTTTGTTTCTCTTTCAAAAACGCTCCCTTATTATATATCAGCAGGCAGAGGGATACAGCTGGATCTTTTTGGGCTTTTGTTGTTTATTCGAGACAACCAAATTCCTATAACGCAAAAAGGAAGCATTCATCGCAGGATGTCGCAAAAAATGCTGCCGCTGCTCTCGTTTACAGACGAGCATGTAAAAGGAATCGTGATTCCGCCGCTCGATCAGGAACAAAGAGAGGGCTTATCTTTGACCGTTGTCCTTGATATTGCGCTCAGACTGGGCTTGGTGCATAGGGAAGAGCGAGAACTCGTACTCGATCTCAATCGAACGAAGCAATGGCTATATCAACTGCCGCTCGTACGTTGGGAAGAGATGTACCAACTCGTCATGGAACAATTTTTGCCGCATGGCGATTGGTGGGAATTTTTCATTCAATTGATGGGACAGGTTCCTGTCGAGCAGTGGTGTTCCATCCAAGAGCAATTGCGCATGCTAAACGAAGCAGGATTCCCTTTACCCGACAATGCAGAGGAGCTCATTGTGGAGCAATGGATGCATGTACTGTTAGGGTTGGGATGGATTCAGCTCGGGATGGACGAGGAGCGAGGGGTTTTTTGGCGTTGGAGCAGCTTGCCGCGATTATCGTCGGAGGAAGGCTGGTTTGTGGACCCCACAGGTGCCATTACAATCCCTCCACTTGTTCCATTGCTGGATGTATGGGAGATCAGCCGATTTTGCCAGCTCCAATTTGATGGGCAATTGATTCGGGGAGAATTGCAAGCAAGGCTGTTGCAATCGTATTTGGCTCAAGGAGGGACGGAGGAGCAAGTCATCGAAAAGCTCCGCGCCTCCTGTGTGCATCCGTTGCCTGAGAGCTTGATTGAGGTTGTGAGCCAATGGGCGAGAACAGCAAGGCAGATTCAAATGGAGCCGTACTTCCTCGTGCGGACAGCACATGCTGGATTTCTGGAGGAATGGCGCGAAATTCCTGACTTTCACCCATTTCTTACCCAAGTGATATCGCCGAATGCGTTTTTAATTCCACACTCGCAGGAAAAAGAACTAATCCGTTTACTACGTCACTTCGGTTATGAGCCGCAAGTGCTGTCACATGTTGCTAGCGCAAGCAAAGAGCTCCAGCCGCATCAAAATAGTCAAGCGGGGAATAAAGGCCTGCTTCTCATTGAACGGCCTTGGGACGGTTATGCTATTGAAAACACGTTCCCTGAGCAAAATGAGCAAATCGCCGCACTACCCAAAATGTGGACGAAGCATTTCCAATCGTATCATCCACAGTCCATGCGGGATTTGTTTAAGCGCGCAATAGAACTGAAGCTGGAAGTCGAGATCCAGCAAAACGGCAAAGAAAAGCTGCGAGGGCTGCCGACAGAAGTACGCCTGGAAATGGGGTACTGGATGGTTACGATTGCCGGACAGGGCGGCAAACAGTGCTACCGTCTCGACAACATTGAGCGAGTGCGCATTGTCGTGCCCGAATATCTGTACTAAGGGTGTGCATCGTGATACAATCAGGAATGACGTAAGGTTTTCACTTTACGGCGAAAGGAGGTCTCGCTTTATGGAAACATTGGAAGCTGTGGATATGACACAGTTGATCATGGAGTCTCATGAGCTGTCCACGATGATTAACCACTCGCGCGAGGTCTCAGATTATCTGGAGGCCAAACGCCAAATGGAAGCAGATGAGGAAGTGCAACGTCTGCTCGTCGTGTTCGAGGCTAAGAAGGAACAGTACGAAGATGTGCAACGGTTCGGGAAGTATCACCCGGATTACAATCATATATCCAAAGAAGTACGGGAACTGAAGCGCAACATTGAACTGAGGGATTCCGTACAGGCATTCAAGCGAGCAGAGGATGCTCTGGATGAGCTCTTGTATCAGGTGAGTAGAACCATTGCTCATTCCGTCTCGGAAACGATAAAGGTACCGAGTAACAATCCATTTTTAGAGGCGCAGGGCAGTGGTTGCGGGACAGGTGGAAGCTGCGGCTGCAGTGTGAAAAAGCCATCGTAATTCACGCTGTTCCCGATTCATTTTGGCGCAGCAGAAAACAGTCTTCACAAAGATTGCCACAGCAAAACTGCTTCTCGTCAGGTACGCGAAAGCGGAAGCGATACACATGCTGCGCGTCATCAGAGCGCACGTAAATGCATTCTGGCTTTAATTTGGTATCAGTGGTCAGGCGCTCTCCTGTTTCCATGAGCTGCTTTGTCAGCAAAGGAGCAGGGAGCGTACTGCATACATAGAAAAAGAGCTGGCCTGCATATGTTCGCCAACTGCTATGGGTCACGATTTTTTCGCGGTGAAGCGCTTCCTCGAATTGATGATAAAACGTAGCCAGCATAGGACCACGATTCCTTTCTGTAATAAGCTTTCACCAGTAAGTATACCACGATTGGGAAGGAGACCGACGGCAAAACATGAGAGAGCGACGTCTGGGGGTCGCCGTGTGGGTGAAAAACACGCGTGCCGCCAAAAATTTACGCAAATTTGGCACCATTCATTACATCTCCAAACGCTTAAATTACGTTTCGATGTATGTGGATGCCAATTTGTTGGATGAAACGATTCGCATTATGGAAAAGCTGCACTTCGTAACAAAAATTGAACGCTCCCATCGCCATGAGATCCCGGTAGAGTACAACAATGCCAGACCGGATAAGGCAAAGGAATACGATTATAAACAAGAGAAGAACCAGGTAATGGCACTAGCAGAGACCTTACAGACAGAAGAAAGCAGCCAAGCAACCGTTGGTTCGACATAAGTTGTTCATAAGCTGCCAATTTTCGGCAGCTTTTTCGCTTTTGTTAAACGGGCGTACATGGTATGCTAAAGTGGAAGAAAACGAGAAGCCACGCGCATGAATGCGTTTTCAAGAGATAGATTAGCGAAAGAAAGGTGAGCATACATGATTCATCTGGATATTAACTGCGATATGGCAGAGGGCTTCAGCAGAGGTCGACAATCTGAGGATTTGGGGATTATGAAATGGATCACCTCCGTTAATATTGCTTGCGGATTGCATGCAGGAGATCCACATATTATTTGCAGAACAATCGAAGCTGCACTCAAGCATGATGTGAAAATCGGGGCACATCCCGGATATGCAGATATTCAAGGCTTCGGACGTCGTTCGATGAACTTATCTGTCAATGAAGTATATGAGCTGGTGCTGTATCAAATTGCAGCCTTGGCTGGGACTACAAAAGCACTCGGTGGGGAGCTGCACCATGTGAAATTGCATGGCGCGTTGTATAACGAAGCAGCTGAACGCCCAGAGCTCGCCGAAGCGGTTGTCCAAGCCATTGCGGATATTGATGAGGAATTGATCCTCTATGCGTTGTCTGGCAGTAAGCTAGTAGAGGCAGGCTTGGAACACGGCCTTCAAGTGGCAGAGGAAGTATTTGCAGAGCGGGCTTATTTGCCGAATGGTCGATTGGCACCGCGTGAGTTGGAAGGAAGCGTGCTGATCAGCAAGGAAGAACGCATGGAGCAGACACGTCAGCTCGTTTTAAAACAAAGAGTAATGACGGTCAATGGCGAGCACATTGACTTGGCGGCCGATACCCTTTGTGTCCATCACGAGAGCCATGACGTACTACAATTCCTTGTCGAAGTACATAAGTGGGCAAAGCAAAACGATGTGAAAATTGAACCAATCACAGCTCGATAGTAAAAAGCCATCCAGCAATGCCATCCCATTATCGGGAAATGGACGTTGCTGAATGGCTTTTTTCATGTTTCCGTTCTTTGATTGTGCCGTTATCAATCAGGAAAATGACATCTGCGAGCTTCTCGGCTTCTTCACGATCATGGGTGACCAGTAGAAACGGGATGTTCCACATAGCGTGAAGGCGAAGCAACTCATCCTGGCATTGTTTACGCGTATCCGCATCCAGCGCAGATAAAGGCTCATCAAGGAGCAGAATGTCTGGTTCAGTAGCAAGTGCACGTACGAGTGCCACCCGTTGTTTTTGTCCTCCGGATAATTGGTGAGGATATTTTTGCAGCAGATGATCGATTCCCACTGTGGACAACAATGGAGCCAAATTTAGCTCATGCTCTTTTTTCAAGCCGTATCGAACATTTTGCTCGACTGTCATGTGAGGGAACAGCGCATAATCTTGAAATAAATACCCGATGTTGCGTTTTTGTACGGGAAGGGGCTTCTGTCCTTCGCGATAAAAGACGTTTTCGTTTAATTGGATCACGCCGGTATCGGGATGAACCAGACCTGCAATACTGTTCAATATCGTTGTTTTGCCAGAGCCGGATGGTCCGAACAGCACGACAATTTCCTTCTGCACCGAAAAGGACACATCCAAAATAAAATCAGGCAAACGCTTCTGTATGTTGACAAAGAGCATTTACCATTCACCTGCCTTACTTTTGATTGGCGTACCTGCGCACGTTTCGACGACTCCACCAATTCAGCCAGAGAGTCGTACCCATACCTAAGGAAACAATAATGATGACCCAAAACAATGCCTTATCCATTTGACCAGCCTCAACAGCAAAATAAATGGCGACGGGAATCGTATCGGTTTTCCCAGGGATGTAGCCTGCGAGCATCAGCGTAGCACCAAACTCCCCTAAACCACGGGCAAAAGAAAGAACAAACCCAGCCAACAGGCCAGGCCAAGCCAACGGAAAGGTAACGGTCCAGAATAATCGCCATTCGGAAGCGCCCATCGTGCGTGCTGCATTCTCTAAACGTTGATCTACTCCTGTAAAGGCAGCGACTGCACTCTGATACATCAATGGAAAGGAAACGACAATCGAGGCAATGACGGCTCCTGTCAGCGTAAAGACGACGGTAATATTGAACCATTCATGCAGTAGCTGGCCGAGAAAGCCGTTTTTTCCGAAAAGCATCAACAAGCCGAAGCCAACAACAGTGGGAGGGAGAACAAGCGGAAGCAAAAAGAAGGACTCCAGCACATTCTTCCCCCAAAAATCCTTTTGTGTCATCCACCTTGCAAAAACCATCCCAAGGACAAATACAAAGGAGGTGGAGAGCGCAGCTACTTTAAGGGAAAGCATCAAAGGAGTAAGATTCGTTTCGATCACGCTTGCCACCTCCAATTTCGATTCGGTTGGTTTATTTATTGAAACCCATACTTCTGTAAGATCGCTTTTCCTTTGTCGCTTGTCAAGTAGGCAAGAAAAGCTTTTGCTGCATCTGGGTTCTTCGATGCGCTGACGACCGCACCTGGATAAACGATCGGTTTGTGCCATTCAGGCTTGGCTGTTGCCAATACCTTTACATTTTTCGAAGCGGCGGCATCACTGGAATAGACAATGCCGACTTCTGCGTTACCGGATTCTACGAAGGTCAAAACTTGGCGAACATCGCTGCCAAATACCATTTGTGCCGAAAGAGAATCCCACATTTTCAGCGTATCCAATGTTTCTTTCGCATATCGTCCAGCAGGGACTGTCTCAGGCTCACCGACGGCAATGTGCTTAATCGTTGCGTTGCTCAGCTCTTCAAAAGAAGAGACTGCGACAGCACTTGTGTTACCTGCGATGAGAACAAGCGAGTTTTTCGTGAAGTCTTGGCGAGTGTCTTTAGCGATCAGCTGCTGTTCCTCTAGACCGTCCATGTCTTTTTTACTAGCCGACAAGAATACGTCAGACGGAGCGCCTTGCGTAATTTGTGTGGCGAGTTTTCCCGAGCCACCGAAGTTAAAGGTGAGGGTCGTTCCCGGGTGTTCTGTTTCATATTGCGTTTTCAACTCATTCAAGGCATCCGTCAAGCTAGCAGCAGCAGAAATCATCAATTCTATCTTTGCTACTTCGGTTTTTGCTGGCTCACTTGCTTGTGGGGCTGTTTGTGTTGTCGAGCAAGCAGTGAGCATCAAGCAAAATGCCGTCAATAAGGCTAACCAGTGCTTCTTCATAAAAAAAGACCTCCATAATTATATTTAGTTATAATTAATTATAACTGGACATAACTAGATTATATGGATTCGTAATGAATAATCAATTGCGATTTTACGACAGTTGTTTGAAAATAGAGCAAAGGAGATAACGGAGGCGGGACATGAGTCAACAAAATTCTTATACCACCGAAGAGATAGCAAAAATTCTACGTATTTCTAAGCTGACGGTCTACGATCTGATTAAAAAAGGCGAGCTGCCCGCTTATCGAGTCGGGAGGCAAATGCGCGTAGACGAAAGCGATCTGGAAGCGTACAAGGCGAAGGCAAAGGGAGAATACAGACAAGCCTCAGCCGTCAGCATCCCACAGACAGGACAAGCTCAGCAGACGTCACGACATGAGCAGACTGGTACAGGCCGCAATATTATTATTAGTGGACAGGATGTGAGCTTGGACCTACTAGCGGGGCATTTGGAGAAAAAAGATGAGGCATACCGACTGCTTCGCTCGTACGTGGGCTCCCTGAACAGCCTCGTGGCGATGTATACAGGTAAGGCTGATATCGTCAGCACACACTTGTACGATGGGGATACCAACGAATACAATGTCCCGTATATTCGTCGCATTTTGTGTGGGCATCGTTTTGTTGTCATCAATATGTTGTCACGTTGGGCCGGATTCTACGTTCAGGCAGGTAATCCGAAACAGATCAAAGCATGGAGCGATTTTACGAAGCCGGGGATTCGAATGGTCAATCGGGAAAAAGGGTCTGGTGCACGCACGTTGATTGAAGAACAGTTTCGACTGGCAAAAATAGCGGGGAAGGACGTGATTGGCTATGAACGGGAAGAGTCCAATCACCTGGCAGTCGCAGGGGTAGTAGCACGGCGCGAGGCAGACGTAGGGGTGGGTATTGAAAAGGCAGCTTCACTCGTGGGAGTGGAGTTTGTCCCAACTGTGCGTGAGCGATATGACCTTGTCTTGTTGAAAAATAAGGACAATGAACCGCTCATTCAGGCCGTTCTTGATGTTCTCGATTCACGTCCATTTCAAAAGGAATTGGAAGCGGTCGGGGGTTATGATCTTAGCCAGACAGGAAAAATTATGTACGAAACCTGGTAAACGCTAAAGAAAGCTGCCAATCATTACGATACAATGAGTGGCGGCTTTTTTATTTCACTCAGGAAAGACCATTGTCAAATAAGGCGTATTCTCTACAGAATCTCCTGAATTTCTACTCAGTTTGACATATATTTGCTACAATGAAACAAAAACATTTAGCGCCTGCCGCCGGGCGGTTTATTATTTGGGGGCTGTCATGAAATCACTACATAAAACGAGCTTGCTAGTATGTGTGACGATCCTCATTTTTTTTGGCTCAGTTGGGGTCGTCGCGTATTGGCCAGCCATTTCTCAAATCATTGCCATGAATCAATCACCTGAGGAGGAGCAAAAGTTCGTCGATCCATTTTCCTATGATCCGCCTCTGCCGTCTTATGTAAAGGATTTGAACCCTGTCTATAAGATTCAAGCAGAATTACATACGTCCGAAGCAAAAATAACCGGGAATATGACCTTGGAGTTTGACAACCCGAAAACTCCAGATGTACGGCTGTATATTTACGACTACCTTTGGAACAAAATGACGGTGAAGTCGATTCGCTACAAGGACAAGCCGCTTTCTTTTGAACGTGGTCAATCGCTGGTGAAGCTGGCAAATCCTCTAGGTAAGGAGCTTCGTGGCGCCTTAACCATTGAATTCGAGAACCCGGTTCCACGTAGGGGTACACGATTTGGAGTCAAAGACGATATATGGACGTTGACGACATGGTACCCGATGCTGGGGGCCCAAAATCAAAAAGGTGTTTGGTATAATCCGCCGCAACGCGTTGATTTTGGTGATCCATTCGTTTACCACTATGGAGATTACGATGTGTCATTTACCTCTCCACAAGGCTACAAATGGGTCAGTTCATGGGGTAGAGGACAAACGAAGTCAATCGGTGGGAGTAAGCAACAAGTCCATTATCAAGCAAAAAATCTGTTGAACTTTGGACTGGTGGGAAGTCCGCTTTATCACATTGAAACGATTCAATTTGCTCCGAATTTAACGGTTGACATTGCTTCCGTTGATAAAGGGAACATAGAAAGAATCAAGGGCATTGCCCAATCGGTATTTCCTACTTTCATCGACATGTACGGTCCGTTGCCGTATCCGCACGTGGCGATTGCGGAAACGAGTACAGGAACGACGTACGCCATGGAGTACGCGAATCTCGCCGTATTCAAAAGAGACATGCATCACAACAATCTGATCGATCATTGGCTGCCGCATGAGGTGGGGCATCTTTGGTGGTACAACAGTGTGGCTACATTGGAGTCCTCGCATGGGTGGCTTGATGAGGGGCTGGTGGAGCTCGGTGTGTCCCATTACTTGCAGAAGCGTTATGGTGCCCAATCAGCTACGACTTTGTTAGATGAGTACAACCGGGATGTCAAACGTTTGCAAGAGCGCTATCCAAATGGAAAGCTGGACAAGCCGTTGCAGAAGTTTGCCACTGAAGAAGAGTTTAAGCTGACCTGGTATTCCCGGGGAGCACTCTTGTTCGATAACCTGCGCCGCAAAATCGGTGACGATGCCTATAAGCGATTCTTGCAGCGCGTCCAGCAAAATTATCATGGCAGTGTCATTGGTGCAGAGCATCTCGATCAGGCGCTTGGGCAAACCTTGCAAGGGGAAGCGAAATATTTCACCCTGTATACCAATAGTGCAAATAAGAATGGCTTTGGTGCCGTGCAATTGGAGCCCTATATCACCACGATCATCAATAACATGAGTTTTTATCCATCGATTCCGGCTCGAGTCACCCAAAATACGGTGTATATTCCGCTGCGTGAGCTCGGTGAGAAAATGGGATTAGCCATTAGCTGGGACGACAAGAAACAAATGATCCGCGTAAAAGGAAATGGACGCGAAGTATTTATAAAGGAACGGGAGCGCTTTGCTGTCGTAGATGGGAAGCGAATAGATTTAGGCAGCCCGTTAATCGAAATCAAAGAACGTACGATGGTTCCACTGTCATTTTTTGAAAAAGCATTAGAATATGAGACAGCGTACAATCAACAACAAAAAACGGTGAAGATCAATACATACCGAACGATTGGAAAGGCGGCAGAAACAAAATGAAAAACCTGGTGTTAGTCGGATTTATGGGAACAGGAAAAACCACGGTTGGCGCCGCTCTCGCTGCCTCTTTGGGAATGAAGCATACGGACTTGGATGATGCGATTGTGGAAAGTGAAGGTCGCAGCATTCCAGAAATCTTCACAGATCAAGGCGAAGCGTATTTCCGAGACGTCGAGACGAAACGTCTTGCACAATTACTGGCAGCAGGGCATCAGGTACTAACAACTGGGGGAGGAGCTGTATTACGGAAGCAAAACGAAGAGATGATGATGGAGCACGGCATCGTAATCGCACTGCATGCCACGGAAGAAGAGCTCATCAAGCGTTTGGAAAATGATACAGGCAGGCCCTTGTTGGCAGGAGGCGTAGCGACAAGGGTAAAAACCTTAATGGCGGAGCGTGCTGGTGTATACGATTTCGCCCCGATTCAGGTGGATACGACAGGGAAGAGCCTTTCCGATATTGTGATGGAAATTACGAGCCAAGTGGTTGAAAGAACGCAGGACGGGGAACAATAGAGGGGACAGCGCTTGCGCCATGGTGTGAATCCGTGAGTAAGAAGGAGGTCAAGTGCGATGTCCTTTCAGGAATATTTAAAGTACCTGACGAAACTGTTTGTTCAGTACATGGATACCCCGAAAGATGAACGCCGTTTGCGTAAGACTCCACGCGAGTCTTGGTCGTCACGCTGGTTTGGTGCCATTCCCATGTCCATTCGACTGTTGTGGCGCAAATAAAATTCGCAAACCTATCATGAACGAAGACGGAGGGTGCATATGGCGAGAGTAGCGGTAGAAAATTCCCTGTCTGAACTGTGCAAGATGCTGCGTCAAAATGGTTACGATGTTGTTGATTTGGGCAACTGGCAGCAGGTGGTAGATGCGATTGTCATTACAGGCCAGGATATCAACGTACTGGGTGATGAAAACAAAACGATTACAGGTGCTCCCATCATTAATGCAGAGGGAATGACGGTCAATGAAATTTTTCATGCCGTTCATGAACGTCTCTCTCCTACAGAACATCGGTGAATAGAAAACGTAAAAAACAAGCTCTCCAACCGGTTATTCGGCAGGAGAGCTTGTTTCGTTTACAAAAAATCGTCCGACGCGATGGGCATACGAATACGGGACAAAGCGCAGGCCCTCATCCCATACGCCGACATAAGCATTTTGGTCGTTCCATAAATGCAGGGACCCCACGACAAAGGGTGCCAAAACCTGTGACTGATGAATCGGGACGGCTAATGTTACCGGCGAGGTATAATCTTGCTGCCACAATTGGTTCCAGGATACGTCTGTGTCCGTTGTACTCATTTGGCTGACCCACCCGATATGATCAAAAGGATCAGCCTCGGCTGCGTTTAAAATTCTCATTTGAGTCAGGCGTTGTCCATTTTGTATGAGCTTCTCGCCTGCAAAAGCATCGACTGTGGGCTCGCTAATTTGAAAGGAAGTGGGATACATTTCTCCCGTTTTTGCATTGACCATTTGTGTATCTGACTTCTGGGTGATCAGCCAGTAGGAAGCGAACCCGTCATAAACTGGCTCTGCCGCGATTTCTTTCGGAGCAAAAGCGTCATCGAACAAGATGTACTCCCCGACACCGTATTCCAGGAGAACAAATTTCTCATGGGAGGTAGAATCAGGTGATTCTCCAATCACCAAATACCCTACTTGCTTGTCCGCTTTTTTTATACTTACTAGCCATTGATGCTGCCCTGCACCAAGTGTTTGCACGTCCGTCTTTGCGTCCTGCCATTGCTTGAATTGGGGGTCTCGGCTTGCGATTGCATCCATCCATTCTCGAATTTGTGCTTGGAATTGCTTGTCCCAGCTTGCTTCGTCTTGCGCAAAAGCTGGTAAGGAAAGCAGCATCAGAGACAAAAGAGCAGCGATAAAAGGAAGAAATCGTCTGGTCACAACTATGCACCACCTTTTGTAAAGGCTTAACCTATTCCTATTGTAACCAGCTATGACAAAAAGATTTGTTGCAACGTGTCTTTTCTGTTTCACATTTTCTCGTTGATCTTTTACATGATTCGCCCTGATGCGGGGAGATGTCGCATGCTTTTTGCTTTCGATGACCGCATGAGCGGAGGAACGGAAGATAAATAAAACAAGCCACCGTTGATAAACGAAACCTCGATTCGCGGCTCGTATTGCCATGCCAGCTCGTCCTTTCGGCGTTGTCTTTCCTCATCTGGCGTGCTCTTTTTCCATTCTTCTTGATTAATCTCTTCGCGTGGAGTGGTTTGGATTCCATTTGCACGTAAAAAGTCGAGGATTCGTCCGCCAGAAGCCCGGTATTCGTCAAAAGATATTGGCTGTTCGACAGAAGCTGTTCCAGCTGGATCAGGCTCGGTTTGCTGAGCCTCTTGCCCGAGTGACGACTGAGCTACTGGTTGCTCTGCTTCATCTTCGGTTTCGTCTGCGTTTGTCTGCTCATCTTGTGGTTCGCGCCGTGCCAATTCTTCATAGTACGCTTCCAAGATGGCCATTTCTTCGCGTAAACGTGTACGCGCTTCCTCTGCCCACTGCTGATCTTCTTGTTCCAATGTATGTTCGACTTCCAGTTGTACCATTTGGAGGGCTTCCTGTATGGTTACCTTTCGATCCAACGTGTAATAGTAGTCAGGGATGGTAGGGGTCAAGGAAAGTGAAAATAAAAACGAAGTGAAATCCGCCACCATCCGTGGCTGATGCAAATTAATCCCCAGGTACAATAAAATGTCACGTCGCTTGTCACAGAGTAGAGAAACCTTCAAGTTCATCCCGAGCCAAGGCACGAGAGGGGTTGACCGACGCTTGCCGGCATTACCTAAAAGTCCCCCTTGTTGCTCGTACATACAGACAAAGCTGCCATGCTTTTTGGTGGAAGCGAAAATTTGTTGCATGCGGGCAGCCCCTAGATGCAGATGCTCGGATCGCAAACACTCTGGCATGCAATCCGGATGAAAAGTAAAGGTGAGTACTAATGGTTGATAAGCCAAATTCATCTTATCCACCCAGCTCCAGTAAAAAGGGCGATTGCCGATATCTTTGTCCACCTCGACAGGGAGCTTGACTGTGAAATAATCTGGGTGAGACTCGACGATATGGGCAGAAAAAGTCGCCAAATAGCGCTCGACAAATTGTCTGACCTGTTGTTGCTGCATCAGGAGACCTCATTTCTTTTTCGTTTCCAACAAGAGTTATTGGTCAGCCGCCTCAGAAAGCGGGACGGCTTCTTTGGTTACTTTGCTTGCCCGAATCGCGTGTCCAATGTTATCGAGCTTCAGCGCCATTTCTTTGGAGGAGCGGGAATCCATAATGATTTGAATCAGATTATCTTCCAAGGAGTGACTTAGATTCAGGCGTTCCACAATATCATCGAGTTCACCGATGACCATTTCAAACAGGTCGATTTTTTCATACAGCAGCTTGAGAATATGCTCCTCGATCGTTCCTGTTGTCGATAAATTGTAAATGTGCACATCCCTTTTTTGTCCGAGACGATGGACGCGACCGATTCGTTGCTCCACTCGCATGGGATTCCACGGCATGTCGTAATTAATCACCTGATTGCAGAACTGCAAATTGATCCCTTCCCCGCCTGCTTCCGTCGCGATCAGGACTTGTGCACGATTTTGGAACAGATCAGTCATCCAGTCCTTTTTACTGCGTTTAAAGCCGCCGCGGAAGGGGACAGAAGTAATGCCGTGGTCGTGCAAATACTTTTGCAGATAGTTTTGTGTTGCCCGATACTCTGTAAAAATGATGACTTTGTCGTTGATTTGTTGAATGAGCTCGACCGCTTTGGCAGCCTTGGAGTGCGTCTCAATTTGTTTAATCATCTCGACTAGCTCAAGAATTTGTGTGCGCAAGGGAGAGTCCTCGCCAGTGCGCTGGTGCATGTTATACAGCGTCATAAACGCAGCTTCCTTACTTGAGCAGACCTCACGCTGCAAGGTAATCAGAGCGAGAGAGTTGAAGCCGCCAACCCCAAATCCTGTTTGGTATTGCTCGCGAACAAAGCGCGTCACACCTTCGTACAAGGTCAATTCCTCTGGAGAAAGGTCAATCGGAATCGACTGAACGCGTCGACTGGTGAATTGAATACCACCATCACTTCGTTTGTTGCGAATCATGACCTTTTCAATTTCCTCGCGCAATTTCTCGCTGTTTTTGGATTGGCGTTTGCCCTCTACGTAATTGGTAGAGAAGGTGGAAGTATGGCCGAGGTGACCTGGCTTTAACAAATTGATGAGGTTGTACAGCTCGTCCATCTCGTTTTGAATAGGAGTTGCGGTAAGGAGCAGGCAATATTTTTTGCGGATTTCTTTGACGAACTGATAGTTGCGTGTCCGTTTATTTTTGAGTTTATGAGCCTCGTCGATGATGAGCATGTCGTAATCGATGTCGAGTACGTGACGCCTGTGAGGATCTCGTTTTGCTGTGTCTATCGATGCGACAACGACCTCGTGCTGCCGCCACATATATTCTTTTTTTTGCGCGACTGCTGCTATGCCGAATTTTTGATGAAGCTCTTTTGTCCATTGAATCACGAGAGAGGCTGGAACCAGGACGAGAATTTTTTTAGCCAAGCCGCGGACCATATACTCCTTCATGATCAAACCTGCTTCGATCGTCTTTCCTAGACCGACCTCATCTGCGAGAATGGCTCGTCCGCGCATCTCTAACAGGACACGTTTCGCCGTTTCTAACTGGTGTGGAAATGGTGACAAGAGTGGAAGGTATTTCAGACATTGCAATTGATCAAATTCGTGAACAGCCATCGCTTCCTCGGCTTCCAATGAGAGCTTGAACAGCTCCCACTTATCCCAGGGGCCATCTTCTTGCATGCGTTCTGTAAGCGTATTGATCCAACTCGTATCAAATGAAATAGGAACATTCGGCATATAAGATACTCCTTTACATAGCTCTACCATAACATTCATGGTTAATGTCTAAAAACTGAACGTTTATCTATTGTCAATGTGTTTTGTTAAGATTTTCTGAATCTGACTGTTAATTTGTATATTTTCAACTTTGGACTCTCATGGTAGGATAAGGAGGTAGTACATCCATTAGTATGGAAATGATAGCAAAAACTTATGTATGACCATGAAACAACCGCGAATGATGGTAGTAGGGAGAGACTGCTTGAACGTTTGGCAGCGCCGAAGGAGCAAGCCGGTAACGGTGAATCTCTCAGGCAAAAGTACCTCTACCGGACGCAACTCTGGAGAGAGCTCACACGAGCCACCAAAGGGGAAACTTGCAAATGGGGAAAGAAAGAATCCTCATGAGATTCGCAAGGTAACTCTCAGGTACCAAGGACAGAGGAGGAGAAATGGGCACCATTATTTTGGTGTACCCGTTTTTCCCCCTCTGTTTTGTTTTGGATCTTATTGTTCACAGGAGGTGCCACATGTCCAATTTGAAACGTACGCCACTATTTGATTCTTATGCAAAGTATGGCGCGAAAACTATCGACTTCGGTGGTTGGGATCTGCCGGTGCAGTTTACAAGCATTGGTCAAGAGCATGAAGCTGTTCGGACAAAAGCTGGTCTGTTTGATGTTTCCCATATGGGAGAAGTGGACGTAAAAGGGGAAAACGCTCTTTCTTATCTCCAGCGTGTGACTACGAATGACGTGTCGAAGCTGGCAGTCGGACAGGCGCAGTACAGTGTGCTTTGCTACCCAGATGGGGGGACGGTAGACGATCTGCTTGTTTACAAATATGCAGATGATCATTACTTGCTCGTCATCAACGCAGGGAATATCGACAAAGACTATGCGTGGCTAGAAGAACATCTGATTCCAGGTGTAACGATTAAGAATATTTCGCCACAAACAGCACAAATCGCGATTCAAGGTCCTTTGGCAGAATCCATTCTGCAAAAGCTAACGACGACAGACTTGTCTCAAATCGGCTTTTTCCGTTTTGGGCGTGATGTGCAAGTGAGTGGTATTCCTGCATTGGTCTCCCGCACTGGCTATACTGGCGAAGATGGCTTCGAGATTTATTTGGATGCTGATCGTGCAGCAGAGCTGTGGGACATCTTGCTGGATGCTGGGAAAGAAGAAGGTCTGTTGCCGTGTGGTCTCGGTGCGCGCGATACGCTTCGTTTTGAAGCCAAGCTGCCACTGTACGGCCAAGAGCTCAGCAAAGACATCACTCCGATCGAAGCGGGCATTGGCTTTGCTGTCAAGGTAGACAAAGAAGTGCCGTTCATCGGTCAAGAAGTGCTGAAAGCACAAAAAGAAAACGGTGCTCCACGCAAGCTGGTAGGGATCGAAATGATCGACCGTGGGATTCCGCGCACGCATTACCCCGTCTATATGGGAGAAGAGCTCATTGGCGAGGTGACGACGGGAACACAATCTCCAACCTTGAAGAAGAACGTCGGTCTCGCTCTCGTAAAAACCGAGCATGCTGCGTTAGGTACACAAGTAGAAGTAGAAATTCGCGGAAAACGTCTGAAAGCAGAAATCGTAGCCGCTCCATTTTATAAACGCCCAAAAAACTAAGCGATACACCACATACATCCTTTTAGAGGAGGACAACGTCCGTGAAATACCGCTACCTGCCCCAAACTGATCAGGACAAGCGCGAAATGCTGGAAACCCTCGGCATTTCGAGTATAGAAGAACTGTTTGCTGATATTCCGGAAGAAGTACGTTTCAAAGGTGCTTTGAATATTCCAGAAGCACTTTCCGAGCCAGATTTGGTGAAGTATTTTACACGCCTCGCAAATACAAACGTAAACTTCAGCACGCATGTTAACTTTCTGGGTGCGGGTGTTTATCAACATTACACGCCGAGCACAGTCAATCATATGCTGCTCCGCGGTGAATTCTTTACCGCCTATACACCTTACCAGCCAGAAATCAGCCAAGGTGAGCTGCAAGCTATTTTTGAGTTCCAAACGATGGTATGTGAGCTGACTGGTATGGAGGTAGCGAACTCCTCGATGTATGACGGCGCGACTTCTTTGGCAGAGGCAGCGATGATGGCTGCAGGTCACACTGGCAAAAAGCGCGTAATCGTTTCCCGCGCTGTACATCCGGAAGCGCGTGGTGTTTTGAAAACATATGCGTATGGACAAAACGTTGAGCTGGTTGAAGTAGGTATCAACAGCGATGGCGTTACAGATACAGCGGCTCTGGAAGCGCTTGTTGATGAGAATACAGCAGCGGTCATCGTGCAGTATCCAAACTTCTTCGGAAACGTAGAGGATTTGGGAGCGATTGAACCAATTGCACACGGAAAAGGCGCACTGTTGATTACATCCTCCAATCCGCTTGCTCTGGGTGTACTGGAGGCGCCGGGCAAATTAGGCGCAGATATCGTAGTGGGCGACATGCAGCCATTCGGTATCCCAGCATCCTTTGGCGGACCGCATTGCGGATATTTTGCTACAACCTCCAAACTGATGCGCAAAATGCCAGGTCGTATCGTCGGTCAAACGAAGGACGAAAATGGCAAACGCGGCTTCGTATTGACGCTGCAAGCGCGTGAACAGCATATTCGTCGTGAAAAAGCGACTTCCAATATCTGCTCCAACCAAGCGCTGCTCGCTTTGGCTGCTTCTATTGCCATGACAGCACTCGGCAAGCAGGGTGTACAAGAAATGGCGATGATGAACCTGCAAAAAGCTCATTACGCGAAGAATGCCCTGCAAGCAAAAGGCTTGGAGATCGTATTTACCTCACCGTTCTTTAACGAGTTCGTGGTGAAGCTGAACAAACCAGTTGCAGAAGTGAACAAAGGCCTGCTGGCTGCTGGAATCATCGGGGGCTATGATCTCGGACTCGACTACCCAGAGTTTGCCAATCACACCTTGTTTGCAGTAACTGAGCTGCGTACCAAAGAAGAAATCGACACATTGGCGGCTGAATTGGAGGCGATCACACGTGCGTAACGACCAAGAGAAAGCACTGATCTTTGAAATGAGCAAACCAGGCCGTGTGGGCTACAATTTGCCGGCATTGGATGTTCCAGAAGTAGAAGTAGCAAGCCTTTTGCCAAAGCACCTCATTCGCGAAACGCCGGCTGAGCTGCCAGAAGTATCTGAGCTGCAATTGGTTCGTCACTATACAGAACTGTCTCGTCGCAACCACGGGGTAGACAATGGCTTCTATCCGCTTGGTTCTTGCACGATGAAATACAACCCAAAAATCAACGAAGATGTTGCCCGTTACGCAGGCTTCGCGCAGACACATCCATACCAACCGGAAGAAACCGTACAGGGCGCTTTGGAGCTGTTGTACAACCTGCAAGAAGAACTGGGTGAAATTACTGGCATGGACGCAGTTACACTGCAACCAGCTGCTGGTGCTGCGGGTGAGTGGACAGGTCTGATGATGATCCGTGCCTACCACGAGAGCCGTGGGGAAGGACATCGTACCAAAGTAATCGTGCCGAACTCCGCACACGGTACGAACCCGGCATCTGCTGCGGTAGCTGGCTTGGATACCGTAACCATTGCATCTGACGAGCGTGGATTGGTTGACATTCAAGCACTGCGTGATGCGGTTGGTCCTGACACAGCTGCCTTGATGTTGACGAACCCGAACACACTCGGATTGTTTGAAGAAGATATCGTGGAAATGGCGAAAATCGTCCATGAAGCAGGCGGTCTCTTGTACTACGATGGTGCGAATGCGAACGCGATTTTGGGCATTGCCCGTCCAGGTGACATGGGCTTTGACGTGGTGCATCTGAACTTGCACAAAACGTTTACAGGGCCTCACGGCGGTGGTGGTCCAGGTGCAGGTCCGGTCGGCGTGAAAAAAATTCTCGAGCCATTCCTGCCTACTCCAATCGTAGCGAAAAAGGAAGACGGCAGCTTCTACTGGGATAGCAATCGTCCGGCTTCCATCGGTCGCGTAAAAGGCTACAACGGAAACTTCGGTATTCTCGTTCGTGCGTACAGCTACATCCGTACCATGGGTCCAGAAGGCTTGCTGCAAGTTTCCCAAAATGCGGTGCTCTCCGCCAACTACATGATGCGTCGTTTGGCAACGGCTTATCATCTGCCATTTGATCGCGTCTGCAAGCATGAGTTCGTCCTGTCTGGTGTAATCCAGAAGAAGCTGGGCGTACGCACGCTCGATATCGCAAAACGCTTGCTCGACTTCGGCTATCACCCGCCAACGATCTACTTCCCATTGATCGTGGACGAGTGCCTTATGATCGAGCCGACCGAAACGGAGACAAAGGAAACGCTCGATGAGTTCATCGACGTCATGATACAAATTGCCCGCGAGTGCGAGGAAACGCCAGAAATCGTTCAGGAAGCTCCTCATACCACTGTGGTCAAACGTTTGGATGAAGCGACAGCGGCAAGAAAGCCAATTCTGCGTTATCAACCACAAGCATAATTCTAGATTCCAGGAAAAGTCGCCTGTTGTTACGGGCGGCTTTTCTTTCCGATTGGTGCTATCATGGGGGAAGAAGAGGCAGGGAGGGTTCGGGCCGAATGAAGAGAAAGATTGTATTTACCGGTGGTGGTTCGGCAGGACATGTTACTGTGAATCTTGCGCTTATCCCCCACTTTATCAAGCTGGGCTGGGAAGTCGCCTATATTGGTTCTGCGACAGGAATTGAACGAGAGCTAGTCGCCAACCATCCGGATGTTCGCTATATTGGCATTTCTTCAGGCAAACTACGACGTTACTTTGATTGGAAAAACGTGAGTGACCCGCTGCGAGTCGTCAAAGGCATTTGGCAGGCGTCTCGCTTTCTTGGCAAATGGAAGCCGGATGTGATTTTTTCCAAAGGGGGCTTCGTCTCCGTGCCGGTCGTATTTGGGGGGTGGCTAAACCGTCTTCCTGTAGTCATCCATGAATCTGATCTGACACCGGGTCTCGCAAATAAGCTGGCTGTCCCTTTTTCCAGCAAGGTGTGCGTAACATTTCCAGATACGCTTTCGAAAGTGCCGAAAAACAAAGGGATTCACGTAGGTGCAGTTGTGCGAGATGAGCTGAAGCAGGGGAGAAGAGAAGCGGGTCTGTTATCCTGCTCCTTTTCTACGAAGAAACCTGTCATGCTCGTCATGGGAGGAAGTTTGGGAGCACGGAGAATAAACGAGGCTGTACGCCATTCGCTTACTGCTTTGCTCGAACATTTTTCCATTGTACATATTTGTGGCAAAAATCAAGTGGATGAAACGATTCAGGTGGCAGGCTACAAGCAATTTGAGTATGTACAGGAGGAATTGCCTGATTTGCTGGCAATGGCTGATCTTGTCGTGTCTCGAGCAGGCTCCAATGCGATTTATGAGTTTTTAGCCCTGCAAAAGCCGATGCTCTTGATACCGTTGTCCCGTGAAGCAAGTCGGGGTGATCAGATTTTAAATGCACAGTCTTTTAAAAGGCAGGGCTTGTGTCATGTTTTGCTGGAAGAAGAGCTAACGGCTGATCGCTTTTTTCAAGCGGTGAATGACTTGCAAAACAACAGGGAGTCCATCTTGCGGCGAATGCGGGAAGAGACTGAGAAGAAAACAGATTCATTGGCGCAGGTCTTGACCATTTTGCAGGAAACAGCTCGCTCAAATTAGCCCATCAGAAGCTTGCCGTCCTTCGTGCCAGAAGCGTACAATGAAGGCGTTGTGAATGAGGAGGTACATAGATGGAACAGTGGCGCTATATCGTGACGGAAGCAATGTCACCCGCGATGAATATGGCAGTAGATGAAGCGATTTTGCAGTTACACAGTGAGGGCAAGGTTCCCCCGACCGTTCGTTTTTACACGTGGGACCCCGCGACACTGTCGATTGGTTATTTCCAAAAGGCCATCAAGGAAATAAACCTGGAGGAAGTTCAAAATAGAGGACTGGGCTTTGTTCGCAGAGCGACGGGAGGGCGTGCTGTTCTCCACGATCAGGAGCTGACATACAGTGTCATCGTATCCGAAGACCATCCGAAAATGCCTTCGAGTGTGACGGAAGCCTACAAAATCATCAGCTTGGGACTGCTGCACGGATTCCAGAACCTTGGACTCTCAGCGGAAATGGTCTCTTTGGCGAGTGAAGAGGAGAAGGAAAAGTACAATTCGCCAGGGTCATCCGCCTGCTTCGATTCGCCCTCATGGTATGAGCTCGTGGTAGAGGGGAAAAAAGTAGCGGGAAGCGCTCAGACCCGACAAAAGGGCGTTATTCTTCAGCACGGCTCTATTCTGCTTGATATGGACGTAGATTTACTATTCTCGCTCTTGCATTTCCCATCGGAGCGGGTAAAACAACGGATGATCGATAGTTTCCGACAAAAAGCAGTGACGATCAACGAAGTAAGCCCACGGCCAATTAGTCTCCAAGAGTCCATCGAGGCGTTCTCGAAAGGCTTTGCATCTGGATTGGAAGTGGAGCTAATTCCTTCAACGCTTACGGACGAAGAACTCGCGTTGGCAGAAGAACTCGTTAAGACGCGCTATGCCACAGACGAATGGAATCTGCGTCGTTAAACAATAAAGAAAAGCTCTCTCGGATGTATATGCATACCGGGAGAGCTTTTCTTCATTACACGAGTACACTTGTATTGATATGCTGTTCAAACAAATCTTGTAGCGTAAGTACGACAGGTCCTGGCTGTCCGTTGCCGACAGCGACGCCATCTACCGAGATGAGCGGCATGATTTCCGCAGTCGTGCTGGTGAGGAAGACTTCATCGGCTTGCTTCAAGAAAGCCATGTCGAATGCTTCTTCATGTACAGTGATGCCATTGTCCCGAGCCAAATCAATGACCACTTGGCGGGTAATTCCGTGCAGGATCAGATTGTCAGCCTGATGCGTATACAGCTCGCCATTTTTTACGACGAACAAATTGGAAGAGCTGCACTCTGTGATGACGCCGTTGCGGTGCAAAATTGATTCTTGGGCACCTGCATCCTTTGCGTATTGTTTGACAAGAACAGCTCCTAGCAGATTGAGCGTTTTAATATCGCAACGGAGCCAGCGGATATCTTCGACGAGTTGTGCTGTCCAGCCCTTTTTCATATCGGAGACAGGGCGGTCCTTGTGACGGACAAAGCCCATAATCACAGGCTTGATCCCAGACGGAATATCGTGAACACGCGGTGAGGCGCCACGAGATACTTGCAGGTAAAGGCTGGCGTCATCATTCTCCGTGATGTTGTTCTTGGCGATCAACTGATTCGCTAAATCTGTCAGCTCTTCTGCGCTCCATGGAAGCTCCATTTTTATTTCTTTGGCACTTCGAAACAAGCGGGTAAGATGTCCATCCCATTGATACATGCGTCCCTTATAAATGCGTACTACCTCATATATGCCATCCCCAAAGTTATAACCGCGGTCTTCTGGATGAACTGCGACTTGCCCTTCTTCTACCCATTTTCCATCTACATACAGCATGGTACTTCCCCCTCAATGGATTCCAATCCGTTTCTTTCAAACGGTTTTTTATTGATTCCACCTTAGCAAAAGGGAAGGACATAGGTCAATTTGAAAGTCGCCTTTTCTTTATCAATAATTTTACAGAGAAAAGCACCTTTCTATTAAGAATTCATATGGAGGGAAGTCACTCGAAAAATCGACGTTTTGGGCAGAAGAAAGCGAAAGCTGTCCAGGGATGGCGCAGGATGAAGTTATTTGACTAACTATTCTGACTAGACTCTATTTGTCATAACCGCCCATAATAAATGCAAAGAGCGAAGGAAAGGGAGAATGCCATGCGATCAGTCCGTCATTATGCGCTATGTGCCTTGCTTGTCTGTGGAACGATATTTCCGATACCTTTCCTTTCACATCGTGCTCATGCAGAGGAAACGCAAGATTGGATCGATAGTGAACGCTTGTATAGCCATGTCGAGCAATTGGCGAGAACAGCTCGTCCACCTGCTACTGAAACGGAATTTGCGGCAGCTGTCTATGTGGAAAATACACTTCGATCTTACGGGTACAAGACCAAGCTCGATCCCTTTTCTTATTATACGTACCGAAAGCCTGCTACTCTATCACTGACGATAGAAGAATGGCCAGGTCAAAAATGGACAGTAAGTGGATTTGCTTTTGGGATCAATGGAACCGCGACAGCAGAGGTGGTGGATGCAGGCTTGGGAAGAGCGGTTGATTTTGCAAATGATGCATCCCGGGGGAAGATTGCCTTGGTCAAGCGAGGCGAGATTCCGTTCGGAGAAAAAGTACGCCAAGCAGCAGCTGCCGGAGCCGTTGCTCTTATCATCTGGAATGATCGAGAGGAAGGCTGGAATGCTTCGCTGGGCGAACCTTTGGATATCGCTGTGCCTGTAATAGCTTTGTCTAAGGCGGATGGCACGAAGCTCCAAAAACGCATCATGGACAAACGGCCCGTAAAGGGAAGAGTCAAGGTGGAAGGAGCCGTAAGCATCAAGCAAACCTCGTATAATATCGTGGCAAGTCGAAAGCCCAATCAAAACGACACCGGGCAGGTCGTCATGGTATCCGCTCATCATGATTCCGCTGGGTTATCGGTTGGGGCTAATCACAATGGCTCCGGTGTAGCGGCCTTACTTGAAATCGCGCGTAATATGGCTGACAAGCCGATTGATACGGAAGTGAGGTTTGTCAGCTTTGGTGCAGTTACATCGGGAAACAGAGGCCCGATTGCTTATGCGAATGCCTTATCAGCCAAGGAACGACAAGCCATGATTGCAGCCTTCTATGTCGATGGTGTGGGCAGCCAAAAGGCAGAGCTTGTTGCAATCAATTCGCTGGGCAACGAAAATCTGCCAATCCAACTCCTGAGAGAAGCGGGGGCATCACCTTCCGAAAAGAATGGTACACGTGAACGAAACGGTGCAGCGAGCTCTTTGGCCGCCGCAGGCATTCCTACGGCACTTGTGACGAATGCAGAGACAGGACAAGCAAAAGAAGACTCCTTGGCGCAAATGGATTGGGAACAAACTACAAAGGCCACTAAGGCGGTCCTTTCAGCAATCCACAAAATTACGGCACAAACAACGCCAGCTTATCCGTTGGGTACTCCAAATGGGGTACAGCTGAAAGGGGAAAGTGAGGCTTTGCAGTAAACGTCTCCTTCGGGGGACGTTTTTCATTTGTGGTAAAATGAGGGAGAGTAACCATGTGTAGAGGAGGCCTACGTGACGATGAGTCCGTTGAAATGGGTCCTATCATGCGAAAAAAGTGGCCAAGACTTTGTCTTGACCACAGGAGCTACGAGTAAACAATTAATCAGGTCAATGCTGATGCTTCCAAACGTACCAGCCCATTAAGAACATGCCGCAATAGGTCGTTGCACTGGCGATTGCAGACATACTCCACGGAACCACGAGTGTGAGGAGAGAGAATACCAAAACGGTAAGCAGCATGACGACAATCAATGGCAGCATTTGTAGATGTTGACGTGTCGCAATTGGATGTGTCAACGAGTAGAGTAGGGCTGCGACAATGACTCCACCATGCACAAGCGAGAGGATAGCGAGAAGCCAATCGCCACCCGTCATCATTTGAACCAAAATTTGTTTGATAGGCAGTATAGAGGAGTGTGCATCATGCCAATGGGCAAGAAGGATAGCTTGACCTAAAAACGTGAACAAAAGGAAGATTCCAGCTCCGATGATTGCCCCCATCCGAACAGTTCGCTCATGGGACGCACGGACTGCCAGAGGTAGAGTCGTGGCCAAGCTGATAAGAAAATGCAAAGCAAGGAAAAATACGGCGTGAATCAGCCAGTTCACATTCATTTGATAACCTAAGCTCGGTATTGGGACATGGGATTGTGCACTGAAAATCAATCCGAATAATAATAAACCGAAGGATAGAGATATGGCTGTTGCAGTGACAATCCATCTCCAACGATTTATGATAAAGAAGATGGCTGCAATGGTCATAAGGATGAACCAGAGAGGAGAGAGCTCCTCCAAGAGGGAATCTGCCTGTTGGCCAAGCATGACTCCTGTATAGCCCAATAGCAGAATGTGGGTGATTACAGATAGGCTAGAAGCGAACGCTTCGCCACACAATACGTAGTACAGCTCGTACAGGGAGCGAATTTGCTTGCGATGGCAAAAGGTCAACAGCTGGACGCCGAACCATCCGAGGCCAAGAGCCGCAAGTGCAATGCCTATTGTCCCCCAGGAACCGAAATAAGTAAAAAAGCGTAACCACTCATATCCACCCAAGTAGAATCCACCTAACGCAGACCCTGCAAAAAGCACGGCGATATGCCAAGCAACTTTGTCCATAGGCATCATCCTCACTTGCAACTTGGTACAAGTGTATGTGACAAACAGGTCTGTTCAGAACAGATGATATTAAATAAACATAAATGTTTACAAAATATACTTAATGGAATATAATGATGATCATACCAGTATTTAGATTATCGATGGGGTGAAACCATGAAAATTGTAGGAATAGCCGGAAGCATGAATGCCAATTCTACGACAAAACAAGCGATTCATATTGTACTCGAAGCAGCGAAGGCTGCAGGTGCCGATGTTGAAATGATTCATCTCGCGGACTGGAAGCTGCCGCTGTATGATGATCGTGATGATACCAGTACGTACCCTGAAATTGTCCATCAATTTGTCAAAGCAGTTTCCGAAGCGGATGGACTTGTGATCGGTTCGCCTGAATACCATGGCACAATGACAGGTGCTTTGAAAAACGCCATTGACTTCCTGGAAGGGCGCATTTTGCGTGACAAGCAGGTTGCCATCATTGGCGTCGCTGGGGGAAGCATGGGTGCTACGAACACGGTCAACACTTTGCAGTTAATCATGCGCAACCTGCATGCATGGCCGTTGCCATCTAGCCCTTCCATCCCAAGTGCTTACAATGCCTTTACACCAGAAGGCAAGCTGAAGGATGAGCGTTTGCAGGCGCGCATGGAGCAGTTGGGTCAACAACTCGTACAATATGTCCAAATGATGAACCCAACACCAGAAAAACAGCTGCGATAGGTACTTTTCTCTTGCAAATGGTTCTCATTACACGGTATGATATTTCTACGTGCCTTTTTTGGCTTGATGAAATAACGGTTTGGAAATGAGGGGTTCACAATGCCGCCGACGCCGAGTATGGAAGACTATTTGGAACGCATTTACAACTTAATTGAAGAAAAGGGCTATGCTCGTGTCTCCGATATTGCTGAAGCGTTAGAAGTACATCCCTCTTCGGTCACGAAAATGGTTCAGAAGCTAGACAAAGACAAGTATCTCGTTTATGAAAAATACCGCGGGCTTGTCTTGACGCCAAAAGGGAAGAAAATCGGAAAACGCCTAGTGGACCGTCACAGTCTTCTAGAAGAATTTATGCGGATCATTGGCTTGGATGAAGAGCATATTTATCAGGATGTGGAAGGAATCGAGCACCACCTGAGCTGGGAATCGATTACATGCCTGGAGTATCTGGTTCAGTACTTCGAGGCAGATCCAAAGCGTATAGAAGAGCTTCGTAACATTCGTTTGTTAGATGAGCAAAAAGAGGAATAGTCTATATCGTTATCGTATTATAGCGCAAGCCGACCAGGCTTGCGTTTTTCTTTGTGGTAACGGAAAAGCTGTCGTCTTATACATGGAAAATGGGGAGGAATTTTAGGGAGGGGAAACAAGGTGAAAGCGGATGCAGTCTTTGAAGGTGGCGGCGTAAAAGGAATCGCTTTTATCGGTGCCTTGCGAGTCATGGAGGAGAATGGATACACATGGGAAAGGCTCGCTGGTACCTCGGCTGGCTCCATTGTTGCAGCTTTGCTTGGCGCAGGCTATTCAAGCCATGAGTTGAAACCGATCTTTGAAGAGCTGGATTACCTTCACTTTCTCAAGCGCTCAGGGCTGGGCAGGCTCCCTCTCATCGGACCAATCTATGAACTAGTCGTGCGGGAAGGGGTTTATCGAGCAGATCGAATCGAGTTGTTCATAGAGAAGTTGTTACAGCGAAAAGGAGTGCGAACATTTGGAGATCTTCCTCCTGGTAAGCTGAAAGTTGTCGCTTCTGATGTCACTGACGGAAAAATGCTTATATTTCCCGACGATTTGGCACGGTATGGTGTAGAACCAGATCATTTTCCTGTGGCACGAGCCGTTCGTATGTCTTCCTCTATTCCGTTCTTTTTTCAGCCCGCAAAGCTGACAAGTGCTGGACATGTGCACTACATCGTCGATGGCGCATTATTGAGCAACTACCCCGTGTGGTTATTTGATGTAGAGGGGACTCCCCGGTGGCCGACAATTGGTTTTCGCCTGAGTGATGATCAAAACAAGAGAGAAGCAACCAGTATCAAAGGTCTTTTTTCCTTCTCTCGGGGATTGCTGGCGACTATGCTCGATGCCCATGACCGTCTGTATGTGGAAAAGGCAAAAGCCGTTCGGACGATTTTCATTCATACATTAGGGGTAAGGACAACCCAATTTCAGATGTCAAAAGATATGAGGCAGCGATTGTTTGAGTCAGGGGAGGCAGCCGCTCACAAATTTTTGGCACAATGGGATTTTGAAGATTACGTAAAAGTGTTTCGCAATAGCTCTCCGAAAATGCTGGTGTGAAAAACAAAAACAGGTCGCCGATTCAGGCAACCTGTTCTTGTTTTTAGTGGGAGATATTATTTTGCGATTTTTCGTCTTGTTTCTCTTTTTGCTTTCCTTTGCTGCCTTCGATCACACGAAACGGATGATCTTTTCTCGGGGTAGTCGACTGCTTTTTCACTGCTTGCCGACCTATGGAGGGCTTTGGCTTCACCTTGACCTTTGGCTGTCTAGGTTTGCCAGAGCCTGCGCCTTGTGAAAAGAAGGAGCCGGTTTGTAAATAGTTGCGCACGACCAAGAAAAGTACAACGGATAATCCCAAGATGATAATCGTACTAACAGGGTCATTGATGAGTGTGATCAAAAATCCGTAAATCGCTAATACGATCACTATCAGAATCACTGGTGGAATGCGGCGTAACATAGGGCTTCACCTCTATGGGAATAAAAATGCCTCACGTTATCCGGTCGTAACCATTCTTTCCTGCACGTGCTTCTGATCAAGCTCCCGCATCTTTTGGAATGAAGCGATGGCTACCTCGACTTGGCTGTCATCTGGTTCACGAGTCGTGATCTTTTGCAACCACAATCCTGGATAACCAAGGTAACGTAGGACTGGTACATCACGGAGCTTGTTTGTCCACTGCAAAACCTCATAAGAGACGCCGATTACCAGTGGCAAAAGAACAATGCGTTGTACGACCCTCTCCGTCAGGGAGTCATAACTGAACAGTGAGTAAATCACGACACCGACGAACACTGAGAAAATGAGAAAACTGCTACCGCAACGATAATGCAGAGCGGAAAATTTTTGTACATTGGCTACTGTTAATTCTACCCCGGATTCGAATGCGTTAATCACTTTATGCTCGGCTCCGTGGTATTGAAAAAGCCTTTTAATCAACGGAGCTTGTGCAATCGCTGTAATGTAGCCGAGGAGGAGCAAGATTTTAAATCCGCCTTCAGCCAAGGTTTGAGGAACGCCATCCGGTACCCATTTTCCGAGTAAAAAGTCAGCCAGGAAAACGGGAACGAGTGTAAATACGAATTTCCCGAACAGGAAGGAAAGTACCCCTACGACAGCAACACCTAAAATCATAGTGAGCTTCGATGGACTTTCAGATACTTCTTCTCCAGACTCCATACTGTATTGTTCAGAGGCGAAGTTGAGATGTTTGGCCCCATTGGCGCTGGCTTCGACCAAACCAACAATCCCACGCACAAACGGAATCTTTTTCAGCGTAGTAATCCATTTATATTCCGATCTTGGGGATTCAAAATACTCAATTTCATGATTTTTTTTGCGAACAGCCGTAACAGTCATGGTTTTGCCACCGAACATAACTCCTTCGATGACGGCCTGACCGCCGTAGCTAGGTACGTTTTGTTGCGCCAATACAATCACCATCCTTACCACTATATTAACGGAAATGGCGACTTGAAGCTACAAGGAGTTCGCACTTTTCCAACAAATGTAAAGCAAAAGTGAAAAGCTTAGAGGAAGAGCATACTAGAGAACAGAGGTGATGGAAATGGAAATAAGCAAAACAGGACGGAAACACAAGCAAGCGCGTGTATCCCATACGGAAGAAGTGAAGCAGGAGAGTAAAAGAATCTCCACTTCGAAGATTTTGGAGGTCGCATTCTGGGGAACGATTATTTGGGGGCTCGCTCGGTTGATAGCTCACTTTTTGAACATGACCCCGTATGGAGTCGGAGCCTTTGCACGTCCCTTTATCAGCATCGAGGACGAAAATAAGTTTGCGAGCTTGTGTCTTGGTGGTATCGTGCTATTTGTTGAAACAGCCGTTGCTTCCTTTGTGTTCAGCTTGCTTTTTAGCCGGATCCGTGCCTGGTGGTTGGGACTCGTCTACGGGGCTGGCGTGCTAGTGATAGCAGGCTTCTTCTTTCATATCGGAAATTGGGAGATAGCCACTTTAAGTACGGAGGGCGCTTGGTATTTGACGTTTGGATTGTTTATCGGGATGACAATCATACTCGAGCAATCCGACGAGAATCATACATGGAATGAGTCTACAAGGTAGGAGGATTTCTCCGTTCCTTGTCAAAATGGATGTAACAATGTTCGAAAAGTTTCATAGATGAATGCCCACTATGGAACTAGGACGGCTTGTGGTAAAATGTTTCATTAGTAAAAAAACTTTTATAGGGAGAGGGATGGTCGATGACTTCCGTCTTGTTATTGAACGGACCCAACCTGAATTTATTGGGGACAAGGGAGCCGGATGTTTACGGAAGGGAAACGCTGGAGGATGTGGTGACAATCCTGAAGGGTGTCATGGATGAGTTGGGCGGAAAGCTTGAGCATCTCCAATCGAATCACGAAGGTGTCCTCATCGACGCGATTCATCAGGCGAGAGGTGTCCATGACGGCATCTTGATCAATCCAGGGGCATTCACACATTACAGCTATGCGATCCGAGACGCATTGGCCAGTGTGGCTCTGCCAACGATTGAAGTACATATTTCCAATATTCATGCACGGGAACCATTTCGCCATCACTCAGTCATCGCTCCTATCGCGATTGGACAAGTTGTCGGATTGGGGATCGATGGATATGAATGGGCGCTAAGAGCGCTCGTCCGTAAAATCGAAAAAAAATAAAAGCTGTCAAAAAGGGGAAAAGGCTGCCATGAAACAACGTTTGCATAAATTGCGCGAAGCACTTACACAAGTTGGAGCAGAGGCGTTTATTACCGAAAAAACAGAGAATCGCTTCTACTTGAGTGGTTTCACCGGATCAACGGGATGGGTAATTGTCACCGAAACAGAGGCGTTTCTCGTCACTGACTTCCGCTATGTGGAACAAGCGCAAGAACAAGCACCTGAATTTACTGTAGTAAATAACGAGAGAAAAGCTGTTGAAGCGATTGCAAAGCTCCTGCAAGAAAAAGGGATTAAGCGTTTGGCATTCGAGAGCAGCGTGGCCTTTAGCACCTATCAGGATTGGAACAAAGGATTTGACGGAGTAGAACTGGTGCCAACAAGCGGTCTGCTTGAAAAAATCCGCATGTTTAAAGTCGAATCCGAGATGGTTATTATTCGTGAAGCGGTTCGTATCGCGGAAGCAGCATTTACGCATATTCAAGGCTACATCAAGCCAGGTGTGCGTGAATCCGATGTTGCTTTGGAATTGGAATACTTCATGCGTAAACAAGGAGCAACAGGCTCTGCATTTGATATGATCGTAGCGTCGGGTGTGCGCGGTGCTCTGCCACATGGACGAGCTTCCGAGAAAGTGATTCAGGCAGGGGAAATGGTTACGCTCGACTTTGGTGCTGCTTATCAGGGCTACAATTCCGATATCACACGCACATTGTCTGTGGGAGAGCCAGACCCGAAAATGCGTGAAATCTACGAAATCGTTCTGCGTGCACAGCTCGCAGGTTTGGAAGCACTGAAGCCAGGTGTATCCGCAAAAGACGCTGATGCTGCAACGAGAGATATCATCACAGCAGCAGGCTATGGCGATGCCTATGGACATAGCGCAGGTCACGGTCTCGGACTGGAAGTTCACGAGCTGCCAGGGCTGTCGACTGTAAGTACCTTCGTATTGGAGCCAGGTATGCTCGTAACGATGGAGCCAGGCATTTACGTAACAGGACTTGGTGGCGTTCGGATCGAGGACGATGTGTGGATTACTGCTGATGGTCATGAGAACCTGAACAAGTCCACGAAAGAGTTGCTCATTTTGCCTGTGTAATTTATACTTATTCTGTTATTGATTGATTTGGGAGGACTACCATGATCTCTGTAAACGATTTTCGTACCGGTTTGACAATCGAAGTGGATGGCAATATTTTTACCGTGCTAGAATTCCAACACGTAAAACCAGGTAAAGGTGCGGCTTTCGTTCGCTCCAAACTGCGCAACCTGCGCAGCGGTAACACGACGGAAATGACTTTCCGCGGTGGTGAAAAAGTTAACCCTGCCCGTATCGAATCCAGCACGATGCAATATCTGTATGCGAGCGGAGACGAGTACACTTTCATGAACACAGAAACCTATGAGCAAATGACGTTCACTCAAAAGCAAATTGAGCGTGAACTGCGTTTCCTCAAGGAAAACATGAACGTGCAAATCATGCAGTACAACGGAGAAACAATCGGTATTCAATTGCCGAACACAGTTGAACTCGTTGTAACAGAATGTGAGCCAGGTGTAAAAGGTGACACTGCTTCTAACGTAACAAAGAAAGCAACCTTGGAAACTGGTTTCGTAGTAAACGTTCCTCTCTTCGTAGAAGAAGGAGAGCGTCTAATCATCGATACTCGTACGGAAGCATACGTTTCCCGCGCGTAAAAGTACGGATTGGAAGAAAAAGCTGTGCCCATATATGGGTGCAGCTTTTTTTATTTGCTTCTCCTAATGATGCGGTATTGTAAAAATTATGCAATTGCACTACATTAAGTGGTACGGAGAAAGAGTAGGGTGGAGGGGTATGGTTTTGAGAACGGTACAAGAAATGATGAGCATGCTGATCGATTTCGCCAGGAAGGATGATCGAATCCGGTTTGTAACCTTGGAAGGGTCACGCACGAACAAAAACATACCCGCTGATCCATTCCAAGATTATGATATTTCGTATTTTGTGACAGAGATGGATTCTTTTAAGGAAAATGATCAATGGCTCGATGTTTTTGGGAATCGGATCATGATGCAAAAGCCGGAGGATATGGAGCTTTTTCCGTCCGAGTTAGGGAATTGGTTTTCCTATCTCATGCTATTTGAGGATGGAAATAAAGTAGATCTGACGCTGATTCCGATAGACGAGACAGAGCAGTATTTTGCGGATAGCGACGGTCTAGTTGAGGTTTTGCTGGATAAGGACGAGCTTATCAAACACGAGGTGGTCGCTTCCGATCGTCAATATTGGACCCGGAAGCCAACTTCTAGAGAGTTTGATGACTGCTGCAATGAATTCTGGATGGTCTCTACTTACGTTGTTAAAGGTCTGGCAAGAAAAGAAATCCTGTTTGCGATTGACCATCTCAACGAAATTGCCCGACCGAATTTGCTCCGAATGATGGCTTGGCAAATCGGATGTGAGAAAGGGTTTACCTTTAGTGTCGGGAAAAATTACAAATTTATAGATCACTATCTTCCAACAGAAGATTGGGAAGCGTTACGATCCACTTATCACGAAAATGGCTACACGCAGATGTGGGAATCGTTATTCACTTGCTATGAATTATTTCGAAAGTATGCCAAAGCAGTGGCAGAAAGTCTCGGATATCCGTATCCAGATTACGATGAAGCCATTACCAAGTACGCGAAAAATATCTACCATTCATGGAAGTGATAGACGTCATTCGACCGCCCTTATCAAGGGTGGTTTTATTTATGGAAGTGGAGAAGGCCAGTGAATCCCCTTGACTCAAGCTTTTTTAAAAAAATGTATTCTTTTTTGGAAAGAAAAACCAAAATGATCCGTTAATCTATATGAACCTGCCAAAATGAACGCTGCGCAGCGAACTTTTTTAAAACGGGAGGATTTCCATTGCAGGATGATTGGTTGCTTATTCAACAGGTACAAACAGGAAATCGCGATGCCTACGCGTACCTGGTCGACAAGTACAAGGATCGATTATACAGCTATCTTTATCGCATGACAGGACAACAGCAGGATGCCCAGGACCTGACGCAGGAGGCTTTCATCAAGGCGTACTGCCAGTTGGACAAATATAGGCCGACCGATGCTTTTTTGGCTTGGCTGTATCGGATTGCGTCCAATTTGTGCGTCGATGCGTGGCGCAAGAACAAGCGCTACCTTAAAACGCCATTGGAAGAAACCAGACTGATTGAAACAGATACACCCGAAAAAGCTTATTTGGAAAAGGAAAAGCAAGACGCCTTGCAACAACAAATCATGGCGCTGGGTGAGGAATACCGCATTGTGTTTCTGCTGAAATACATGGAGCAGTTGAGTTACAAGGAGATTAGCGGAATTCTGCATATCCCGATTACAACCGTGCAAATGCGCATTCATCACGCCAAGAAAAAGCTCCGGGCAAGTATGGCGCAAGAAAGGTCGGGAAGGGGTGCTATCTATGAACTGCTCCAAAACTGAACAATTGCGCAAGTATTTGGTTGGAGAATTATCTTCTGACGAAGCCAGGCTGATGGAACAACACGTAGAAGCGTGTCTGTGCTGTCAGCGGCAGATGGTGGACGAAGATGAGAGCGGCGAGGACTATTCGAGCCTGCGAGTCCCCAGTACGTTGCCAATCGACTTTACTGCTCAGGTAATGATGGCATTAGAGACCGTGCGTACTCCTACACAAAAATCAAATTGGAAAAAGAGGAGTGTAACTATTTTGAAAAAAACCGCGTTAGCCGTAGCGAGTGTTACAGCGATTATTGCGTTTGGGTCCATGGTGTCACCGACTTTTGCGAGCTATGTAAACAGTGTCATTCAGTCCATCCAAGGCGTAGACACCGGAATGAAGCAGGCAGCCGAAAAAGGCTATGCCCAAGCCATCAATAAGAGCGCAACCGATCAAGGAATTACATTGAATGTGAAAGAAGTGGTTGCTGATCCGGTGCGAATGGCTATCTTCGCTCAAGTCGTCGATCAAAATGGCAAGCGGATCCCGTTTGAACCGGGTAAAATCGATGTGAACCTTACGTATAAAACGAAGTCAGGTGAAGAGCTCAATCCAGATGGAGGGGGCTATAGCATCGGGGAGGAAGGCGAATATCTTGTCATTAGTCATGATATCTTCCAATTCCTAAAAGAAAGTAAGACGCAACTGGATGAAATGGTTGTTGGCGTCGACGCAACGATGCTGGATGGAAAAGAAGGCAGCTGGAAGATGGAGTTTCCAGTCGATTTGAAAAAGGCGAGAGCGGCAGCAAATGAAACTACGATCGGGAAAGATTTCATGACCCCGCATGGAATTAAGGTAGCGTTGCAAAACATTAAGACTGTGCCTAGTGTCAGTTTGATTGAATTGGAGACAACGTGGACGGAAGAGCGAGCGAAGCAGGTTCAAAAAATAAAAGAAGAAAATGGTTGGGTCGTAAAGGAAAACGCACCAGATGGGTTCACGGATGCAGCGCGCGTGGAGAGATATTTCGTAGACATCGGATTGGCCTATGAGATCGTGGATGAAAAAGGAAAAGTGGTAGCGGGATGGGATGATGCCATTAACGGGGATGAAATCAATCAAATTCGCAAAAACACGGTATCTCCCGGTTACCGAGGACAGCTGCATGACGAGGGGAAACGATATACGAAGTTGAATGGCATCGCGCCTTTGGCTGACGACCAAACGTATACTTTCAGGCTGCACTCCCTGTACCTGTTTGAGCCGGCGAAGTTTCAAGCAAGCATACCTGTTGAGAAGCTGGGCAAGGAAAAGGTAACCGTAACGAGTCATGACAGCACGTACACCTTTTCAGGCGTTACGTTGAAAACGACGGAGGGCGAGGAAAAAATAGGGGAACATACGTACAAGGGGAAAGGTGCGATTATCCCGTACACGGCTGTTCTTCCAGAGGGCGTCATCAGGGCAATTGAATGGAATGCGCAAGGTGATGCCAAGCAAGATTACAAATTGCTCGTCAGACAATCATTCAAGAGAGACAAGGACGGGCGTGTACATGTCAGCGGTACGTTCTTTGTCCGTGACATAGAAAAGCTGCCGAAAACTCTGAATCTGGAGCATTTGATGCAATGGCGTCAGTACCAGGGAATGAATTGGGAAGTTCCATTCCAAACGACTGACAAACGCTAAGTCAAAACGAAAAAATCCCCCTCCGATGCAAAAAAGAGGGGGATTTCATTTTTATCTGCTGCCAAACCATTCCCACAGCTTCAACACAAACGCCGTAATGCCAGCAGCCATCAAAGGTCCGACGGGAATGCCCCGAAAAAATACAATGCCAATGATTGAGCCAATGACCAGACCGACAACCATTTGCGGCTCAGACCTTAGCAGGTCAAGTCCTTTTCCATTCATCCAGGTGGCAATGGCCCCACCAGCTAGTGCTGTCAGTCCGACTACCGTCGTGAATAGTGGGGTGACGTCCTTCCACGATATTTTTTCGCTGGCGAATGGAACTAGTACGGAAATCGTCAAGAAAAGCAGGCCTAGCTCCAGCCCACGGCGTTCCACCGTCGGGAAAAAGCGCTCCAGCGCCGTTAGCTTCAACACCAACAATATACTCGCAGCAGTCGCAATAATTGGTGAGCGCCCAATAAGACCGATAACGATCAGGATGACGAGCATCACTTCTCCAGACATCATTGGCATCATAACCCCTGTCCCTGTTCTCCTTTCACATTATGAGACAAGGTGTGGGAGTATGCGTTTCTCCTTGATATAGGGAACGATTTGATACTGATCTACTTGAGCACAGTACCGTATATCGCTTGCGAGATGATGCTGGACGAGCCTTTTTCCTGTTGTTGTGTGGGGTAACAGCTCGCTCAGTTTTCCTGCGTAGTAAAGATAGCTCGCTTTTAGAACTTCACCCAGATCACAAATTTGGATGCTCGGTAACGATTGTTGTGCCTGGGCAATCATCAAGCCGGCAGCCAGACCGTCTTCCAAAGCGAATTCCGACCGGGTACCTGCACAGTACAGCGTAATATCGAGATGATACGAAAGAGCGTGCTGCACGCATGCAGTGGCATTCAAGAAGCAGCCAATCAAGAGTGCAGAGGCACGTTCTGCTTTTTGGATCGCGCGAGTCCCGTTCGTCGTGGTGAGAATCAGCTGGTTCCCCGTTTTCCCCAGAGAAGCGATTTCGGTTGGTGAGTTGTTGCAGTCGAATTCCGGGATTTTCTTGCAGTGGCGTTCACCAGCCAAAATACAGTCGTTGGCGCGCAGCGAGTTCGCTTGCCCAATGGTTTCGACCGGGATGACGCTACGAAATCCATTGCCTAATGCGGTGACAATCGTACTGGAGGCTCGAAGCACATCGATGACAATGACAACATGATTACTGATCTGTTCAAAACGAATTTCTTCCACGGTCGGCACCACTTCTATTCGCACGGATAAAACCCCCCTCTCTCCATGAGTAGGGCTGTATCGCCGCGCAATCCTCGCCGTAGCGTCTCCACAGAGAATACATCCGTATAGGCAATATTTCCGAGATTTACGTCGCTGCCAACGGCCTTAATGAAGCAGACCTGTTGATCTTTTTGTGGGGCTTCCCATATCAGGCGGGAGGCTTTTTCTTTGGCCGCCGAGACAATATCTCGAACGAAGGAATCGTCAATATTGCCGTCCCCGTCGCATACGCCGACAGTACCACTCTCTCTCGCTTCGACAATAACGTGACTGGCACCGTTGTGCAGGTCGAAGCTAAGTGTCTCCAGCAATTCCTCTCGACAAGCGCGATAATCGGCCGCTTTTTTCCCGACCTCAGTATAGACCACCAGATCATTGTCTAACGCGTAATTGATGGCTTCTTGACGCTTTGAGAAAGATAAAGGGAACGTTCCATCGGATATTTCTACCGCAGTAAAACCGAGAGTGCGAATCAGCTTCATATAATCTGCAATCGTATTATGACGGATAGCAATTTCGAAAAAAGTTCCTCCTGGCATGATGTGTACGCCATTTTGTTTTGCGAGGGTCAATTTTTGGTTGAGTATTTCGAGCGGATACAGAGCGATGGTGCCAAAACCGAGTTTGTATAGATCGATATAGGGAGCAGCCAGTGCTAACAAGTCGGAATAAGCGGTAAGCCCAAGGCCTTTGTCAATGACCATGGTTAAGCCCTTCGCACGGGGCTTCTCTCGTATTTGCCCGGACGGGTTTGCCCAGCTTTCAGGCAAAAACGATTGATCACACTCTACCATCGGCAAGTTCCTCATTTCTTCTAGGCGTATGGTTCAGTGTATGCCCAGCGGAGGGGAGGAGTGAGGGCAAAAGCCTATAGAGGAAATGCAAAAAGTGCTGAAATGATGTGGTACAGGCATAGAGTGAAAGGAGGGGAGGACGAGACGGTATGTTGGAAAAAGCAATTATGGGTATGGCGGCGCTTAGGGTCTTCTCAGGTAGTATCGAGATCATTGCAGCTTTGCTCATTTTAAAAGTGAACCAGGTCGAAAAAGCTCTGCTCATTAATTCAGGTCTTGCGATTGTCGGGCCAATCATCTTGATCACCACTACAACGATCGGTTTATTAGGCATGTCGGATCGGGTTAGCTTTGCCAAAATTGCCTGGATTCTGGTGGGGGTCTCCTGCATCTTGATTGGTGTCCGCAAGTAGTTACCCATTTCCTTCCATTGGTAAATGCTATCACGATGGGGAAAGATATGTGGGAGAGATTGGATGGGAGGGAATGTGGATGCCAGAATCATTGGCGAATCGAATCGCATACTTGCAAGGGTTGGCAGATGGGTTGGAAGTGGGGGAGAAGAGCCCCGAAGGAAAAATTATGGTAGAGATGATTGAGATTCTAGGGGAGGTACAGGGTCAACTACGAGAGCTTCACTCGCGAGTGGAAGAGGCAGAGGATTATGTGGAGGCCTTGGATGAAGACTTAGAGGACATTGAGCTCTACCTTTTTGAAGATGATGATGACTTGTACGAAACCGTTGTCGATTGTGAGGACGATGACGACGAGTACGCGACTTTGTACGATTTGGATGATGATGAAGACGCACATCTGTATGAAGTACAAGTAGATCCCCATCTCGATACGACCTACGAGTTCGCATGCCCTAGCTGCCAAAAAGAAATCTATCTGCACGAAGGTAAAGATGAGGAAGGCTACCGACACTATGTAATAGAGCCGGTGGATAACAAGAAAAACAGATAATCCATGAGCTTTATAGGAAAAGCTTGCTACTCGCGTTCTAGCACGAGAGCAAGCTATTTTTTTTGCATAAATCTCGTCCACCTCAGCATAGGATGGAGGTAAGACAACGTGTACAAAGGCAGAATGCTGCAAAAGGAGGGTACCGGATGAATGAAATTTTGGCGATTCTGCCAGCAACTTTACGCACGATTTTGACGGCCCTTCCTATCGCGGTAAGAGAGAATTTGGAAGAGATTCGGCTTCGGCAAAACCAACCACTAGAAGTCCGGTTTGGCCAACAATCTAGCTATGTGACAACGTCGGGGCAAATCACCTCGATACCCGCGCAAGGTTGGCTATTTTCAGCAGAAGAGGCTGCAAAGCTCTTAAACCAGGTCAGCCAGCATTCTCTCTATGCCTTGGAAGAAGAGTTGAAAAGGGGTTACATCACGGTAGTTGGCGGCCATCGCATTGGCATTGCGGGGAAAGTGGTGCTGGACAAAGGTGAAGTGAAGGGAATCAGAGATGTGACCAGCTTCAACATCCGGATTGCCCGCGAGAAAAAAGGCGCGGCCAAGAAGATCATGCCGTATTTGTTTGAGGATGGCAAATTGCTGAACACGCTGCTCATCTCCCCACCCCAATGCGGGAAGACAACCTTGTTGCGTGATATGGCGCGAACCATCAGCTATGGGAGCGAGTGGTCTTCAAGTCGTAAGGTAGGAATTGTGGACGAGCGTTCTGAGTTGGCGGGATGCTTGCAAGGGGTTCCTCAACGAGACGTCGGTCCACGAACGGACGTGCTGGATGCTTGCCCAAAAGCTGCAGGGATGATGATGATGATTCGCTCTATGTCTCCTGATGTTCTGATTGTGGACGAGGTGGGAAGAGCGGAGGATGGCGATGCAGTCTGGGAAGCGATTCATGCAGGGGTAGCCGTCATTTGCTCGGCACATGGAGCGAGCGTCAAGGAAGTAGCCGAACGCCCCATGCTGGGCAAGCTGATTCGATATGGTGCCTTTTCCCGCTATATCGTACTCAGCCGCGCAAAAGGTGTTGGAACAATCCAGGCCATCTACGATCAAAGCATGAACCTGGTTGAAAAGGAGAAAGTTGCATGGTCAAGCTGATGGGAGCCGTACTCATCCTGTTTTCAGCGTCGATGGTTGGTTGGCAGATCGGCAAGTATTACGCGAATCGTCCCGTTCAGCTTCGGGCACTGCTCGTTGCTCTGCAAATGCTCGAAACGGAAATCGTGTTCGGGATGACTCCATTACAGCGGGCTTTTGTGAAGGTCGGTCATCGCGTCTCCGAAGAGGTAGGGAAAGTATTTCTACTGGCAGCTGAATTCTTGCAGACAGAAAAGGCGCATTCGGCTGAGGAAGCCTTGCAACAAGCAATGAATAGACTCTGGGCCCAAACCGCTTTGCGCAGACAAGAGCGAGAGGTGCTGGAGAGTCTAGGTCAGGTACTTGGATCATCCGATCGGGAAGACCAGCAAAAGCATTTGCGCCTAGCTGTCACCCACCTGCGAGGGCTGGAAGAGGAGGCTCGTGCAGAACAGGAAAAGTACGAAAAAATGTACAAGAGTTTGGGCTTTTTAGGTGGACTCTTGGTCGTCATCCTGATGTTCTAAAGGCGAGGTGTTCACAGTGGATTTTGATTTGACACCTGTTTTCCAGATAGGAGCAGTAGGGTTCATAACAGCCATCCTGCATACAGTCCTGAAGCAGGCGGGCAAGGAAGATATTGCGCATTGGGCAACTCTAGTCGGATTCATCATTGTCCTGTACATGGTGTCCCATTACATCGGTGATCTGTTCTCCGAGGTAAAACGCGTCTTCCTGTTCAACTGAGGAGGGGCTCCAGATGGAGATTGTACAAATTGTCGGACTAGGACTGGTGGCTACCATTCTCGCGCTAGTCATTAAGGAACAGAAGCCGATGTTCGCCTTTTTGCTGGCGATCGCGAGCGGAGTCATCATCTTTTACTTTCTCGTCGGAAAAATAGCAGATGTCATTCGAGTTTTGGAAAAATTGGCAGTTCAAGCAGATTTGAACCTTGTGTTTCTGGAAACGATTCTAAAAATCATTGGAATTGCCTACATTGCTGAATTCGGGGCACAGATGACCCGAGATGCTGGACAAGGTGCGATAGCTTCGAAAATCGAGCTCGCTGGAAAAGTCCTCATACTGGTTATGGCTGTACCGATCATCCAAATCATTATCGAAACAGTGATCGATTTGTTGCCGGCATAAGGGAGGTGGGATGTCCATGGCACACACTTGCAAGCTGATCCTGTTCTTGTTCCTGCTTCTTGCCTTGTTTCCAGTTGCCGTGTCTGCTGCTGTGACACCCGCTGTGACACCTGCGGCTGGTCCGATCAATCAAATTGTGCAACAACAGGTCGATCACTTGCAACTAGACAGAGTCGAACAGTATTGGCATCAGTTGCAGCGCGACTATAAAGGGTACTTGCCCGACTTGAAATCGGAAGGCTTTATCCAAATCCTCATGCAGCAAGGTGACCTCAGTATTTCAGGAGTCCTGCAAGGAATGGGCAAATTCATCTTTCATGAGATTTTGATGAATGGCAAGCTGCTCAGCTCCATCATTATCATTACGGTATTCGCGATGATTCTCGAAACGATGCAGAACGCCTTTGAACGCAATGCGGTATCGACAGTGGCGTACTCGATTACTTATCTCGTCTTGATGGTACTCGCAATTAACAGCTTTCATGTCGCCATTACCTATGCCAAAGATGCAATCGCGAACATGTCTGATTTCATGCTAGCCATGATCCCACTCGTCATCGCGCTGCTTGCTTCGGTAGGCAATCTGGCATCCGCCACTATGTTTCACCCGCTGATTATCTTCATGATCAACACCAGTGGCATGATGATCTCTTATGTCGTGTTTCCGCTTCTGTTTCTCTCTGCGATGCTCTCTATCGTCAGCCTGTTTTCAGAGAGGTACAAAGTCACACAGTTAGCGACCTTACTTCGCAATATTGCAATGGGTGTCCTTGGCTCATTTCTGACGATTTTTCTCGCCATCATTTCCATACAGGGAGCGACTTCAGCTGTTGCGGATGGGGTTACTCTCCGAACAGCGAAATACATCACGGGCAATTTCATCCCGATTGTAGGTCGTGTGTTCTCCGATGCGGCAGATACTGTACTCAATGCCTCGCTACTTGTCAAAAATGCCGTCGGCTTGGCAGGAGTTTTAATTCTGATCATGCTATGCGCGTTTCCGGCTTTGAAGATACTGGTACTGGCTCTGATCTACAATCTGTCATCTGCCGTACTCCAACCGCTTGGAAACAGCCCAATCATCAGTGCGTTAGGTACGATTGGGAAAAGTCTTTTGTTCGTCTTTGCTGCTTTGGCGACAGTCGGCTTGATGTTCTTTCTGGCGATTACGATCATTATTGCGGCGGGCAACATCTCCATGATGGTTCGGTAGGTGATGAAATGACGTGGTTAACACTGTGGTTGAAAAAAATTATCCTGCTCGTCCTTTTGGCTGCCTTCCTCGATCTGATCCTGCCCAATACGACATTGCAACGCTACGTAAAAATGGTGATGGGCTTGATTCTCTTGCTGACGATCATTTCTCCCGTGTTTAGTCTGTTCAGCCTCTCGCAGGAAGATTTGGCCTTTCGTCTGGATCGCTACCAACAAGAGCTGAACAAGCCTGCTTCGGCAGAGTGGAAACGCATCACTGACAAGCTGCTCGGTCAACAAAACCAACAGATGACCGCTTACGTACAGTCACAGGTAGCGTCCTCGGTAAAAGCCAGTGTCAAAGAGCAGTACGGCGTAACAGTCGAAGATGTCACGATTACCGTCAATCAGCAAAATCCGGAACAGCCAACCCTTGAGCGAATCGAGTTGGTAGTCGGTGACGCGAACAAGGAAGAGCAAAAAGGGCAGAGCACGATTGAACCGATTAAACCTGTCCAGCCTGTTGAGATTACGATTGGCGAGCCCATTGAAATACAACCTGATCCCAAATCAGATATTGCAGCAACAACTCACCATGACAACCCACTTTACGCGCAAATCACAAACGATGTCGCCAAAGAGTGGGGGCTTTCGAAGAGTCAGGTCGTCATCAAAGACGAATCGAGAGAAAGAGAGAAACAGTAGCGGATACTGTCAGTGAAGCGAGGTGAAAACCATGAACCAATTGTGGGAAAAGCTGAAAAGTCTGTTTATGAAGCGACAAGGCGAAACGATGCAAGAAGAAAAGAAAATCGTTGTGGGGAGCAAGGGCAAAAACCAAAAACTAAAGCCGCTGCATTATTTCATCGTCATATTGGGAGTAGGGATAGCCATCATGATTTTGACGGATTTCCTCAGAGTGGAAAAAGATCAGCCACTCGGATTTGGAGATATAGGGAGTGAGGCGCCAGGTCCTCCTGGAGGCGATTCAACTTCCCAGGTGCTGGGGGGATCAGCGACTACCGACGTCATTGCAGAATATGAAAACATTTACGAGACACAGCTTCGCGATATCCTCGCTTCTGTTGTCGGCGTCGGCGAAGTAGAGGTCATGGTCAATCTGGAATCAACGCCAGAGCTGGTTGTGGAAAAAAATCGTAACATTCGTTCCTCAACCAATCAGGAAATGGACAAAGAAAAGGCAACCCGCAATCAAAATGACCAGTCACGAGATGAGCAGGTCGTCATCGTGCAAGGCGGCAAGCAAGATGCCCCCGTCATTGTGAAGACGTTGAAGCCGAAAGTCCGCGGGGTCCTGGTAGTCGCTAAAGGGGCCGATAACATCCAGGTTAAAGCGTGGATCACTGAAGCCGTTCAAAAGGTTTTGGATGTACCCGCTTATAAAATATCCATTTTGCCCAAAAAAGGGTAGGAGGTAATGGCGAATGATTCTACGAAAGCAAACGGTATGGTTGTTGACAATGCTTGCTGTCATGGTTGTGCTCTCCGGATATTACTTGGTGAAGGGGCCGCAAGACCAGGTCCCAACATCAGGAAAAGAGCAAGCCGTCCAGAAACAAGAGCAAATTTCTGGCGTGGTTGTTGAATCGAAGCAAGTAGATCACGCCCCACAAGCAACTCCTGTCGATCAAGCTCCAAAGGCAACTCCGGTAGACGAAAAAAATGGCACGCAGGAAGCCAAAACTCCTGCTGCGCCAGAAGCGAAACCAGCGGCTACGAACACGGTCGTCCCAGTAGCGGAAACGGCGAGTGAAATCTTCCAAGGCTACAAAATGAAACGCGAAGCCATGCTGCAGCAACAAAAAGACGAACAGCTCGCAATCGTAAACAGCACGGAGTCCTCTCCGCAGGCAGTAGCAGAAGCGATGGCTAAGTTTGAAGAACTGTCCAACATGGAAAGTGCTACAATGACTGCAGAAGAAATGCTCAAGGCGAGTGGCTATCAGGATGCGGTCGTTACTGTCCAAAATGACAAGGCGACAGTCCTTGTACAAAAAGATAAATTGAGCGCCAACGAGGTTGTGGAAATCATTGCAAACGTGAAGCAGCACTTGAATATCCCGGCGACAAACATAAACGTACAATACAAGTCATCCTAATAAAAGCTGCGGTAGTTTCTCGTTATAAGGGATAGGAGAAACGGGCATGATGGTAAGGATTTTCTCGCTTCTGTTGGAAAAGAAGCGGGGAAATCCTTTCTTGACGTGGTTTAGGCAACAGGCTACCATGGATTTATGGTTTGCCAAAAGGATACATAATGGACTCCACGAACCTTATTGAAAGAAAAGAAGGAGTGCTTGTTCGTAATGAAAATGCATGAAATCCGCGAAATTATTAAGTTAATTGATCAATCTTCCATTCAAGAATTTAACTTGGAAACAGAAGGTGCCAAGGTGTCTCTGAAAAAATCCAATGGTACGGAAACGATTGTCGTCACGCAACCAGCGGTTCAAGCTCCTGTTGCAGCACCAGTAGCACATATCCCGGCTCAGCCAGTTGTTGCGGCAGCGCCAGTCGTAGCAGAAGCTCCGAAAGCAGCAGCTGTACAAGCATCGGATGACGCCAATCTCCACAAGATTGTATCTCCAATGGTAGGGACTTTCTATAGCGCACCAGAACCAGGCAAGCCGGCTTATGTACAAGTTGGTGACAAAGTGACTGCGAGCAAAGTCGTTTGCATCGTGGAAGCTATGAAACTCTTTAACGAAATCGAAGCAGAAGTAAGCGGCGAGATCGTGAAAGTGCTTGTAGAAGACGGTCAATTGGTTGAGTATGGCCAAGCATTGTTTTTGGTGAAGCCAGAATAAGGTGGGGGAGAGCGGAATGTTTCAAAAAGTATTGATTGCCAATCGCGGAGAAATTGCCGTGCGTATTATCCGGGCATGCCGCGAGCTGGGCATTCGTACGGTCGCCGTCTACTCCGAAGCGGATCGTGAAGCGCTTCATGTGAAGCTGGCCGACGAAGCCTACTGTATTGGTCCAAAGGCATCCAAGGAAAGCTATTTGAATATAGCAAACATCATGAGCGTAGCGACCAAGGTAGGGGCAGACGCCATCCATCCTGGTTATGGCTTCTTGGCAGAAAACGCCGACTTTGCCGAGATTTGTACCGCCTGCAACATTACCTTTATCGGTCCAGACCCAGAAGCAATTGTGAAGATGGGGGACAAGTCCACAGCTAAGGATACGATGAAAACGGCAGGTGTACCTACTGTACCAGGTACGGAAGGACTGATCGAAGATGTGGCTGACGCTGTAGTCACCGCAAACCAGATTGGCTATCCTGTCATGGTCAAAGCAACAGCGGGTGGCGGCGGACGCGGAATGCGCGTAGCCGTTGACGACGAAGATTTGGAAAAAGCGATCCGTCAGGCGCAAAACGAGGCGAAAACGGCTTTTGGAAATCCAGGGGTTTACTTGGAGAAGTTCGTGGAAGGCCCACGACATGTAGAAATTCAAATCATGGCCGACAAGCATGGCAATGCCGTATTCCTGGGTGAGCGCGACTGCTCCATCCAACGTCGTCACCAAAAGCTGATCGAGGAAGCGCCATCTCCAGCATTGAGTGAGGAGCTGCGCCGACAAATGGGTGAAGCTGCTGTTGCGGCGGCAAAAGCCGTTTCCTATCATGGTGCGGGCACTGTCGAGTTTTTGCTGGATAAACACGGAAAGTTCTACTTCATGGAAATGAATACGCGTATTCAGGTAGAGCACCCTGTAACCGAGCTGGTGACTGGCTTTGACCTGATCAAGGAGCAGCTGACCGTAGCGGCAGGGCAACCATTGTCCTTTACACAAGAGGATATCCAAATGGATGGCTGGGCTATTGAATGCCGTATTAATGCTGAGAATCCTGCGAAAAACTTCATGCCTTCGCCAGGTCGTATCACGGAATATTTGGCGCCAGGCGGCTTTGGTGTGCGCGTAGACAGTGCAGCGTATGCGGGATATTCCATTCCGCCATACTACGACTCTATGATCGCCAAGCTGATTGTGTGGGGCAAGGATCGTAACGAAGCGATTGACCGTATGAAGCGTGCCTTGAGTGAATTCGTCGTAGAGGGTATTACGACGACGATTCCATTCCATTTGAAGGTATTGGAGCATGAAGTATTTGTCAGCGGTCATTTCGATACGAAATTCTTGGAAACCTACGATTTGAAGCTGGATGAAGAGTAAGTAGGGCTGATTTGTAAAAATACGGTGTGCTTGGTATAATGAAATACAAATCTAAAGGGAGGTGCGAAGCATGGAAGAGTTTACTCCAGATTTAGATAGAACAGAACTTGGTAAGGTCCAGATCGCTCCCGAAGTGTTGGAAGTGATTGCCGGCATGGCTGCGTCCGAAGTAGAAGGCGTAGCACAAATGAGCGGCGGTTTCGTAGGAGAAATAGCTGAACGTTTAGGCCGTAAAAATATAGCTCGTGGCGTTCGAGTGGAGGTTGGCTCCAAAGAAGCAGCAGTTGATGTGTCTATCATTGTCAAATACGGACATCGCATCCCGGAAGTCGCTCGAAATATTCAAGATAGTGTACGCAATGGGATTGAGAGCATGACAGGTCTTTCGGTAGTTGAAGTAAACGTACATATCGTTGATGTTGAGTTGAAAGCTGAAGAAAAAGCACCGGCACCAGTACCGGTTGAAGAACACCAGCGCGTGCGCTAACAAGCAGCGGATGGATGCCCCCTACGAACAGGGGGCATTTTCCTCATTTGAAAACGTGATTTTGTTTAGGCTTTCAGCGTAAATTCATGGAGTGTTCCGGAGCGTGCCGTGTTTGTCTCCTTTTTCAAACATGGCTGAAAGGAGAGGTGCTTGTGAACTTGTTTGACCGTTTTATCTTGACGATTTATAGCTTTGCGCTTATTGTGTTGTCCTGCATCGCGATAGCAGCGACCAGCGGATTGATCCATCCAGATTTTTTCCGTCCGTACGTGGATCAGATACTGGCGGGTACGAACATCACCTATCTCATTGTCGCGATTATTTTCCTCGTAGTCAGCCTTCGCTTCTTTTTCAGTTCTTTCCGCTCTAACAAGCCTAAAGTAGAACGGGGAATCCGTCAGCGCAGTGATTTGGGTGAGGTCAACATTACGATTCAGACGATCCAGACAATTGCAGAGCGTGCAGCCCGCCGAGTGAAAGGAGTGCGCGACATGAAAACGACAGTCAAAGCACTCGAGAGCGGCAATATTATCACTCTGCGTGTTTCGGTAGATGGAGAAACGCCATTACCTGAACTGACACAGAAGCTACAGGCTGACGTGAAGGAGCAAGTCGAAGGGATTGCTGGGGTTGTCATTTCCGAGGTGGTCATTGTCGTGACGGAAGTAGCTCAGCAGGAAAACTACGCGGCTCGTAAACGGGTGGAATAGAAGGTGAAGTCCATGGTAAGGGAGTTAATGTGGGAACACAAGGGGAAGCTAATGGGGGTTTTGGCCGGACTTTTTTTCGGCATCATCTACCTTCTCGTGGGATTTTGGGATACACTGGTTTTTGTTGTGTTTGTCGGGACCGGTTATTATATTGGTCGCAAGCTCGATCATAAAGAAGACTTGCGTGAGATACTCGACAAGATTTTGCCAGGCAAGTTTCGGTGACATAAAGAAGGTCCGAGCTCAATCTAATTAGTAGGTGAATGAATGGTATGAAACGAAGAACAGCACGAGAAAAAGCAGTTCAATGTCTTTTCCAAATCGATATGGCAGAGGTTCCGCTAACGGATGCGGTTGCCCTCGTCATGGAAGAATCTGAGGAAAATGCGCAGTACTTGCGATATCTCCTCGACGGTGTATTGAAAAACTTGACTGAGATTGATTCGGAAATCAAGAAGTATTTGCGTGGATGGCAATTGGAACGCATCGCCAATGTAGATCGCGCTATTCTTCGTCTGGCTTTTTACGAGATCATGTTCGAGCAAGACACTCCTGACAAAGTCGTGATGAACGAAGCGATTGAGATCGCGAAGCTCTTTAGCGACGAGCAGTCCCACCGATACATTAACGGTGTGTTGTCGAGCTTCTTGCAATCGCGTGAAACCAAGCAGGCGTAATAGGTAGGAGATACAAGCATGAGTAAGGTAATGTTGGGCATCGACACGAGCAATTACCGGACATCACTGTGCTTGGCTGAGGAAGACGGCCGAATTGTCGCAGAAGCAAAACGCCTTCTGAAAGTAAAGGAGGGCAAGCGCGGACTGCAACAATCCGAAGCCGTCTTTCAGCATGTGATGAACCTGCCGGAATTAAGTGAAGAGATGAAGTGGAAGGATTACGAGATTGCAGCGATTTGCGTGAGCGAGAAGCCGCGTCCGCAAGACGGATCGTATATGCCTGTATTTAAGGTAGGAGAGGGTTTGGCGAAATCGTTGGCGACTTATTTGCGCGTTCCCCTCCACTTGACGACTCATCAAGAGGGGCATATCGCGGCGGGGGAATATACCGCTGAGGTGCGTCCGATAAAGGATCGCTTTTTGGCCGTACATTTGTCTGGAGGCACCAGCGAGTTGTTGTTGTGCGAGCGTCATGCAGCCGGTTATGCCATTGAGAAAATCGGTGGGACGATCGATCTGCACGCTGGGCAGCTGGTTGATCGGATTGGTGTGGCACTCGGTCTGTCCTTTCCTGCGGGTCCTGCATTGGAGCAATTAGCTAAGGACTCAACAGAAGCGTTTCGGATTTCTTCAGCGGTTGACGGGCTTTCCTTTAGTTTTTCTGGTCCAGAGGCTTCGCTTTTGCGTGAAGTGGAGAAGGGAAGTACGAGCCCTGCTGAGATTGCGCGGGCGACAGAGCAATGTATTGCCAATACTCTAGAGAAGTCCTTACGTCATGCAGTAGAGCAAGGCTACCCGAAGGACATCTTGATTGTTGGAGGAGTAGCTGCTAATTATTACATACGTGAGCGGCTGATCAAACGCCTGGAACACCCTGCCGTGAAGGCGAAGCTGTACTTCTGTGACCCCGTTTACTCCGGTGATAATGCCTATGGAGTCGCTATGTTGGGGTGGATGAAGCAAAAGACGAACATTAAATAAATGAGAACTTTTTATAATTCGGCTTTACAGCGGAGGGGGAAATCGGTACACTTAACGTATCGACGTTGATAAAGGAGGCATTTTCTCCATGGCTGCAACCATTCTCCAGGGAAAAGAAGTAGCACAGAGTATTCGGGCCGAATTGGCGAACGAAGTAGCTGAATTGAAAAAACAAGGGATCGTACCGGGTTTGACCGTTGTCATTGTGGGAGACGACCCGGCTTCTCACTCCTATGTGCGTGGTAAAGCAAAGGGCTGCGAGGAAGTCGGTATTTCATCCGAGATCATCATGAAGGACGCGGACATCACAGAGGAAGAGTTGTTGGTTATCATTCAACAGTTGAACGAAAATCCGAACGTTAATGGGATTTTGGTTCAGCTTCCTCTTCCCGCTCATATTTCAGAGCATGCGGTAATTGAAGCCATTGCTCCTGAAAAAGATGTGGACGGTTTCCATCCGATTAGCGTAGGAAATATGGTATTGGGAAATGACACGCTGCTTCCTTGCACGCCGCACGGGATTATTGAATTGATCAAGCGCACAGGCACCTCAATGGCAGGCAAATATGCAGTGGTGATCGGACGCAGCAACATCGTTGGAAAACCGGTCTCATTGCTACTGCAACAGGAAAATGCTACGGTAACCATGTGTCATTCTCGCACACAAAATCTCGAGGAATACACCCAAAAGGCAGACATCCTCGTCGTTGCAACCGGTAGGGCTCATATGATCGGCAAAGAGCATGTCAAACCGGGTGCTGTCGTCATTGACGTTGGTGTGAACCGCATCGAAACGGGTAAGCTGGTTGGAGATGTCAAGTTCGACGAGGTCAAAGAAGTGGCTAGCTTTTTAACCCCAGTTCCTGGCGGTGTTGGCCCGATGACGATTACGATGCTGCTGAAAAATACGGTTGCGGCAGCGAAAAAGCAAGCAAAACAATAGAAGAAAATCGGCAACTTATTATAGAATGGATAAGGCATAAGCTTTATCCATTCTTTTGCATAGTCTTTGTTACATGCACGGCAAAGCCAAGTTTTTTGTAAAGGAGGGGCCGCATGGCATTACAAGATATTTTATCAGTGAGTGATCTCAATCGTTATATTAAGCTGGTGCTGGAACAGGAACCCCACCTGCAAGATATATGGGTGAGAGGGGAAATCTCCAATTTTACCCACCACTCCAGTGGTCATATGTATTTCACGCTGAAGGACAAGCAGTCACGCATCAAAGTCGTCATGTTTGCAAGTTATAACCGCTTCCTGCGTTTCTTGCCCAAAGATGGAGCAAAAGCGATTGTACGCGGGTCTATTTCTGCATACGAACGGGACGGCGCGTATCAGCTGTACGCCAAAGAGATGCAGCCAGATGGTCTCGGCTCGCTTTATTTAGCATTTGAGCAGCTAAAAGAAAAATTGGCTCAAGAAGGGTTGTTTGCAGCGGAGAGGAAACGGATGCTCCCGCGTTTTCCCAAACGTGTCGGTGTCGTCACTTCTCCCACAGGAGCAGCCATCCGAGATATTTGCACGACGATTCGCAGACGGTATCCACAAGCAGAGATCGTACTTTCACCAGCCGTTGTCCAAGGTACGGATGCACCTGCATCGATTGTCTCCGCTATTCGGATTATGAACGATCAGCCTGACATTGATGTTCTCATCGTAGGGCGCGGTGGTGGTTCTATCGAGGAGCTGTGGGCGTTTAATGATGAAAACGTAGCGAGGGCAATTGCTGCATCACTCATCCCTGTCATCTCCGCTGTTGGACACGAGACGGATGTGACGATCGCCGATTTCGTAGCAGATGTCCGTGCAGCTACACCGACAGCGGCAGCTGAATTGGCTGTACCGCATTATTTGGAATGGGTCGAGAGAGTGCGGCAGCTCGAAATACGGATGCATCGAGCAGTGCGTGGTACCATGACAGAGCAGAGAAACCGTTTGACACGCTTGAGCAATGCATATGCGATGCGCCAACCGGAGCGGAGGCTGGAGGAAGCGTCTGAACGATTGGATCGGGCGCATTTGCGGATGCGTCAATCGATGAAGCATTTGCTGGAAAGAAGACGCGAACGCTATACGCGATTAGATGAACAGATCAAGCGCTATCGCCTCGCCGATCAAATCGGGGATAAAAGAAAAAATCTATCTAAACTCCGAGCCACCCTGAACGAACGGATGCTGGGTCGTCTCAACCAAAAAAGAATGGCATTCGCGGCTCGTGTAGCTACTTTGGAAGCACTGAGTCCGCTGAAGGTCATGCAGCGTGGATTCTCACTTGTATACACCAATGACAGACTCGTAAAATCGGTGGAACAGTTTGCCCAGGGCGATGAGATCATGGTACGATTAAGTGATGGCAGTGCGACTGCGCGTGTGGAAAAAGTGAAGCGGGAGGAGGAGAAGAAGAGTGGCTCGCAAGAAAACAGAACAAGAGACTGATATGCAGTTTGAAGAAGCGATGAAGCGTCTGGAAGAAGTCGTCAATCGACTCGAGGAAGGAGATATTCCCCTCGAAGAAGCGATTACGTTATATCAGGAAGGAGTAACTCTTTCCAGAATTTGTGGTCAAAAGCTGGATGCAATCGAAGCGAAGATTACCCAGTTGGTAGAAGAAGACGGGCAGGTAAAGCAGAAGGCTTTTCGCGTGGAAGGAGAATAATGATCGGCGTGCATACATTCGAGAGTTATTTGGTGGAAAAGACCGCTTATATAGAACAAAGACTCCTGCCAGCCCTTGAGCAGCAAGGAGTTCCGGAAAACTTGTACGAATCCATGAAGTATTCGCTCATGGCAGGCGGAAAGAGGCTGCGTCCCATGCTGGTGTTGGCGGTCCTCGAAGCACTGGACAAGCCGATTGAACGGGGTGTGGCATTTGCGGCTGCCTTGGAAATGATACATACGTACTCCTTGATTCACGATGACCTCCCTGCGATGGACGACGATGATCTGCGTCGCGGAAAACCAACCAATCACAAAGTATTCGGTGAAGCAACAGCCATCCTGGCAGGAGATGCCTTGCTGACGAGAGCGTTCGCATACATTGCAGAAGCTTACATGGATCGCGCTGATGTTTCAGCGGCTACTACCGTGAAACTGATTGCGGAGCTGGGAAAACGTGCAGGAGCAACTGGCATGGTCGGTGGACAAATGGCTGATATCGAAGGGGAGAGTAAGCGCCTTACCCTCGATCAGCTCGAATTTATCCATCGTCACAAAACGGGTGATCTCTTGATCGCAGCCTTGCGCGGGGGAGGCTACCTCGCAGAAGCATCCGAAGGACAAATGGAAGCATTGACACGCTATGGTGTTTGCATTGGTCTTGCTTTTCAAATTCAGGATGACATCTTGAATGTGGAAGGAGATGCCCAAGAGCTGGGGAAAGCAGTTGGCAGCGATGCGGATCGGGAAAAGGCGACGTATCCATCGCTTCTTGGTCTAGCCGAATCGAAGGCGCGTCTTACCGAATTGATTGCGGAGGCAAAAGCAGCGCTTGCAGATGCGGGAATCGAGAATTCTGCACTCAGCCCTTTGGCCGACTACGTGCGTGATCGTAATAAATAAGTGAAAGCTGGCAACCCATACGGGAAATGCCAGCTTTTTTGCATACCTACCTAATTACAACTTCTTATCGTCAACGCTATTTAAAAATTGTTCAATCTCGCCAATCACTGATGGGATACTGTCGCCCTCAAATGGAGAATACAGCTTCGCCACTTGTACCAGTTCGAGGAATGACTTACTGCCACCTTCGCGGCAAAGCGTCAAATAATCCTCCCAAGCTTGCTTTGGCTCAGATTGAGACCGTTTCCAAAATTGGAACGCGCAAATCTGGGCCAGTGTGTAGTCGATGTAATAGAAGGGACTTTGAAAAATATGCGTTTGTTGCTGCCAGAACCCGCCATCCTCCAGATACTCATTCTGTGCGTAATTGCGATGCGGGAGGTACTTGCGCTCAATTTCACGCCAAGCCTGTTTGCGCTCTGCTGGGGTCATATCTGGGTGCTCGTAGACAACATGCTGGAACTCATCAACAGACACGCCGTACGGAATGAACTGGAGTCCACTACTCAGATGAGAGAATTTGTATTTATCGGTATCTTCTTTGAAAAAATGCTCCATCCATGGCCAGGTCAAAAACTCCATGCTCATTGAATGTATTTCACACGCCTCGTAGGTTGGGAAATGATATTCAGGGACCTCAAAATCTCGGCTTACATACACCTGAAACGCATGTCCTGCCTCGTGCGTAAGTACGTCAATATCACCGGATGTACCATTAAAATTGGCGAAAATAAAGGGGAGCCTGTATTGGCTGATGTATTCACAGTAGCCGCCTGTAGCCTTTCCTTTTTTGCTCAATAGATCTAAACAGTCATTGTCCAGCATGAAGTTGTAAAATTCGTCGGTTTCAGGTGACAACTCGGCATACATTTTTTTCCCGTTTTCCACAATCCATTCCGGCGGGCCTTTCGGGCTCGGATTCCCTGTAGCGAAATCAAAGGAAAGATCGTAATACTCAAGTGTATCGACACCAATGCGCTGGCGCTGACGTTCAACGAGCTTTGATGCTACTGGAACGATGTGCGCAAGCACTTGTTGGCGGAAACTGGCTACCATTTCTGCGTTGTAATCAGAACGGTTCATACGTGCATAGCCTAGCTCCACAAAGCTATTGAAGCCGAGTTTTTTGGCGATGCGTGTGCGTACCTTGACGAGCTGATCGTAAATGCGATCAAATTCGTCCGTATTTTGCCGCATATAATCATACTTCGCTTCATTAGCTCGTTTGCGCATGTCTCTATCCTTCGCGATTGTAAAAGGAATCATCTCTGAAAGGTTTCGCTCTTCTCCTTCAAACATGATTTTGGCAGAAGCTTTCAGAGCGACATATTGACTAGCCAAACGATTTTCTTCCTGCAAATCAGTGATAACTTCTGGCGAAAATGTACGGAGTGTGCTCTCAGCGATGCGAAACAGCTGTGCTCCCCATTTTTCTTCCAAGTCAGCGCGGAAGGGAGAATCGACGATTGCCTGATAGTAGCGGGAAACGATTCCGGTATACAAAGGAGTTGCTTCATCCCAATAGTCCTGCTCTGCTTTGTAGTAAGGATCTTCTGTATTGATCGTGTGGCGGATTTGTGCGACATTACGCGCAGATTCCACTTCTTGTCGCAGTTTGTTCAATTGAGCCATGATCGTATCTTGCTCAGGGAAGCTTGCAGCATGTTGAAACGCTTCCAACAATTGCGTGAATTGTCCTTCAACTTTGTCCATATCCATGCGCTCATACTGAATTTGTGAGAACTTCACGGACGTCCACCTCTTTTGTTCGGAGTATGTATTCAAAATCATCTTACCAGAAAATGCAAGGTATCGCCTTCATATTCGTATATGTTGATGAAAAGTGGTGTTTTTATTAAGAAACCGTTATAATGAATCAAGCTGAAAATAAGCGAAATCGGCTATAGCAATAAGGAAAGCCGGGTTTTCTAGTGGCTTGATTGATATGCAGCATGCACAATCGCCGGAGAACGAACAGTGGAAAGTGAGGAATACCAATGCTGCTTACTACTATAAATGATCCTCAAGACTTGAAAAAGTGCACGCAACCGCAGCTACATACATTGGCATCCGAGATCCGTCAGTTTCTAATCGAGACGCTATCGAAAACAGGTGGTCATCTCGCGCCGAATCTGGGAGTCGTCGAGTTGACGCTAGCGCTGCACTATGTTTTTGACAGTCCCAAGGACAAGCTGATCTGGGATGTCGGACATCAAGCATACGTACATAAAATGCTGACAGGACGCCGGGAGATGTTTCCGACCTTGCGTCAGTATAAAGGTCTGTGTGGGTTCCCAAAAATGGTAGAAAGCCCGCATGACGTCTGGGAAACCGGACATAGCAGTACGTCTTTGTCTGCCGCAATGGGGATGGCGACTGCGCGGGACTTGAAAAAGGAAAAGAATCATGTGATTGCAGTCATCGGTGACGGTGCGCTGACAGGTGGTATGGCTCTGGAGGCCTTGAACCACATCGGTCATGAGCGTAAGAATGTCATCGTTGTGTTAAATGATAACGAAATGTCCATCGCGCCAAACGTTGGGGCCTTGCATAACTACTTGGGGAAAATTCGCTCGACGGAGAACTATCAATGGGCGAAGGATGAAGTCGAAGGATTGTTGAAATCCATTCCGGCTGTAGGGGGCAAATTGGCTCACATGGCTGAACGCTTCAAGGACAGCATGAAGTACTTGCTCGTATCTGGCGTTCTCTTCGAAGAGCTCGGCTTTACGTATATTGGCCCAATCGACGGACATAACATGGAGCTGTTGCTCGATACATTAAAGACAGCCAAGCATACAAAAGGCCCTGTTTTGATTCATGCCATCACGAAAAAAGGACTAGGCTATGCGCCAGCTGAAGCCGACTCAGTCAAGTGGCATGGTATCGGTACGTATAAAATCGAGTCAGGTGATACACCGAAATCTGCACCAACGTATACGTCTGTTTTTGCGGAAACGATGATGAAGCTCGCAGATGAAGACAATTCGATCGTAGCTGTTACCCCTGCAATGCCAGCGGGTTCAGGCTTGATCCCATTTGGACAGAAGTACCCTGACAGACTGTTTGACGTTGGGATTGCAGAGCAGCACGCATGTACATTTGCGGCAGGATTAGCGACACAAGGCTTGAAGCCGGTCTTTGCGATTTATTCGACCTTTTTGCAAAGAGCCTATGATCAGCTGGTCCACGATGTCGCGCGTCAAAAACTCAATGTGATTTTCGCTGTTGACCGTGCTGGGCTCGTCGGAGCAGACGGGGAGACACACCAAGGGATGTACGATGTGGCATTCATGCGCATCATTCCAAATATGGTCATTATGGCACCGAAGGATGAAAATGAGCTGCGTCACATGATGAAGACAGCAGTGGAATATAAAGACGGTCCGATCTCTTATCGTTATCCGCGATTGCCGATTCGTGGCGTCAAAATGGATGATGATCTGCAAGTGCTGCCAATCGGAAAAGCGGAGATTGTACGCGAAGGCAAACACGTTGCGATCCTCTCGTTCGGTCACGTATTTGAAATTGCTGAGGCGGCTGTCAATCAGCTTCAAGAAGAAGGAATCAAACCGATGCTGGTCAATGCACGTTTTTGCAAGCCTTTGGACGAAGAGCTTTTGTACCGTCTGGCGAAGGAAGGCTACGATATCATTACGGTCGAAGAGGGCTGTGAAATGGGTGGATTCGGCAGCGCTGTCATAGAATGCTACAATCGTGCAGGCTATCACGGCATGAATGTACAGGTTGTCGCGGTACCTGATTATTTTGTTGAGCATGGAAGTGTGAAAGAACAGCGGCAAGAGGTAGGGCTCACAGCTGATAATATCGCTGCTCGTGTCCGATCCTTGATGCCAATTTCGAAGGGCGTAGTGGAAGCATGAGTGTAAGAAAAGAACGGGTTGATGTTCTCTTGGTCGAGAGAGGCCATTATGAGACCAGAGAAAAAGCAAAAGCAGCCGTAATGGCAGGCCTTGTGCAAGTAGCTGGCGAACGCTGTGACAAGCCGGGAACCAAATTTGCCGAGGATGTTGCGATTACGGTGAAGGGCGAGGTACACCCGTATGTGAGTCGGGGTGGCCTCAAGTTGGAAAAGGCATTGCGTGTCTTTGAGATCGACATGAAGGATCGTGTCATGATGGACATCGGGGCCTCCACGGGCGGATTTACGGACTGTGCGCTGCAAAACGGTGCGCGACTTGTATACGCTATTGATGTCGGGTACGGACAGCTCGCGTGGACCTTGCGACAGGATGAACGAGTGGTCGTCATGGAACGGACAAATTTCCGTCATATGGACCCGGAAGCTTTTGAACATGAACGTCCAAACGCGGCATCAATTGACGTATCGTTTATTTCATTGCGATTGATTTTGCCGGTGTTGTACCGTTTTCTGCTCGATGGTGGTGACGTCGTTGCGCTGGTTAAGCCTCAATTTGAAGCCGGCAAGGATAGAGTCGGAAAGAATGGAATCGTCCGTGATCCAGAAGTACACGAGAGCGTACTGACTGACATCGGTCAATTTGCCAGTGGATTGGGTTTCGCGCTAAAGGGCTTGGACTACTCTCCAATTACAGGGGGAGAAGGAAACATTGAATTTGTTATGCATGTCCAGAAAAGTGAGGGCGGCATGGATTCGGAAGCATGGTTGCAATGCGTAACAGAGGTAGTTGCCTCTGCACATGCGAATTTGAAATAGGATAAAAAACCAAAGCCTCGGGAGTTTTGTCACAATCGAGGCTTTTTATTTATGCATGTGAAGTTGTATACTTGAATATGAGGTTGTTCAAGAAGGATTTCCAACCAACCAGTTTTGGGGTGGACCACGTGAAGAAAATTGGAATCATAGCGAACAAAGGAAAACCTGAAGCACGTATCGTTGCACGGGAACTGCTGTATTTACTTGAGGACAGAGGGGCGCACGTATTCCTAGATGAACATGTCGCATCAGATGTAGGGCATCCAGAACTGGGCGCATCTGTAGAAGAGATGGGGAAGCAGGCGGATTTGGTTTGTGTATTAGGGGGCGATGGCACGCTACTTAGAATTGCTCGCCAGCTTGCCGGTCACTCGATCCCAATCTTTGGAATTAATTTAGGCACGTTAGGCTTTTTGTCGGAAGCGGAACCGGAGCATCTGCCTCAGGCTGTAGACAATCTCCTTTCTGGAAAGTACGACATTGAAAAGAGAGCGATGCTGGAAGCTTGTTTGGTGCGAAAAGGAACCACGCTGGGGACATACACGGCCATGAATGATATAGGGATTGCCAAAGGGTCATTTTGCCGAATCATTCAATGTGCGGTCTTTCTGGATGATGAGTACGTCGCGACGTTCAGCGGAGATGGTGTCATTGTCTCTACGCCAACAGGATCAACGGCATACTCACTCTCTGCAGGCGGCCCTATAGTGGCGCCCAATGTGGACATGCTATTACTGACGCCAGTGGCTCCTCATTCCTTGACGGCCCGGCCAATGGTACTGTCAGGCAATCAAACGATCCGGGTCGAAGTAGATGCCATTCATCAAGAGATGGGACTGTCCATAGACGGGCAGTTTGGTTATCGACTCGAGGGCGGCGATCAGATTTACATTAAAAAGTCACCGTGTGTTACCCCGCTGATTAAGTGGAAAAAAGGTGGCTTTTTCGAAGCAATACGAACGAAATTACAAGGGGAATGGGAGTAATCCATATGAACAAAGGGCAACGACATATTCGAATTCGGGATATCATCAGCAATCAAGAGGTGGAAACACAGGATGATCTGGTGGACCGCTTGCGGATTGCTGGCTTTAACGTAACGCAAGCGACTGTATCCCGAGACATCAAGGAACTACACTTGGTAAAAGTGCCGCTCCCTGATGGACGATATAAGTATTCAATGCCTGCTGAACAAAAATTCAATCCACTGCAAAAGCTGAAACGCATGCTTGTGGATTCCTTTATTAGCATTGACCAAGCTGATCATTTTATTGTACTGAAGACACTATCGGGACATGCGAATGCGGTAGCTGAACTGATTGACAACCTTCCGTGGGAAGAAATCATGGGGACAATCAGTGGCGACAACACCATCCTGATTATTTGCCGTTCCAAAGAAAATACCAATGAAGTGACGAAACGCTTAATGGAAATGTTGTAGAAGGTGGTCGCTTGCGATGCTAGTGGAACTCTCGATCCGAAATTTTGCCATCATCAAATCAGTGACAGTCTCTTTCCAAAAAGGCTTAAACATCCTCACAGGTGAGACTGGTGCCGGTAAATCCATCATTATCGATGCGCTAGGACTGTTGTTAGGAGGCCGGGCTTCGGCTGATTTTGTCCGATACGGTGAGCCGCGTGCAGAAGTGGAAGGGCTGTTTGAATTGCCGCCTGGTCACCCTGGACTTGACGTTTGTAAGAATGTCGGTGTCCAGATTGAGCAAGACGGCATGCTCGTAGTACGCCGAGATATATCGAATCAAGGGAAGAGCATCATTCGAATTAATGGCCAGCTCGTAACTCTCGCTATGCTGCGTGAGTTAGGGCCATGGCTGGTTACGGTGCATGGACAACACGATACGCATATGCTAATGCAGTCAGACAAGCATATCAATTGGCTCGATGCATATGGAGAGGGCGCTTTGGGATCTGCGAAGCAAGAGTACGGTACGCTGTATGCTGCCTACCGTAAAACAAAGCAAGATCTGGAGCGTATGGCGCGTAATGATCGGGAGCTGGTACAGCGCATCGATCTATTGCAATATCAGCTGGATGAAATTGAGGCGGCAACTCTCACGCCAGGCGAAGACGAGAAGCTCATGCAGCAACGGAAAAAGTGGATGAACATTGAAAAAGTTTATTCAACGATTCAAGATGCATACCGCGCATTGCATGGTGACCAAAAAGGCATGGATTGGTTAGGGCATGCGATGGGAGAGCTTGAGCGTGGTGTGAACTACGAAGAACAGCTCGTTCCGATTTTGGAGATGGTCCAATCGGCATACTACCAGATAGAAGATGTGGTACATAACCTTCGTCAATTGTCGTACCAAATGGATTTTGAACCGGAGCAGCTGGCAGAAGTAGAACGCCGTCTTGATCAAATCCAGTCGTTAAAACGCAAGTATGGCAAAAGTGTAGACGATATTTTGGAGTACGCTGCCACGATTCAGGATGAATTGGATGACATGCATCACTACGAAGACCGCCTCCAGCAGGTGGAAAAGCAATTACAGGAGTTTGCAGCCGATTTGGCGGTGGAGGCATTGGAGTTGTCGGTTATTCGTTCCGAATGTGCAGGAAAACTCGCACAAGAAATCGAGCAGCAGCTAAAAGAACTGCACATGGAGCGGGCTCGTTTTGCCATCGACGTCAGACAGACGCCGGATGATGACGGGGTAGAAATCGACGGAATCAAGCGCTTCGTAGATGCGAACGGAATGGATCAGATCGAGTTTTTAATCTCACCTAACCCGGGTGAGCCATTGCGTCCCTTGGCGAAGATTGCTTCCGGCGGGGAGCTGTCTCGTGTCATGCTGGCCATCAAAACGATTTTGGCGGGTACGGATCAAGTGGAGACCCTTATTTTTGATGAAGTCGACACGGGTGTAAGCGGAAGAGCCGCTCAAGCGATAGCAGAAAAACTCGCCCGAGTCGCTGGGCAGCGCCAAGTCCTGTGCATTACGCACCTACCCCAGGTCGCATCCATGGCAGACGCGCATTTTCTGATCAAAAAGGAAATGAGCGAGAATGAAACGGAGACGCGGGTGCATCGTTTGTCTGATGATGAACGGGTAACGGAGCTGGCTCGCATGCTAAGCGGGGCAGAGGTAACAGCGAAAACAGAAGAACATGCACGCGAGATGATCCTCCTCGGTCGTGAACGAAAGACTGTCAGCTAATTTTAGTTGGCAGTCTTTTTTTCGTTGATAAGAGTGCAGCAATGCCCTCCCAAGGGCTTGGTGAAGCTTGGTTTTCTAATGTTCAGAGTGGGTTATTTTCCTGACATAATCCGCTTGGCTGGTGGCAACATTAAAGGTACACAAGGTGGAGGTGTCCCTCATGACCGCTTGCGGTCAAACAAAACGGACCTGACCGTTTTGTTTTGTAGGTGTAGGTAGGGAACGGTAGGAGTGATTACTGGTGATCCGACAAAACAAAAGAAAATGGATGGGAAGTCTCCTTCTCCTCATCACGGCGCTTGTCGTGAGTTCCACCCCGTTCCGCGATCTGTCCTCCTTTCCCCGTGAATTGCGTTTGATGGAAGGGTCCCTCGAGCAACTGCGGGTCTCTGTGCCGGTAATGGGCACGCTAATCAATAGCAATCCTGATATTTTGCACGTTAACGGGACAGAGGCGCGTGAGGTATCCGTTGATTTGAGCAGGCCTATGTCCGTTGAACCGCGTAGGGCTGGGGAAGCCCAATTGCAGGTGAAGTGGCATAACATTCCGCTGACTGCTGTAAAAGTAAATGTATTGCCAGATCTGCGGTTGTACCCTGGTGGACAGTCAATCGGGGTGAAGCTGCAAACAGCGGGTGTTTTGGTTGTCGGTCATCATTTAGTTGACAATGGTAAAAACAAGTTTTCTCCAGGTGAACAGGCAGGTATACACGTCGGTGACATGATTATCAAAATGAACGACATGTACATCAATGACATGAACGACGTAAAGAAATTGATTAACGAAACGGGGAAAAAGAATCATTCCGTTCAATTGCTTGTCGTTCGTGGCAAGGAAAAGCTTTCGCTCACTTTGCACCCGGCAAAAGACAAAAAAGACAGTGAATACCGTATGGGTCTCTATATTCGGGATTCAGCGGCAGGAGTAGGGACACTGACCTTTTATGATCCGAATTCCAAAGCGTACGGGGCATTAGGGCACGTCATTTCCGACGTTGATACTGGTCAAGCCATTGTCGTAGGAGATGGCCAGATCGTGCAAGCAAGTGTCACATCGATTGAAAAAGGACAAAGTGGCAACCCAGGGGAGAAATTTGCGCGTTTCTACAATGAAAGTGAAGTTCTCGGAAATATAACCAAAAACACCCCTTTTGGCATTTTCGGCAAAATGAAGGACGAGCCCAAACGCAGCTATTACCAGGAGCCGTTACCAATCGCTCTTGCTGAGCAGGTAGAGGAAGGGCCAGCCAAAATTCTTACTGTCGTGGAAGGCCAAAAGGTCGAAGAGTTCGATATTGAGATCGCAAACGTGGTCAAGCAGCATTTTCCTGCAACCAAAGGGATGATTATTAAAGTCACGGACAAACGCCTTTTGGAAAAGACAGGTGGTATCGTACAGGGGATGAGCGGCAGTCCCATCATTCAAAAAGGCAAGATCGTCGGTGCCGTCACGCACGTGTTTGTCAATGATCCTACTTCGGGATACGGCTGCTACATTGAGTGGATGCTTCAGGATGCTGGTGTGAATGTGCGAGGTACTGCCGAATCTCGAACCCATACAACCAAAGCTGCCTGAATGAAGTGCCGTCACGCGAACGAAGCGAGGCGGCTTTTTCGATTTTTGCAGTCCTTTGACGAATCGCTTGGAAATGAATGGATTCTTTGTCGAAATATCAGTTAAATCATTCAATCTTTCGTCATTGGCAGGAATGGAATTTGCTTTGTCGAATAATTTTTGTAGAGAAAAGATGGTATGGACTAATCCTTTTAGATTTGTTACCCCTAGAACGCCACCTTCTTTCCAAAAGACCGTCCATTGTTAGGAGGAACGACCTTGAGCAAGATTGAAGTGTTGTTGGCAGATGATAACCGTGAATTTGTAAATCTGTTGGAAGAGTACATCAGTAGCCAGTATGACATGAATGTTGTAGGTGTTGCTTACAACGGCAATGAGGTAGTTCGACTGCTGCAGGAACGTGTACCCGATGTATTAATTTTGGATATCATCATGCCACATCTGGATGGCTTGGCTGTTTTGGAGCAAATTCAGGCCATGCGCTTAAGTCCTCAACCTAAAATTATCATGTTGACTGCTTTCGGGCAGGAAGAAATTACGAAGAAAGCAGTAGAGCTGGGAGCAGCATACTACATTTTGAAACCGTTTGATATGGAGGTGCTGGCACAGCGCATCCGTCAAATCATTACAACCAAACCTGCCTCTTCTTTTGTTTCTTCTGTGAAACCACAAGCTACCTTACAAATCCGCGGACGCAATTTGGACGCGAGCATCACCAGCATCATTCATGAGATTGGAGTTCCTGCTCATATCAAAGGTTATTTGTATTTGCGGGAAGCGATTACAATGGTATACAACGATGTCGAGCTGCTCGGTTCGATTACCAAAGTCCTGTACCCGGACATTGCCAAGAAATTCAATACAACCGCTAGTCGCGTAGAACGTGCGATCCGCCATGCGATAGAAGTAGCGTGGTCCCGTGGTAATTTGGACTCTATTTCCAGCTTGTTTGGTTATACGATTTCCAACACCAAGGCGAAGCCGACCAACAGTGAGTTCATTGCCATGGTTGCGGACAAGCTGCGGATTGAGGCGAAGATTAGCTAGGGTGTAGTCGTAGCAAAAAGTAATGGATAAGAAAATAACCAATACAAAGGACACTAGCTATTGTTAGTGTCTTTTTGTATGGATAACAATCGCTCACAATGCTTGTGCAAAACTTTTCCAAATATTAACATGATGAAAAAACTAATGAACGTAGATGTCGCACTTCGATATTTCTACTCTTTCCGGAGGAATGGAAGCAATGTGCTTAGAATTAATCGTTATGATAAAAGAAACGCCAGGATTTGAACCAAAGCCACTACTCTCTCCTTATGTTTTGACAGGCAAACTGTCACGGGAAAAAAGCCCTGATTTATTCAAGTATTTTCCGCAAAAACAGGCATGGCTGGTGACAACCGAAGAGGGTTGCGCTTGCAGTTTTAGCATTTCCAAGCATCCAGATAAAGTAAAACTCGGGATGTACCCAGAAGAGGAGAGACCTCGTCAATATCAAAGATACGTAGAGGACTATCAAAAAAGCATGGCCAGAATGATGCATCTACGTGCTTGGTGCGAGGAGCTACTTGATCACGACAAGACGCAGGTTGAACTGTATGGTCTATGGATAGGTGAGAAATTCACGAAAAGAGAACCAATTTACTCGACGATTGAGAACCTCTTTTCACCAAAAAAATTTCGTTTAGACGAGCAACATTACATCCTGAAAAAATGAACCACTTGATAAGAAACTGCCACAGTCACTTGCGAGATTTTGATTCTCCTATGTAAAATAGAAAAGCATACGATACAAATACATACTACAAAGAGCGAGGCAGGTGCTGTGAAAGTGCGTAATTTAGATGAAATTCTCGCATTTAACCGTGAATTTGTGGCGAACCAAGAATATGAAAAGTACCAAACCACCAAGTTTCCTGATAAACGATTGGTCGTGCTATCTTGTATGGATACCCGTTTGGTTGAACTGCTGCCGAAAGCCATGAACATGCGCAATGGAGATATCAAGCACGTAAAAAGCGCCGGGGCAATCGTGTCCCATCCTTTTGGGAGTATCATGCGTAGTATTCTGATTGCGATCTACGAATTGAATGCCGAAGAAGTCATGGTCGTCGGGCATTATGACTGCGGGATGAGTGCAATAGATAGCAAACGCACGATGGAGAAGATGCTGGAGCGAGGAGTCTCGGCTCAAACGTTTTCCACGCTTCAACATGCAGGGATTAACTTACATAAATGGTTGCATGGATTCGATCGTGTAGAAGAAAGTGTGAAAAATAGCGTAGAAACGATTAAAAATCACCCACTCCTCCCACCTAATGTGGAGGTGCATGGCTTACTCATTGACCCGGTGACGGGAAGATTGGACGTTGTCGTGAATGGGTATGGGCGAACGAAAGACAGTGAATGATCCTAACCTTGCCCCCATTTCAAGAAAAACATTTCTCCACAAGGTTACGAAATGGGTAGGTGGATTGATTGGTCTCGGTGTAGCGATTGGCGTGTACGGTCATGTATGGGAACGGAAAGCGCTTGATATCGTGCGATTGTCCATCACGATACCGGGATTGCCAGAAAGCTTTAAGGGGACAAAGCTCATTCAATTCAGTGATGTCCATCTCGGCCATTATTTTGAACCGAAAGAGTTGGAGTCGATTATTGCCTTGATTCAGAGCGAAAAACCGGATTTGATTTGTTTCACAGGGGATATCGTAGATGAAGTGACGCGACCGCTATTCGCCGCTGTTCCCCTTTTCAATCAGCTCCTAGCCCCATTAGGCAAATTCGCCGTTTTAGGCAACCACGATTATCGAGCTGGTGAACAACAAAAAGTTCGAGATGGCTTAGTCGCGTCTGGATTCGAAGTGTTGGATAATCGGCACGTTGTCGTGCAAAAAGATGGCCAGCAGTTATACATGGCGGGGGTCGATGATGTTTTCTATGGCGTACCTGATCTTCCGCGGGCGTTGGAAAATATCCCGCCGGAGGGCAGCGTGATCTTGTTGGTGCACGAGCCTGATTTTGCTGATATTGCGTCAGAGCATCCCGTGCATCTCCAACTGTCCGGCCACAGCCATGGCGGACAAGTGCGCTTGCCCTTCATTGGTCATCTCTTGGCGCCGCAATACGGGCGTAAATATGTACAAGGACTGTATCAGGTAGGTGGCATGGCTGTGTACACCAACAGAGGATTGGGTACGACGATCTTGCCTGTTCGTTTATTTTGCCGCCCGGAGCTTACGGTACTAACACTACAGTAAACTTTTGTTAATAATGTTCCTTGATCCATTGGACGAATTGCTGGAAAGCATCGTCCTCTTTTTTTGGATGCAGGTAGGCGATGAGCGTGGGGCGTACTAATTCGCCGTTTGCGATATCGTAGGCGACCAATCTTCCGGTCGCTAGCTCTTGTTGTATGGTTCTTTCCGGAAGGATCGTGATCCCTAGCTGACGTTCGACCATTTTTTTAACAGCATTGAAGCTGTCCAATTCCATAATAATATTCGGAAAAACTCCCTGCTGCGCCAGATAGCGGTCAATCCGTTGGCGATAAGGAGCAGTGTGATTCCCGAACACAATCATTTCCTCGGTTCCCCATGCCTGAAAACCAGGAAACCCGTTTGCCCAAGGATGACTTGGTGCCATGACGAGCAGGAGGCGATCGCTGGGAAGGAATTCTTGATGGATATGTGGGTGATACATTTCACTCCCGAGAAAGGCAATATCGGCCGTTCCGGTTAGCAGAGCGCTGAGTGACTCCTCGTACAACGTAGAGCGGACGTAGCAGGTAAAGCCCGGATGAGCAATCCGGTACTCCCCGATCAGCCTCGGCAGTTCATAGGCGACAAAAGCTTTTCCTGCGACGATGTTCATCGATTGGCGCTGTTCTTTCTCTTGGATAAAGGAGCGCATTTGCTCCACGATATTTGTAGCCACTGGTAGTAACCGACGTCCTTCGCCTGTAAGACTCACTCCTGAGGCAGTACGAACAAAAAGCGCACTTCCAACCTGGCGCTCTAACTGCTTCAATCGGTGCGTCAATGTTGATTGCGCCAAAAATAATGCCTGTGCAGCGCGATTAATCGATCCATGACGAGCAATCGTCAAAAATACCTCAAGACTTTCTCGATCCATTGTGAGTTGCCTCCTATTCAAATTCTTGATAACTAGTTATCTGTATTCTATAACAAAGATGACAAACATTGGAATATGATGTAGGCAGGAGGTGTTCCCGATGAAGAATGAGGAGATCAAACAAGCTGTACAAGCGCAATTTGGAAAAAATGCCGAGCAATACGTGCAAAGCAAGACGCATGCAAAGGGTAGCGACCTGGAACTGATGGTGGAGTGGATGCAGCCAGCAGAGAAGTGGCGGGCACTGGATATCGCCACAGGAGGTGGGCACGTAGCGAGGACATTGGCTCCACATGTGAGCTTGGTCGTCGCCACGGATTTGACTCGCCCGATGCTCATGGCGGCGGCTGCGGCCAATGATACAGCACTTGTTCATAATGTGATGTATGTTCAGGCTGATGCAGAATCTCTTCCGTTTCTCGATGAATCATTTGAGATCGTCACATGCCGAATCGCGGCTCATCATTTTCCGGATCCGGCGGCTTTTGTTCGTGAGGTGAGTCGCGTGCTGTCCCCTGGTGGGTTGTTTCTCTTCATCGACAATGTTTCGCCTGAGGAGTCGTCACTCTCGGCATTCATAAATGAAGTAGAGAAAACACGCGATCCCAGTCATGTTCGCTGTCTTTCTGTAAGTGAATGGCGCGCTTTGTTTGAAGCGAACGGCTTGAATCCACAAAAGCAGCAGGAACGCAAAAAAAGGTTTGAGTTTTTACCATGGGTTCAGCGTACTTCCGAATCAGTTGAGCAGGAGGCGGACGTCGAAAAACTGCTGCTAAACGCTACAGACGAACAAAAGGAATATCTCGGGCTTACCACAAAGGAAGGCAAAGTAATGAACCATCAGATTGACGAATGGATGGTTCTGTGTAAAAAAAGAGGAGGAAATGAAGACGATGACAACAAAGCATGAATGGATTGGGCTCGATCATGTACAATTAGCAGCACCAGGAGGAACGGAGGACGTAGCCCGCAAGTTTTTCGGTGAGCTTTTGGGAATGCCGGAGGTTCCAAAGCCAGAGAAGCTTCTCGTACGAGGTGGTGTATGGTTTCAATGTGGCGCTCAAATGATTCATATTGGCGTAGAGGAAGGATTCATTCCCGCGAAAAAAGCACATCCGGCGTTCCTTGTGCAAAACATTGGTTCGCTGATGGAGCATCTGCAAGCAAATGGGGTATCGTTTCGGATTGACGAAGAAATTCCTCACCTTATCCGCTTTTTCACAGAGGACCCATTTGGAAACCGACTGGAGTTCATGGAGGCGAAATAGGAATGACCATTGATTTTCATGCAGAGAAAAACCAGTTGAGCTATACGGGAAGAACCGCTGACGATTCGTGGAGTCAGACGATCCTGTCACTCGTCAATCCTGTGGGAAAAAACGTCGTAGACATCGGTTGTGGTGGTGGAATTTACAGCAAGGCTTGGTCTAGGTTAGGAGCTGCTTCTGTCACAGGGATTGACTTTTCCCAGGTGATGGTAGATGCGGCGAGAGAGCAATGCGCTGACGATCCGAAGATTTCGTTTGCACAGGGCGATGCCCGCGCAACAGGCTTACCGAGTCAGTGTGCGGATATTGTATTCGCTCGCGCCTTGATCCATCATTTCCCGGAGCAAGACTTGCAGAAGTTTTTTAAGGAAGTCATTAGGCTCTTGGCACCGGGGGGAATTTGCTTCATACAAGACAGGACGATAGACGATGTCAAAATGCCAGCATCGCCAACTCATTTTCGCGGTTATTTTTTTACCCGGTACCCGCGCTTACTCACGATCGAACAGAGACGAAGACCGGATGATACAGCGGTGCAGAACACCATGAAACTCGCGGGGCTTAAACAGGTGAACAAGACAACACTATGGGAGACAAGGCGTGAATACGATAGCTGGTCTGAATTGGAAGCTGACTTGCTTTCAAGAAAAGGCCGCTCCATTCTGCATGAATTGACCGATGCGGAACTGAAGGACCTCATTCACACCATCCATGATCACGTAGCCGGGCAAGAAAAATGGAATGAGCAAGATTGCTGGAGTATATGGATAGGCAACGCAACATGTGGCACAATAAAAGGGGAATAATTGTGAAACTTTTTGTTCACAAATTTGGATATGCTTGTCTCATAATACGTGAAGCTATATAATGGAATTGCCATTGTATTCCGGTTTGCGTCATCATGGTGAAGGAGTTGTCGTTTATGAAACTAGTTTTATTTGACATCCTGATGTTTATCTTCACATTCTTTATTGCTTGGGGCTGTTTGAGTTCCATCAAAGCGAAAAACACATTTGCAATCTTATTTGGCTTTGTATCTTTGATGGTTTTCCTGTTCGCAGATGGTTTGATCATTTACTACCTGGTCAAGGGTGCGTAGATGAAACTGAAAACGCTTCGCTTAAAAGAGGTTGTGCATTTGATGCACGGCTTCTTTTTTTTGCATGTAGGAAGGAAATATTTAGCATACTATAGGCGGAGGTGGAAAACGTGGGCAAACGAAAAAGTTCTGTAGCACATTCATACACGGCTGTCGTAGCAGCTGATCTGAAGACGAAGCAGTTGTGCAAACGTCTCCACTCCCATCATATCGCCATCATTGATCATCCGGATGTTGATGAGATAGCAGCACAGTCCTTGCTGGAAAGAGGGGTAAAAGTTGTCCTCAACCTTTCACCATTCATGACGGGGCAATACCCGGCTGAAGGAGCTCGTCAACTTTTAACAAACGGTGTCACACTCTATGAGGTACTGGATGGAGATGTGTCGGATTCGTTCGTGGAATGGGTCGAGGGCAAGTATGCAACGATACGTGAAGAAAATCTGTACATCCTATTGGAAGAGAAGTGGGTCCATGTATGTAGGCTGCAGCAGGTGACGGTTCCAGCTATTTTGAACCGATGGCATGAAGCGCACGACAAGTTGGATGACACGCTCTCATCGTTTATTGACAATACACTTTTGTACGCCAGCAAGGAAAAAGACCTATTTTTGAAACCACTTTGCCATGTGCGATTACATACAAAAATGGAACAGCGACACGTCGTTGCCGTCGTTCGCGGGAAACATTACAGAGAGGATTTACTGACGCTGTCTTCCTACATTCGCGAATATCGACCTGTTTTGATTGGTGTCGATGGCGGTGCAGATGCCCTCATGGAAGCAGGGTATCGTCCAGACCTGATAGTGGGAGATATGGACAGCGTCTCGGACAGAGCGCTCCAAAGCGGAGCGGAGATCGTCGTACATGCTTTTGTGGATGGGACAGCACCTGGAACGATTCGCGTAAAAGCACTCGGTTTGCCTTTTCATGTGTTGCCAGCGCCTGGTACGAGCGAAGATGTGGCGATGCTGTTAGCGTACGAAAACGAGGCTGAACTGATCGTTACGATCGGTGCCCATACCAATATGATTGATTTTCTGGAAAAAGGCCGCAAAGGTATGGCGAGCACGTTATTGGTACGCACGAAGATCGGGACAAAGCTAATTGATGCCAAAGGAGTCAGTCATCTCTATCGGCCGAGCGAGTCATGGAAGCTGTGGGGGTGGTGTATAGTCGCTATGCTTCTCCCTGTTTCAGCCGCGCTCGTCATTAATCCGATCACCCGTCATGCTGTCCAGATGATTTGGACCCAGTGGCGGACTTGGACTTTATGAACAACGCATTTTCATGGAGGTATACATGATACCCTTCCGCTATCATTTGATTTCACTGGCTGCCATATTTGTCGCGCTTGGGGTAGGTATCTTGTTAGGAGGGATGGCAGGCCATTCATGGATAACGCAAGGAACAAATGGCATTCTTTCCAATATGGAAGCAAAGTACGATCGCGCTCTCAAAAGCAACCATGAATTAAGGCAGCAAATGAATCGATTGCTCAAGGAAGTTGCACACAGCAACCAAGAAGTCGTCCAACTCATGAGCATACGCTATGTGGATGAACTGGCAGGAAGCAAGGTGTATGTTTGGCAGGAGGATGGCAACGTTGCTGAACAGATTAAGCAACTGATGCATTCGGTAGGAATGGAAGTGGTTTCGTATCGCGAGGGAAACAAGTGGGAAGATGGGGTGCTTTTGGTGGTAGCAAGGCAAGCCCCGCTTTGGCTACGGGAAAAACAGGCGAATTCCTGGATTCAGGTCGTAGAAGTGCCTGACTCTCCTGCAAAACAATGGGCACTTTTGGAGCAAGTGCAAAATAGATTGGCTGAGAGGAAGGGCTCGCGTGAAAAAAGTTAGCGTCGTCATCCCTGCGTTCAACGAACAGGCTTCTATCGGTGATACACTCCGTGCCATCCGTGAACGCTTTTTTTGTGATGAACTGATCGTCGTTGATGATGGTAGTAAAGATGAGACGGCACACATCGCAAGCAAGTGGGCGGATATGGTGATTCGAGCGCCGCGCAATCAAGGGAAAGGTGCAGCTGTTCAACTGGGCTGGAAGTGCGCCAGTGGGGATGTGGTCATGCTTCTCGACGGTGATTTGCGAGACAGCGCAGCAGAAGCTGCACATTTAGTTACGCCGGTGCTACAAGATGTCTGTGATATGGCGGTAGCTGTTCTTCCACCTCCGCAAGTGAAAGCAGGGCTCGGATTAGCAAAAGGCTTGGCCCATCATGGCATTCGGATGTTGACAGGCTTTGAAGCAAAAGCCCCTTTATCGGGACAACGGGCAATACGTCGCGAGCTTCTTAACCGATTGGGGAGCCAGGATAAAGGATTCGGCATAGAGGTGGGGCTCACTGTCGATGCTTTGCGGGCAGGGTATCGTGTAGCAGAGGTGCCTGTCTTTTTTTCGCACCGTGAAACGAAAAACGATTGGGCAGGCTTCTGTCATCGAGGGAAAGAGTTTGTCGCGATTAGTCGAACGCTATGCTGGAAATGGTGGGAGGGGCATGAGTGGAAACGAAAAACATGATGCTTATGATGCTTGTCGCGGTCGTTTTTCCGCTGGTGCTTGACCGCCCGCTGCATAAAATCGGTACACAAAAGCTCAATGCCATGGGGATGAATCGATTCAATTACGATAGAGAGCCAGTACTGACAGCAGGGGGTCTTATCCTCGTATGTTCGAGCGCTATAACGGGGATCGTGCTGATCGGATTCCTTTTGCTCAGAGGGGCCAAAAGCGAGCTTCTCCTGCACGGCTTTTTATTTCTAACAGGTATGATCACAATGGCCTTTTGGGGGTGGCGTGACGATCGCGCATCAGATCGGGATGCAAAAGGCTTTCGTGGACATTTCGGCGTGTTATGGAGAGAGAGGCGAATGACCAGTGGCATGTGGAAGCTGATAGGTGGTACAAGCACGGCTTTTTGTCTTTCCTTCTCTCTTTCGAACTCGTTGTGGGCAGGTATTGTTTCCTTTGGTTTACTTGCTCTCTCCCCCAACATCATTAACTTGTTTGATTTGCGGCCTGCAAGGGCGATCAAAGTGTTTTGGGGCCTGACAGCAATTGCAGGGGCCTTTGGCATTTGGACAATAGGAGCCGGTACGGCGATGGCAAACTGGATTTTTTTGATGCCTATCTTCGTGGCGAGTATGCTCATGTTTCCTCATGACGCTGGCGGCAAAATCATGCTCGGAGATACAGGGGCGAATGCCTTGGGCTTTGCAGTAGGCTTTTCCTTGGTCATCGGGACACCGATTTATGTACAGGCGAGTATGCTCGTGCTTTTCTTGTGTCTTCAGGTTACGGCAGAATTTTGCTCGTTTTCCCGTGTGATTGAACAGGTTGGTTGGCTCCGACGACTCGATCAATGGGGGAGAGCTGCAGAAGCTGAAAATAAAAAAAACCAGACTGGCACGTCCGGTTTGGTCTAGTCCTCGTCATCAGGTTCAGGAACCATGAAACGGGGCTGTACGCGATTTTTTTTGCGCTCGTGATGGAGAATAAATCCGGCAATAAACCATACAGGGATGGCGAAAGCCAGTATCCCTAGAATGAGTTTTCCCCATAAAAATCCAACATCAGGAGAGGCAGAATAGAAGAATGCGTCACGAATTAATTTGATTCCGTACATGGCGATTGCCGCCGGGATTACCATAATTAAGAGTGCAATGATTTTCTGAAAAACCAAGGGTTTTTCACCCCTTTCTCAAATGCGTAAACGACTTCACCAACTACAATAAGGTCTTTTCATCATATCGGATGCGAACAGCCTTGTCCACCGTACCTGTTGCACACGAACGAGCGCACGTTAGGGAAGAACGCCTGTCCATCAACGATTTGTTGGAGTACAATGGTAACGAGTAAGATCGTAAAGAGGTTGTTCAAAAAAGTGAGGGGTCTCTCGCATGCACAAGCTGCTCATCGTTGGTGCGGGACGTGGTGGTACAGCACTCCTGCGGATGCTAAACCAGATGGACCGATTACAAGTCGTGGCTGTGGTCGATCAACGGCCGGACGCTCCAGGCATACTGTTGGCCCAATCTTTGGGGATTCCCGCCGATCAAGATTATCGGCCTTATTTGGATGAGGATCTGGATGTCATTTTAGAAGCTACAGGGGACTTGGGGGAGTATGAGCATCTCAGGCAGTTAAAGAAAGATAAGACGGTGCTCATCCCGGGAACGTTTACGAGAATCGTCATGAAATTGATTCGGGAACGCGATAAGCTGATTGCAGTCTTGATGCAAAATCAGCGGGAGCGCGAAACGATGCTGAACTCCACTCATGACGCGATTATCGGGGTCAATCGCCAAGGAATTATTACGTTGTTCAACAAAGCTGCAGAGCGATTGATGGGCATCGAGGCGAGTGAAGTGCTGGATACAAAAGTCTCGGAGCGTATACCGAACACTCGGTTACATATTGTATTAAAGACAGGCTCTCCCGAATTGAATCAGGAGCAGGTCTTGCCGAATCAGACGCGGATTATTACAAACCGCGTGCCCGTTCGCAATGATCGAGGAGAAGTTGTCGGAGCCGTTGCCATTTTCCGTGATATTACAGAAATCATGGCGTTGGCAGAAGAAGTGACGAACTTGAAAGATTTGCAGAGCATGCTACAAGCGATTATTCAATCATCGGACGAAGCAATATCAGTCGTTGATCAATTCGGGAATGGACTTTTGATTAACAAGGCCTACACAAGGCTTACGGGCTTTTCGCAAGACGACATCATCGGGAAACCAGCGACGGTAGACATTTCCGAAGGCGATAGCATGCACATGCAAGTCCTGAAAACGAAGAAGGCAGTGAGAGGCGTCCCTATGAAATTAGGACCTAAGCGCAAGGACGTCGTGGTCAATGTTGCACCGGTTGTGGTCGATGGGGAGCTGAAAGGCAGCGTTGGCGTCATTCACGATGTCTCCGAATTCAAGCGCCTGACAGAAGAGCTGGAGAGAGCTCGTCGTATCATCCGCAATTTGGAGGCAAAATATAGCTTTGCAGACATCATCGGCTATAGCGAGCCTATGCAGCAAGCGATCGAGCAAGCCAAAAAAGCGGCGTCAACTCCAGCAACTGTCCTTCTTCGTGGGGAATCGGGAACGGGGAAAGAACTATTTGCCCACGCCATACATAATGAAAGTGAACGAAAATACAACCAATTCATCCGTGTCAATTGTGCAGCTATCTCAGAGAGCCTGCTGGAGAGTGAGCTTTTCGGTTATGAGGAAGGCGCGTTTACAGGCGCGCGTCGAGGAGGAAAGCGGGGGCTGTTTGAGGAAGCGAGCGGTGGAACGATCTTTTTGGACGAGATCGGCGAGCTGTCCATGAGCATGCAGGTCATGCTTTTGCGCGTCCTGCAGGAGCGAGAGGTTGTACGAGTGGGTGGAACGAAACCGATCAACATCGATGTTCGCGTCATTGCGGCTACCCATGTGAATCTGGAGGCGGCGATTGGAGCGGGACGTTTCCGTGAAGATCTGTATTATCGTCTCCACGTCGTGCCGATTCATATCCCTTCACTCAGACAGCGCTTGGAAGATATTAAACCGATTGCTATGCACCTGCTACGAAAAGCCAATCTGGAGTACGGAAGAAATGTAGAAGAACTGCATGAAGAAACATGGCAGATGCTTCTGTCCTATCACTGGCCAGGCAATGTACGCGAGCTAGAGAATGTACTGGGCAGGGCGATGATTCATATGCGGATCAACGAGCGAATCATTTTGCCGGAGCATTTACCCCCACTGGAAAGAAGAATTGTTTCGACCAAAAAGGAAGAGGCCCAGCATGAGGGTTCCACGGGTACCACGTTAAAAGAAGCTGTGGAAAAGGCAGAGCGTCAGCACATATTGCGGGAACTGGCAGCAGCCAAAGGCAATCGCACCCTTGCAGCCAAACGCCTCGGAATCGCGATTCGCAGTTTGTACTACAAGATGGAAAAATTGGGCATCATGGATGTGCAGGAAGAGTAACGAAGCAGCTGTGCAAAATATTGCACGCAAATATTTGCGCGTATATGCAAAAAAATGCAGACTTGACGTCAGGATACTCATTCCACGTTCTTGTAAATAAAGCGCTTTCATAAGTTTGATTTTATTGGCATGACTTTTGCATATACCTTTTGACGGGAAATTCTCCAAATGGAGCCCACTGTTACGCTAGCTTACCTAAGCGGAAAACGAAAGATACTAGGGAGGTTTCTTCAGTGAACATCTTTGACTACATGCAAAAGTACGATTACGAGCAATTGGTATTTTGCCAAGACGAAAATTCCGGTTTGAAAGCAATCATTTGCATTCATGATACGACATTAGGACCAGCACTCGGCGGTACGCGCATGTGGCCGTATAAAACAGAAGAAGAGGCGATTGTGGACGTACTGCGTCTCGGTCGTGGGATGACTTACAAAAACGCAGCAGCAGGACTGAACATCGGTGGTGGTAAAGCAGTCATCATCGGTGATCCGCGTGAGCACAAGAGCGAAGAGCTGTTCCGTGCTTTCGGTCGCTATATTCAAGGGCTGAATGGCCGTTACATCACAGCTGAGGATGTAGGAACAACGGTAGCAGACATGGATATGATCCACTTGGAAACAGATTTCGTCACAGGCGTTTCTCCAGCATTCGGTTCCAGTGGCAACCCATCCCCAGTAACAGCTTATGGTGTTTACCGTGGAATGAAAGCTGCTGCTAAATTGGCTTACGGTTCTGACTCTCTCTCCGGACGTGTGATTGCCGTACAAGGTGTAGGAAACGTAGCGTACAATCTGTGCCGCCACCTGCATGAAGAAGGCGCGCATTTGATCGTAACGGACATCAATCAAGAAAACGTAGATCGCGCAGTGAACGATTTCGGTGCCAAAGCGGTAGGCGTAAACGAGATCTTTGGTGTAGAGTGCGATATCTTCTCTCCTTGCGCATTGGGTGCAATCATCAACGATGACACCATTCCACTCTTCAAAGCAAAAGTGATCGCTGGGGCAGCTAACAACCAGTTGAAAGAAGAGAGACACGGCGACCAAATTCACGAAATGGGTCTGATCTACGCACCTGACTACGTGATCAATGCTGGTGGTGTAATCAATGTGGCAGATGAGCTGCAAGGCTACAACCGCGAGCGTGCACTGAAAAAAGTAGAAACGATTTATGACAGCATCCTGAAAATTTATGAAATCGCTGAACGTGATGGCATGGCTTCCTACAAAGCTGCTGATCGCATGGCGGAAGAGCGCATTGCAAGTGTTGCAAGATCACGTAATACTTTCCTGCAAAACGGCAAGACTGTTTACAAGCGCTAATCTCGTTTCTTCTATAAAGTTCAAACTCCTGTCCGCTCTTCTATGGAGGGCGGTCAGGAATACATAAACCGTTTTCTTTGAATATTCATATTCTCGTAAATACGCAGGTTAGCTTTCCGAATGAAAGGAGAGATCGTGGTGTCTCAAGAGTTTGATTTAGTCGTCCTCGGGGGAGGTACCGGCGGTTATGTAGCGGCAATCCGCGCTTCCCAATTGGGAATGAAGGTAGCAATCGTGGAAAAAGAAAAGCTCGGTGGTACTTGCTTGCACCGTGGTTGCATCCCATCAAAAGCGCTATTGCGCAGTGCAGAAGTATTCTCCACCCTGAAGGAAGCTGACAAATACGGAGTCTCGGCAGGTACTGTAGGCTATGACTTCACAAAAATACAAGAGCGAAAGCAAGGCATTATCGACCAACTTCACAAAGGGATTCAGTACTTGATGAAAAAAGGCAGTATTACTGTCTTCGAAGGCTTTGGAAGAGTTATGGGGCCTTCCATTTTTTCTCCGCAGGCAGGTGCTGTGCGCATTGAAAAGGAGAACGGGGACCAAGAAATGATCGTTCCACGATTCCTTTTGCTGGCAACAGGTTCTCGTCCACGCACACTTCCCGGTTTGGTCATTGACGGTTCATATGTGGTAACAAGCGATGAAGCGTTGCAGTGGGAGCAATTGCCTGCTTCTGTTGTCATCGTTGGTGGCGGTGTCATCGGGATTGAGTGGGCTTCCATGCTCAATGATTTCGGTGTGGAAGTAACTGTTGTGGAGTACGCCGACCGTATTTTGCCGTTTGAGGATGAAGAAGTGAGCAAGGAATTGGCTCGTCTGTTGAAAAAGCGGAAAGTCAACATCGTGACGGGAGCAAAGGTGCTGCCTGAATCGTTGGAAAAAGGGGAAGGCAAAGTCTCTATTCAGGCGGAAGTCAAGGATGGAGTCCAAACCTTTGAAGCCGAAAAGGTACTCGTATCTGTAGGACGCCAAGCGAATGTAGAAAACATCGGTTTGGAAGCAACAGAAATCAAAGTCGAGCGTGGCGTAGTCGTGGTTAATGAATTTTTCCAGACCGCAGAGCCTCATATTTATGCGATTGGTGACATGATTGGCGGTCTGCAATTGGCACATGTTGCTTCGCATGAAGGAATACTCGCGGTAGAGCACATGGCTGGACAAAACCCGCACCCAATGGATTACACCAAGGTTCCGAAATGTACGTATAGCAGACCTGAAGTCGCAAATGTCGGACTCACTGAAAAAGAAGCAAAAGAGCAAGGCTACGATGTGAAGATCGGCAAATTCAGCTTTAAGCCGTTGGGCAAAGCTCTGATCCACGGTGAGAATGACGGCTTTGTGAAGTTGGTCGTTGATGCCAAGACCAATGATTTGTTAGGGGTTCACATGATCGGTACACATGTGACAGATATGATTTCCGAAGCGGGCTTGGCCCGTGTACTGGATGCGACTCCGTGGGAGATCGGACAGACGATTCACCCGCATCCATCTTTATCAGAAGCAATCATGGAGGCAGCGCAGGCTGTCGACGGAAAAGCGATACACAATTAGCAAGGAGGGTATGTAACGATGACAACCAAGCGACATGAGCAAGTGGGATTGACCGATGCGCAAGTCCTTGACATGTATTATTACATGCTATTGGCCAGAAAAATTGATGAGCGCCAATGGCTGTTGAATCGTGCGGGCAAAGTACCGTTCGTGATTTCCTGCCAGGGTCAGGAAGCAGCTCAGGTGGGAGCAGCTTTTGCGATGGAAAAAGACAGAGACTTCTTGTGCCCGTACTATCGCGATCTTGGTTTGGTTCTGGTTTTTGGCCAAACAGCCCGTGATTGCATGCTGTCCGCTTTTGCGAAGGCAGAAGATCCGAATAGCGGTGGAAGACAGATGCCAGGTCACTTCGGTGGCAAGAAGTACAATATTTTGACGGGCTCAAGCCCTGTGACTACTCAAGTGCCACACGCAGTTGGTATGGCTTTGGCAGGTAGAATGAAGCAAAAAGATTTTGTTGTGTATGCATCGTTCGGAGAAGGCTCCAGTAACCAGGGGGACTTCCACGAAGGTGCGAACTTTGCGGGTGTCCACAAGCTCCCGGTTATCTTTTTCTGTGAAAACAACAAATACGCGATCTCTGTACCACTAAATAAGCAGTTGGCTTGTGAAAGTGTAGCAGACCGTGCGATCGGTTACGGCTTCCCTGGAATCAGTGTGGACGGAAACGATCCAATTGAAGTATATCGTGTCATGAAAGAAGCGGTTGAACGTGCTCGTAGTGGTCAAGGGCCAACGCTGATTGAAGCCGTTATGTATCGCCTTGTTCCGCACTCTAGTGACGATGACGATCGTGTGTATCGTACGAGAGAAGAAGTAGAAGAAGCGAAGAAAAAGGACCCGTTGATTGTTTTCGCTGCCTATTTGAGAGAGATCGGACTCTTGGACGAACATAAGGAAGCAGATATGCTTGCCCGCGTCCAGCTGGAAGTGGATGAAGCCACTGAATATGCGGAAACCGCGCCATATCCAACACCAGAATCGACAATGACATACGTATACGGGGAATAAGGGGGGATCTTTTATGGCAGTCATTTCTTTTATTGATGCAATTACAATGGCGATGCGTGAAGAAATGCGTCGCGATTCCAATGTGTTTATCCTCGGAGAAGACGTTGGCGTACGCGGTGGGGTTTTCCGTGCGACAAACGGGTTGATTGATGAGTTTGGTGAGGAGCGTGTGATTGATACGCCACTGGCTGAATCCGCTATTGTCGGTGTAGGGATTGGTGCGGCAGCTTACGGTATGCGTCCAATCGCGGAGATCCAGTTTGCTGACTTCATCATGCCAGCTGTGAACCAAATTGTCAGTGAGGCTGCGAAAATGCGCTATCGTTCGAACAACGACTGGCATTGCCCAATCACGATTCGTGCCCCATTCGGCGGCGGGGTTCATGGTGCACTGTACCACTCACAATCTGTGGAAGCGATGTTCACGAACACCCCTGGTTTGAAAGTAGTGGCACCTTCGACACCTTATGATGCAAAAGGTCTCCTAAAAGCAGCCATTCGCGATGAAGATCCGGTGCTCTTTTTCGAGCACAAGCGCTGCTATCGTTTGATCAAGGGCGAAGTGCCTGAGGACGACTATGTGTTGCCGATTGGCAAAGCGGACGTGAAGCGAGAGGGGACAGATATCACGGTCATCTCCTACGGCTTGACTCTGCACTTCTGTCTACAAGCTGCGGAAAAACTTGCACAAGAAGGTATCAGCGCGCATGTGCTCGATTTGCGCACACTGTATCCGTTGGACAAAGAAGCGATTGTAGAAGCGGCTTCGAAGACAGGCAAAGTATTGATCGTACACGAGGACAACAAAGAAGGCGGCGTTGGCGGTGAGGTAGCTGCCATTGTAGCGGAGCATTGCCTGTTCGATTTGGATGCACCGATCAAACGTCTTTGTGGTCCAGATGTGCCAGCTATGCCATACAGCCCGCCGATGGAAAAATACTTTATGCTGAACCCGGAAAAAGTATTGGAAGCAATGCGCGAGCTGGCCAACTTTTAAGGCGAGGAGGACCAAGGATCATGGCAACGAAAGTACTTATGCCCCAGCTCGGAGAGAGCGTGACCGAGGGCACCATCAGCAAATGGTTGGTCAATGTAGGCGACACGGTGAAGAAATACGACTCGCTGGCTGAAGTGACGACGGATAAAGTAAACGCAGAGGTTCCTTCTACCGTTTCAGGACGCGTTACTGAGATCGTCGTGCCAGAAGGTGAGACAGTCGCTGTCGGCACATTGATCCTATATATAGAAGAAAGTGGAGCAGAAGGTGGAACTGTAGCGCCTGCTAGCACACCGGAAACTACGGCTCCACAAGCGCCTGCAACCGAGCAGCCAAAGGCAGCTACGCCGGCGGTATCGATTCAGCAAGCACCAGTCATTGATGAACCAAAACAACGTTATTCACCTGCTGTAGTCATGCTTTCACAGCAACATGGCATTGATTTGTCCCGCGTTGTAGGGACTGGAGCAGGCGGCCGTATTACGCGCAAAGATGTCCAAGCGATTATCGACGCGGGCGGCCAAAAGCCAGCTGAGACAGTGAAAGAAACAGTCGCGCAGGCTCCCGTGGCAGCAGTCGAACAATCTACTGTCGTTTCAACACCTGTGCCGTCAGCACCCGCTTCGACTCCTGCTGTTTCCGTAGATATTCCGGTTGCAAGCGGTGATCAAGTTGTACCCGTAACGTCGATTCGTCGTACGATTGCAAACCGGATGGTACAGAGCAAGCACGAAGCTCCACATGCTTGGACGATGGTCGAAGTAGACGTGACCAATCTCGTTAACTTCCGCAATCAGGCAAAAGGTGAATTTGCGAAAAAAGAAGGGCTCAACCTCACATTCCTTCCGTTCTTTATCAAAGCGGTTGTAGAAGCGTTGAAAGAGTACCCGATGATCAATTCCACATGGGCACACGACAAAATCATCGTGAAAAAGGACATCAACATCTCCATCGCAGTAGCCACGGAAGATGCTCTCTATGTTCCTGTCATCAAGCATGCTGATCAAAAATCAATTCTTGGCATTGCTAAGGCAGTCGATGATCTGGCAGCACGCACCCGTGCAGGGAAATTGACAATGGATGACATGACAGGCGGGACCTTTACGGTTAACAACACAGGCTCTTTTGGCTCTGTCTTGTCCCAGCCGATTATCAATGCTCCGCAAGCTGCGATACTTAGTGTCGAATCCATTGTGAAACGCCCTGTCGTCATTAACGACATGATTGCAGTGCGTTCGATGGTCAATCTGTGCATGTCCTTGGATCATCGCGTGCTGGATGGTCTGATTTGCGGACGATTCCTTCAGAGTGTGAAACAAAAGCTTGAAAATGTAGGTCCGGATACCAAGCTATACTAGGGTGTCGAAAAACCAGGTCAAGTAACGACCTGGTTTTTTTGATAAAAGAATGACAAAAAAATTTTTCCAAATCGATCATTACGTATGTAACTTTTTCCGAGACATTTTCGTCTTACCAATTGGAGCCAGTAAGTCTCATAAATGATCTAGAAGAGATTCCCACCAGATAGCATTTGTGGTAGACTGGTAGCGTCCCGCTAGAGAGAATTTCCAGATTAAGGGTAATTATGGGAGGAAAAACATGGAGAAAAGTAAAAAAGCACTACCAATAGTGCTGGCATCAGCGCTGGCCGCTACACCATTTGTGGCAGTACCGCAGCAAGCACATGCTATTGAAAAATTGTCGGTAACGGCTGACAACGATGGTGCAGGTAAAGAAAGTGATTACACAATTGAATTCAAGCTAGAAGAAGATCTGGAAAGTGGAGAATCTATTACTATTGATTTCGATTCTGATTTTGATATCGACGATGATATTGATACAGACGATATTGATGCTAGCTTCGATGTGAAGAAAGTAAGTGTTTCTAAAGGCGAAATTACAATCAAGACTGATGAAGATCTAGATGAAGGCGATAAAATTAAGATTAAAATTACGAGCGGTATCACGAATCCCGATGACAAAGGTTCATACAGCGTAAGTGTAGAAGCGGGTGACGAGGATTCGGAATCGGATGATGTAGATATCAAAAAAAGCAGCTCGAGCAGCAGTAGCAAGTCCAGCAAAGATTACGCAGTATCGTTGAGCAGCAAAGCAGCAGGAGAAAAAGTTAGCCTCAAGCTTGGCAAAATTTCTCTCAAAGGAAGTGATGAGCTGGAGTCAAACTCCACGATTACTGTCACTTTCCCAGATAAAAACATGCTGCCATCAAGCATTGATGAAGAGGATGTAAAAGTAAACGGCTATACAGCGAAATCTGTCAGTGTTAGTGGCAGTACCGTTGATGTCAAAATTCCGAGTGGTGCAGACGCAGATGATTACATCACCGTGGAATTTGACAAGGATGCTGGAATCGAGAACCCTAATTCCGGAGGCAAGCACGTTTTCAAAGTGAAATATGATGGAACTACATACGAATCAGAGGATGTTGAAATTACTAAGAACGGTTCCTCCACTCCTAGCAACGCTTCCGACAGCTTTACTGTGAACCTGTCCGATCCGGGCGCAGGTGCTCGCACCAGCTACACCTTTGATGCTGATTTCGGTAGCAAAGAATTGAAAGCAGATGGGGAACTAGTTCTTGAATTCCCATCATCTGACATGGTACCGGGTATTTTGACTGCATCAGACTTTTTGCTCAATGGGAAACCAGCGAAAAAAGCAACTGCAGTTGGAAATAGAATCGCGTTGGTAGCGCCAACCAACTTCGGTACCAATAGCAAAGTGAAGGTTGAAGTTACTTACGGAGCGTGGATTTCGAATCCAAAAGCAGCGGGTAGCTATACGTTGAAGGCTACTGTTTCCGGAAGAACTTTGGAATCCAAATCCTTCAGCATCGGTGGCTCTTCGGTGAACCCGACGCCAACCAACCCGACAACTCCAATACCTGTACCAAATACAACTACTAACAATAGCACCGCAACTATCGCATTGACACAAAATGCACTTGGCAAGCAGACGGGTGTGAACGTGGCAATCAAAGGATTGGGTGTTGGTCTGCAAAAACAGCGCGATTTCATCGAGATCGTATTCCCGGTAGGCTACAAGGTACCGGCTTACATCGCGCCAGCTAACATCTCTGTGAATGGTGCAGGTGCGAATTTTGTTGCGGTTCGTGGACAAAACGTTCTGATTTATCCGTCTCAGGATATTCCTGCGGCAACAAATGCTACTATCGTGATCAATCCAGCGGCGAACATCGTAAACCCTGCTGTGAAAAACACATATAGCATTAGCGTATTTACTTCCGAAGAAAGAGGCTTGCTGTTTGCGCGTGCTGTTGGTGTAGGGATGCCTTCTCCGGCTCAACCAAAGCCTGGAACGCCAACACCACAACAGCCATCAACAGCTATTCCAGCGAACGCGGCTTCCTTTAAAGTAAATACAGCAAACTTCAGCCTGAATGGCAAAACGTATCCTCTCTCTGTAGCTCCTTACCTTGCAGATGGTAATACGACCATGGTTCCAGCCCAATTCTTTAAAGAAGGATTGGCACTGACTACGCAATGGAACAATACAAGTGTTGCTGTTATCAGTGGAACCAAAGTCGTGAAGTTTACAGTTGGGTCGAAAACAGCAAAAGTAGGCAAAACGGATATCCAATTGCCAACACCTGTTGTTCTCAAAAACGGCATGCCAATGATCCCAATCCGTACCGTTACGGATAATCTTGGTTATAAAGTCGGCTGGGATGCGAAAACTTCCAGCATATTCGTTCAAAAATAATAACGAGCTGGGACAAACGAAAAACCCCTTTCCGCTTTTCAGTCGGAAAGGGGTTTTTAATCGTTTTATCAATCGTTTATTGAAAGTAAAAAAACGTGGGAACGATGAGTGAGAGTATTAGAATGCCGATCAGGATTTTTGCAAAGAGCGACTGGTGTCTCATTCTAATCAAACCTCCTTTCAAGGTAGAGGAAATTATCAGGTGATTCTGTAAGTGGCTGTGCTAGAATGAAGAAAAGGATATCATTGGCTTTCTTTTTTTCGCCCATGCTGAAATTGTACCGAAATGTAGCCAATGAGACAACCACTTACAAAAGGATGATGATTCGTGAGCGCACCGAAAAAAATTGCCCATATTGGCATTGCGGTAAAAAGCTTGGAAAAGACGCTTCCCTTTTATACCGAGCAATTGGGATTGGAGTTGGTTGGAACCGAAATCGTAGAGAGCGAACAAGTACAAGTGGCATTTTTAAAGATCGGGGAAAGTCATATTGAATTACTAGAACCGTTAAGTGATGAGAGTCCAATAGCAAAATTTATGGAAAAACGCGGAGAAGGCATTCACCACATTGCTTTTGATGTGGATGATGTTGCGGGTCGTCTAGCCACATTAAAAGAGCAAGGTGTACCTCTCATTCACGAGGTCCCCAAAGCGGGTGCGCACGATGCTTTGATTGGATTTTTGCATCCAAAGGCAGCGAATGGCGTTTTGTATGAGCTATGCCAATATCCGAAAGAATCATAGGCGTTTACGTAGTAGAAAAATTTTTTTTGCGGTATACTGGAACTTGTGAATATGTACCAAAATCGGGCAGTACGATCAGGAGGTAACGAGTGTGAGTACGATCAACCAAGAGCGTTTGTTAAATGAATTTTTAGAGCTCGTCCAAATTGACAGTGAAACGAAGAACGAAGCAGAGATCAATAAGGTGCTCAAAGAAAAACTGATTGAGATGGGCTTTACCGTAGAAGAGGATGACGCAGCAGCGAAAACCGGACATGGTGCCAACAATCTGATCGCAACCTTAGAAGGAACTGGCAACGGTCCGACTATCCTGTTTAGCAGTCATATGGATACGGTTGTACCAGGAAACGGAATCAAGCCACAAATTCGCGATGGCTATATTTATTCCGATGGAACGACGATCCTCGGTGCGGATGACAAAGCAGGAATCGCGGCGATCTTTGAAGGTATTCGCAGCATGAAAGAGCAAAACTTGCCACATCCAACGATCCAAGTCGTATTGACCGTGGGAGAAGAGTCAGGACTTGTAGGCTCCCGCGCAATGGATTCCAGCCTGCTGAAAGCAGAAATGGGCTTCATCCTCGATTCGGAAGGTCCAGTTGGAAAAATTACAGTAGCTGGTGCTGGACAATATCGCATCGTAACCAAAATTCACGGCAAAGCAGCGCATGCAGGTGTGAATCCAGAGGATGGCATCAGTGCTATATCGGTTGCAAGTAAAGCCATTTCCCGTATGCCACTAGGCCGGATCGATGCGGACACAACTGCAAACATCGGTCGTTTTGAAGGCGGTAAAGCGTACAATATCGTAACGGATTATGTGGAAATTTGGTCAGAGGCTCGCAGCTTGGTCATGGACAAGCTGGAAGCGCAAGTGAAGAAAATGACGACAGCATTTGAAGAAGTGGCAGCCGAAATGGGTGCGACTTGCGAAAATGACGTTATTTTTATGTACCACGGCTACAAATTCAATGAAGAAACGCCTGTTGTACAAAAAGCGATTGCAGCGGTTAAGCGTGTAGACCGCAATCCTGAGCTGGTTGCAAGCGGCGGCGGAAGCGACGGTAACGTATTTAACGGCTACAACGTGCCAAGCGTAAACTTTGCCATCGGCTATGAAGAAATCCATACAAAAAGCGAGCGCATGCCAATCGCTGAACTGAACAAAGCGGCTGAGCTGGTGCTTGCTGTAATTGCAGAAGTACAAGAGTAATCAAAAGAAGGTCGGAATCTCCTTGCGAGGGGTTCCGGCCTTTTTGTACGTTCTCTTACTCGTTTGCATGATTGAGACAAGCACTGTTCATCATAGACTGAATAGAAAGTGGGGACGAGGCAGGAATGAAAGGGGGAAGCTGAGTGCTCCGTTTGGCAGTGGGGACGGTCCAAAAAGTTCTAGAAAAACAAACAGGGATGCAGATACTCGAAGTCCGGATAGAATCGGTTGCTGGATACAAAATGGAGAGAGTGCTGTCTTTTTTGCAGGAGGATTATAGCAGTGGCGATTTACTCTTGATCAATACAACTGCTGTTCGCCTTGAATTGGGGACAGGCGGGTATCACTTTGTTGTAGGGAAGGTTACCCAACTGGAGGAAACCGATGTTCTTCCGAATGAGTGGGGGCATGTCATGAAAATGCGCTATTCGCCATGGCAGCTCGCGGTTGATTCGGTAGAAGAACAGACTAGCCCGTACCACCCTTTGTTTGTGCAAGATGACCTATCCTTGGAAGGTACCCCTGTTTTGGTCGGAGAGCTGCACAGTCTTCTACCTGTTGCTGTCCTTGCTTTGCATAAAAAAAATCCAAATGTCCGTATCGTATATGTCATGCCAGACGGTGCATCCTTGCCGATTGCCTTGAGTCAGCACGTCCAGCAATTAAAAGCAGTCGGGAGCTTGGCTGCGACGGTAACGACAGGTCATGCGTGGGGTGGAGATCGCGAGTCGTTGACGATTCATAGTGGCTTGTTGGCAGCGCGCCATGTAGAGCATGCCGATATTATTGTTTGTATGTTGGGACCTGGGGTAGCAGGTACAGGTACACCTTATGGCTTCTCGGGAATTCAGTTAGCTGAGGTCATTCATGCCATATCTACTCTCGGTGGAACACCCTTTTTTATTCCACGAATCAGCTTTGGTGACCCACGTACCAGGCATTACGGTGTCAGTCATCATACTGTATCGATATTAAACCGATTTGCTCTCTGTCCTGCCCTGGTTACAATTCCGGTTTTCGGAGATGAAAGAGATGAAGTCCTTTCACGGCAATTGAGAACGCTAGAAGTTGCGGGGAAGCATGTTTTCATAAAAGGAAAAGTCCCAGACCAATCAGAACTAGCAGCGCTGGAAAAGGGGTATGGCTTGTCCTTTTCTACGATGGGACGAAATTGGCAAGAGGACCCTGCCCCTTTTCAGACGGCATGGATGGCTGCCGATTATGTAGAAAACAGTTTGGGCTACATCGTCCAAACCGTTAACGACGCCCCGCATTTGCCCGCTTCATTAAGTACGCTTGAAGCGTTAGGTCTTTATTTGACCAGGAACGAAGTGCAGCCTTGATCTCCCAAGCTTTCCCGACCATACGCAATTGGTTTTCGCTAACATATGTTTTCATTCATAATCTCCTCCGATACAATAAGATGGACAAGCTCTATGCTCCCAACTTATGGAGGGAATCGACGATTTAGAACGACTTCATGAAAAAAGGATGATGACGACAGTGAGTAAATATGATCACTTATATGAAAAAACCATTTCCAGTCAACCGATTTATGACGGAAGAATTATTAAGGTCAAGGTAGATGAGGTCCTTCTGCCCAATGGCAACACAGCCAAGCGAGAAATCGTGAATCATCAAGGCGCGGTAGCTGTAATGCCGATAACAGATGATAACAAAATGGTTGTAGTTCGACAGTTCCGCAAGCCATTGGAGCGTACGATCGTGGAAATCCCAGCAGGAAAGCTGGAGCCAGGGGAAGAGCCGCTTGCGTGTGCAATGCGCGAGCTGGAGGAAGAGACCGGCTACGTTGCGAGTCAGTACACACCGCTCAGCTCTTTTTACACATCTCCCGGCTTCGCGGATGAAATTTTACATGTTTTTGTGGCCACTGGTTTGAAAAAAGGAGAAAGCAAGCCGGACGAGGATGAGTTCGTCGATGTGCTGGAAGTAACATTGGAAGAAGCGCATGCTCTGCATCAAAGTGGAGAAATTCGCGATGCCAAGACAGTTGTGGCATTGTTTGCGTGGGAAAACAAAATGCTACGCGAACGTGGTTAGTACTATGCTTTCTTCGTATTTTTGCGACATGCATATTCACATCGGTGGTACGTGGACCGGTAAACCTGTGAAAATAACGGCTTCTCGCCAAATGACACTCACGAAAATTTTGGAGGAAGCCTCAGATAAAAAAGGGATGGATGTCATCGGGATTATCGATGCACATTCGCCGGAGGTTCAGGATGAGCTGGTAGATCTGTTGGAAATGGGATTAGCCACTGAACAGGTGGATGGAGGAATTTCCTACAAAGATACACTGCTACTCTTGGGGTGCGAAGTAGAAATCAAGGAGCCAGGGCGTGGTGCAGCTCATTTTCTCGTTTATCTGCCGAAACTGCAAGAAATGAAGCAATTTACCGCGTGGCTGTCTGAACGCTGCAAAAATGTGCATTTAAGTTCTCAGCGTATCTACACATCACTGAGGGAACTACAAGCCTGTGTCGATCAATTGCAGGGCCTCTTGATCCCGGCACATATTTTTACGCCGCATAAAGGGTTGTATGGGAGCTGTACGGATTCGATGGCCGAAGTGCTTGATCCGTCGCTTATCTATGCGGTTGAGCTGGGATTGAGTGCGAATACCAGCATGGCAGACCGCATATCCGAGCTCCATGACAAAACCTTTCTCACAAACTCAGATGCGCATTCTCTGGCGAAGATAGGCCGGGAATATCAAGCGATATATATGCAAGAGCGTTCCTTCGCAGAGTGGGTGAAAGCAATTAAGCGCATCGGTGGCAGAGGGGTTCATATGAACTACGGTCTGCATCCCGAGCTTGGGAAGTATCATCAGACGGCGTGCCAAGGGTGCCAGTCTTTACTAGCGGCGGATGCCTCAGGCAAATGTCCGGAATGCGGCTTCCAACGAATTGTGCGAGGGGTTGCAGCGCGCATTGATCAGCTGGCGGATGTAGAGGTCGGCCAGCATCCGGCGTTCCGTCCTCCTTATATCGAGCAAATCCCGTTGGAATTCATTCCGGGAATCGGTCCGAAATTGTTGGACAAGCTGTATCGGTCGTTTGGTACACAGATGAACGTATTGCATCGCGTAAACGAAGAAGAGCTCACCTCTGTTGTCGGAGAGAAAATCGCATCGCTTATCGTACACGCACGAGAGGGAAAGCTCTCTGTTCAAAAAGGCGGCGCCGGTACCTACGGAAAGATCGTCCCGATGTAGGTTGTCATAGGGGAGAACTCGTCCGCATAAGCTGTACAGTAATCAGCCAAGCGGGAGGCGACGAAGCGTGCGTTCACGAGTCGGACAAACTATCCAATCCTATGCGAGAGAACATCAGTCACTCTACTGGTTCACGATCGTCCTGTTTACGATGGGTATTATTTTCGGAGCCGTCCTCGTCAATTCACTGCCATTGTCACAGAAGCAGGAGCTGTACGGTTTTCTACAATATTTTTTCAACAGTCTTGGCAGTGATGGAATCCCTGAGACCAGTGCCCATTTTCAGCAGGCGTTTGGTCATTATGCCAAAACCATAGCGATCATGTGGGTGCTAGGGTTATCCATTATTGGGTTGCCTATGATTTTGTTGATGCTCTTCTTAAAAGGAGTCGTGGTTGGTTTCACCGTCGGTTTTTTGGTGAGTCAACTCCAATGGCAAGGCGTAACATTTGCCATGGTGGGTGTTCTCCCACAAAATTTATTAGTCGTCCCTGCCCTTTTTATTGTAGGCGTCAGCGGAATTTCGTTTTCTCTTCGACTCATACGAACGAGAGTGCTAAGCAAAAGGGATGTCATCATGCCGCATTTCATGGGCTATACGGTTCTTGTACTTAGCATGCTGGCGGTATTGACGATTGCAGCCTTGTTTGAAACCTTCATTTCCCCTCGGTTGATGCAGCTCGTACTTAATTAAGAATAATTCTCAGGTAAGAACTTATGCATTTGACTTATTCGATGCCCCTCTACTATAATAGGAACAGGTTTCATGCGAGCGGGGAGGGGCATTAATGTTGGAAGAAAAATTAGAGAAAATTAAGCAGCAGTTGCATTCACAAAACTACAAGCTGACACCACAGCGTGAAGCCACTGTTCGCGTGTTGTTGGAGAATGAAGAAGATCACTTGAGCGCGGAAGATGTTTACTTGTTGGTGAAGGATAAAGCGCCGGAAATCGGGCTTGCTACCGTATACAGGACATTAGAGCTGTTGAGCGAACTGAAGATCCTCCATAAAATGAATTTTGGCGATGGCGTAGCTCGTTACGATCTTCGTGATGATAATGCTGCCTATCACCATCATCACCTCATTTGCCTCAATTGTGGTACGGTGGATGAAATTTTTGAAGATCTGCTTGTCACAGCAGAAGAGAAAGTCAAGAATGTTTACAACTTTTATATTACCGACCACCGATTGACCTTCTACGGGATCTGCAATCGTTGCGTAGATAAAGTGAACGTGGAGGACTTCAAATAAAGTCGACTTCTCTGGGAACGGAGAAGTTTTTCTTTTTTCATTGGGAGCTTTTGTAATGGCAGACCTATTCCTGTGGAATCCTAAGAGAGGATCGATTCGAATGGAGCAGGGGACAAGTGCATATAAATGAAAGAAAGTCTGTAAGGAGGCTCACGGATGAAGGTCTCTTATCGCCGCTTGATGGAGGGTCTTCGCTTCTTGCTTCTTTTCATTACCTGCACCTTGCTCTCCTACGGCATCATTACCTTGCTGGCGGACAAATTTCTCCCGGCAAACCCTTATCATGAACCACATGGGAATGCTGTGAAGGTAGTAAAAGTCATCAATACCTCTCAGGCACAGGATTTTGACGGTTATGTCGCACGACTACAGCTCTTTTTTTTAACGGGAGAGTAATGCAAGTATGAGTTTTTTATTTGGAGAAGCAGGAGTTTCTTCTTCTTTGTGGAAAGCAATACAAGATACTTATCAGCTGAAGGGGACAGCTTCATGGACAGTCTGATTGATCAGTTTATTCATTTCCTGACTGTGGAGAAAGGGTTATCGAGAAATACCCTGGAATCCTATCAACGGGATATGGTGGCCTTTACCTCGTACTTACAGGAGCAAGGTGTTGCTCGAATAGAGGATTCTACTCGGACGCACATCATTGGTTACTTACTTGTTTTACGGGAAAAAGGACGTGCTACAGCAACGCTTTCTCGCAATATGGCATCGATACGAGCGTTTTATCAGTTTCTCATTCGGGATAAGTACATAGATAAAGATCCATCCATTCATCTGGAAACACCGAAGATCGAGAAACGCTTGCCGAAAGTGCTCTCTGTTGAGGAAGTGGAACGTCTTTTGGAAAGTCCTCCTGTCAATCATCCTGCCGGGCTGCGGGACAAGGCGATGCTTGAGCTTTTATATGCGACAGGCATTCGTGTCTCGGAGTTAGTCAATCTGGATAGTGCTGATGTGAATCTGGATATGGGCTTTGTCAAGTGCATGGGAAAAGGATCAAAAGAGCGAATCATTCCGTTAGGCTCGGTTGCCATTCAAGTGGTTCGCCACTATTTACAGGCAGGGCGCCCCAAGCTGGTAAAAGGAACTGGCGATACTGCATTATTTCTGAATCACTTGGGCAAACAAATTACACGGCAAGGTTTTTGGAAAATTATTAAACGATATGCCCAAAAATCTAACATCCGTGCAGAGATTACACCCCATACACTTCGCCACTCTTTTGCCACTCACTTACTGGAAAATGGAGCGGATTTGCGCTCTGTTCAAGAGATGCTTGGGCATGCTGATATTTCAACCACCCAGATTTACACACATGTGACCAGAACGCGGATTAAGGACATCTATGCCAAGACGCATCCGCGAGCATGAGTATGAAAAACCGATCGACTCCGCCTGATTGTCGGGCGGAGAAAAATTTTCTGAATCAGGTCAGACGTCTGACGACTTGATCTTAGAATTCGAATGACTGGTAAACAGGAGGCGTTAAGATGCAGTATTCACGAGTTTTTTTGATCGTCATGGACAGCGTAGGGATTGGCGAACAACCTGATGCGCCTAAGTTCAATGATGCAGGAGCGAACACCTTAGGTCATATTGCGGAACGAGTTGCAGGATTTTCATTGCCCAACTTGCAAAAATTAGGTTTGGGAAATATTGCACCACTCCAGAACGTTGCACCAGTAGCAACCCCTATGGCCCATTATGGAAAAATGCAAGAAATCTCCATGGGGAAAGATACGACGACTGGTCATTGGGAGATCATGGGTCTGCATGTGTCTACTCCGTTTAACACGTATCCAGATGGATTTCCACAAGAGCTGATCTCGGAATTTGAACAACGTATTGGTCGCAAGGTGCTCGGGAACAAAGTTGCTTCAGGGACAGACATTCTCGACGAGCTTGGCGAAGAGCATATGAAAACGGGTGCGGTGATTGTCTATACGTCTGCGGACAGTGTATTCCAGGTAGCAGCGCACGAAGAGGTTGTTCCGCTTGAAGAGCTGTACCATATTTGCGAGGTAGCTCGTGAGTTGACGCTTCGTGATGAATTCGCCGTTACTCGTGTTATTGCGCGTCCATTTGTTGGACAGCCAGGCAATTTTAGCCGTACGTCAAATCGCCACGATTATTCTGTGAAGCCATTTGCTCCGACAGTCATGAATCGTTTGCAGGATGCTGGCCTTGCTTCTATTGCAATTGGCAAAATCGGCGACATCTACGCAGAAGAGGGTGTTACCCAATCTATCCGTACCAAAGATAACATGGACGGTGTAGATCAAATTCTGGGCACGATGAAACAATCGTTTACAGGTCTTTCTTTTGTAAACCTTGTGGACTTCGATGCGAAGTTTGGTCATCGCCGCGATCCAGAAGGGTATGGTCAAGCGTTGATGGAGTTCGATGCTCGTATTCCAGAACTTTTGGAAGCGCTACAAGAAAATGATTTACTGGTAATCACGGCAGACCATGGAAACGATCCTGTACATCATGGCAGCGACCATACGAGAGAATACGTTCCGTTGCTTGTCTATCATAAGGGTATTCAAGCTGGGGCACATTTGGGCATCCGTGAGACATTTGCGGACTTGGGTGCGACCATCGCAGACAATTTTGGAGTAACTGCTCCAGTGATTGGGAAAAGCTTCCTCAATCATTTATAAAGGTTAAGCAAAAATAAACATTTATATAATAGAAGAAACACAAAAAAGGAGAGAGTTGAATTGGCAAATTTCCATGATGCAGTAGCATATATCGAACCGAAACTAACAGAAAAACCAACCATTGGTCTCGTACTCGGATCAGGGCTGGGTGTTTTGGCAGATGAAATCGAAAATCCGGTGATCATTCCTTATCATGAAATTCCAGGCTTCACTGTGTCCACCGTTGTGGGCCACAAAGGACAACTCGTGATTGGCAAACTGCAAGGCAAGCAAGTCGTTGCGATGCAAGGTCGTTTTCACTTTTATGAGGGACATGGTCTGGATGCCGTTGTTTTCCCAATCCGTGTCATGAAGCTGCTCGGCGTAGAAACCATTATTGTAACCAATGCTGCTGGCGGAATCAACGAAGGCTACAATGCAGGCGACCTCATGCTGATTTCCGATCACATCAACATGACGTTCCGCAATCCATTGATCGGTGCAAACGATGAACAATTGGGAGCACGTTTCCCAGATATGTCTGAAGCTTATTCCAAACAGCTCCGCAAACTGGCTCATGAAGTTGCTTCCGAGCAGGGAATCCAGCTCCGTGAAGGTGTATACGCAGGTCTGCTAGGTCCTACCTATGAAACTCCTGCAGAAATCCGTATGCTTCGCCTGTTGGGTGGAGATGCTGTAGGGATGTCAACTGTACCAGAAGTAATCGTGGCACGACACATGGGTGTGAAGGTGCTCGGTATTTCGTGCATTAGCAACATGGCAGCAGGTATTTTGGAACAACCTCTGTCCCATGATGAAGTAATGGAAACAACAGAAAAGGTAAAATCGCAATTCCTGGCTCTGGTGAACGGTATCGTAGCCAAAATGTAAGTAACGGATTCGGAGGGATTAACAATGCGTATGGTCGATATGATCGCCAAAAAACGTGATGGCGGAGAACTGACAACAGAAGAGATTCAATTTCTGGTGACAGGCTATACAGATGGAAGTATTCCTGACTACCAAATGTCCGCATGGGCAATGGCAGTCTTTTTCCGTGGCATGACAGCGAGAGAGACAGGAGATCTAACCTTGGCAATGGCAGGGTCAGGCGAACAGCTTGACCTGTCTTCTCTGCAAGGAATTAAGGTAGACAAGCACAGTACAGGTGGGGTAGGCGACAAGACTACTCTTGTTGTTGCACCATTGGTTGCGGCAGCAGGTATTCCTGTGGCAAAAATGTCTGGAAGAGGTCTTGGTTACTCAGGAGGCACCATTGACAAGCTGGAGTCCTTCGCAGGTTTCGAAGTAGAACGCACACGCGAGCAATTTTTGCAGCAGGTGCGTGATATTGGCGTGTCCGTAATCGGGCAGTCTGGCAACCTGACACCTGCAGATAAGAAGCTGTATGCGCTGCGTGACGTGACAGCTACTGTAGAAGCTGTGCCGTTGATTGCAAGCTCCATTATGTCCAAGAAGATTGCCGCTGGGGCAGATGCCATCCTGCTTGACGTAAAAGTAGGGAAGGGCGCTTTCATGAAAAGCATTGAAGAGGCAGAAACATTAGCAAATGCGATGGTTGCAATCGGCAGCCAAGTAGGACGTAAAACGGTGGCGGTCATCAGCGATATGAACCAGCCGCTTGGCTTTGCTGTGGGCAATGCACTGGAAGTGAAAGAAGCAGTGGAGACACTAGCAGGTAAAGGTCCGCGCGATTTGACCGAGCTGGTATTGGCTATTGGTTCCCGCATGCTTGTTATGGGTGGGCTTGTTACTGATGTGGAAGAAGGACGTAAAAAGCTCGAAGACCTGATGGCTTCCGGAAAAGCAGTAGATAAACTGGCGGAAATGGTAGAGGCTCAAGGCGGCAATAAACAGGACGTCTATGATTTGTCTCGTTTGTCGCAAGCAAAGATCATTCATACCGTTACAGCCGAACAGGACGGCTTTGTGAGCGCGATTGATGCAGAAGCGATCGGTCATGCTTCTGTTGTCTTGGGTGCTGGCAGATTAACAAAAGAAATGCCGATTGACTTGGCAGTAGGTCTTGTTCTGCACAAAAAACGCGGGGATCAGGTGAAGGCAGGCGAAGTTTTGGTCACCATCTATGCCAACGAAGACCATCTTTTGCAAAATGCGTTGAAAGAAATGGAAGGTGCCTTCCAAATTTCGACGGCAATCGACGGAGAACAACCGTTGATTTATAAAATTATCGAAGCATAGAAAGTCTGAATATTAGTTGATCAATCAAATAAAACAAGGCGTGCACAGCACATGAGCACGCCTTGTTTTATGAGTAAAAATACAGTTTCTCGAAAAAATATTGTTGATTAAATCTAGTTTTTCATATTCAATAGTAAGATATAAGTCGTTTTTTATTGTATAAAATATATTTTACTGTTCGGATTGACTTTATAAAGTTTTATAATTCTACTTGTCAAATTTCGTTGACACCGCTATCATTTCCGATTACTTTTATTGTATTAGACTGTTTGTAAAAGATTATTGCGAAATTCGTAAAAAAATGATGGAGGTTCCCAGAAAATCGTATTTATGAAAAAGCTGGACCATGTCGATAGACAGATTCTGCAAATCCTCCATGAAGATGGGCGTATCCCATATACAGAAATCGCCCATCAACTAGGCGTGAGCGAAGGAACGATTCGATCGCGCATCACTCGTCTTTTGCAAGACGGAGTCTTCCAATTCGTAATACAACCCGATCCAGAGAAATTAGGATTACATGTGCAGGCTATCATCGGGTTAACCACAAAGCTAGGTTTGCAGAAAGAAGTGGCAGAAAAATTGAGCAAATTTTCTGCAGTACGCTTTGTAGGCGCTTATAGCGGTAAGCACGACTTGATTATCCAAGCGTGTTTCCATAGTAATGATGAGCTGATCACCTTTGTCAATGAACGACTCTCTCAAATTGAAGGAATTGCAGCTGCGGACGTTTCACTGGAACTGAAGCAGTACAAAGACACCTTCTCTTTCGTTCAAGACGACGAGGTGACCCTGCAATGAAAGGGGTTGATGCCTTCCAGCCGAAGTCAAGCAGCTTCGCGTAGTTTTCGTTTTTTTTTCGTCCTTTATTTTCAGAAAAAAGACAAAAAAGAAAAACGTACTGGGGGTTATTGCGTTGAAAAAGAATATGTTTGCACTTGTGAGCTCGATTGCTGTATTAGGAACCGCCCTGGCAGGGTGCGGAGGAGGTCAACCAGCTGCCGCTCCACCGGCAGGAGGAACACCTGCAACGCCAGCACCTTCACAGCCTGCAACACCAGCTGCTGAGAAGAAGCCACAAGTTCTAAAGATGAACCTGCACTCCGAGCCACCTACAACTGATCCAGGACTCGCAGAGGACACGACTTCAGGCGCGATTATCTTGGCAACCTTTGACGGCTTGACCCGCATTGGTACCGACGATAAGCCACATGAAGCTGCCGCTGAGAGCTACAAAGTCTCTGATGATAAGCTCACTTACACATTTAAAATCAGAGAAGCGAAATGGAGCAATGGTGATCCTGTAACAGCACATGACTTTGAATATGCTTGGAAGCGTGCTCTCGATCCAAAAACAGCTTCCAACTACGCATATCAGCTGTACTACGTGAAAAATGGTGAAAAAGCAAATAAGGGCGAAGCAAAGCTTGATGAAGTAGGTGTGAAGGCACTTGACGATAAGACGCTGGAAGTTAAGCTGGAGAATCCAACTCCATACTTCCTGGAATTGCTCGCATTCCGTACCTACTTCCCAGTTAACAAAAAAGTAATTGATGCAAATCCGAAGTGGGCAGGCGAAGCAAGTTCGCACGTCGGTAACGGACCTTTCAAAATCGAATCTTGGGAGCACAAGAGCAAGATGGTGCTCGTGAAGAACCAAAATTACTGGGATAAAGACAATGTAAAGCTCGAAAAAATCGAATTCTCCATGGTAGAAGACGAAAATACAGAGCTCTCCATGTTCGAAAATGGCGAAATCGACTGGGCTGGCGCACCAATGAGTGCTTTGCCAACAGATGCGATTCCAGCATTGAAAGATCAAGGCAAGATTCAAACAAATCCAATCGCTGGTACGTACTGGTACAAGTTCAATACCGAAAAGCCGCCATTTAATAACATTAAAGTGAGAAAAGCATTTGCCTACTCGATCGATCGCCGAGCCTTGATCGACAACATTCTCCAAACGGGTCAAATCCCGGCAACAGGCGCTGTACCTCCATCCATGGTGCTGAATCCAAACGGCTACTTCAAAGACAAAGATTTAGAAAACGCGAAAAAGCTTTTGGAAGAGGGACTGAAAGAGGTTGGCATGAGCAAGTTGCCAGCGATTACGTTGTCCTACAACACATCTGAGGCTCACAAGAAGATTGCTGAGGCCATCCAAGACCAATGGAAGAAAAATCTCGGTGTAGATGTGAAACTCGAGAACAAAGAATGGAAAGTTTACCTGGAAGATATGCATGAGGGTAATTTCCAGATTGGACGGATGGGCTGGCTGGGTGACTTCAATGACCCAATCAACTTCCTGGAGCTTTACAAAGATAAAATGGGTGGAAACAACGATACGCGTTGGGAAAATGCAAAATATAAAGAGTTGTTGAACCAATCCGCTCAGGAATCAGACCTCGAGAAACGTAAGAAAATTTTGGCAGATGCAGAACAAATCCTGATGGATGAAATGCCAATCATGCCAATTTACTTCTACACGCAATCTTGGGTACAGAAGCCAGAAGTGAAAGGCGTTCACCAAACTGGCCTGGGTGACGTGGATTGGAAAGGCGCATACATCGAGTAATTTCATAACGAAGGAAACGGGATTTGCAGCAGAGGTTATATGGTTGCTCATATACCCTCTGCTATGCAAGCCCTTCCCATAAATACCAGCTGGCATGATTGCCAGCAAAGAGAAAATAGAGAGAGAAGCTTTACTGCAAGAGATCTAAGGGTTATTTACACAGCCGATTTTTACACTGTGTCGGCAGCGTTCCGCAGTGTAAACATGGGACGTGAAAGCAATCAAAAATCTACAAGGGGGTAAGTTAGTTGATCCGTTATCTCGGTAAGCGCATCATTTTTATGCTCATCTCGCTCTTCTTAATTGTAACGGCCACCTTCTTCATCATGAAAGCAGTACCAGGTGGTCCATTTACATCCGAGAAGCAGGTCCCGCCGGAAATTAAGGCAGCACTAGAGGCAAAGTACAAGCTGAACCTGCCGTTGCACGAACAATACTTTGAATATTTGAAGGGTGTAGTAACGTGGGAGCTCGGTCCATCGTTTACGGAGAAATCTTCAACTGTTAATGACATGATTAATCGTGGTTTCCCAGTTTCTGCTCACTTGGGTGCACAAGCTTTATTGCTCGCTATCTTTGGTGGGATTACGCTAGGGGTTATCGCAGCGCTAAACCATAATAAATGGCAAGACTATTCCGCGATGGTCATCGCCGTTTTGGGATTATCGGTACCAAGCTTTATTTTGGCGTCCTTTTACCAATACATTTTCGCTATTAATTTGGGCTGGTTTCCAATCGCGAAATGGGAAGGATTCGAATACACCATCCTTCCATCATTGGCACTCGCCGCATCACCGATGGCATTTATCGCGCGTTTGACGCGTTCCAATATGATTGAAGTTATGGGTCAAGATTACATCAAAACAGCAAAAGCAAAAGGGCTGCACACTTTTACCATTACAGTAAAACACGCAATCCGTAATGCGCTCTTGCCAGTTGTTACTTACCTGGGTCCACTGATTGCCGGTATTTTGACAGGTGCATTCGTTATTGAACGTATTTTCGGTGTTCCTGGTCTTGGTCGCGAATTCGTTTTGTCCATTACAAACCGCGACTATACGGTAATCATGGGTACGACCGTGTTCTACTCCATGATCCTTGTTGTGATGATTCTGATTGTTGACATCGCATACACCTTGGTAGACCCACGGATCAAACTTTCGGACGCAGGAAAGGAGTAATGACACGTGCAAAACTTGACTAAAGAACATTTCGAGCCAATTTCCGTTGACCTTCGTCAAGCGGAAGCAATCAAGCGCCCAAGTCTCTCTTTCTGGTCTGACGTTTGGCGTCGTTTGAGAATGAATAAAGTCGCAATGATTTCTATGATCTTCATTGCTGCGTTGATCGTATGTGCCATTGTGGTCCCATGGCTAACTCCACAAGATTATTTTACGACGGATCTGGCTGGCAAGAACAAAAAGCCGTCTGCTGAACACTGGTTTGGCACAGATGACCTAGGTCGTGACGTATTTGAGCGTATTTGGTACGGTGCACGTATCTCTCTGCAAGTAGGTCTTGCCGCAGCGTTCATTGACTTGATCATTGGTGTGATCTGGGGTGGTCTCGCAGGTTTCTATGGTGGAAGAGTAGATGAATTGATGATGCGTTTCGCAGATATCTTGTTTGCAATTCCTTACCTGCTGGTTGTTATTTTGTTGATGGTTGTATTAGAGCCTGGTGTTGGAACGATTATTCTTGCCTTGACGATAACGGGATGGATCGGTATGGCCCGGATTGTGCGTGGTCAGATCCTTCAATTGAAAAACCAAGAGTTTGTACTGGCAGCACGCTCCCTTGGAGCTGACGCCAACCGTCTGATCTTCAAACACTTGATTCCTAATGCTTTGGGTCCAATTATCGTTACATTGAGCTTGACTGTACCTTCCGCGATTTTCGCAGAATCTTTCTTGTCCTTTATCGGGTTAGGGGTTTCGGCACCAATTGCATCGTGGGGAACGATGTCCAATGAGGGCTTGCCGGCCATGAAGTACTATCCATGGCGTTTGACATTCCCGGCAATCTTTATTTCCATGACCATCTTGGCATTTAACTTGTTCGGTGACGGTCTGCGCGATGCAGTAGACCCACGCCTGCGTAAATAGGAGGGATCGTCGTAATGGAACGCATTCTTGATGTAAAAGACCTGCATGTATCCTTCCATACGTATGCAGGTGAAGTAAAAGCAGTCCGCGGTGTGAATTTTCACGTCAACCGCGGAGAGGCTGTAGCGATTGTAGGGGAGTCCGGTTGCGGTAAATCCGTAACCGCTCAAACCCTCATGAAGCTGATTCCGATGCCTCCAGGTGAAATTAAACAAGGGCAAATTCTCTTCAATGGCGAGGATATCGTCAAGAAGTCGAAAAAAGAAATGGAATCGATCCGCGGTAAAGATATCGGGATGATCTTCCAAGATCCAATGACTTCCTTGAACCCAACCATGACCATCGGTAGCCAAATTACCGAGGGCTTGATCAAGCACCAAAACATGTCGAAAGCTGCAGCACGTGATCGTGCCATTGAGCTGTTGACCATGGTTGGTATTCCGCAACCTGAGAAACGTGTGGAGCAATATCCACACGAGTTCTCTGGCGGTATGCGTCAACGTGCGATGATCGCGATCGCTCTCGCCTGTTCGCCGAAGCTGTTGATCGCGGATGAACCGACGACAGCTTTGGACGTAACGATTCAGGCGCAAATTTTGGACCTGATGAAAGAATTGCAAAAGAAAACAGGCACTTCCATTATCTTGATCACGCATGACCTTGGTGTTGTTGCTGAGATGTGTGAACGCGTCATCGTTATGTACGCAGGAAAAGTGATCGAGACAGGAACAGTTGACGATATTTTCTACAATCCGCAACATCCTTACACCAAAGGCTTGCTTCGCTCGGTACCACGTCTTGACTTGAACCGTGACGAGCCACTGACACCGATTTTTGGTACGCCGCCAGACCTTCTGCGTCCGCCAGTTGGCTGTGGATTCACTGCGCGTTGCGAATCAGCGATGCGTGTGTGCCAAGAGATCGATCCTGAGCTGAACGACGTCAGCACGACTCAGCGAGCAGCTTGTTGGCTTCAGCATCCGCTTGCTCAGAACCGTGCATGAACGTAGAAGGAGGGATATCAGTGGATAAACGTGAAAATTTAATTGAAGTACGTAATCTAAAAAAGTTCTTTTCTATTGGCGATAATACTCTGAAAGCTGTGAATGATATCTCGTTTGAGATCAAACGTGGAGAAACATTGGGCGTAGTAGGAGAGTCAGGCTGTGGAAAGTCCACTGCCGGTCGTACCATCTTGAGACTGTATGATGCGACTGAAGGGGACGTCCTGTTTGAAGGTAAGAGCATCATGAATTTGAACCAGCAGGAAATGAAGGCGATGCGCCGCAACATGCAAATGATTTTCCAAGACCCTTACGCATCCTTGAATCCGCGTATGACAGTTGGGGATATCATTGGCGAGGCGCTGGATATTCATGGCCTGGCGACTGGTCAAAAGCGCAAAGAACGCATCCAGGAGCTCCTTTCCTTGGTGAGCTTGAATCCTGAGCATATGAACCGCTTCCCACACGAGTTTTCAGGCGGACAGCGCCAACGTATCGGAATTGCCCGTGCATTGGCAGTAGAGCCAAAATTCATCGTTTGTGACGAGCCAATCTCTGCTTTGGACGTATCCGTACAAGCACAGGTTGTAAACTTGCTCGAACAGCTGCAAGAAAAAATGGGCTTGACCTACATGTTCATTGCCCATGACTTGTCCATGGTAAAATACATTTCCGACCGTGTAGCGGTTATGTACCTGGGTAAAATGGTTGAGCTGGCAGAAAGCGATGCTTTGTATGAAAAGCCGCTCCACCCGTATACGCAAGCGCTGTTGTCTGCGATTCCGATTCCAGACCCAGAAGTTGAGCGTAACCGTGAGCGCATTGTATTGCAAGGCGATGTACCTAGCCCAATGAACCCACCAAGCGGTTGCCACTTCCGTACCCGTTGCCCGAAAGCAATGCCGGAATGCGCTGCATCCGCACCTGTATGGAAAGAAGTAGAGCCAGGACATTTCGCAGCTTGTCATTTGTATAACTAAATCAACTACAAATAACGAGTTCCGAGGCTACTCGTGCAGCCCGGAACTCGTTTCCCTTCATAAGGGAGGTTTTACCTCTGAAAAAAATGGGTATTGTACCCAGAGGCAGTTTTTTCAGGGGTATTTTTTCGGAGTTCTTGCACTGGAAAATTGTAGTAGCGATAAAGGGGGCAAGTAGCATGAGTAAATTTTTGTCGCCACGATGGAACAAGAAGGAGGGAATTTCGAATCTCTTAAAAAAAGTAAATTTGACTAGCCAAGTAGCAACGGAAAAGCTAAAAGGCTCTCTTGCTACAAAGATGATTGTGTTTGGCCTAATTCTTGTACTTATTATTATCGGTTCTTTGCAATACATAGCTCTTTCCTTCTCGAAATCAACGCTGTTCAGCATTACCTCTAACCAGGCGAAAATGCTGGCTGACCAGCATGCAAATAGCATAGAAGATGACATAAAAGCAATTGTGAACTCCACGAAATCGGCGGCAACCAAACGTGTGATGATGACAGAGCTACAGCCGCTTATCATGGAGCAGTTTACTCTATTGCGCCAGGCACATAAAGAAGTATCCCGAATCTATTTGATCGACACGGCTACCGGGAAATCCCTGTATTCCTTGACCGGGACCAATGAGATTGACTTCAAGCAAAAGCAATACTTCCAAAGAGCACTAACTACGAAATCCTTGGTCATTTCTGATGAAGAAATCGTTGAAGGCAGCAACAAGAGTTTTCTTTATATTGCGACACCCATAGGGGAAAAGACAGATGATACGAGCCGATTGTTCGTTGTTGGGTTTACGATTGACCAAATGATTCAAAAAATTCCTGAGATCTCTTTCATGGAGAATGGCTACGCATTTGTCGTTCGACAAGATGGTTTGGTTGTAGCTCATCAAAATCCGAATAACAACAACAAGCTCGTGCTAGCTGGTGACAAAGATTATGAAGAGATGCTTGCCCTGATGCAGTATGAGACAAGCAATAGCTTATTGTACTCGGATCATGGTATTGATTCATTTGCAGCTTTTGCACCAATACCGTTGTTGAAATGGAATGTAGTTTTGTCCACGGGAACCGACGAGGTGTATGGCGAGGTGGACGGAATGTGGCTATACTTCGTGCTCTTCAGCTTGCCGATCATCGGACTCTCGGTTTGGGCGATCTGGTGGTTTGCGAAGCGGATTCGACTTTCCTTGTTCGCGATAGCCAGAGATATGGATCAAATCGGCGCCGGACATTTTAATATCAACGTAAAAGTAAACGGCAATGACGAGCTGGCTATGGTTGGGCGCAAAATGAATGAGATGGCGGCTGAACTTCGCAAGCTGATTGCCCTTGTACAGGGACAAGCTACACAACTGAACGTAGCGACAGATGAGCTGACTCTATTTGCGCAAGAGAACAAAGGAGCCATTAACGTCATTACGGATAATATTTCAACGATTGCCCAACGCGTTTCTACGCAGACAAATGAAGTGCAAGCGACGGCCAATACCGTCTCGGAAATATCGGAAGGCGTTGAACAGGTGGCTGTGGCTGCCGAATCAACATCGGTTGCTACGACCCGTACGTTTGAGAGAGCGCAAGGCGGAATGGAATTAGTGGGGAACGTAATCAATACGGTAAGACGTGCCACTAGTGAGGTAGAACGTACTGCTGGGCAAATGCACAATCTTCGTGATCGTGCTCGTGAAATTACGAGTATCGTCGAAATGATTACGAGTATTGCATCGCAGACGAATTTGTTGGCGCTGAATGCAGCCATTGAAGCTGCCCGTGCTGGAGATGCTGGACGAGGCTTCTCGGTTGTAGCCAGCGAGGTTCGCAAGCTCGCAGAGGAAAGCAGCTCCTTCTCTGAGCGTATTGCTGCTATTGCCCATTCGATCAATGATGAGGCAATGGATATGAGTAAGCATATGGACGAGATCGTTACCATGGTGAGTGGAGGCTTGCAGTCTGTAGAGTCTGTGGGTACTGCTTTCCAAAATATCGTGGCAGAGATTCAATCGGCCGCAGAGCAAAGCGAATCGATGACGGCGACCTCGGAAGAGATGGCCGCAGGTAATCAGGTTGTGACGAACTCCATGCAGCGTCTCGCCACCATGTCCGATGAAATTAGTGATTCCATCTCAGGTGTAGTAGAGACAGTGGATGAACAATTGAATTCGATTGCACGCATTAATGAAAACGTAGAACAATTGAAAAAAATGGCGGACGAGTTAACTCAAAATGTGAGCCGATTCGTCATTTAAGAAAGTGTCCCTTCTGCGAGTAGTAGAAGGGATTTTTTGTGTAACCGGATGTCTTTCGAGAAGATAATCTTGCCGTTTTTGTGTGAATATTTTCCTTTCATGATGGTGAGAATAAAACCATGAATGGAGGGAAGAGACTGCTATGAAACGGAATGGATACCTCGCTCTATGCTTCGTTATGTGCTTTACCATCTTTTCTCCGATGGCTGTTGCCAAAGAAAAGGCTGGACAGCAAAAGGGTGACAATCATTTTGCCCCACTAGCTTCATCCGCAGTGATGATTGAAGCGGATACGGGAACAGTCTTGTATGAAAAGAACGCCAATGAAAAAATGCCACCCGCCAGTATCACCAAAGTAATGACCATGCTTTTGATCATGGAAGCGGTGGAGCGGGGAGAGCTTAAGCTTACCGATAAGGTTCGAACAAGTGAAAGAGCAGCATCAATGGGCGGGTCGCAAATTTTTCTACAGCCTGGTGAAGAAATGACGGTAGAGGACATGTTGAAAGGGATTGCGATTGCTTCTGGGAATGATGCCTCTGTAGCGATGGCTGAACACTTGGCTGGGACAGAAGAGAGTTTTGTCGCGCGAATGAATGAACGAGCACAGCAGCTCGGTATGAAAAATACGCATTTTGTCAACTCCAATGGACTTCCAGCCGCGAATCACTTCTCTTCGGCAGCAGATATTGCGATCATGTCACGTGAGCTCTTAAAGCACGATGGCATCACGAAGTTCACCGGTACGTATCAAGACTATTTGCGGAAAGATACAGAGAGCCCCTTCTGGCTTGTAAATACGAACAAGCTGGTGCGTTTTTATGAAGGGGTGGACGGTTTGAAAACAGGGTACACAGGCGAAGCGAAATACTGTTTAACAGCGACAGCCAAACGCAACAACATGCGTGTCATTGCAGTCGTCATGGGTGAGCCTGATGTAAAAACGCGTAACAATGAGGTTTCGACCATGTTCAATTACGCATTCACACACTTTCAGGTGATGCCGATGTACAAAAAGGGAGAAGCAGTGCGCGCACTCGTTGTAGATAAAGGTCAGAAACCGCAAATCAATGCGGTGACACCACATGCGGTTAGTTTGTTAATGAAAAAAGGAGAATCGGCCGATACCTTCCAGAAGGAAATTGTCATCAATGAGGCGGTTCACGCACCTATAGCAAAAGACCAAGTAATTGGCCACATTTTCATCCGAACGAAAGATGGCAAGGAAGTAAACCGAATCGATCTGTTCCCAGAAGATCAGGTAGATAAAGCCAACATGTGGGAGATTCTCAAGCGAACCACCAAGAGCGTTTTGATTAGCTACTGACAGACAGCATGAGCGCGAAAAGAATCGAGTTGCCCCGAATGGAATGGCGCGGCTGCTCGATTTTTTTGTTCTTTTGTCGGCTGGCAGGAATTGGTTTCGCCGAGGAAGAAAGAGAGTTTCTATCAAGGGAGAAGGAGTGTGTCAGCTATGAGTTTACGAGTCGCGATGGAGACACGGCAGGATGTGCTGGTGATCCGTTTGCAGGGTGAGCTGGATCATCATACGGCAGAGGAGTTGCGCAAGAAGGCGGATGATCTTTTGCGTACCTCTACGATACGCCATATTGTGCTGAGTCTGGCTGATTTGACGTTTATGGACAGCTCTGGTATCGGGGTTATTTTGGGAAGATACAAGCAGATTTCTGCCCGATCTGGAGAAATGTATGTCTGCTCGATCAATCCTACGATCTATCGAATATTTGAGATGTCCGGGTTATTCAAGGTGATCAAGTTTCGCGAAAACGAAGCGGATGCTTTGCATATTCTGGGGGTGGCGTAATGATGGTACAACGTAACTTTATGTCAGTGTCGTTTGCAGCATTGAGCCAAAATGAAGCATTCGCACGTGTAGCAGTCGCAGCCTTCATTTCTCAACTCGATATTACGATGGACGAGCTGGAAGAAATCAAAACCGTTATATCCGAGGCTGTTACCAATGCCATTATTCATGGTTATGACGAAAATCCAGAGGGTGTGGTACAGATCTCCGTGCGAATTCAAGAGGACAGTATTGATCTGATTGTAGAAGACAATGGACGTGGAATTGAGGATGTGGAGCAGGCTATGCAACCACTCTATACGACGAAACCGGAGCTTGAGCGCTCTGGGATGGGCTTTACGATTATGGAGAATTTCATGGACTCTTTGGAAGTGGCAACGGTTGTGGGTAAAGGAACAACTGTGCGCCTCACCAAACGCCTAGCGTTTGCCAAAGCCTTGCAAAATTAGGGGTAGTGCCTATGGGTGCCGATATCAAAAACGCGAGTCAACCATTTCTGACCAATGACCAAGTAAAAGAGCTAATCGCCAAAAGCCAAGCTGGCGACACTGAGGCACGAGAGCTTTTAGTCAACAGCAATATTCGGCTGGTCTGGTCCGTCGTCCAGCGCTTTATCAACCGTGGATACGAAGCGGATGATTTGTTTCAGATCGGTTGTATTGGCCTTTTGAAAGCCGTAGACAAGTTTGATCTCTCCTATGATGTTCGATTCTCAACCTATGCTGTGCCGATGATTATCGGAGAAATTCAACGCTTCTTACGTGATGACGGTACAGTCAAGGTAAGTCGATCACTCAAAGAAACAGCCAATAAGGTACGACGAACAAAGGATGAGCTGTACAAGCAATTCGGTCGCGCACCCACGATTGCTGAGGTTGCGGACGTGGTGGGGATTACGCCAGAAGAAGTCGTGTTTGCGCAAGAAGCGAATCGGGCACCTTCTTCCATCCATGAAACGGTTTTTGAAAATGACGGGGACCCCATTACTTTGATCGATCAGATTGCGGATGAAGGGGTCAACAAATGGTTTGAAAAAATTGCGCTCAAGGATGCGATCAGTCGATTGAGCGAGCGGGAACAACTCATTGTCTACCTGCGCTACTACAAGGATCAGACGCAGTCAGAAGTAGCGGAGAGGCTGGGAATCTCGCAAGTACAGGTATCGCGCCTTGAGAAGCGCATTTTGCAAACGATCAAAGAGCAAATTGAGCATTAACAGATGCAAACACTCCGGTCGCAACGTGGCTGGGGTGTTTTGTTTTGTGAAAAACATCTCGATAATTTTCATTAAACAGAACGATCATTTCCGTTTATTTGAATGGGTTTTGTGGCGCGGCACATACTAGCGAATAATCGGGTATGTGATGGAAGGGGAAGGTACCATGAATGACGCGTTGTTTCTGCGCCTGAGAAAGCGATTGGCCATACAGCCACAAGCTATGATTACGCTTGGGGACATTTGCCAGCTTTACTGGGATGGAGAGCGCGAGGAAGCGTTAAAGCGGATGCCCATTTACCAGACGAAGCCAACGGATGGCAATTTGATCATTATCGATATTATGCAGGTGATTAAAAGATTGCGTTCTGTCTATCCTGATGTGGAACTTGACGTCCAGGGTGCACCCCAAATCATTGTGGAAGTACTCAATCCACGTAAGAAATCGAATCCGATTTTAGTGGCATTGGTGTGGCTTCTGTTGTTCATTGGCTCAGGATTGGCGATCATGAATTTCCATACGGATGTCAGCATGATGCAGGTTCACGAACGAATCTACTATTTGATTACAGGTGAAAAAAGCCATCAGCCTTTGTGGATGCAAATTCCATACTCTATCGGAATCGGCTTGGGGATGATTCTGTTTTTCAATCATATCTTTCAGAAAAAAATCAACGAGGAACCTAGTCCGCTTGAAGTGGAATTGTTTATGTATCAGCAAAGCCTGGATCAATACTACATACAAAATGAAAACAAGGAAAACCAACGGACGAAGAAATGAGCGTCATTAAGTGCTTGTTGCTTATTTTGTTCGGGCTGGGTGGAGGGCTTGCAGTAGGGAGCGGGCTGGTCGCGTTTATTACCGTTCTGGACATCATTCCGAGGTTGACACAATTAACGAATGCTCATCGGTATATTCGCTCGCTGGAATGGGCTCTGGTGGCCGGAGCGCTTTTTTTTACGTTTATTGATTTTTTTCATTGGGGTGTTCAATTGCCCGTTATCGTTTCTTCGCTTTACGGGATCTTTGCAGGGATATTTGTGGGGACACTCGCCGCAGGCTTAACTGAGGTACTCAACGTCTTTCCGATATTAGCAAAGCGAATCCACATGGACGGCAGTCTTCTTTTTCTGTTGATGGCAGTGGTGCTGGGGAAAGTGACAGGTTCCTTATTGCAATGGTTGCTCCATCTGTGAAATGGTAAATACCACTATTCATAGGCATCTTTAGAAAAAGGAAGGATATAGGAAGAAAGCTTACAAAGGGAGTGAAAGGGCATGGCAACCAAAACAAAATCCAAAAACCCCGGATCGATGCAGATGACCAAACAACTGTATCAACAGCAGGCTTCCAAGTTCCAGCCCAAACGAAATGTTCTGCTTAACTCGTTTCGTGCTTTCTGGGTAGGAGGGACCATATGTTTGTTGGGTCAGGCCATTCAAAATATGTATATTACCTTCTTCGGATTTACGGAGAAAACGGCAAGCAATCCAACCGTTGCGACACTCATCTTTTTATCCGTTTTGCTCACAGGTTTAGGTGTGTATGACAATATCGGGCAGTATGCTGGAGCCGGATCAGCCGTGCCTGTTACAGGCTTTGCCAACTCGATCGCTTCTGCTGCCATTGAACATCGGAGCGAAGGGTTTGTGCTTGGCGTTGGGGGAAATATGTTTAAGCTCGCTGGTTCGGTCATTGTTTTTGGGGTTGTTGCTGCTTTCGTTGCAGGAATATTAAAGAGCCTGATCAACATGTTTTTCTAAGGGAGGGCTGTCAGTGTCAAACAATCCACCTGTGAAACGAGTCAATCGGCAAACCTGGCACTTTGATCAAAATGTTCGCCTGCAAAGCTCGGCAGTTGCTTTGGGACCAAAAGAAGGAGAAGGGCCGCTGGCGCACTTGTTTGATAAGATCCACGATGATATGTATGCAGGCCAACAAACGTGGGAAGATGCCGAACGCCAGTTAATGGAGGATGCAGTCAACACCTTGTTGCAAAAGGCGGGGATCACGGGCAAGGATGTGGATATCATTCTTGCGGGTGATCTGTTGAATCAAAACATCACCACCAACTTTACAGCAGAAAAGTTGACGATTCCGCTTTTGGGCATGTACGGCGCTTGTTCTACCTCAATGCTTACACTGGCAAATGCGGCGGCTTTGGTAAACGCAGGCTATGCAAACAAGGCGATTGCTGCTTGCAGTAGCCACAATGCCACAGCAGAAAGGCAGTATCGTTATCCTACGGAATACGGAGGCCAGAAGCCGCCCAGCGCTCAGTGGACAGTGACAGGAGCTGGCGCGGGATTGGTCGGGATAGGGGGAAATGGTCCGCGCATTACGTATGCAACGATGGGGAAAGTAGTGGACATGGGGATTAAAGACCCGTTTGATATGGGGACGGCCATGGCGCCAGCAGCTGCTTCGACGATTCAGACGCATTTTCAAGATACGGGGCGCTCTCCACAGTCCTATGATTTGATCGTGACTGGTGACCTAGCAGCTGTCGGGTATCCGATTTTAAAGGAGCTCATGCTGACAGAAGGATACGACATGGATCAAGTCTACAATGATTGCGGATTGATGATATACTCCCCCGATCAGGATGTATTTGCAGGCGGGAGCGGTTGTGCCAGCAGTGCAGTAGTCACTTATAGCTACATAATGGATCAGCTCAACCGTGGGTTACTGAAAAACGTGTTGATCTGCGCCACGGGAGCACTTTTAAGCCCGGTAAGCACTCAGCAGGGCAATTCGATACCGTGCATCGCCCATGCGGTTGCACTTGAGGGAGGAAAATGATGGAGTACCTAATTGCTTTTGTCGTAGGGGGATTGGTTTGTGTAGTGGGGCAACTCCTTCTAGATGTTGGCAAGCTAACGCCTGCTCATGTCATGAGTACGCTGGTCGTGGCAGGAGTTTTTCTCGATTTTATCGGCGTGTATGACAAGTTTATTGATTTCGCAGGCGCAGGAGCGACTGTACCGATTACGAGCTTCGGTCATTCTTTGTATCACGGAGCTATCAGCGAGGCCGAACAACATGGGTTGATCGGTGTGGCAACGGGGATTTTTGAGGTCACGAGTGCGGGTATATCGGCCGCGATTGCATTTGGATTTTTTGCCTCACTCATCTTTAAACCCAAAGGGTAAGTCCAGGCAGTAAAAGGCGGTGACCCAGCATGGACACAGTACGCCGGAAAGTCATATTGGTGACAGACGGAGATCATATTGCCCAAAAAGTTATCGAGAATGTCGCTAAGCAATTTGGGGGGCGATGTATATCACTGTCTGCCGGGAATCCGACTCCATTACGAGGCAATCAGATGGTCGAACTCATTAAAATGACACCGTATGATCCTGTCATCGTCATGTTCGATGACAATGGAGATTACGGCAAGGGTAGAGGAGAACGAGCACTCGAATACGTGGTGAAGCATCCTGATATCGAAGTAATCGGTGCAATTGCAGTAGCCTCGAATACACACTGGGTCAATGGTGCGACAGTCGCTTATTCTGTAAACAACCAAGGACAAATTGTAGATGAAGCGGTGGACAAGGACGGGTACGCAGACGAGCAACTTCAGCATCATATTTATGGAGATACCGTAGACATCTTGAATTCCCTGCATGTACCAAATGTCATCGGCATTGGAGATATAGGCAAAATGGAAGGGAGGGATAGTTTGCAAAACGGTTGTCCCATCACAACGAGAGCGGTGCAATGGATAATGGAAAGGAGCGGCGCTCATGGCACAGGTCACGGAAAAACGGCATCCCATCTCGACTTATCTTGAAGAGAATCAGAGGTATTTGAACGACAGACTCGGTGTTGGTAAGAGCTTTGATATTGGAGTCCATGATTTTTATGTGGGTCATACACGAATGTTGTTGTATTACATAAATGGCTTCGCAGAAAGCTTACTGATTTCGCAGGTCATGCGTGAGCTGAACGATGTGCGTGAGCGGGATCTGGCTGATAACGCTTTCGACCATTTGTTTCACAAATTCATCCCTTTCTACCAACTGAGCAAGGTAGAAACGACTGACGAGTTTATTGATAAATTGCTCGTCGGTCAAGTAGGGCTGATCATTGACCGATCTCCCCACGCCATTATTCTCGATGCCAAAATCCTGCCGAATCGCACACCGCAGGAGCCAGATACGGAGAGAATCGTCCGCGGAGCGCATGACGGCTTTACAGAAGTGCTCGTAACCAATACAACTCTTACGCGACGAAGGATTCGTGACGAACGGCTCCGCTTCGAAATCATGCAGATTGGGGAGCGGACCAAGACAGATGTTGCCGTCGCCTACTTGCATGATGTAGCAAATGAAGAGCTGGTCCATACGTTGAAAGAGCGTCTACAAAATATCCAGATTGACGGGATACCGATGGCAGAAAAAACCGTCGAAGAATTTATCATAGGAAAAACGTTAAACCCCTTCCCGCTGGTTCGATACACAGAGCGTCCCGATGTAGCCGCTGTACATTTATTAGAAGGTCATGTACTGATTTATGTGGATACTTCGCCGAGTGTCATGATCACACCCGCCACTTATTTTCATCATGTACAGCATGCGGAGGAGTATCGACAAACACCGGTAATCGGTGCTTATCTGCGCTGGGTTCGCTTTTTGGGAATCTTTGCTTCTGTTTTTGTTTTGCCGATCTGGTTGCTTTTGGTCATGCACCCTTCCATGATACCGGAGCCACTTCACTTCCTGGGGATCAAAAAGATGGGGAGTATTCCTATTTTGGCACAATTCGTAATCGCTGAGCTTGGACTGGATTTGATGCGGATGGCCGCCATTCATACGCCAGCGCCCCTCTCGATTGCCGTAGGTTTATTGGCCGCGATTCTGGTCGGGGATGTGGCGATAAAGGTAGGACTCCTTGCACCCGAGGTTATCTTGTATCTGGCAGTGGCGGCAATCGGTATGTATGCGACTCCCAGTTATGAGTTGAGCTTGGCCAATCGACTGATTCGTTTGTTTCTCATTCTCATGGTGGGCTTTTTCTCTACACCTGGACTGATGATCGGACTTACGATCATCCTGATTTTCTTGGCTTCTACGCGTTCGCTCAATACGCCTTACTTATGGCCGTTCATTCCATTCAACTACAAAGGGATGAAGGATATTGTGGTACGGCTGGCTGTGCCAAAGAAAAACAACAGGCCGAGTATCGTTCGCGCGCAAAATTCCTCTCGGCAATAATATTCTGAAAACGGTTGACTTCACCCATTGTCAAACGCACAACCTTGTAGTAAATTGTAGGGAAGCCTTACGAACAAAAGTTTCTGTATGGCAACTGACGCTCCTCGTTGGTTGCCTTTCTCTATAACAGGTTGTCTATATACATCATCGGTGCGAATGAATTGGGGAGGAAACGAAACATGTACTTACACGGGACAAGTCGAGTGAATGAACAAGGAAACTTGGAAATCGGAGGCTGTGATACGACACAGTTAGCTGCTACTTACGGAACACCTTTATATGTGTATGACGAACAACAAATTCGCACCAAATGCCGGGATTTTGTCAATGCGTTTCACAATACGGGTTTTTCCTTCCAGGTTGCTTACGCGAGCAAAGCTTTTTGCACGATGGCAATGTGTAAGTTGGTTGAAGAGGAAGGCTTGTCACTCGATGTAGTATCTGGCGGCGAATTGTATACGGCTCTGCAAGCTGGATTCCCCGTAGAACGCATCCATTTTCATGGCAATAACAAATCTCGTGATGAGTTAATCATGGCACTAGACGCCAAAATTGGCTGTTTCGTTGTGGACAACTTTTATGAGTTGCACATCTTGGCGCAGTTGGCCGAAGAGCGGAACGAAAAAGTCTCCGTTCTCTTGCGTGTCACACCGGGTGTAGAAGCTCATACGCATGAATACATTTCTACAGGACAGATCGACTCCAAGTTTGGCTTTGATGTGCAAAACGGCCAGGCTCTTGAAGCAATTCAATTCTCTCACGAAAGCAATCATCTCCATTTATTAGGAGTTCATAGCCATATTGGTTCACAAATTTTTGAAACAGAAGGCTTCCTCGTCGCTGTCAAACGATTGACAGAACTGTTGGGCGAAGCAAAAGGAAAGCTTGGATTCCTGCCAGAAGTACTGAATGTAGGAGGCGGCTTCGGTATTCGGTATGTAGAAGGCGATACACCGCAGCCAGCGGACACGTATATCAAAGCCATTACAGATATCGTTCGCCAAGAGCTCACAGCGCTTGCGATTCCTCTACCTGAGATCTGGATCGAGCCAGGTCGGAGTATTGTAGGGGATGCAGGGACAACCTTGTACCGAATTGGATCGCAAAAGAACATTCCAAATGTCCGAAAATATATTGCGGTCGATGGTGGCATGACAGACAATCTGCGACCAGCTTTATACGATGCAGAATATGAAGCAGCAATTGCGAACAAAATGAATGCACCTGCTACCGAGATGGTTTCCATTGCAGGGAAGTGCTGCGAGTCAGGTGATATGCTCATCTGGGATGTAAGGCTTCCAGAAGCGCAGGCGGGCGATATTCTCGCAGTCCCAAGCACAGGTGCATATGGATATTCGATGGCGAACAACTACAACCGAATCGCTCGTCCTGCTGTTGTATTTGTCAAGGACGGAGAAGCAGAAGTGGTCGTACGACGCGAAACGTACGCAGAAGTAGTTGGTCACGATGTTTTGCCAAAACGCGCGCAGCTTATGCGCTAAACTTCATAAAAAATGCACAAACCTTCCCGATCGTTTGGGAAGGTTTTGTATTTCCTTCATCTCCCATTCATGATTGCTTAATGTTTGCTCGGCATAATGGAAGGGTGAGGGGGAGCGATTCATCATGTTGTCGACTCTTATGAAGCGGTTTCGACGAATACCCTATATTTCGTTGGATAAACGCCAATGGATGAAGGCGATGATTCGGCAAGAGGTGGAGAGAGAGAAGAAAGTCGTCCTGTTTTATATAGATATCGTCAAGCTGACAGAGGTAGAGCATCGCTACGGCGATACGAGTGCCAAGAGAGTGCTTCATATATTTGAAAGCATTTTGCCAGCTGTAGCTCGTCAAGCATTTGAAATCAAAGGGAGAATCATCGCGATTCAAAAGCTGTGGGGTGATGATTTTGCGATTTACACTTCCTTTTCGAAAATGATGAGTGAGGAAGACTGTCAAATGCTCTCGATTCATTTTCAGGAGTTGGCTGAACGACAGTTAAATCGACAAGTGAGCTTCGTTAATCGTGAGGAGCTTCGTGTCCATATCGGCTATGCGGAAATCATCGGAGAAGATATCGTGAAAGAGATGTATACCTCTGTCAAACATGCTGTTCATATGGCCAAATATGGGATTACCTCCGAAAAATATACGCACATCAGACAATTTCACAAGCTGCTTGCAGAAGAAAATGTTCAGATGCACTTCATGCCGATCATTCATTTGCCAAATGGCGAAGCTTTAGGATGGGAGGCATTGGCGCGAGGGCCGGTCAACAGCCTCTTTGCAACTCCTGCTGCTTTGTTTAATTATGCGCAAGAGACGGATACGGTGTTTCGTTTGGAGCATATATGTCGCAAGCGGGCATTGGAGCATATACGCTACCTGAAGCCACATGAGAAATTGTTTATCAATTTGGACCCACGGGCGATTGACGATCCGTTTCTGCTACGTGGCAAAGTGCAGATGCTTTTGGCAGAGTATGAGCTGACGCCACAAAACATTGTTTTTGAAATTACAGAGCGCCACGCGATTACGAATTACGCTGCTTTTCGAAAAATCATCGAGGAATACCGCAAGCAGGGCTATATGATTGCCGTAGATGATGCGGGTGCAGGGTATTCCAGCTTGGAATCGATTACAGAAATTTACCCAGACTTTATTAAGCTTGATATGTCATTGATCCGCAATATTGATGTCGATCCGATTAAGCAGGCGTTGTTGGAGACGTTTGTATCCTTTGCTGACAAGGTAAACTGCAAAATCATAGCAGAAGGGATCGAGACGGAGCGTGAGCTGGAAACGCTCATGGACGTCGGTGTCATCTATGGACAGGGTTACTATTTAGGTAAGCCTGACAAAGGGATGGCGCAGCTATGTGGAACGGCTATGAACTTTCTGCGGTTTACGATGGAAAAGCGGATTGAGCAAGAAGCGGAACCAGTGCTGCCCACACCGGCTATGACGGAAATCTTGGCGAAGACAATCAGTGTTGAAAAACACGTGAAAGTAAGACGCATCCATGAGATTTTCGAACAAAATCAGCGGATTGAAAGCGTGGTAGTGCTAGAGAAAGGTATACCGGTTGGACTTGTCATGCGGTTTTCCCTGTATCAAATTCTCGGTGGTCAATATGGAATCGCGCTGTATTATGAAAGATCCGTTTCTCAAATCATGAATACGAACCCGCTCAAAGCTACCAAAGACGACAAGTTGGATGAGGTAGCGAAGCGTGCGATGGCCAGAGATGCTTATCATTTGTATGATGTGGTCATTATTATTGATGAGAATGGCGAGTACATCGGCATCGTTACCGTGCAAAAGCTGTTGGACAAAATGGCTTCCATTAAACTCGAGATGGCGAGCTCTGCCAATCCGCTGACTGGATTGCCGGGGAATGTGCAGATTGAAAGGGAATTGAATCAACGGCTGAAACGGAATGATCATCAGGTGGTCATCTACTGTGATCTCGACCGTTTCAAATGGTTTAACGACCGCTACGGGTTTGAAGTGGGGGATCAGATTATCGTTCGAACCGCGAACTTGTTGCGGGAAGCCTCGAAATGGTACGGAAGCGGGTCTGACTTCATTGGGCATATTGGTGGAGATGATTTTATCCTGATTACGACAGCACAATGTGCGAATGATGTCGTCTTGTTTATCATGGATGCTTTTACGCCGTATTTTTCGGACATTTATGAAAAGCGCAGAATGGGGGACGGTCAGGAGCTCTCGATGTCGATGGCAGGTGTCGTCCTCTATGCAGGGAAGTACACCAGTGCAAAACAAGTTGCAGAGAAGGCAGCGTACGTGAAAATGGTGGCAAAGGCGAAGGCGGGAACTGTTTTTATTACCGACTGTGAGTTGCCTGGCGAAGAGCAGATCCGCATCGAGGGATAAATTGGACGTCAATCGATCTCCATGGTAGAATGGGTACGTTAACTTTACAAGGTATGGAGGTTCAACATATGAAAAAAGCGCTCATCACCATGGAAAATGGTAACCAAATCGAGCTGGAGCTGTTCGATCAAGAAGCTCCGGGCACAGTAGCAAACTTTGAGAAATTGATTAACGAAGGCTTCTACAACGGTCTGTCCTTCCACCGTGTTATCCCTGGCTTCGTAGCACAAGGCGGATGCCCTTACGGTACAGGTACAGGCGGTCCTGGTTACACCATCAAATGTGAAACAAAAGGAAACCCACACAAGCATCTGCGCGGTTACCTGTCCATGGCACACGCAGGAAAAGACACAGGCGGAAGCCAATTCTTCATCTTGTATGATGCTTTCCCTCACCTCGATGGCGTACATACAGTATTTGGTCGCGTCACTTCCGGTATGGAACACGTTGATGCAATCAAACAAGGCGATAAAATGGGTACAGTAAAAGTAGGCGAATAAAAGCTTCATGAACACCGATGAGGGAAACCTTGTCGGTGTTTTTTTGTCAGGATGCATGCTGGGTCAAGCTGGAATGGGGTTGTAAGCCTATCTATCTGCTGGTATGCTAGAAGATAGACGATTTTTATCTGGGGTTGTTCAAAAAGATGACTTTTTGAACTCGCATGATTGGAGGAAGCAATGGATCTTTTTCATTTTGATTGGAAAACGGTACCGTTTCGTTTGATTGCGTTCGTTATCGCTTTCACTTTGCATGAATGGGCACATGCCTTTGTCGCCTGGAAGCTGGGTGACAATACGGCGAAATCGGAGGGCCGCTTAACATTAAATCCAATCCCGCATATTGATCCGTTTGGTTTGATTCTCATTCTGTTTGGTCCATTTGGTTGGGCGAGACCAGTGCCGATCAACCCTCTGCATTTCCGTGGGAACAAGCGATTAGGGATTGTTTACGTTTCATTTGCAGGTCCATTAATTAACCTGATACTCGCGGTATTGTTTTACATGGTGTATTTCGTAGTAATTAATTCCGGAGTACTAGTAGGAATGCAAGAAAAAGTGGCTTATGCAATTGATCTGACACTACGATTTTCTGTATTGATCAATACAGCTCTTTTTATCTTCAACCTTTTGCCGATTCCGCCATTGGACGGCTACAAAATACTGCGATTTTTGTCTCCACGGAGTTGGGATGGAAAGTTTTACAATTATGAAGTCTACGGGCCGTGGATTCTCTTATTACTGATCTTTATTCCGGGGGTTAGCACAATCATTTTTGGTATTCCCCATGGGATTGCACTAGCATGGGTTCAACAAATTGGAAATAGTATCTTAAGCGTGTTCATCTAACGGAAACGAGGGACGTCTTTTGGCTTACAGCATCAAACTTGATTCTTTTGAGGGACCACTCGATCTGTTGCTCCATCTGATCGACAAGGCAGAGGTGGACATCTACGACATACCGATAGCGGAAATTACGGAGCAATACCTCGCGACGATTGACAAGATGCAAGAGCTCCAACTGGATGTGGCCAGTGAGTTCGTAGTCATGGCGGCTACGCTCCTCTCTATTAAAAGCAAGATGCTGTTACCCAAAAAGGAGGAGCATGTCTTTCAGCAGTTCCTCGATATGGATGTAGACGAGATAGACCCGCGTGAAGAGCTGGTTGCGCGTCTGTTGGAGTACAAGCGTTATAAGATGCTAGCCGGGAACTTGCGAGAAATGGAGATCGGTCGTAATCAAGTTTTTACGCGTCCCGCAGAGAATTTGTCTCCTTATGCGCGTGAAGAGGATCATACCGTGACGAATGTGACCCTCTACGATTTGATCAACGCGCTGGAAAAGCTGGTGAAGAAATCGAAAGAAAAAGAACCGATGACCAGGGTGTCGCGCGACGAAATCTCCATCAAGGATCGGATGACGGAGATACGCCAAGCGGTACGTAGCGGTGGGATGGTTCGTTTTTCTGAGTTGTTTTCCCAAGGTGCGACGCGCACAGAGATTGTAACTACCTTTCTCGCCTTGCTTGAGCTCATGAAGGCTAAGCACATTACGTGTGTACAAAATCAATTGTTCCAAGACATCATCATATGTGAAAACGGAACGGAAGGAGCCCATACCGATGGACTATGACAAGCTGAAAGGCGTAATCGAGGGCTTGCTGTTCATCTCGGGTGATGAAGGAATCGATGCCAAAGAAATCAGTGAAATCACTGAGGTGTCGGAAGAAGAGGTCATCGACTTGATCGAAGACATGAAAGCTGACTTCCGCCGGGCAGGACGCGGTATTCAAATCGTGGAAGTGGCAAAAGCGTATCAGCTGACCACTCTGCCCGAGCATGTGCCCTATTTTGAACGGCTAGCAACATCGCCGGGTCAGTCAACGCTATCCCAAGCAGCACTGGAGACTCTCGCCATTGTTGCGTACAAGCAACCCCTGACCCGCTCGGAGATTGAAGAAATCCGTGGCGTGAAATGCGAAAAAGCACTGAACACCCTCTTATCCAAACATCTCATTCGCGAAGCGGGGAGAGCAGAGGGGATCGGACGCCCCATTTTGTACGCGACCACCAAAGAATTTTTAGAGCACTTTGGATTAAGGGAACTGGGGGATTTGCCAGAACCGCCTGTCAATCTAGATATCGAAGAAGCGCGACTGGAAGCATCAGCGCTATTCGGAAAATCAGAAGAACCGACAAACGACTAGTTACAGCCCGGACAGTTTTTCGTACTATCATACGACTCGTCCCCATATACTATGGTACAAACCTGTGTATCGTGGTATAACGATGGCTTTTCTCTTGCCTAATAGGTAGGGTTGAGCCCAAGTTTTCAAATGGGGAGGACTTTTATGAGCATACGAAAATATCTGTCCGGCGTACTCGTCGTTTTTCTTTTTATACAGATGGCTCTTACGCCGGCAGCGATGGTAAATGCTGCTGCAACTCCACCTAGCTTGTCAGCTGAAGGTGCAGCACTAGTCGATGTAGAGAGTGGACGGATTCTTTATTCCAAAAACGGTACGAAAAAAATGAGGATTGCGAGTCTGACCAAAACAATGACAGCAATCGTAGCGATCGAGATGGGCAAATTGGATGCACAGGTAACGGTACCCCCACAAGCAGTAGGCGTAGAAGGCTCATCGATCTACTTGAAAAATGGAGAAAAGCTCACGCTTGAAGAACTACTGTACGGTTTGATGCTACGATCAGGCAATGACGCAGCCGTCACCATTGCAACGCACATCGGAGGGTCAGTGCCTGGATTCACTTACTTGATGAATGAAAAAGCTGCGATGATTGGAATGGAGCATACGAACTTCACCAATCCGCATGGGTTAGATGACAGTAACCAGCATTACTCCACTGCGGAAGATATGGCAAAGCTGTCCGCCTACGCCTTACATAATCCGGTGTTTCGTCAAATCGTTTCTACGAAAGTCAAGGATATTTCATGGGAAGGCGAACAGTGGGACCGGCGTCTACTCAACAAAAACAAGATGCTTCACCTATACAACGGTGCTGATGGTGTGAAAACGGGATACACAAAACTCGCGAAGCGTTGCCTAGCTTCCTCTGCCACACGGGATGGAAGGCAGCTGGCGACGATTACTCTGAATGCTTCTGATGACTGGAACGACTCCGCCAAGCTGATGGACTGGGGCTTTGAGAATTATCCGCTACAAGAGCTGGTCAAGAAAGGGCAGGAGGTAAAGCCTGACACACCAGTCACACTTGAAGCAGGAATTCATCTTGTCACAACAAACGCTTTTCAATATCCGTTGCAAACGGCAGAGGCAGAGGGGATTCACAAGCGTGTCGTTATGGGAGAATCAACGGTTACAGCGAAGATGAATGGCCAACTGGCAGGGTTTCTTCAACTCTATTTAAAGGAGAAGATGATTGGACAGGTTCCGTTGCTAGTTAGTGTGGATGCGCCGGCTTTCGCAGCTCCGCAGGCTTCACGCTCAATGTGGCAGCCATTTTGGGACATAGTGTCAGGGGGGCTGTGGAGTGCTTAATGTCATTTGGCTCGGGCTCATTGTCATTAGCATTGTCGTTGCGGCCATGACAGGGCGGATGGAAGCGATCAACGCAGCCGCGTTTGAGGGAGCCAAAACGGGAGTAACCGTTAGTCTCGGTCTTCTCAGTGTTCTCGCCTTTTGGATGGGAATGATGCGGATTGCAGAAAAGTCAGGACTCCTTGAGCTATTGGCGCGGGTATTGTCACCGATCATCCAAGCCCTTTTTCCGGATGTACCAAAAGGGCATCCTGCTATGGGATATATCCTCTCAAATATGAGTGCAAACCTACTCGGGCTGGGTAATGCAGCAACTCCAATGGGGCTGAAAGCCATGGAAGAGCTCCAAAAGCTAAATCCAGACAAGCAAAACGCTTCGCCTGCCATGTGTACGCTGCTGGCGATTAATACGGCGAGCATTACGATTATTCCGACGACGATGATCGCGATTCGCATGCAGTATGGCTCCGTGAATCCGGTAGAAATCGTAGGTACTACGCTGTTATCTTCCTTTGCTGCCACCATTGTCGCTCTGTTGATTGATCGCATGTATCGTTATCGGCATATACGAAGACATAGATAGGGGGAGTCCTTATGTACCAATGGGTATCCCTGCTCTCTCTTTGGGCCATTCCCGTTACGATTGCCTTTGTCTTGTTGTATGGGTGGCGGAAACAAGTCCCCGTCTACGAGACATTTGTAGATGGAGCAAAAGGCGGCTTAACCACTACGATTCGCATACTCCCACATCTGATTGCCATGATGGTCGCGGTAAGTATGTTTCGGGAGTCAGGAGCATTGGATCTACTGCTTCGCGCACTCAAACCGCTTCTTGACCTGTTGCATTTTCCGGAAGAATTGGTCCCGTTAGCATTGCTTCGTCCGTTGACGGGAACAGGCTCACTTGCGATTGCAACAGATCTGATCGCGCAGTACGGTCCCGATTCTTTTTTAGGCAGACTGGCAGCTACCATGCAAGGGAGCACAGATACGACACTGTATGTCCTAACCGTTTATTTTGGCGCAGTTGGCATTCGCAATTCTGCTTATGCGCTAAAGGTAGGCTTGTGGTCGGACCTGGCTGGTGTCATCTTCTCGCTGCTCATTGTCTCCTACATATTCGCTTAAAAAGAGTTCAAATAGCGTAGTCAGTGAAAACTTCCTCATGGATATGGGGAAGTTTTTCCCTTTTTCTTGTCCACACTAGTAAGAATGGGTATGATGTTGTAGAGGTGAACCAACGATGGAACGTTTACAGAAAGTATTGGCGCATGCTGGAGTCGCCTCTCGTCGCCATTGTGAAGAATTGATTGCGCAAGGCAAGGTGCAGGTAAATGGCCAAGTCGTACGAGAGCAGGGAATAAAAGTCGATCCGCTCAAAGATAAAATTGTGGTGAATGGACAGCAGGTTAGGCTGGAGCAACATGTCTATCTCTTGCTGTACAAGCCTACTGGTGTCATTACGAGCGTCACAGACCCGCGCGGCAGACGGGTAGTGATCGATCTGTTGAAGGGAATTAAAGAACGGGTATATCCAGTAGGTCGCTTGGATTACGATACTTCTGGCTTGCTGCTCTTGACAAACGACGGGGAGCTAGCCAACAGGTTAGCACATCCAAGCTATGAAATCGATAAAGTGTATCGGGCATGGGTAAAGGGAATCCCTAGTCAGGAAAAAGTGCGCAAGCTAGCAACCGGCATTCGTTTGGAAGACGGCATGACTTCTCCCGGTCAGTCCAAATTGTTGAAGACAGAGTCTAACAGCCAAAAGGCATTGGTAGAACTGACTATACATGAAGGACGAAACCGCCAAGTGCGCAGAATGTGTGAAGCGATCGGTCATCCGGTGTTGACATTGGAGCGAATCCGTTTAGGATTTCTCACATTAGATGGACTAAAGCCGGGCGAATTTCGCAAGCTTACTCATGAGGAAGTGGAGAGCTTGAAGCGGGGATTGGTTCAAAAGAAACGCAGCCCGCGGTAGAAACATTGATTCGTTCAAAATCTGTTCATAAGTTGTGCGCTGTCGGAAAAACTAGGAACGCTATAATAGAATGGGAAAAGGATGCAATTTATTAGCAGTAGATGGGAGTATGGCCTCATGAACAAAAGCAATCGTACATATGTCAGGATCGCGGTATTGGGTGTTTTGCTTGTAGCGCTGGTCTTTGCACTCTATTCCAGCTTTGTGAAGGACCCCGGTGCTGTGAAAGTAGGAAGCGATGCTCCGAATTTTAGTTTGGAGCAGCTGAATGGACCAGAGCTGACTCTGGAAAGTTTGAAAGGAAAGGGCGTTATCCTTAATTTCTGGGGCACGTGGTGTGAACCCTGTAAGGAAGAAATGCCGGCATTGCAAGAGCAATACACGAAGTTTAAAGACAAGGGATTGGTTGTAGTCGGCGTCAATATCGGAGAATCGCCAGTTGCCGTAGAACCATTCGTGAAGCAGTTCGGGATTGACTTCCCTATTTTGCTCGATCGCCAATCGCAAATTACCAAGCTGTATCGAATCGGTCCGATTCCTACGACCTTTTTCATCGACCCAGATGGAGAAGTGCAAGAAATTTTTATCGGGCAGTTAGATGAAGCGATGATTGAGTCGAAAATAACAAAAATCTTGCCGTAAGTGAGGAGCAATGATGGATCAGAGAAAATGCGAATGCGGTCATACCAACCCGGTTGGGACGCTGCTCTGTGAGTCTTGCGGGAAGCCTTTGAATGTGGAAGTCCACGAGCAGACATCGTTTCCTGACATGCGTTATGAAGGAATGGCAAGACGTTCTCAAACGAATAAGACGAAGGTAATCGATCGAGTCTGGAACTTTTTTTCTTCGGTCAAAATTGCAATCGGTATCATTATTGTCATTTTGGTGGCGTCCGCAGTCGGAACCATCTTTCCACAACAAATGTACATACCAGTTCCCGTACCGACTGAAGCAGATGTTGCCCGTTTTTATACGGAAACATATGGAACGCTGGGAACGATTTTCTACGGACTTGGATTTCACAATATGTACTCGTCCTGGTGGTTTGTGACGCTTCTGGTAATGCTCGGTACGTCTTTGGTTATCTGTAGTCTGGACCGCGTAGTACCACTGTATAAAGCGCTAAAGAAGCCACGATTGAACCAGCACAAGTCCTTTTTGAAAGGACAAAAGCTTTTTGCAGAGGGTGAGCTTGCTCCAGAAGCCAATCAGGAAGCGATACTGGACGCCTCCGCTCTGGCATTGAAAGAAAAAGGATACCGCATTTTCCGCACGGAACGGGCGATTATGGCTGAAAAAGGCCGTTTTAGCCGTTGGGGTCCTTACATTAATCACATTGGACTGATCTTGTTTTTGGTCGGTACCCTGATGCGAAGCCTGCCTGGCTTTTACTTGGACGAGTACGTTTGGGTGCGTGAGGGACAAACAATGGCGATTCCGAATACCCCTTACTACATAAAAAACGAGAACTACACGACAGAGTATTGGTCGGAAGAAGAAATGCCGGAGCAACTGGAGCTTAAGGGCGGAGCTATTGTGAAGAGCTACCAGACAGAGGCCATTTTGTATGAAAATAAAAGCGCTGACGTTCCAGGGAAAAAGCCGGATTTGGTAGAAGTACAGAAGGGGCCGATCGTCGTGAATCATCCGATGCAGCAGGACAGCCTCTACATTTATCAGAGTGGCGTGCAAGAGATGCAGCTTGGAGCGCTTAATTTTACAGTGGTCGATTTGAAAAACAATAAAAAAGAGATCGGTCTTATCAAAATTGATCTGTACAATCCACAGCCCGAGCAAACCATTGCGGATGGGTTTACGGTACGGATTTTGGATTACTTCCCCGATTTTATAATGGGAAAAGACGGGAAGCCGGCGACGAAAACCAATTTGCCTAAAAATCCGATGGTGGCATTGGAATTCATTGGAGAGAATGGCAATTATAACGAAAAACTGGTTTATCTAGAAGGAACCATTCTTACACAGAAAAATGATACGCGTTACGGACTCGACATCAAAATGCCTGATTTAATCGATATTGCAGGGCTGAATGTACGGGTGGACAAAGCATTGCCACTGATTTATTTAGGTTCATTCATTTTCCTTGCGGGCGTTGTGATCGGTATGTTCTGGCAACATCGTAGGGTTTGGGTACAGACGCAAGAGGGAAGTATCTTGGTAGCAGCTCACACGAATAAAAACTGGTTCGGTCTTCGCCGAGAAGTAGATGGGCTGGTTAAACTAGCGGAGCTCCCTGTCACGATAGAAGATAAAACGAAGGCCAAGGCCTAAAGCTTCAAAGGGGGTACAAACAACGTGCAGCTCATTCAACTGAGTGACTGGTTACTGGATGTCGCGTTTCTGCTCTACGTCATCTCGTCTATCGTCTTCGCTGTAGCCGTGACGGGTAAAAACTGGGCAGGGCGGGATCCCAAACAACATGAGGATCGCTATGGACGAATTGCGTATTGGTTAGCCGTTATCGGTTTTGTGGCGCAAACAGGGTATGTGATGGCTCGCTGGATTGCCGGCGGCCATAGCCCGACGAGTAACATGTTTGAGTTTATGGCATTCTTGGATTACTGTATTATCCTGGCCTACTTAATTATTTACCGGATCTACAAGCTGACCTCGATTGGAGCGTTCGTCCTTCCGCTTGGGGTTATCATGCTCGCGTACTCGTACGTGTTCCCGAAGGAAATCACTCCATTGATTCCGTCTTTGCAGAGCTACTGGCTGCATATTCACGTGACGACTGCTGCACTGGGTGAAGGGATTTTGGCAGTTGGTTTTGCAGCGGGTCTGATGTATTTGATCCGTACCGTTCCGCAGCATATTTCGACGAAAAGTACGAAATGGTTGGAGATCGTGCTAGCTGTGGTCTTGATGCTCGTTGGTTTCATTTTGATGGATTCTTCTTTTGCTCGGATGGATCAAAAGACGGTATTTGAGATGAAGAAAGAAGAAATGAATGCAGCAGGACAGATGGTAAAACCGAAAGTGGAGTACATTCTCCCTGCAATTGTTGCACCTGCTGATGCAACCATCATCAAGGAAGGTCCAATTTCACCACTCTTTGAGGCACCTACCTGGATGGAAGGAAAAGACGCTGCACGTAAATTGAACACGATGCTGTGGTCAGTCCTTACAGGGGGAATTCTATATGGCGGATTGCGCTTGATTTTCCGAAAACGATTAGGGGCTGCTATCAAGCCTTCCGTTGAGAGTGTTGATCCTGAACTTCTGGACGAGATCAGTTATCGAGCAATCAGTATCGGATATCCGGTGTTTACCCTCGGGGCCCTAATCTTTGCCATGATTTGGGCAGAAGAGGCATGGGGACGATTCTGGGGCTGGGACCCGAAGGAAGTATGGGCATTAATTGTCTGGCTCTTCTACAGTGCCTACTTGCACTTGCGTCTATCCAGAGGATGGATCGGTGCAAAATCCGCATGGATGTCCGTCATCGGGTTTGTCATTATTTTGATTACACTGGTCGTGGTCAACTTGGTCATTGCTGGTTTACACTCCTACGCTGGGGTGTAAAATTTCCTCGAAAAGCTGGTTTTACCACCAGCTTTTTGGACTATCTTCTAACGGTTTTACGATATTATGAGAGCAAGAGGTGTTTCAGATGGAAAAAATGGCACGTATTCTCGTAGTGGATGATGAAGAGCGCATTCGCAGACTTCTGAAAATGTACTTGGAAAGAGAAAACTTCCTGATTGATGAAGCAGATAATGGAGAACAAGCAGTCGAAATGGCTGTGGGAAGTGACTATGATATCATTTTGCTCGACCTGATGCTGCCAGGAATGGACGGGATCGAGGTATGCCAGCGTGTTCGTGAATTCAAGGCAACCCCAATTATTATGTTGACAGCAAAAGGGGAAGAAACGAACCGCGTTCACGGGTTTGAGGCAGGGGTAGACGATTATGTCGTGAAACCGTTCAGCCCGCGGGAGGTCATGTACCGGGTAAAAGCGATTCTGCGTCGATCTTCCGCGACAGCTTATTTGAAGACAGAGACATTCAACAGTCATTCTGTCCTTGTTTTCCCGGAATTGACCATTGACCACGATGCACACAAAGTCATCGCAAGTGGCCAAGAGGTGAGCCTGACTCCAAAAGAGTATGAGCTGTTGCACTACCTGGCATTGTCGCCGGATAAAGTGTTTACGCGTGAAGAATTGTTAAAAGATGTGTGGCACTACGAGTTCTTTGGCGATTTGCGCACGGTGGACACGCATATCAAGCGTCTCCGCGAAAAATTGAACCGTGTTTCTCCGCAAGCTGCCAATATGATCGCCACGGTTTGGGGCGTCGGATACAAACTAGAGGTGCCTAAGTAAAGTGGACGTTATTTTTCGCAGTGTAGTCGGAAAGCTATGGATGACCATTATTGCCTTATTTGCTCTCGTCTTGACGATCTTCAGTTTGTTGCTCGTTCAATCCTTTGACAGCTTTTATAGCAATCGGCAGTCCAAGAATTTGCACGATCTGGCAGATGGCATCGCAATCGGTTTGGCGCAGAGTCCGGATATGACAGCAGCTATGGAGATGGCTTCCAGGTTTGGCTTGGTCCATCATACAGGCATGGTCATTCTCGATGAAAAAGGTAAGCAAGTCGGTATGAGCGAAGGGGCTGGGCTCCCTCGTATTCCAGTAGAGCAATTGCTCCAAAATCCTGCTTTGCGTTTGCCTGATGCGCTGGCAGGTAAGCATCCTGCTCCCAAAACGATTTATATTAATGTGGAGAATTCCGCTGATCACACGAACAACAAGCATGAAATGCTTGCGGTCGCTGTGCCTTTAGAAATGGCAGCAGGGAAAACGGGCGCAGTGGTCATGTATCAGGCGATTGAAGATTTTGATGATACGGTTAGTGAAGTCAGATTTTTAATCTTTGTGGTTGGCGTCATCGGATTCGTCTCTACCACTGTATTCGCCTTTTTCCTCTCATCGCGTCTTACGATTCCATTACGTCAGATGAAAGAAACGGCGCATCGCATAGCGGAAGGGGACTTTCATGCTGAAATCCCGATTAGGACCCAGGACGAAACAGGTGAACTGGCGGCTTCGTTTAACACGATGGCAAGCAAGCTCAATCAGTTAGTCGATGCCCTGTCCAAAGAGAAGGAGCAGCTGGCGAGTGTCCTTAGAAGCATGGTAGATGGTGTTGTGATGATAGATGCGAACGGCAAGCTGGCCGTAACGAATCCGCCAGCAGAACGATTTTTGCGAGATTGGGATTTCGAGCATTTGGATGAGCCGGTGCCGCTGTTCTCATTCTATCAGCAGGTTTTGCAAACGGGACAGGAAGTGACAGAGGATATCCCTGTTCAAGGGCGGATCTGGTCCGTTGTCATGGTACCTTTGAATGATCGGGATCAAATCCGTGGAGCTGTCGCAGTTCTTCGGGACATCACGCAGGAACGAAAGCTAGATAAAATGCGTAATGATTTTGTGGCTAACGTATCCCATGAGCTGCGAACACCTCTATCCATGCTGCAAGGGTACAGTGAAGCGATTGTGGACGATATCGTGGCTACACCGGAAGAGCATAAAGAATTGGCGCAGATCATCTATGACGAGTCAGCGCGTATGACCAAGCTGGTGAATGAATTGCTCAGCTTGGCACGGATGGAAGCGGGGCATGTTGAATTGTTCCAGGAGACGATGGAACTGCGTCCGTATTTGGAGCGCATTCAACGTAAATTCACCAATTTGGCGAGAGAACGCGAAATCCATCTCTTCCTCGAAATATCGACGACGCATACGCATGTGCTCATGGATCCTGATCGCATGGAGCAAGTGCTAACGAACTTGATCGATAACGCACTGCGACATACGCCAAGTGGAGGAAGCGTCACCATTCGTGCTCGCGGAGATAAAACGTTGCTGGTTGAGATAAGCGATACAGGCAGTGGCATTCCGCAAGAAGATTTGCCGTTTGTTTTTGAGCGATTCTATAAAGCAGACAAGGCTCGTACACGTGGACGACTAGGTGGAACTGGTCTTGGACTAGCCATCGCGAAAAACCTTGTCGAGGCACACGGGGGCACCATCAGTGTGCAAAGTAAACTGGGTGAGGGAACGACTTTTACAATCGCCATGATGCTGCATAAAAACAAATAGGAGTGTAGAGAGAAATGATCAAAACGATCTTATTTGATGTTGATGGGGTTATGTTGAGTGAAGAGCGTTACTTTGATGCTTCTGCATTGACAGTGTGGGAATTTTTGTACAGTCCGCAGTATGTGGGGCTTGCAGGGGAGGAATTCACACCAGCTCCAGAAGAAGCGCAAATCAGACGAGTTCGCGAGCAAGTTTTCGCTCATGATGAAGTGCTGAATTTCATCAAGTCACGTGGAATCAACTCCAACTGGGACATGGTTTTCCTCGCGTTTTCCTATCAGTTGATTCGTATAATTGAAGCGGTTAAAACGCAAGTGCCAGAAGCAACGAGCCTTCTCAGCGAACAAATTGATCGACCGCAACTAGCAAAAGTGAAAGAGTGGGCAGCCACTTATGCTCCTGATTTCCAAGTAGACTACGCAGCGTTCACCGCTGATTTTGCCAAAGGTTCCGCACAAAAAGCAGAAATGTTGCTCTACTTGAATCAAATTGCAAAAGAGCGTTGCGGTGTTTCAACAGATATGTTCTCTCGCAATAGTGATCTATGGCAGTTGATTCAAAAGACGTTTCAAGAATGGTATCTCGGTGATGAGCGTGTGGCGGCATCAATTGGCCGTGAAACCATGCAGCCGGGCAAGAAGGGCTTCTTGTCAGACGAGATTCCGATTGTACCGCCAGCAGAAATGGTCGAGTTGTTCCGCACGTTAAAAGAAAAAGGATACACACTGGGGATTGGAACAGGGCGCCCTACCATCGAGACGCATGTTCCCCTCAGTGAGATGAACATACTGGAATGGTTCGACCCGAACCGCGTCGTAACTGCCTCTCACGTACTCGATGCGGAAGAAGCATTTCCTAGCTTTGCGCCGATGTCCAAGCCACACCCTTATTCCTATGTAAAAGGGTTGCTCGGACTCGATGCACCGATTAGCGATGCTGTCCATTTTTCATTGCCAATCGAAAATGGAGAAGAGGTATTGATCGTCGGCGATTCACTCGCAGATTTTCTAGCGGCTCGCTCCATCGGTTGCAAGTTTGCAGCGACATTGACTGGACTGTCTGGTCAAGACGCGCGCAGCAAGTTTGAAGAGGAAAAAGCAGATTTTATTCTGGATGATGTTCGCGATATCCTGTCCATTCTGTAGATAAAAAAAACTCCGCCGTTTCTACATACGGCGGAGTTTTTTTATTCCCAACAAATCGATTGCAAGCATTTGAAGCGAAAGGCGTCAATCAAAAAGGATTCAATCATGTCCGTCCTAACGATTACTTCAAAAGAACCGTCTTCACGAGAAAAAAACATGACATCCGTATAGTCTTTGTTCCCTTCAAAATAACGGCGAACTTCTTTCACACGCTCTCGCATTGATTCGGTTTTGACGATGATCTGGAAAGATACGCCCTGCTCAGAAACAACTTCCTTTATCTCGATTTCCTTTTCATCATAGGTGTAATGGAACAAATGGATTCCTCCTCACCAAATAAAATAACGCAGGTAAACGTAGAGATGAGCAATCATGATAGAGATAATCATCAACGGAAAGGCGACCTTCATAAAGCTGAAAAAGCCGATATGATAGCCTTCCTTTGAGGCCAAGCCAGCTACAATCACGTTGGCACTCGCTCCAATCAAGGTACCGTTTCCTCCTAAACACGCCCCGAGTGCAAGGCTCCACCAAAGAGGCTCCAGGTTGGTGATCCCGAGGGCTCCCATTTCCTTGATCATCGGAATCATGGTGGCGACGAATGGGATATTGTCAACAAAGGCAGAGGCGATCGCACTCAACCAGAGGATCAACAGGGAGGTGTTCAATGGATCTCCACCCGTCAGATTCATTGCTTCCGTTGCGAGCTTTTTGATCACGCCTGTTTCCACTAAACCAGAGACGAGAACAAACAGACCGATGAAGAAGAAAATCGTATTCCACTCGACTTTGCTGATCGCGTCTTCTAAATAATGCTCTCCGGTAAGGAGGAGCAAAAGAAAAGCTCCAGTTAAAGCGATGGTTGCCGACTCCAAGTGAAGGGCCCCATGGAGCATGAAACCAATAATGGTCAATCCCATCACCGTCAAAGACTTTTTCAATAAACGGCTGTCGGTAATTTCATCGCGCTCATTTAACTGCATGATTTTTGCACTCAACTCAGGTGACGTTACTAACTGCTTGCGGTAAATCAAGACCAAGCAAACAACGGTTACAGCCATAATGACGATGATAATTGGGCTCAAATTCACAAGAAACTTCATAAAATCAAGCTCAGGTACAGAACTGCCAATCATGATATTCGGTGGGTCACCGATCAATGTAGCTGTTCCTCCGGCATTAGAAGCGATAATTTCACTGATTAAAAAAGGTATCGGATTAAGCTCGAGCTGGCGGGCGATGCTAAACGTCACAGGTACGATGAGAAGTACAGTGGTAACGTTGTCCAAAAAGGCGGAGGCAACGGCCGTGATCAAGCTCAGGTAGACGAGGATGCGAATCGGTTTGCCCTTTGCGACCTTTGCCGCACGGATGGCCACATACTTGAAAACGCCGGTTTGCGCCGTAATGGCAACCAAGATCATCATCCCAATAAGTAGGCCGAGCGTGTTAAAGTCGATATGGTGAATTGCTTGTTCCTGTGTAACGATCCCGAACAAGACCATGAGAATTCCGCCCGACATGGCGACGATGGTTCGATGTAACTTTTCGCTAATAATAAATGCATAGGTAACTAAAAAGATAGCAATAGCGAATAATGCCTGGTTCGTCATAAGAAGCTCCTTCCTAGGTGTGTAGAATTATCTTGTCCCATTATAGCTCTAACCAAAATAAGGGTAAAGAAAAAGACCCGGCAAATGGCCAGGTCTTTTTCATAGGAAAAGGAGAACCTACAGCTCGATTTGTGTAACGCTTTTCACTTCCGCCAGCTCGCCCATCGTATCGAGAAGCTCTGGCGTCAATGGTTTGTCGACAGAGAGCATCATGATCGCGTCTCCACCGATATCACGGCGTCCTACCTGCATCGTTGCAATGTTCACGCTGTTTTCACCCAAGATAGAGCCGACACGTCCGATCACACCTGGACGGTCATTATGGTGAATGTAGAGGAGGTAGCCCTCAGGCGCTACGTCAATCGCAAAGTCGTCAATTTTTACAATACGCGCACCATAACCATTGAGTCGTGTTCCAGACACTGTGCGTGTCTCTTGCGTTGTTTTTAAGCTAACGGTCAGTAAGTTCGTAAAGCCTTTGTTTTGTGCTGCCTTTTGCTCCGTTACGGTGATGTCACGCACTTTTGCCAGAATCGGGGCGTTCACATAGTTGACTTCCTCGCCCAAACGGAAAGACAGCACGCCTTTGAGGACTGTCCGAGTCAAAGGAGACGTGTCTACATCCGTCAACTCACCGCTATATTTAATCGAAATCTCCGAAATGGAACCTACCGTCACTTGGGCAAGGAAATGTCCCAGCTTTTCACCCAACGTAAAGTATGGTTGAACTTTTTCCATCACGTGCGCAGGGATCGAAGGCAAATTCACTGCGTTTTTGAATGGCTCGTCACGAAGAACCTTCAGGATTTCTTCCGATACGTCTACGGCCACGTTTTCCTGCGCTTCAATAGTCGAAGCTCCTAGATGTGGAGTCGTTACTACTTGTGGCAGACCAACAAGAGGGTTGTCTACAGGTGGTTCTTCTTCGAAAACGTCCAGAGCTGCCCCCGCGACTTTTCCAGTGGTAATCGCCTCGTAGAGAGCCTTCTCGTCAATGATTCCCCCGCGAGCGCAGTTGATCAAGCGAACGCCATCTTTCATTTTCGCAAATTCACGCGTGCTGATGATATGGCGGGTTTCTTTTGTCAGCGGAGTATGGACGGTAATGAAATCAGCTTTGCGGCAAATTTCATCAACAGTCGCGTTGGTTACGCCCATCTTTTGTGCACGTTCCTCGGTCATGAAAGGATCGAAGCCCATAACAGTCATGCCAAATGCTTTTGCACGCTTCGCAACCTCTGAACCGATACGGCCCATCCCGATGACTCCGAGTACTTTGTTGTTCAACTCAACCCCTTGGAAGCTTTTGCGATCCCATGTACCGTCTACCAGCTTCTTGTGAGCTTGAGGGATGTTACGAGCGACAGCCATCAGCATGGCAAACGAATGCTCGGCAGTAGAGATGGTGTTACCGTCTGGAGCGTTGATGACTGGAATACCCGCTTGGGTGGCAGCGTTGATATCGATGTTATCGACCCCAACACCCGCACGACCGACTGCCTTCAGCTTTTTGCCGGCAGCGAGTACTTCTGCTGTTACTTGGGTTTGGCTGCGTACGAGGAGTGCATCGTAGTCGCCAATCACATCGATTAGTTCGGCAGGGGAGAGGTTTGTTTGACGAACAACTTCTACATCAGAAGCGTCCAAGAGCTGTTGAATTCCAAATTCGCTTAGTGGGTCGGTAATGAGTACTTTATACATGTGCAATGAGCACCTCCTGAGCAGCTTTTACACCAGCACCCAGCTCTACTGGGGCACCGATTTGGTGAAGCGACAATTCGATGGCAGAAATGACTTGCAGGACATCCAATGGTTCGCAATAACCCATGTGCCCGATACGGAAGATCTTGCCTTTCAGGTGCTGCTGTCCGCCAGCAATCGTGATGTTAAATTGCTGCGTTAACATTTTGCGGAGAGCTTCTGCATGAAAGACACCAGAAGGATCGCAAGAAGTTACGGTCGTCGATGCATACTGATCTTCCGCCATGAGTTTGATGTTTAATGCTTTCATCGCTGCGCGAGTCATGTCTCTCATCAGTTCATGGCGCTTTACGATAGCTGGCAAGCCTTCTTCCTCCAACATATCCAATACTTCGGCGAGACCGAAGATGAGGGATACAGCAGGCGTATACGGTGTTGTTTGCTCTGCCAAGCTCTTGCGGTATGCTTTCAGGTCCAAATAGAAGGCGAGCGATTTGTTTTGCTCAATCACTTGCCATGCGCGTTCACTCGCAGCGAGGAAGGCAAGGCCTGTTGGCAGCATGAAAGCTTTTTGCGAGCCGGTTACCACGATATCGACACCCCAAGCGTCCATCTCGCATGGAACCGCACCGAGGTTGCTTACCGCATCCACAATGAAGAGGGCGTCCGAATGTGTGCGGATTGCTTTCGCCAAATCAGCAATCGGATTTTCTACCCCAGTGGATGTTTCACAGTAGGTGGCAAATACGGCTTTTACTTGCGGCTTTTTTTGCAAGAATGTTTCAACCAGCTCAGGAGTTACGGCGTTTCCCCAAGGCACTTCTAATCGATGGGCGACTATACCGTAACGCTCGCAAATTTTTGCAAAGCGCTCACCAAATGCACCGCTGATGAGGACAGCAGCTTCATCGCCTGGTTGGAGCGTGTTTACGACGCCCATCTCCAGCGCGCTCGTTCCGCTACCTGCCAAGATGTATACGTCCTGCTTGGTGCCAAAGTAAGGCTTTAGTCTTTCAGCAGTACGGGCGAAGAGAGTGGAAAATTTGCCGCTGCGGTGTCCAATCATCGGTTGGCTCATCGCAGTTTGAACACGTGGTGGAATGGGGGTAGGACCAGGGATTCTCAAGATCATTTTGTCTGCAAACATGGTTTTCTCCTCCTATATATGTGCATATCAAAAAAACCTCCCGTTCTCACACTGCTCCTATTACAGAACAGTGAGGGACGAGAGGCTTTGCTTCGCGGTGCCACCCTCATTCGCTCTTTTTTTCTCAAAAAAGAGCCTTGGTAGGTACATGACCTAAAAGAGATAACGGATCTACCGTTTGCGTCTACTGGGATGGTGAACCCTCTTTTCAACGCAGCAGCTCAGAAGTGCTTAACCGTGGGAGAAATCGCCGATTCGCAGCAACCATCGGCTCTCTGGGGATTTCTCGATCACAGCGTTTCTTCGTCAACGCCGTTGTTTTATAAGGTGTTTCGTAAGATTTGTACTTACGATATCACGTCAAAATAACACCGTCAAGAAGAAAAACAAGAAAAAATGAACATTATTTATTTTAAATCGCTTATCGTTCGTGAATAATGCTCAATTATATGCTAGAAACACCACAAAAATGACCAAAACACGAACATTAAGATATTGACATCACAAAAAATGGAAAAAACGCACTTTAATGTTCGGTTTTTGCTGTTGCTTTTATCATACCGAAAAATCACAAAAGAAAGAACGGAAAGTTGTCGATCATTCGTTCAGTGGAGGAGAGGAGGGCATAATGAAAAACCTCTTACATACCGGAGTACGTAAGAGGTCTCTTCCATTAATAGATGGAATACTATTCCACTTTAATAGAGTCGGTCGGGCATCCTTCAGCAGCATCACGAACATCGTCATGCAGGATATCCGGGATTTCAACGCTGTTAGCATTGTCATCCAACTTGTTGAACGCAAGGCCCTCATCGTCGTAATCAAAGACGTCAGGAGCCGTGGCGCCACAAGCACCGCAAGCAATACAAGTATCTTTATCTACCCATGTAGTCATCGTGGTTTCACCTCCCATACCGAAGTGGTACGTCCACTATCATAGACCATTGTATGCTCTTGGTGACAAGATTTCAAGATTGAATCAGTCTAAAAATGTACGACTACTTATAAAGAGGGATTTCAGGTGCCCTCAGCACGGAGTAGAGCTGTGTGTTCAAGCGTTTAAAATCTCCCGCAGATACTGCATCTGTCGCGTTCAAAATCTTTACGGCAGCGGCTAAATCCTTGATTCCTAGTGCTTGAACTTCATTAGACGCGATGAGCAAATCAAGTCTTGCAGTCAGGTCCTCAGGACTATAGCTGCTCCATTGATTGCTTGCCGACATGGCCACAGCTGCGAGATAGGTGCGGTAGTGAAACGGATACTGCTTCCACTGCGCGGTGTTAACGGCTCCAGGTACTTGTTTCGGCATGGCTTGCTTGACCACATAAGCCGATTCCCAAGACGCGATGGAGTGATAGACCATTTCCTGTGCGGTTAGCCAATTATTTTGGAAAAGCGTCAGGCTAGCTCCAATAGAAGCAGGCGTAGCATTATTTTGATCGGAACGAATCTGCTCCATACTATCCAAATACGCCCGTACACTGTTCGTAAAAGTGGCGTGAGCTTGTCTCAGCATGGGTGACGTTGGCAAGGGAACACTTTTCTCCAGCTCTTTCCTTGTCTGGTCAGCTAAATTGCTGAGCTGCTTCAAGCCATCCGTCCGTTCACTTTCGTTCATTTGATTCCATTTATCCATCGTATCAAAATGTGCTTGCTTCAGATCAAGCAGCGGTGCATAAACGGCATAGTAAAATCGAATAAAGTCCTGTTCATTGTACAGCTTTTGCTCACGCAGCAGTTTTTCTTTTTCGGCTTCCTTTTTCTCTGCTTCGAGTACGGCGGCTTGTTCCGACTCCAATTGTGTCTTCATATAATGGGCCCCGAAAAAAAATCCACCAACTGTGCATGCAAGTGTTATGATGATCATGTACGCCATCATAAATTCAGTTCTTTTCAATCGTTTTGTCATACTATCCTCCAAATCCAATGATGCAGTTTACTTCGCTTACTTTGAGCTTTGAAAAATATAGAATGATGTAAGGAGTACCAATGAACAGTCGGAACAGTGCGGCAGAGGAGCAGGACCTTTTATGTGCGGTCGCCTTGAATGCCATGTTACCTCTGGCCAATGAACGAACGCTGCAATCAGCCTACTACATACTGCGTGGCAGAAAAGCCAATCAGACACTGCAAGATGTGCATTTGTATACCCTTTATCCGTATTATCGGATGTTTTCTCGTTTTCCAAGAGAGGATTGGGAGAAAATAGTTTCAACTTTATTTCAGGCGGGCTGGATTTTACCAGTTGATGCAGGTGGAACGAATTCGAAGCCGACATTTACCTTTTCTGATACAGGATTGCAGCATGCCAAACATACGTACCAAAAATATCGGTTTGATGTATGGTTCGCACCTTTTACCCAGTCCGATTTGGCGGAGCGAATCGAACCATTTTGGAGTAGGCTTCATCTAATGGTGCAGACGATCTCGCAAATGCATCATGGTGATCTCGGTTTCATTCCGGTCGTTTCGGACAAGACGGCGCAGCGTTGGGTAAAAAACCAATTGGCTGATGGGGCAATGCGAACTGCTTGGAAGCAGCAATTGTCTGACGAGCTATATCGATTGTGGGAGCCCTTGGATGAAGGTGTTCAGGAGCTTTTATTTTGTCAACTGTCAGGAGTAGGACAAGTCGGCAAGACCTTGGGACAGGTAGCAGAGATTCGCCAAACGAGTCGTAGCTATCTCATGCTGCAGTTTCGATACGGACTTGCCGCGTCGATTCAGACGCTGCTTGCAGAGAGCAATCATTATCCTCTTTTATCAAAACTTGTTACAGAATCGCACAAGCTTGATCCACGTCTAACCGAAAGTGCTGCTCGAACGTATGCCCTTCTTCAGACTGGCAGTGACAAAAAAGAAATAGCGAAGAAACGACAAATGAAAGAAAGTACGATAGAAGATCATTTGGTAGAGATTGCCTTACGCTGTCCGGAATGGGATATGACAACGTATTTACCGAATGAGTTGGCAAAAGAGATCGTGGAGACGAGTGAGCGACTCGATACAAGCAGACTCCGGCTCATCAAGGATCAATTGGAAGCAACAGTGACGTATTTGCAAATCCGATTGGCACTGGCACGAGCGACAAGGGGGGCAAAATGAACCAACAGCTCATGCACGACAGATTAAAGCTGCATTTTGGATACGACTCATTCCGTCCCGGTCAGGAGTCCATTATTGAACGTGTATTGTCTGGACGAAGCGTTCTCGGGTTATTAGCAACAGGTGGCGGGAAATCAGTGACGTATCAGCTTCCAGCAATGCTTTTGCCGGGTCTGACCGTCGTGGTTTCCCCGTTAATCTCCTTGATGGTTGATCAGGTGCAACAGCTTCGAGCACGAAAAAAAATTCCAGCTACCTATTTGAACAGCATGCAAGATCCGACAGAGTCCCGCGAAATTTTAAAAGGGCTCGCAGAAGGCGCGTTCAAGCTGTTGTATATTTCTCCAGAAAAGCTTCAACAGCCCTATGTCCAACAAGTGTTAAAGCGGACGAGGGTGTCTTTGATCGCCATTGATGAAGCGCATTGCATCTCGCAATGGGGACATGACTTTCGCACAGATTACTTGCGATTGCCACAAGTCGTGAAACAGTTGGGAGCCCCTCCCGTTCTGGCTGTGACGGCTACCGCTACGGCGACTGTTCGTGAAGAAATTTGCAGCTTGTTTTCCATTGAAAAAGAAGACGTCGTGTTGCAATCCCTTAATCGGGCGAATATCGCCTATGATCTGGTTGAAGTTGCGGAGGAAATTGACAGGCGTTCGTATGTAATTGATCAGATGGATCGTTTGCAGGGCCCTGGGATCGTTTACTGCAGCACACGACAAGCGGTAGATGTATTGGCAGCCTCTTATCAACTCGATGGGAAAAAACGCGTTCACGGTTACCACGGGGGGATGAACAGCATGGAGAGAATGCTGATCCAATCCCAATTTCTCGCGGGCGAGTTGGATGTTATTATTGCAACTAATGCGTTTGGTATGGGGATCGACAAACCAGATATTCGCTACGTCATCCATTACCAAATGCCAGCCAGTTTGGAGGCATACGCACAAGAAATCGGGCGGATCGGCCGTGACGGCAAGCCTGGGTATGCGCTGCTTTTATTTTCGTGGGACGATTGGCAGATTCATCAACACATGCTGGAGAAAGAGTACCCGACACAAGCGCAAGTTCAAAAATACGAGCAGTTGTGCAATACCGGAGTACCCTTGACGAACGAGGCATTGGCGATGGTGGACATATCCGAAGAAATGGGTGCACTTCTTGCCTTTTATACGGAAAGAGTGCTGGCCTCCTACGAAGCTGCCGCTGCGGGTGAATCGTATCCGAAGGCTCAAATCATTTGGCAGGAAACGGAAAAAAGAAGAAGCTTTAAGCAAAAAAAGCTGGCAGAAATGGTGTCTTACGTAAGAGGAGAAAACTGTTTGCGTGCGAGCATCAATACGTATTTCAAAGAAAATGATCATCAATTTGATCTATATTGCTGTAAGAAATGTGGCCTAACTACGGATGCGTATTTCCAAACGAATGACCATACAATCGCAAAGAATGAACAAATCAAATGGAATTTGCGGCAGGCGTTAGACACTCTTTTGCCGAACAAATAAAGGAGAGAAACATCGAGTGAGGGAAGATCGGCTAGAGGTGGATGAAGCCACGCTTCGGCTGAATCTATGGTTGACACAAGGAATCGTGATGGGAGTGGCTGCTGCCGGTAGCTTATTGGTGTTGGGCTGGGATGCTACTCTGTCCTTGTTTACTTTGCCAGGCTGGAACGCCGTACTGTGGGCCGTGTTTGTAGCCGGAGGTATTATCACCGCGAGTATGGCGATGGATCGTTACTTGCCTAAGCGATGGCAAGATGATGGCAGTATCAATGAGAAAGTTTTTGGGACCATGTTACCATCCACTACGATTCTCGTCTGTATGATAGTAGGAGTGGGAGAGGAATGGCTATTCCGGGGAGTCATTCAATCTCTTACCGGGAATTTTTGGAGCAGTCTTATTTTTACACTGATCCACGTACGTTATTTGAAAAAGCCGCTCATGATCATAAGTGTATTTGGTACAAGCTGGATCTTGGGACTCTTGTTTTCCCACTTTCAGTCCCTTTGGCCCTCGATTGTGGCTCATATCCTTATTGACGTCATGTTAGCATTTTATTTACAAAATACGATCAAGAAAAAGGGGGAGGAAGAGTGAATCTCGAGCATAATCCATTACCACCCCGACGCTCCCGTCATACTCGCCCTAAAGCGTCGTTCTCGTTTAAAAAGTGGATTCAACCGGGATTATACTTGTTTGGACTCGTCTTTTTCGGGTTGATTGGTCTTGAGTTGTACAGGGCCAATGTCCCACACGAGTCAGCAGCTTCTGGTAGTGTTGAAGTGAAAGATGTTAGTAAAGCGAGTACCACTTCGCAAGGAAGCAAGGCAGGGGAAAAGGAGCCTGTATCTGTCGTTCTAGATGCTACGCCTGATCCCAGTGCAAGCGTGACCACCCCACCTGCCAAGGTGAAAACGATCAAATCAAAATCAATTGAGCCTGCAGTGAAGGCGACCACAAGCGTACAGACACCTGCTGTAAGCCCAGTCCCAGCTCAAACTTCGACTGGTACACCTGTAAACAAGGCAAACCAGATCGCGAGTACTTCTACTAGCAAAGTAGCTATACCGGGAAAACAAGCTTCAACACCGCCTACAACAAAATCGAAGGTCGTCAAGCATGTGGTGAAGAAGGGTGAAACGTTGTTTATGCTGTCACGAAAGTACTATGGAAATAATTCGAACGTAGGACGAATCGCAAAATATAACAGACTTCATTCAGAAGCAGGGCTCGTTGAAGGAAAAATTGTCTGGGTTCCCCTCGTTCAGTAATGAGATCGTGCTCCACTGGCAATGCTATCGGGAAAAGGATAAGCAGGTGGATGCAAGTGGAGTATGATACCGTCATTGTCGGCGGCGGGATTGCGGGGCTTCAAACCGCAATCCAACTAGCAAGATGCCTTCGACGCGTTGCAGTCATTGACATGCCGGGTGGTCGATCAACAGTCGCCAAAGCCTACCGAAACATTCTCGGATTTTCGGAGGGGGTTAGTGGCGATTTTTTGCGTCAAGCGGGCAGGGAGCAAGCGCAAAAATACGGCGCAATCTTGATAACAGATGAGGTAACAAAGCTTGCTACTGATTCAAGCGGCTTATTTACGATAGGTACGAAAAGTGGCATACATACGCTTACTTCGCGAACGCTGGTATTGGCATCCGGCATTCGCGATCCGTTTCCAACGATCCCTGGCTTCTCCGATTGTGTAGGAATATCAATTTTCTTGTGTCCCGACTGTGACGGCTATGAAACCGTTGAGAAAGACACGGCAATCATTGGAGCGGGCCCACACGCTGTTTCGATGGCCGATGAACTTATTTATTATACAAACAAGTTAACCGTGATTAACCATGCAAAAGTGCAGGTGGATACGCAGGCTGTCTCTGGACTAAGTCAGCGAGGGATTATGTATCGGGAGGAAAAAGTATGTGCCCTTCATCATACGTCGGGGCAATTGCAAGAAATCGAGCTCTCTTCAGGTGAACGCTTGTCTGCAGAAAGAGCGTTTCTTGCCTTTCCTGGTGCTCATGCTTTAACAGAGCTTTTGCGTGGTTTTTCCGTGCAAATTCATGAAAAAGGCCACATTCATACGAATCCGCGAACAAAAGAAACCGATCATCCCAACCTATGGGCTGTCGGCGATATCAATCAGCATTCTCAGCAAGTGTCGATTGCCATGGGGGATGGAACACAGGCGGCCATTTGGATTCAAAAGCGGCTACGTGAATATGAGAAGTAGAAAAACGCCTGATTCTGGGCGTTTTTTCATGTACAAACCTTTATGAATGAGAAGGAACCCGAACTAGCAGAGCCAAATATAAATACAGAAGAAGAACCATGAGGGGGAACTTTTCCTGGGAAAGCGCAGGAAATGACAGGCAACAACAAAGTTTCTTTTTTCGTGAGTGGATTCGACATCGATAGGCGAATGCTGCGTAGGTGTCATGGTAGCTTTTGTTCCAGTAACTAAATGTGATATGATAGGACTACCCCTTATTTTCCAGTCCATCAAAAAATGGATGAATGCCAACAGGTATTCGCCGGAGAATGTGGAGAACTCTTACAGGCTTACCATCATATTTTGTAGTACGACTGGATGGCGAGGAGGGACAGTCATGCGTGTTGAACGCCTTGGTCAAGATAAAATACGAATCTTTTTAACTTTTGACGACCTCACAGAGCGCGGGATAGAAAAAGAAGACATGTGGCGTGACATTCCTAAAGTTCATGAACTGTTCAACGACATGATGGAACAGGCTTATCACGAATTAGGGTTTGAGGTATCAGGGCCTGTTGCAGTTGAAGTGTTCGCCTTGCCAGCTCAGGGAATGGTCGTAATCGTAACGCGTGGCAAGACGGGCTCAAAGGACGGAAAAGAAGAAGAATTCGAAGACGATGATGTATACGAGCTAGAGGTCACGTTGGAAGAAAGCGATCTGATCATGTATGCCTTCCGGGACTTTGAGCATATGGTTGAAGCTGCCCATCGCATTAACGCCCTTTTGACCAATGGCGGAGCTGCCTACTTCTACCAGGGGAAATATCATCTGGTGCTGGAGGAAGTCGACTTGGATCAGGAGCGTTATCACAAGTTAATTGCGATCCTCTCTGAGTACGGAGAAGCGACGCCGATAACGATTTATGTGTTGGAAGAATACGGGAAAGTGATCGTTGCCGACGATGCTGTAAAAGAAATATGCAGGCATTTCACGTAATCGGAACGAAATGTCTGGGAATATAAAACAGCACCTAGTCAACCAACTAGGTGCTGTTGCTGTCTGTACAGATTATGCTAGGCCGTCAAAAAAATCAGCCTCTTTACCTTGAATGGTATAGTTCGGAAGGCTGTGCCAAGCCAAGATGTAATGATTGTTTGGCGGAACAGAATGGTGCTCGCCTTTTGTTACCCCTGGGAAAACGCGTTCTACTGATAGGTGCTGTGTTCTGTGCGCCCGCAAGGCATCTGCGACTTTTTGCATGTATTCGGGGGCGTGAATGATCGTCGTAATGCTCTCGATTGGATCCGTAAAGGGAGGCTTTATTGTACCAAATCCTTCTTCGGACGAGCGAGTTGCGTAATAAAGCTTTCGCACACTCATATCTGGGCCTAAAGAGAGGACAGCCTGGGTGGTAGCATGACTAATCGCCAAATGGTCAGGATGTCCGGAGATGCCATGCGGTGCAAACGTGACGACGATTTCCGGTTGGATCTGGTGAATGGCCTGATGGATACGAGTAACGAGCTCATCTACAGGCACTGAGTTTAGGAACTTATCCTGATATTCCCAGACGTCTACCTGATCGAACCCGAGTATGGCACAAGCGTCGCGAAGCTCTTGCTCGCGAAAGCGGGGGAGCTCTTCGGGTGAGCATAACGGTGGTTCACCAGCTTTTCCTGCTTGCCCTTTTGTTGCACACAAGAGATGAGTGCTGGCCATTTTCGTTTCACTATATTTGGAAATGGAAATCCCACAAGCAAACGTTTCGTCATCGGGATGGGCAAAAACAAACAAAATAGACTTTTTTTTCATAAAAACACCTCCATGAATAAACTTCCACCATTACTGTTTCCATTATGGCATAAATTCACTATTCCTGTAATGAAAGAAACAAGTTTGGGGACAATACAAGCATGACTGGACGTGCATTTGAAGCTGTTTGTGAAAAATGCAGTCTGTAAAAGCGATTTCAAAATGGATGGTAAATAATTGAATGATTATGCAAAACAAGGCACGAAAACGTTTTCGAAATGGAAAAAAAACATTTTTAAGCTTCTCATAAATGATACAAGCGTGTATACTAAAGGCGGCATTGACCGAAAACATTTTTGAGGTGGTAAGTAATGGGTAATCAAGACGTGGTAACCGAAAGCACCGAAGGGAAAGAAAAGCAAGAATCATTGAACTTGCTCCATTCAACTCAAACGGTGATCAAGGAAGCACTGGAGAAACTAGGTTACCAAGAATCGATGTTTGAACTCTTGAAGGAACCGCTACGCGTTTTGACTGTACGTATTCCGGTTCGCATGGATAATGGCGAAGTAAAGGTATTTACGGGCTATCGTGCACAGCACAACGATGCAGTAGGTCCGACCAAGGGGGGCATTCGTTTCCACCCGGAAGTTACTGAGGATGAAGTTAAAGCACTTTCTATCTGGATGAGCCTCAAAGCAGGTATCGTCGACCTGCCATATGGTGGTGGTAAAGGCGGTATCATTTGCGACCCGCGTGAAATGTCCTTCCGCGAACTGGAAAGACTGAGCCGCGGTTACGTTCGCGCAATCAGCCAGCTTGTGGGCCCTACTAAAGATATTCCAGCTCCGGACGTCTTTACGAACTCACAGATCATGGCGTGGATGATGGACGAATATAGCCGTATCCGTGAATTTGACTCGCCTGGTTTCATTACGGGTAAACCAATTGCGCTGGGTGGATCCCATGGCCGCGAAACAGCTACTGCAAAAGGTGTAACGATTTGCATCCGTGAAGCAGCGAAACGTCGCAACATCGACGTAAAAGGTGCTCGCGTAGTTGTACAAGGCTTTGGTAACGCTGGTAGCTACTTGGCAAAATTCATGCATGACGCAGGTGCTAAAGTTGTAGGTATCTCTGATGCTTACGGTGCCCTGCATGATCCGAACGGTTTGGATATTGACTACTTGCTGGATCGTCGTGATTCCTTTGGTACAGTTACAAAACTGTTCAACAACACGATTTCCAACAAAGAGCTTTTGGAACTGGAATGCGATATTTTGGTTCCGGCAGCGATTGAAAACCAAATCACAGCTGCAAATGCTCACAACATCAAGGCGTCAATCGTAGTAGAAGCGGCAAATGGCCCAACTACTTTGGAAGCGACCAAGATTTTGACTGAGCGTGGAATTCTTCTGGTTCCAGACGTACTGGCAAGTGCCGGTGGTGTGACTGTTTCCTACTTCGAGTGGGTACAAAACAACCAAGGCTACTACTGGTCTGAAGAAGAAGTAGAAGAGAAGTTGGAAAAAGTAATGGTTCGTTCGTTTGAAAATGTATACAACATGTCGCAAACTCGTCGTATTGATATGCGTCTGTCTGCTTACATGGTTGGTGCCCGCAAAATGGCAGAAGCTTCTCGCTTCCGCGGTTGGGTATAATTTTCCAAACAACCCTCCATATATTGAGAAAACATGGCTTCGCCGTTTTGGCGGGGCCTTTTTTTATTGGCGTTTGTGATGTGGCTTTAGTGGAGAGAAGAATATTTCCAGTCTAGGCTCCAGGCTCCGTCCTGCTAGGGGGTGAGACTGCCCGCTCCGAAGGGATTTGCGGGAAACGGCAAAAGTGGTAGCCGCTTCGTAGTATGGGCACGTTGCGTTTCTTTTGCCCGCAAATCCCTTCTCCGCTTGGTAGGACTCCACAAGTCGCTACGTCTGGAAATATTCTTCTCTGGCGTAACCGGTGACAATCTTCATTCTTTTAAGGCACTTAAAACTCGGTTAAACACGGAAAGCTTGTAGAGGAAACAGGAGAAATAAGCGAAGATCTTAGGGACACCGACCGAGACGGAATGGAAAAAGCGAAACACGCCCTTAAGCGGCCACCTCTGAGGCACATCCTGAGAGGACCACTTTGGCCGCGGTTTCGCTTTTTGCATGGAGGCGGGCAGTCAATCCCACAGGGGGTGGCCCTAGAAGCTGAGTATTTTCTCCTGTTTCCGCCCCACCACAACAGCAACGTACAGTTCATTAAACAAAAAAAACCTCCTGAAGAGCCAGGAGGTTGTAGTCATTTAATTACTGGTCGAACAACTGCTGCAGCTCGTTGAAATCCCGTGTTTTTTGCAGCGTTACAATTAACTTGAGACGAGCCTTTTGCCCATTCAAGCCATTGGAGAAGATGATGCCCATCTCTTTTAGTTTGCGGCCTCCACCTTCATAGTCATAGATATCCTGTACCTGGCCATTGTAGCACCGGGAGACGAGCACGATGGGTATGCCTTTGTCGAGTAGTTGCTGCAGGGTAGGGATGATAGCGGGAGGAAGATTTCCTAATCCAAACGCCTCTACGACCAGTCCATCAATGTGTTGCTCCAATAAAAACTGCAGCCAAGCGGGCTCCATGCCTGCAACTGCTTTGATCAGCGGTACATTCGCATCAGCATGGGTAATGGCGTAATGCTCTCGATCCAATGGAGCATGGTGGTATTGCACACTCTTTTTCGCAATGGTTCCAATCGGTCCGTATTGTGGCGACTGAAAGGTAGCGACATTGCTCGTATGTGTTTTAGTTACGTGACGTGCTGCGTGAATTTCATCATTAAACACAACGATAACGCCTTTGTTCAAACTGTAGGAATCTGCGGCTGCACGAACGGAAGAAATGAGATTAACAGGGCCGTCCGCTCCGAGCTCATTGCTGCTGCGCATGGCTCCGGTAACGACAATTGGGACGTTAACCGATAAAGTCAAGTCGAGAAAGTATGCGGTCTCTTCCAACGTATCAGTCCCATGGGTAATGACAATGCCATCGTAGTGATCATTGTGAAAGGCTTCCTCAATATCGAGTCGCAGCTGATTCATGATCGCAGGAGTCATATGAGGGCTAGGTAGGTTGAGTACATTTTTCATGGTGACATCCGCGTGTTTTTCTAAAAAAGGAAGGATTTTGTTGACTGCTTGATCATCCAATGGCTTTACGCCTTCTGAGTCATCGACAGACATGGCAATCGTACCGCCTGTGTTCACTACCAAAATTTTTTTTGACATGATCTCTCTCCTGTAGCGGGTTTTCATCAACCAGTATTCATGGTACGATGAACAATAGTCTTGTGTAAAGGAGTAATAAAAGATGATTGCTTTGATCGGCGCGGCAGTTGCCCCCGGTATCGCCATCTTAAGTTACTTTTACCTGCGTGACAGTCTCGAACCGGAGCCGATTTCGATGGTGATCCGGTCGTTTATCTTTGGGATGCTGCTGGTTGTACCGATTATGGTGCTCCAGTACATCATGCAGAATGAATGGAACTGGCGGGATGGCATTGTCGCGGAAGTTTTCCAATCCGCTGTCGTGGAAGAATTTTTTAAATGGATGGTCATCTATTTTACGGTTTATAAACATTTGGAATTTGATGAGCCATACGATGGAATTGTTTATGCGGTTGCGGTGTCACTTGGTTTTGCTACGCTGGAGAATTTGTTCTACCTCATTATCAACGGAACGAATATCGCCATCTGGCGTGCCTTTCTGCCGGTATCCAGCCATGCGTTGTTTGCGGTGTGGATGGGCTATTATCTCGGACGGGCCAAGTTTTCCAAGGACGCCAAACATGAGCGGCTTTTTTTATGGATGTCGATTACCTTGCCAATCGGCTTGCATGCCCTGTACAACGTGATTTTTTTGGCAGTGCAAAACTGGTTGGTCGTGATTGTACCATTCATGCTCGTCTTGTGGTGGCAGGGCTTAAAAAAGGTACAAAGAGCACACGATTTCGGTTCTAAAAACCTCTCTTCACGTCCACAATAGACGGTAAGGAGGAGACGTACGTGCTAAAAACCGAACGAGCAAAAGTGACAATTCAATGCAATGTATGTGGAGAAAAGTTTACACTGCGTGGTCATCGAGAACCTGGAGGGCAAATAGAAACAGGGTTCAAGCAATGCCTGTGTGACAACGATAAGCATTTTCGGATTGACGAGTCCTGATCTTTTCCTTTCCCAACTGAAAAAGCGTGACAAATCTATGTGGGCCGATGCAAATAGCATCGGTCTTTTTCTATATCCAGATTTACATGCATAATCCATTCTTCCTCCACCAACACTATGCAAAGATTTCAATACATGCCAAGGAGGATTCAGCCGTGCGTACAATCTGGATCGCAGGTGTGTTAGTGATGTTGGTAGCAGCTGGCTTGAGTGGATACAAGGTTGTCTGGAAAGAAAAGAATGTAGCTGCCGTACAAGAACAGCAGATGGCTGCACCTGCTGCAAAGAAAAATACTGCCAAAACCCAAGCCAGCTTTCATCCTTCACGGGTCTCTGACAATGATTTGAAAATCATGGCGAATGCTGTTTACGGGGAGGCAAGAGGAGAGCCGTTTGAAGGGCAAGTAGCTGTCGCAGCCGTTATTTTGAACCGCGTCAAGAGTCCTTCGTTTCCTGATACGCCCTCGGCTGTAATATTCGAACCACGTGCTTTTACAGCAGTTGCTGATGGTCAAATATGGCTGACACCGAATGAAAGTGCGACGAAAGCAGTGAAGAATGCGCTAAATGGCTGGGACCCGACGGGAGGCTGCACGTACTATTTTAATCCGGATACAGCAACATCCGGTTGGATTTGGACCAGGCCGCAGGTCAAAAAGATCGGGAAACACATCTTTTGCAGATGATGGATACGTAATCAAAGGAGGAGTGGCAAGGGATGGTATATGGAGCAACAGCACGTGTGTTATTTCCCATTGCCCTGGTTGCCTTAATAGGCGCTGGCGTGTGGGGATATCAGGAGCACAATGAGAAGAACTCGGTCCTGATCAAAGCGGAAAACTCATATCAACGAGCTTTTCACGATCTCACTTATCATGTGGACAAGCTGCACGATGAGCTTGGCAAATCGCTGGTAGTCAACTCGCGCAGACAAATGACCCCCATTTTGACGAGTGTTTGGCGGCTTTCCTATGCGGCACAAGCGGATGTCGGACAACTCCCACTGACCTTGATGGCGTTTAGCAAAACCGAAGAAATGCTGTCGAGGGTCGCAGATTTTTCTTATCGCGTCGCTGTGCGTGATCTGGACAAGCAGCCATTGAGCCAGAGTGAATACAAGACATTGAAGAGCCTGCACACCCAAGCAAAGGATATCCAGGATGAGCTACGCAAGGTACAAACCCTCGCGATGGACAAACAATTGAGGTGGATGGATGTCGAGACGGCATTGGCCTCCAATAAAAGCAAAGAGGACAATTCCATCATCGATGGCTTCCAAACCATTGAGAAAAAAGTGCAGGAATACCCTGATTTAGACTGGGGCGTCGGGATACAGAGTCTCGATAAGAAAAAGCAGCAGCGAATCAAAGGGATCGATGGCAAAGCAGCCACCAAAGAGGAAGCAGAGAAGAATGCACTGGCGTTTCTCGGGTTGAAGCCAGGGGATGCGAAAGTAGAAGTGAATGAGAACGGCAAGGGGCAGGAATACTCGGCGTATAGTGTACGTGTCACGCCAAAAGGACACAAGACAGGCATTAACCTCGATGTCACCAAACGCGGCGGTAAAGTGGTTTGGATGATGAACGAGCGTGGGGTTGGTGAGGAAAAGCTGGACATGACACAGGCGGAAGAAAAAGGTCGCGTGTTCTTGCGTAACCACGGATTTGACAATATGCAGGTCTCCGAGATTGACAGCTACGACCGCAACGCACTCTTTACGTTTGTGCCTGTTCAGGATGGCGTCAGAATTTATCCTGACGGGGTGGTCGTCGAGATCGCGTTGGACAATGGAGAGGTTACTGCCTTTAACTCGACGGAGTATCTGTTTAATCACAAAAAGAGAATTATCTCCGAGCCTCGTCTCACGAAAGAAGAAGCAAGGAAAAAGGTCAATCCGAGTGTAAAAGTGACGGATCAACGCCTTGCTCTCATCGAAGGGAAAAACGATGGAAAAGAAGTATTGACATGGGAAATGACAGGTAGCTTTGAAGGAAATTCGTACATGGTCTATATCAACGCCATGAATGGAGAAGAAGAAGAAGTTGTGAAAATGGAAACGGGATCAGCACAGAACGAGGGACAATAGCGTTTGAAAAATCAGGGGGAAAGCTAGTTTTTTAGCGGCTTTCCCTATTTGCTGATTCGAAACAAAAGGGTATATAATGGAAAGGGTGATAGGGAAGGGGAGGAACATTTACTTTATGATGCTTCCACGAATAGGACAAACAATCAGACTAAACTTCACGAGTTCCTCAGAAGAAATGGAGCTGCAAACGTTCAAAAGCCGAGTGGCTGATTTGAAGGATGATGTAGCTTTCATCGAGTTGCCAACCAGCGAAAACACTGGACGGACTGGGATATTTCAACCAGGGACAGAATGCTTGGTTTGGTATGTTGGCGAGGATGGCTCACGCTATGAATTCCGCTCTGCGATTGTCGGCAGGCAAAACAACCACATTCCTGTACTGCTTTTGCAACTCCCAGCGAAAGAGGAGATTGTGCGCACACAGCGACGAAACTACTTGAGAATTGACACCACAGTAGACATCGCAGTCAAACTGGATGATCCGATTCGACGCTATCATTTTCTGGCACGAACGCTGGATATCAGCGGTGGTGGGCTGTCTTTTAGCTGTGAGGAAAGCTATCATTTGAAGGAAAAAGACAACTTGCAGGTCTGGATTTCCCTTCCAAGCAAAAATGGACAGGTTCAACATGCTTTTGTTGAGATGGAAATCGTCAGACAAAAACCGGCGGAAGAAAAAGGTTTGCACCAATGGATTTCGGGTAAGTTCACCCAAATCAGTGAGCAAGATCGGGCAAAAGTGGTTAGAGCGTGTTACGAGAGACAGCTAGAGCTTCGCAAAAAAGGCGTTGTGGATTGACGCTTCATCAGAGGAAGTGACCCTATTGACCAGTCAGTACAACGATCGTTTTCGCAGCTTTTCCAAACGGGTAGAAAAAGGCATCATGATTGGAATTGTCGTATGTGCGATTGTACTGACCGTAGGCGAAGTCCTCATTCAGTACGTACCCGCAAGACTAGTATTAATCGAAACAGAGCGCTTGGAAGGCGTGTCCAGAGAGCCCTAAAGGTTTGCGCATGCTTCCATACTATGGTACTATTATAGATAACATAGAAAACGGTCTTGGATCGTTTTTTGTAGACCGATAGTGGTCACAGCCAAATCCGAAAAACGCAATATCGTTTTTCATCACACAAAGAATGGGAAAGGGCTTCGACAGAAGCTTTTCTTGTTTTATTCCCATCCGAACTAACGTACATAGCAGGTGAGAAGTAATGAACATTGCCATTGATGGACCAGCGGGAGCAGGCAAAAGCACTGTCGCCCAAAAAGTAGCGGGACAACTGGAATACGTGTACATTGACACGGGTGCCATGTATCGTGCCCTCGCTTGGGCAGTCCACCATCATCAGCTCCCTATCAACGATGAGTCTGCAGTTTCCGAACTTTTGCAAAAAAACAGGATTCAACTGGTTCGGGAAAACGGACAGCAACATGTATACTGGAATGAAATCGATGCCACAAGCTGGATACGTTCCACAGAAGTGAGCCAGTACGCCTCCATTGTAGCGAGCTACGGTTCCGTACGTGAACAAATGCTTGTGCTCCAGCGACGATTGGCGACGCAAGGCAATGTCGTCATGGACGGTAGAGATATCGGTACTCATGTTTTGCCTGATGCAGATGTGAAGATATTTCTGACGGCCTCCATCCAAGAGCGTGCAGAACGCCGCTGGAAGGAACTACTCGCAAAAGGTACCCAGACAGACTTGGCTGAGCTGGAAAAAGAAATCGAAGAGCGAGATCGACGGGACATGCAGAGAGAAGTCGCACCGTTGCGCCAGGCGGAAGATGCCGTTTTGGTAGACACAACAGGAATGACCATTGATCAGGTGGTCGATCGCATCTTGCAAATCTGCGAGCGAACGGGAGAGTCAACCCATTGAGTTACTATCGTTTATTCAGAGGTTTTTTTCGCATAATTTTTTCGCTTGTCTTTCGTTGGCAAGTGATCGGGCGTGAACATATACCTAAGGAAGGCCCAGTGATCCTTTGTGCCAACCACATTTCTTTGTGGGACCCACCGCTTCTCGGGAGTGGTATCGAGCGTCAGGTTCATTTCATGGCCAAAGAAGAGCTGTTCAAAATTCCGGTCATATCCTTTCTCATTACCAAATTCGGTGCATTTCCGGTCAAACGGGGTGCAGGAGATCGTGCGGCCATTCGCACGACTCTCAAATTGCTGGAAGATGGAAAAATCTTTGGAATCTTTCCTGAGGGAACCCGCAGCAAAACAGGGGAACCAGGGGAAGCGATGCCGGGTGTGGCGATGTTCGCTCTCAAATCAGAAGCCGCGGTCATTCCGGTAGCCATTATCGGGCCATATCGGCCGTTTCGTTCCATTAAGATCGTTTACGGTAAACCGATCGATCTGACTCAACTGCGCGAGGCCAAATCAAGCGCTGATACGTTGAAGGAAGCGAGCGATCTGATTATGGAGCACATCAAGCAATTACGGAACCAGCATCTCTCTTAGCAAACGGTATAGAATTGCTAAAGGGACAAATACTAAATCTGCTGGAACTTACTGGCTTCATCAGTACTAACTGCCAGCCATCAGGCGACAGTTAAAAATATACATGCTCCCGCTTCGTGTAGTGAGGTTGTACACAACCTGTACATAGACGTTTGGGACTGGATGGTATTAAGGAGGTCTTTTGAATGATGGAAGAAACGAACGTAAGCTTGACGGATGCAACAACCATTTCCGTAGGAGATGTCGTAAAAGCAACCGTAACAAAAGTTGAGGACAAACAAGCGCTTGTAGATCTAGGTTACAAGTACGATGGTCTGATTCCTATCAGCGAACTGTCTCCACTGCATGTTGAAAAGGTATCTGATGTAGTAGCGGTTGGTGATACTTTCGAAGTGAAAGTCATCAAGCTAAACGACGAGAAAGAAGAGCTCGTTGTTTCCAAGAAAGCCGTAGCGATGGAATCTTCTTGGTCTGATCTTGAGCAAAAAATGCAAGCGGGTGAGATCATCGAAGCGTCCGTGAAAGAAGTAGTGAAGGGCGGCCTGGTTGTTGATGTAGGCGTTCGCGGCTTCATTCCGGCTTCCATGGTAGAGCGTCATTTTGTTGAAGATTTCTCTGATTACAAAGGCAAAACATTGGCTTTGAAAGTAGTAGAAATGGATAAGGAAAAGAATAAAGTCATCCTGTCCCACAAAGCGGTTTTGGAAGACGAAGTAAAAGTGCAAAAGCAATCCATTATGGATAAAATCCAAGTGGGTCAAGTATTGGAAGGAACGGTTCAGCGCATGACTGATTTCGGCGTATTCGTGGATATCGGTGGTGTTGATGGATTGGTTCACGTATCTGAACTTGCTTGGAACCGTGTAGATAAGCCGTCCGATGTAGTGAAGGAAGGCGACAAGGTGCAAGTGAAGGTCCTCAAAATTGACCGTGAAAACGAGCGCATTGGCCTTAGCATTAAGGAAACGCAAGCAGGTCCATGGGCGAACGTTGCAGAAGATTTCAAAGCGGGCTCTATTTTGAATGGAACTGTAAAACGTTTGGTGTCCTTCGGTGCATTTATTGAGCTGGCTCCTGGAATCGAAGGCCTGGTACACATCTCGCAAATTGCAAATCGCCGGGTGAATACACCGAGTGAGGTTTTGAAAGAGGGCCAAGAAGTACAAGTGAAAGTTTTGGATGTTGTTCCACAAGAACAGCGCATTAGCCTCAGCATCCGTGCAGTAGAAGAAGACCGTGTGGAGCAGGCAGAACGTGCGAGTAAGCGTGAACAGCAACAATTCACGCAAGAAAACAACCAACCAATGGGCGTGACATTGGGCGAGTTGTTCGGTGATCTGAAAGACAAGTTCAAGTAAGATAAAAAGTAGGACTCATGGGGATACGCTCTGGCGTATCCCTTTTTTCTGGGAGTGAAAGTCTAGGAGGGGTAGAATGGATCGTCGTTCGATTAGAAAACTGGACCATATTCGAAATGCTCTTGTTACTGGGGAAAATGGTGCGAATAGTTTTGATGATGTTAGCTTTGTTCCAAACAGCTTGCCGAATGCAGCATTTGCTGAAACTTCACTGGACACCGAGATTGCATCCTTACGACTCTCCTCACCGATTATGATTAATGCGATGACGGGTGGAGCTGGTGGGACTACGCAAATCAATCAAAAACTGGCGATCATTGCGAGGGAACGCAATCTGGCTATGGCTGTTGGCTCACAAATGGCGGCTCTGCGTGATCCGGATGTTACGGATAGCTATCGGATTGTCAGAAGGGAACATCCACAGGGGATCTTGTTTGCAAATGTTGGGGCGGAGGCGACAGTGGAGCAGGCAACAGCAGCGGTGGAGATGATAGAAGCGAACGGACTGCAAATGCATCTGAATGTCATGCAAGAGCTGCTGATGCCAGAGGGAGATCGGGATTTTCGCGGCTATCTCGAGAGGATTCAAGCAATCAGGGAGAGTCTGGATGTACCGGTTATGGTCAAAGAAGTCGGTTTTGGCATGGCGAAGGAATCAATCGAGAAACTCATAGAAATCGGGATCAGAACCATCGATGTGGGTGGAAGGGGCGGAACAAATTTTGCTCAAGTCGAAAATATGCGTAGTGATCATCCTCACGCGATGTTTGAAGATTGGGGATTCACGACGGTAGAGAGCTTGCTGGAAGCGAATGCTGTCGGTCATCCGGGAATGTCGTACATAGCAACAGGCGGTGTTCGTCATGGACTCGATGTAGTCAAAGCCGCTTCTTTAGGCGCGTCTGCTGTCGGGATGGCGGGGGCAATGCTGCGTCTGGTTCAACGCGAATCTCTGGAAGAATGCTTGTCTACCGTCGACAGATGGCATCACCAAATTCGTGTGGCTATGACGGCGCTAGGTATGAAAGGTCTGGCAGACGCAGTTTGTACTCCTGTTATGATCACGGGAAAAACAGCGGAGAGAGCTAGGCTTCGTCACATCCAATTGGAGAGACTGGCGCAACGTTAGTTAGTGGACGAGCATTCGATTCATGAAATTTCCTTGGTTGAGGCATACTTTTGGGGGAGACAACCATCATTTTGAGGAGATGAACATGAACGAGGGAACCGTTGCGATCCTCATCCAGTGGTCTTTGCTGTGTCTTGTCTGGATGGGAAGCTTTGACTTGCAGCTGCAAAACATGAAGATGGAACGCAGACGAGTGCTCGCAGTGATCAGTGCGTTTTTAATTTGTACGTTTGTGAACTGGGAAATCTATTTTGCCCCCATTCAAGTTAGTCTAAGTGGAACGATATTGCCACTGATCGCAAGTATTGTCCTTTACACCAAGCTCATGTCCAAAATACGCAGATTGTACTTGCTGAGTGCGCTGGCAACCGCCCTTTTGCTATTTTGGCTGCGCTGGCTGTTTTTTACCGATCCGATCTTGCTGTTTTGGGATGAGAGGATCATCGTACCCGCTGTTGGAGTCAGTACGATTTTTTTGATGAGCAGAACGAATCTGGGCCAGCTGTTTCAGCTCACGCTCGCCATGCCACTCGCAGATGCGATACATTCGCTTTATTTTTGGAAATTGTCGGGTTCCTGTCAATGGGGATCGGAGTATGCGCAAGATCTCTTGTGGAGTGGCATATCACTATGGGCTCTCGTCAGCATCGTCTGGTCTGCGATTCGTCGTATTCTTGGTAGAACAGAAACAGAGTCTTCCCATTCCGATACGGGCAGGTGACGCTAGGGTGTTCAAGGAATTGCTAGCTTATGAATATGTTTTTCCTTTAGTTCTGGGCTTCCTATTCGGGATTATGTGCCGGATTCATCTTTTGCGAACGGATTATCGACAATATCCAACCTATCCCCACGGAAAAATTATTCACATTTCACTTGGGGTGATTGCATCCGCGCTCGGAGCGTTAGCGATTCCTGCCCTGCTCAAGGAGAATTACACGGCGGTCACATTTTTGACGGTGGCTGCTCAGCAATTCCGCGATGTCAGGAACATGGAACGCACTACGCTCACAGAGATCGATAAGCAGGAGCTAGTGCCCCGTGGTGGTCCCTATATCGAAGGAATCGCAATGGTGTTTGAAGGACGCAATTACATGGTCATGTTTACTTCTTTGGTGACAACGACGGCTACCATCCTTTTTCATTGGTGGGGAGGTGTCATCGCGGGTGTCATCGCCTTGATGATTTCTCGCAAGCTGCGCTCTGGAAAAACACTGTCGCTGATTGCAGAGATCGAGCCGGGGGAAGTGAGAATGGAAGGAAGAGACTTGTATGTGAACGACATTTACATCATGAACGTCGGGTTGGCAGATGCCCAAGAGATCATACGTGAGCAAGGTGTGGGTTTTATTCTGACACCGAGGGATGCCAATGCCAAGGTCACGATTGCCCACCCAGGACAGCGGCAAGCGATATTGCACGATGTCGCGACGCAGCTCGGCGTTTATACAGATACGGGAGAGCCATCGCTAACACCATTGGTAAAACGTGATATACAGTCAGGGAGACTGGGTGTATTTTTATTACCGCAAGAAAAAGATGTGGAACGCGCAACGTCCGTCATTCGTGCAGTCCCGATTCTCGAAAGCGTCTTCCGAATGCCAACGAAGACTAGAATGGTGAAAAAGGAGCTGTAGGCCATGACAGGATTAATCTTGTCGGTGATTACGACGAACAAAGACAGGATTGCGGGTGGTGTCCCGATTTTTATCGAATCTACTACGGAGAAGATGCAGCAAACGGCTTTCACGCTGGAAAAGATACTGGACGCGATGGTGCATGAAGTGAGCGACGATACCCTTATCATTGTTCGGCATAAGTAGTGTATGGTATGATTAGCTAGTCAAAACGTAAAATGAGAGAGAGTGTTGTTGATTATGGGATTACCAGTGGTAGCCATTGTGGGGAGACCCAACGTGGGAAAGTCCACGATTTTTAACAGATTGATTGGCGAACGAGTCGCGATCGTGGAGGATATGCCGGGAGTAACCCGTGACCGCCTGTACGGGAAAGGTGAATGGTTAACTCATACTTTCCATGTGATTGATACCGGTGGAATTGAGTTTGGCGAGACCGACGCGATTCTTACACAGATGCGTTACCAGGCAGAGCTTGCGATTGACGAAGCAGATGTCATCATTATGATTGCAGATAGCCGCACAGGTGTGACAGATGCGGACGTTGAACTGTCACGAATGCTGAATCGGACAGGAAAACCTGTCGTACTCGCGGTGAACAAAGCGGATAATCCGGAAATGCGTGCGGATATTTACGACTTTTACTCCTTGGGCTTGGGTGAGCCATTCCCTGTCTCGGGTAGCCATGGTCTTGGCTTGGGCGATATGCTGGAAGACGTGGTTCAGCATTTCCCAGCAGAGGATGACGAAGAGAAAAGAGACGATATCATTCGTGTATCCATCATCGGTCGTCCAAACGTCGGGAAGTCTTCCTTGACGAATGCGATTCTCGGTGAAGAGCGAGTCATTGTCAGTGAAGTTGCCGGAACGACCCGTGATGCGATCGACACGCCATTTGAGCGTGATGGCCAAAGCTACATTCTCGTAGATACGGCAGGTATGCGCAAGCGCGGGAAGGTGTATGAAACAACGGAAAAATACAGTGTGATGCGTGCGATGCGTTCCATTGAAGATTCCGATGTCGTTCTTGTTGTCATTAACGGGGAAGAGGGCATTATCGAGCAGGACAAGAAGATCGCGGGTTATGCACATGAGGCTGGCCGTGGTGTCATTATTGTCGTGAACAAATGGGATGCTATTGAAAAAGACGACAAAACGATGCAACGCTTCACAGAGTTGATCCGCGAAGAATTTAAATACCTGGATTACGCTCCGATCATGTATGTGTCTGCAAAATCGAAGCAACGTGTCCATACGATTCTGCCGAAGGTTAATGAAGTAGCACAAGCACATACTATGCGCGTTCCTACCGGCGTTCTCAATGATTTGGTAACAGATGCGACGATCCGTACACCTCCACCATCTGATCGCGGCAAACGCTTGAAGATCAACTATGCGACACAAGCGACAGTGAAACCACCGACGTTCATTTTGTTTGTGAACGATCCAGAACTTATGCACTTCTCCTATGAACGTTACATAGAGAACAAGATCCGTGAAGCTTTTGTGTTTGAAGGCACACCAGTTAGAATCTGGACACGGAAAAAAACGTAGGGAGAGAAAAACGCCATGGTGTTATTATCCTGGGTGATTAGCTATTTAATCGGTTCTATTAGCTTTAGCTATCTTATCGCCAAAAAAGTCGCAGGAATTGACATACGTTCTCATGGCAGCGGAAATGCCGGTGCAACTAATACCTTAAGGGTGTTAGGAAAAGGCCCCGGCATTGCCGTTCTCCTTCTTGATGCACTTAAAGGAACAGCTGCGATGGGACTGACTCACCTGATGACAGGAGACCCGGCAGCGTATGCTGTGGCAGGCTTGTTTGTTATCGCCGGTCACAATTGGCCGATCTTTTTTGGATTCCGCGGAGGGAAAGGCATTGCGACCACGCTAGGTGTCGTGTTAGGTTTTTCTCCCTTGGCTTTTTTGATCGCTGCCGTGTTGGCTGTCATAGTCATTGCGATCACTCGCTTTGTTTCATTAGGATCATTGGTTATCGTAACGGTTATTCCATTCACCCTTTACTTGTTGGACAAACCTATTTCCTTTATTTGGGCGAGCTTGGCGATCGCAATCTTTGCTTACATTCGTCATTATAATAATATCCGCAATCTTCTTTCAGGAAACGAACGGAAACTAGGAGATAAGTCCAACCGGAAGCTGGGATAATGTACGAACGGACATGAAAAAAGTGGAGGGGGACGTATTGATTCAAAATGTTACGGTGATTGGGGCCGGAAGCTGGGGAACGGCACTTGCGACTGTTTTGGCGGACAACGGGCATCAGGTTACGCTTTGGGTACGGGATACCAAGCTGGCAGAAGAAATAAACAGCAAGCATGTGAATGAAAAATACCTGCCTGGAGAAAAGCTTTCAGCAAACATAGTGGCAACGACCAACATTCAAGAGGCTGTAATAGGCAAGCGAATTGTTCTTCTCGTTGTTCCTTCCCATGCTATGCGCCAAATCTGTCAGCAAGTGGCTCCGTACTTAGAACCGGATGTACTTTTGATTCATGCGACAAAAGGCTTTGAACTGGAAAGTCTGAAGCGAATGTCAGAAGTCATTGCGGAAGAGGTGCCGAAAGAGATTGCGTCCAGAATGGCTGTGTTGTCAGGACCGAGCCATGCCGAGGAAGTAGTCAAACGGCAACCAACGACAGTTGTGATGGCGTCTGAATCGGAAGAAAGCATGCTGCGCTCTCAGGATTTGCTGATGAATACGAATTTTCGTGTGTATACTAACCCGGATTTGATTGGCGCTGAGATCGCTGGAGCGTTGAAGAACATCATTGCACTTGGTGCAGGGATGTCTGATGGCTTAGGATACGGAGACAACGCTAAGGCAGCGCTGTTGACCCGTGGTTTGGCGGAAATTAGCCGTCTGGGCATTAAGCTCGGTGCTAAGCCGCTTACGTTCTCAGGTCTAGCTGGTGTTGGCGATTTGATTGCCACATGTACAAGTAAACACAGCCGAAACTGGCGTGCAGGTTATATGCTCGGACAAGGAAAAAAACTCGATGACGTACTGGCGCAGATGGGGATGGTCGTCGAAGGCGTTCGGACAACAAATGCAGCCTTTTCCTTATCGAAACGCGAGCAAGTGGAAATGCCAATCACTTCTGTTCTGTATGGCATGCTGTTTGAAGGAAAAGAAGCTCGTCAAGGCGTGGAAGAACTGATGGGGCGCGGAAAAACCTTTGAAATGGCATACCTCAATCCTGATGCGGAATAAGTCATGAATGAAGTATCACCGATTTAGGCTTCTGCACATACGATAGGGTGAAAGCCCATGTGCAGGAGGAGATTTCACATGAATAATATGTCGAAACGACTTTTTGAGCGCTTGCAAGGAAAAGCAACGGAAAATGTTGATGAAGAAAAGCTTCGTTCACTAGCCGGTCAGGTCAAGCGCAGTGATTTTGAAGATGAGACTAAGCTCCGTCAAATCATTCGCACACTCGCTACCCTTAGCGGCAAGCAATTAACTCCTGAAAAGGAGGATAAGGTCATTGAAATGTTTCGCAATCAGGAAATCAATCTCAGTGACATGTCCACCTTGACCAAGCTGCTCAAATAAGAGAAATGGGCGATTATGCCCGTTACCTGCAACAAAAACCGTCATACAGTAAGACTAGGAACAATCATGGCTCTACAGGGACATGGCTGACCTACAGATTGCAAGAAAAAAAGAGGGATCTTATCCCTCTTTTTTTCGTTCCTTGGAGTTGCTGCTTACCTGTGTAATCAGGTTCTGGACTAATGGGGATTGCAGGAGACCCAGTAATTGCCCGATATCTATATTGCCCAAAAGGTTGCCTAAGCCTGATTCCTGTGGTGCTGTTTCTGCTGCCTTTTGTGGCTCTGGAGCAGCTTTGCGTTTGCCAGTAGGCTTTTCGGCAACGACCTCAGGCTCAGGCGTGCGTTTTCCGAGGTTCTCCATCATCTCCATCGCCCCGTACAACGAATCCATCGTGTCTTCTACCTGCCGGATCGTGCTGCCGATCCCTTTGATGTTATGGCGCATTTTTGAAACAGAGGTGCGCAAATCAACCGAGGGCAGGATTCTTTTCGGTGAAATGGAAAGGGAGACATTTTCGATTTGGTCGCTTAATTTTTTGCTGGGTATAGGCGCGTATGGATTCCGCCATTTTCGATTATTTACTTTATTACTCAACGTTTCATCCCTCCAATGGGCGAATTCATCACGATAGTCTATGCGAATGTCTAGTATTAGGTTCGCAAGCGTCAGACGAAGATGGGGAAGTATGGTATAATAAAGCAAAAAATGCAAAGGATGCTGCAGTCCCGATGTATATTGATCCTATGACAAAGATGAACATTTCCTTAATTGCCATTGGGCTCATGTTCGTCTGCAATTTAGTTATGATCTTTGCCAGAAAAATAACCAATGCGTTTTTGCGGTTCCTGGTGAAGACCTTCGCATTCTTACTATTACTCGTCGTGCTTGTCATGATTTTGATTGTGATTTTTGTCTAGGGAGGATTATCGATGTCAACGATCACATTACTTACTCGTGCAGGCAGTCATGAAGTCTCGATCGAGTTGAATGAATCCATTGTTGCTCTTGCGAAAAAGAACAACATCGTGTGGGGCCATGCCTGCCAAAGAGGGGTATGTGCACAATGCCGTACGCATGTTCTAGAAGGAGCAGAGTACTTAAACGAAGTGACACCAGAAGAAAAACTGCGATTGCGCAAGGCTGAACGCGCAGAAGGCTACAGATTAGGCTGCCAGACAAAGATTGTTTCAGCAGGAACAGTCAAGGTAGCTCATCGGCCGTACTAGTAAAGGAAGTGAAAAAATGGGGAAAGTAACCTTTCTCCCGAGCAAGAAGAGTGTGAAGGCGCGGACAGGGCAAACCTTGGTCGGTGTAGCTTCGTCAGCTCGCGTCGTAATCCCGCAGAGATGCGGTGGGCATGCATCTTGTCTGATGTGCCGTGTGGTCGTTGAGAATGGCCTGCTGTGCCCGCCAACGGCGCTAGAAAAACGCAAGCTGCCTGAAAAGGATCTCGCCAATGGGATTCGTTTGGCCTGTCAGGCAAAAACGACGGAAAAGGATTGTACAGTCAGGATTCCAGAAAGCAAGCTGAAATCAGTGGTAGCGGCTGCACTCGAGCGACAACGCAAAGAAAATGAAGATGGAATGTAAGAGGTGTGTACATAAGATGTGGCAATCGTGGCGAAAATCGTTCAAGCTTGTGATCAGTTTGACGATTCTGTCTTCTCTTTTATCCGGATGCTTGTATCCGGATGAACGCAGAGCAGAGAATCAAATTCCTAGTACCTTTTTTGTAGAAGCAACACAAAAAGCGATTGAGCAATTCCAAAAAGACACAGCAGTATTGCCAATCGTAACGAAAACCCTCGATACTCCTATTTTTGAAAAATACGAGATTGATTTCCGTAGGATGATCCCTAAATACATGCCGGATGTACCAGGGAACGCATTTGAAAAAGGTGGCGTATACAAGTACGTACTCATTGATGTGGATACAAAGCCGACAGTGAAGCTCATTCATTTGACCGCTGTCAGTACAGTAGCGGATGTACAGAGCGAAGTAGACCGTTACAAGGGACATTTCGAAAAGCTGCCTGTACTCGCTGACCTGGGGAATGGCTACTATTCCATCGATCATGAACGGCTCGGGTTAAAAGCGTGGCAGGTGCCGTCCACGATGGGGACTTACTTATTGCCACTGGTCATGAACGCTGAAGGACAAGTCGGGATCGACTATGCTTCGGATATCGCGCAATTGCTTCGGGATACAAAAGTAACCGTGCCGGAAAAAACAGACCCGAGGTACGTTCTTGCACGCCATTCGATGTTTGTGCCAGCGAAATCGTTTCCATATGAAATGGTCGATGGTGACCCAAGGCTTCTCAAACTAAATTAGCTTTACGAAAAACGACTCTGATCAGGGTCGTTTTTTTTGTTCTAGTTAACGCAAAAATACATATATTTGTACTGTCCACAAAACTAGTACGAGATTCCCTACGAAAATACTGGCGGTCAGGGATAATTCGGAAAATCGGTCATAGTGTAAAAATAGACAAATAGAAGGAGGTCATCGATGGTGGAACGAGTCGACATCTTTAAAGACATTGCCGAACGGACGGGCGGAGACATCTACCTCGGAGTGGTAGGCCCTGTTCGTACGGGAAAGTCTACCTTTATCAAGCGGTTTATGGAGCAAGTTGTCATCCCGAATATTAACTCTGAAGCGGAGCGGATACGAGCGACAGACGAGTTGCCGCAGAGCGCTTCAGGACGAACAATCATGACAACCGAACCCAAATTTGTTCCGAATCAGGCCGTTAACGTACATGTGACAGAAGGACTCAGCATCAATGTCCGCCTCGTTGACTGCGTTGGCTATACGGTGCAAGGGGCAAAGGGCTTTGAAGACGACAATGGCCCAAGAATGGTAAATACACCTTGGTATGAAGAGCCTGTACCATTTGAGGAAGCGGCTGAAGTCGGGACACGCAAGGTTATCCAGGAACACTCAACCATCGGGATTGTTGTGACAACGGATGGCAGCATCGCGGAAATACCGCGTGTAGGATACATCGATGCAGAGGAGCGGGTTGTAAACGAGCTGAAGGAAGTCGGAAAACCGTTCGTGATCGTTGTAAACTCGACGCGTCCGCGCGCCGACGAAGCACAAAACCTTCGTGTACAGCTCCAGGAAAAATACGATGTCCCAGTCGTTGCCTTGTCGGTTGATCATATGACAGAGCAGGAAATCTTACTCCTCATGAGAGAAGTTCTGTTTGAATTCCCAGTTCATGAAGTAAATGTCAATCTGCCGAGCTGGGTAATGGTGCTGGAAAACGGGCACTGGCTGCGTCAGAACTACGAGGAAGCCGTACGTGAGACCGTGCAGGATATCCGCCGGTTACGCGATGTGGACCGTGTCGTCGGCTTCTTCAATGACTATGACTTCGTAGAGAGAGCCTCTCTTGCTGGTATGCATATGGGGCAAGGGATCGCAGAGATTGACCTCTACGCGCCAGATGAACTGTATGACCGCATCTTGATGGAAATTGTCGGTGTTGAGATAAATGGCAAGGATCACTTGTTGAAAATCATGCAGGAATTCGCACATGCCAAGCGCGAGTTTGATCAGGTAGCGGAAGCATTGCACATGGTCCGAAGTACGGGCTACGGTATAGCAGCCCCGTCGTTGCATGAAATGACCTTGGACGAACCTGAACTAATCCGCCAGGGGCCGCGCTTTGGAGTCAGACTTAAAGCAACAGCACCGTCTATTCACATGATTCGGGTGGATGTCGAGTCTGAATTCGCTCCGATTATCGGAACAGAGAAGCAGAGTGAGGAGCTTGTCCGCTATCTGATGCAAGATTTTGACAAAGACCCGCTTTCCATCTGGAACTCCGATATTTTTGGACGCTCGCTCCATTCCATCGTAAGAGAGGGTATTCAGGCAAAAATTACCATGATGCCAGACAACGCCAGATACAAATTACAGGAGACTTTAGGTCGAATCATCAACGAGGGATCGGGTGGCCTGATTGCGATCATACTCTAATAAATAGTTCCAAAGTCCTATAAACAACAAATATAGGGAAGGCATCTGACATGACGAGATGCCTTTTTTTCTTGTATTTCGTTCAATTTCGACAGGAGGGGCTTGAATTTAAGAAATCGGTGTATTACTATAAGCTTGTCAGATCGGTAAAAACAACCATTCGTGTATAAAACGCTTCGTTTCGGTTAAGAAAAATAATAGCTAGGACTTGGTGTTCTTTGAGGGGAGGTGAATAAAATGAACAAAACAGAACTGATTGCAAAAGTGGCTGAAACCACAGAACTCACCAAGAAAGATGCAACAAAAGCAGTTGATGCAGTTCTTGACGCAATTGCAGATGCATTGAAAACTGGTGATAAAGTCCAACTGATCGGCTTTGGTAACTTCGAAGTTCGTGAACGTGCGGCTCGTAAAGGTCGTAACCCACAAACTGGTGAAGAGATCGAAATCGCTTCCAGCAAAGTACCTGCGTTTAAACCAGGTAAACAACTCAAAGACTCCATCAAGTAGTTGTTTCTTTTGAGAACGAAGCACTTACATAAAAAAATCCACATTGATAAAATGTGGGTTTTTTTCTGTGTACATACAGTTTGCCTATGAAAATACTGGCATATTTTTTTGTCTTTTTTAAAACGATATGGTAAGATTGGCTTTGATCGCGAGCAGGCAGAGCTTTTGGATGAGAAACAAGGCGTATGCCGTTACGTAGGAGGTACAATGATGAACGTCGATTTGGATAAAATACAGCAAGCTGTTCGCATGATCCTAGAAGCAGTAGGGGATGATCCTAATCGAGAAGGAGTCCTCGATACCCCTAAGCGAGTTGCGAAAATGTACGCTGAAGTATTTGAGGGCATGCATATAGACGAAGATCAGTATTTTGAGACTGTCTTTAGCGAAGATCATGAGGAAATGGTGTTAGTGAAGGACATTCCGTTTTACTCCATGTGTGAGCATCACTTGGTTCCCTTTTTCGGTAAAGCGCATGTCGCTTACGTACCGCGTGGGGGCCGCGTGGTTGGACTGAGCAAGTTGGCGCGTGCGGTTGATACCGTTGCCAAACGCCCGCAGTTGCAGGAACGCATTACATCGACAGTAGCAGACGCGATTATGCGCAAGCTCGATCCGCATGGCGTGGTTGTGGTTGTTGAAGCAGAGCATATGTGCATGACGATGCGTGGCGTGAAAAAGCCAGGCTCGAAAACGATCACCTCTGCTGTTCGCGGGATGTTTGAGAAAGATGCGGCTGCCCGTGCAGAAGTATTTAGCTTGATTCGCTCATAAAAATTCAAAAATAAGGAAATTATATTGACTCTATAAGTAAAATATTGTATAGTACGGATGTACAGTCGGGATGTGGCGCAGCCCGGTAGCGCGCACCCTTGGGGTGGGTGAGGTCCAGGGTTCGAATCCCTGCATTCCGACCATCTGCATATAACGATCAGAAGCCTTGAGCAAAGGCTTCTTTTTTATGTGAAATGGCTACTCTCCCAAGTAGTACCATTTTGCTATTGGCTTCTTGATCTTTCTTTTTTATAATGATAGGTAGACAAGCTACGGAAGGGTTGTTCAATGCTATGAAGGTGCCTGTATCACTTCAACCATATTTGCAAACATTGCCGCAAACCTATGACGCCTCTTCGCTTTCGTATGGAGACGAGGGGCTCTTCTCGGACATCCTGCAGTCCCAGCTAGCAACAACCGGCCAGCGGGTTATCAGTTCGCAGGAGATTTTAGCCAAGTTAGATGGTTCTAAGAACTGGAAGATTCCTACCCATATTCAAAATGAGCAGTCCCTGTTTTTTGCAAAAGGGCCATCTGTTCCTACCCCGGAAATTTTGGGCAAGATTGATCAGACAGCGAAAGCGATCGGAGTGGACGCTGATCTAGTGAGAGAGGTCGTCAGGGCCGAATCCAATTTCAATCCGAATGTAGAATCTCACGCAGGGGCGAAGGGCTTGATGCAGCTGATGGACAATACGGCAAAAGCCATGCAAGTCCGTAATGTATACGACCCTGATGAAAACCTTGAAGGTGGAACAAAATATTTGAAGTCGCTCTTGGATCGTTATGATGGAGATGTGAAAGTAGCACTTGCTGCTTACAATGCTGGTCCAGGTCGGATGAGTCGTCTGGGAATCAGCAGTGATGACGAACTAGAAGCGAAGTTTGACCAATTGCCGCAAGAGACACAGCGCTATGTAGACAAGATCATGAGCCGACTGGAGTCAGAAGGGGCATCATACTAGACATACTCGCATATCGTATTGGTCAGGAGGAAACATATTGGCACAACCATCGGGATTTAATCAGGATTATTTCGTAGTCAAAGCGAAGGAAAATGGCGTTCATGTGATCGGATTAACAAGAGGCACTGATACGCGTTTTCATCATACAGAGAAGCTCGATAAAGACGAGGTCATGATTTTTCAATTTACTGAGCACACCTCTGCGATTAAGGTGCGAGGAAAAGCAGTAATTTACTCGCAGCATGGCGTCGTGGATACGACCGAATAAAGAGCAAGTCGTTTTGCTAAGAAGCAGGCATAGCCTGCTTTTTTTGTTTGTACAATGGAGGAGAGGAGGGATGTCTATGCCGCGCCAATTGTTGATGGCGATTGCTGTTTCCACTTTCTTGGCTCTGATGCTGTCGCTCGTTCCCACAAATCAGTGGATGCAAGCGGATATACCGACATTTCAGTCGGCACGAGCCATTCACTTAAGCGAGCAAAATGCCCTTGATTTGTTTACAAGGTTGTCGACACATTATAATATTAAGCGTATAAAATGGGAAAACCCATCGATCTATGTCGATTTTGTGGTGAAACCTGCCGAAAAAGTAGAGCTAAACACCGTCTATCAAGATTTTTACCGTTTGACATACGACTTGCGTACCTATGCAGACAATGTTGGGCCCGTGTACTATCGCTTGTTGGAGGAGACGGATCCACCAAAAGAATCGAGACTATTGATTGCCATACAATCGACAACGGGAAATCTCGCAGGGCATGACAAACCTTTGACCGACCCTTCGGATATCCAGTCCTTTGTAAGCAGTACATTTCCCATTCGAATCGAGCCGTATTTTTATGAGCGAATTAGTCCCTGATGGAAGAAGTATGGTATGATAGTAGAGACGGCCTTTTGACCGGACGGCAGAGGAAGACCGAAGAGTAAGGAACAGTACGGAACAGGCAGACATCTTTAGGTTGTGCAGCTTGTGGAGGAGGACGCATGAGCAAAGAACTTTCCCCGAATGTAGAAGAAGTTCGGTCCATTATCGAACAAATCTACAAGAGAATCACCCATTCCTATGTAGAACATTATGTTGACGTTCCTTCCATGGCGGAAAATCGTCTAGAGCTGTTGTACCTTTTTTTGCTGGAACAAGGTATGCCGAAGGAAAAGGCTTCGGTTTTATGTACAGCAACAGGACTTGTCCAATTGGGACTGGACACGCATGAGCTCGTGAAAAATGAGTACGACTCCTCACAGAGCGCGGAGCGAAACCGACAGCTGACCGTACTTGCGGGTGATTATTACAGCAGTCGCTATTATCACCTTCTGGCTTCAGCGGGTGAAATCCAAGCCATTCAAGTGTTGTCGGCAGCCATTCAGCGAGTGAACGAAGCGAAAATGAGACTCTACATCGCTGGGCGAGATAGCAAGATTTTATCAGATGAAGAGTACTGGGAACTGCGAAATACGATTGATACGGGCTTATACGTGGCTGTTGTAGAGGAGTTTGCTGATTCAGCTGATCGCCGTCGATTCTGGAGCGATCTGATGAAGGAAACAGCCAAGGTAGAGAGTGTGATCGGAGAGTGGGAGCAGCTCAAATGGCAAGAACAAGTCCCTTTTGGTTTTGCCCGTTTTTTGCTGCAAAAACCCGGTGCTACACTCGCGCAAGTTTTGTCTGGCGTTGAGGGAAAAGCCATCGAATTAATCGGTTTATGTGAGCAAATGGTACGTACGCTGCATCCGGCAGAGACGCGGAACATGCTTGCATCCATTACGGCACGGTACTCCCATCGGATCAGTCGCTTGAAGAAGGTAATTGAGGAGATGTAGCCAAGTGAACCAGACACAGATGAATGAGAAAGCAGAGTACGTTCACTCCGTTTTCGAGAGCATTGCAAACGATTACGACAAAATGAATAATGTAATCAGCTTTGGCAGTCATATTGCTTGGCGTAATTACACGATGAAGCAGATGAATATCCAGCCAGGGCATACAGCGTTGGATGTCGCTTGTGGTACAGCAGACTGGACCATTGCATTGGCCAAGGCAGTTGGTAAAGAAGGCAGCGTTGTTGGCCTTGATTTCAGCCAAAATATGTTGGATGTCGGGGCATATAAAGTGGCGAACGCAGGTGTTGGCAACAACGTAAAGCTAGTAAACGCAGATGCAATGAATCTGCCCTACGAGGATCATACATTCGACTTCGTGACAATCGGGTTTGCCCTGCGCAATGTACCGGATGTTCAGCAGGTCTTGAATGAAATGGCGCGTGTTGTAAAGCCGGGCGGTAAAGTCGTTTCTCTGGAAGTGTCCAAGCCCCCGTTCATTCCGTACCGGAAGCTATTTTACTTATATTTCTACAAAATCTTGCCATTTATCGCGAAGCTGACAGTCAACAAGTACGAAGAGTATGCGTGGCTGCCACAATCCCTGACCAATTTCCCGGACAGTCGCGAACTGGCAAGCATGTTTCAAAAAGCAGGCTTGGACCCGGTTCAGGTCAAATTGTTTATGGGCGGCGTATCAGCCTTGCATATTGGCACAAAGCCATAGGTTGACGAATGCGATGGCGCCAAACGCGTACATGGGGAGTAAACCGGTATTTCTTCACTAGATAGGAAGTGTCATAGATGGGTCTACGTAAATTGAAAGTCATCTTGGAAATGATTAAATTCGAGCACTCCCTTTTTGCCTTGCCTTTTGCTTTTATGGGAGCTGTTTTGGGAAGTATTGTGGTAGAGAATGCATGGCCTACCTGGTCAGAAATTTTCTGGGTGACGGTAGCGATGGTGGGCGCTCGAAGTGCAGCGATGTCCTTAAACCGCGTCATCGACCGGGTGATTGATGCGAAAAATCCTCGGACGGTCACACGAGCGATACCTGCTGGTCTCATTTCGATTGTGGAAGTCATTTTATTTATCGTGGTGTCCTTTGCGGTGTTGTTCATTGCTGCATTCCAGTTAAATGATTTGGCTGTGAAATTGTTGCCACTCGCTGTGTTTGTTCTTGTGCTTTATTCCTATACGAAACGTTTTACTTGGCTTTGCCACTTTGTTCTCGGGGTTGCCATCGGGTTTGGTCCGTTAGGTGGCTGGGTAGCGACAACGGGTCAAGTAGATGGCATCGGCCTTCTATTGTTTGCATCTGTTATGTTCTGGACAGCAGGATTTGATATCATTTATGCGTGCCAGGACGCAGATTTTGACCGTAAAGAAGGACTTTATTCCATGCCGAGCCGCTTCGGAATTGCCAATGCACTTCTGATTGCCCGCGTATGCCACGTTCTTACTTTCGTTGGTCTGATGTCGTTGTATGTAGTCGCAGACTTGTCTATCTGGTTCTTGGTAGGTGTGCTCATTTCTGGTGCGATTTTGATCTATGAACACACGCTGGTAAAGCCGACAGACCTGTCCAAGCTGGACATGGCATTCTTCAATATGAATGGCATCTTGAGTGTCGTGATGTTTACCTTTACGATGATTGATTTGGTGATTGCATGAACAAGCAAAAGTGGGCTGTCGGGATAACGGGTGCAAGTGGTGCTATCTATGGTGTTCGAGTCGTCCAGGAGCTTTTACGTGCTGGACATATCGTTCACTTGATGATTACAGAAGCAGGCTGGCAAGTATTTCGTGATGAACTGGATTGGCACACGGATGACAGAGAAGCTCTATTGCAGAAGAAGCTGCAACAAGACTTTTCGGGTGAGCTACATTATTGGGGACTGCGAGATTTCAATTGTCCCGCAGCCAGTGGTTCCTATCGCTGTGACGGTATGATCGTAGTACCGTGCTCGATGGGGACTGTTTCTGGCATCGCGCATGGTGCATCAGGTAATTTGCTGGAGCGTGTTGCAGATGTCATGATCAAGGAAGGTCGGCGCTTGGTCATCGTTCCGAGAGAGACGCCGTTCAATGCGATTCAGCTCGAGAACATGCTCAAATTAAGTCGTCTGGGAGTCAAGATTCTGCCTGCTATGCCAGGCTACTATCAGAAACCGCAAACCATGGATGATCTGATCAATTTTGTAGTAGGGAAAACTTTGGATGCAATTGATGTACCACATTCGCTGTTCCGGCGTTGGGGGGAATAAACGCATGCAAAAGTCTTTGCGTGTTGGACAAATTTTGTATACCAATGTATTGCCGGTTTACTTCTATTTTGATCAGGCGAAATTCGAAGACCGAATCGAATTCATCCGCCAGGTTCCTGCCCAGTTAAACACTGCAATGGCGAATGGCGAGATTGACTTGGGACCGATTTCTTCGTTTAGCTATGCAGAGCATGCCTCCGAATACGTGGCATTGGCAGATCTGTCTGTCAGTGCCAAGGGGAGAGTAGGCTCCCTTTTCTTGTTCAGCAAAAAGCCGATTGAACAATTAAACGGTGCTAAAATAGCCTTGACCAACACATCGGCTACCACAGTGAACCTCTTAAAGATCATCCTCCATAAGTTTTACGATTATGAGATTTCCTACGTTACACAGGAACCCATTTTGCAAGAAATGCTGGAGGATGCTGATGCAGCGCTCTTGATCGGGGACGACGCTATTTCGGCTGAGCGAACGGCCAAAGACCTGCATGTCTATGACTTAGGAGAGCTGTGGCATCAATTTACGGGCTATTCCATGACCTTTGCCATTTGGGCTCTTCGTCGAGCGGTTATTGCCGATCAGCATAATTTGATCGCGGAAGTCCATGCTTCTTTTTTAGAGAGCAAAAGGAAAACAAGAGCGAATACAGCCCCTTTGATTGACTACGTTCACACACATTTCGGTGGAGAGAAAGAGCAATGGATCCACTATTTCCAAGGATTACAGCACGATTTCGGTGACGTTCAGCGGATTGGACTGGAGTACTATTACCGATGCGCAGCGGAGCTGGGACTTCTATCGGCACCTGCAACCGTCGATCTGTGGCAAGCTGGCGGCCGACAGACCAATACTACGTTGACGAGATAGGTGGAACGGATGAATCTAGTCGATATTTACTTCAAGATGAAAAAAGATGTCCAATACATAGAAGATGAACTGGAAAAAGCGATTGATACGCCGGTTCGAGAACTGTATCTATCTTCGACTCACTTACTCAAGGCAGGAGGAAAGCGGATTCGTCCCGTTTTTGTTTTGCTTGGCGGTAAGTGGGGCAATTACGATGTCAAGAAGCTAAAGCATGTGGCCGTTCCTCTTGAACTGATCCACATGGCTTCGCTTGTCCATGATGATGTGATTGATGATGCGGATAAGCGTCGCGGAAAAGATACCGTTCGGATGAAGTGGGATAACAAAGTAGCCATGTACGCAGGCGACTATATTTTTGCGCGGGCATTGGCCATTGCCTCCCAGCTCCCGATTCCGCAATTGCACCAAATTCTCTCGAATGCAATCGTCGAGGTTTGCAAGGGAGAGATCGAGCAAGTAAAGGATTTGAATAACTGGGACCAAAATTTCCGTACGTATTTGCGCAGAATCAAACGAAAAACGGCGCTTTTAATTGCGATTAGCTGTCAATTAGGAGCAGTGGCAAGCGGAGCGCCAGCTGACATGATTCGCAAAATGTACTGGTACGGCTACAATGTGGGGATGGCTTTTCAAATTACTGACGACATTTTGGACTTTACAGGGACTGAGAAGCAGTTAGGGAAGCCTGCTGGAAGCGACTTGGTGCATGGAAACATTACGTTGCCTGCGCTTTATTCTGCTCATCATGGAAAGGCACGTGCGCAATTCCAGGAATGGATCGCGCAAAATACGTTTTGGGATCATACGGATGAAGCAGTTCGTATGGTACGAGAAGATGAGGGCATTGCTTTTTCGCAGCGCCTCGCTGAACGTTACATCGCCCGTGCGCATGCCATTCTCGTAGATTTACCTAACAACCAAGCTAAGACATCTTTGACAGGTATCGCCAATTACATCATCGATCGCAAATTTTAATGATATTTTGACGGTCTTCCTGTTGCTTGACCACTCTAGTTTTGATAAAATTTACGTTGGTGTCTTATGCACCAATACATAGCTCTAATGGAGGCATACTTACAATGGAAAAAACATTCCTTATGGTAAAACCAGATGGCGTACAACGCAACCTGATCGGGGAAATCGTATCCCGTTTTGAGAAAAAAGGCTACCAACTCGTAGGTGCTAAGCTGATGACAGTAAGCCGCGAACTGGCTGAAGAACACTATGCAGAGCACAAAGAGCGCCCATTCTTCGGTGAACTGGTAGACTTCATCACTTCCGGACCAGTATTCGCTATGGTATGGCAAGGTAACAACGTAATCACAACTGCTCGCGCTATGATGGGCAAAACAAACCCAGTAGACGCTGCTTCCGGTACGATCCGTGGCGATTTCGCTACTTCCGTTGGCATGAACATCATCCACGGTTCTGACTCTCCTGAGAGCGCTGAGCGTGAAATCGGCCTGTGGTTCTCCGCTGAAGAAGTTCTCTCCTTCGAGAAAACAATCCAACGCTGGATCTAAGACTGATCGAGAAAACCCCATTTAGTGGGGTTTTCTTTTTTTTGTCAAAATCTTTGTCAAAACAGATAGGATAATGACGAAATATAGCGAATGAAATTAAGGAGTTTTCAAAGGGGGTACGATTCAGCATGGAAGATAAGGACTTTCTCCAATTTATTGCTAGTGTGAAGAAAATGACTGGAATTGATCTTGCCCTCTACAAGGAAGCACAGATGAAGCGCCGTCTAACCTCGTTGAGACAAAAGCGGGGGTACAACACATTTGCCCAGTATTTCGATGCCATCGCTAAAGACAAGGAGCTTTTCTATGAGTTCCTCGATAGGATGACCATCAACGTATCGGAATTTTTCCGCAATCCAGGCCGGTGGGAAGTTCTCGAGAATAAAATTTTGCCACGCTTGGCGAAGCAATCGCCGCGGGTGAAATGCTGGAGTGCTGCATGCTCGACAGGGGAGGAGCCGTACACACTCTCACTGATTTTGCTGAGCAAGAAGATGGATGCGACCGTGCTCGCTTCCGATATTGATGAGGGAGCACTGGCAAAAGCAAAGCAAGGGGTATACACGGATCGCTCCCTGCAAGATTGTCCGAAAGATCTCGTAACGAAGTATTTTGAAAAAGATACACTCAGCTATCGCATAACGGACGAAGTGAAGAGAAAAGTGACGTTCAAAAAACATAATTTATTGGCGGACTCATTTGATTCTCAATTTGATTTGATTATTTGCCGGAACGTGATGATTTACTTTACCGAAGAAGCAAAGCATGAGCTGTATCATAAGTTTAGCCGGGCACTGAAACCTGGTGGGGTACTCTTTGTAGGCAGCACGGAACAAATTTTTCAGCCGCAACAATACCAACTGGAGACAGAGGATACGTTCTTCTATCGAAAAATGGGTTGATTCATGTTGGCCTTGGTATATCTCTGCTGTTTTTTCCCAAGACTAGGAATACCTACTTTGCAAGAGGAGGCAGCAGATGGATAAACACAAGGTCATCGAAGCATACCGTCGAGGGCTGATCACGCTGCAGGAATGTGGTCAGATATTAGGGGCGGAGAGGACACAACTAGATGATTTGATACGCGTAGATCACACTCGCAAACCGCTGAGCCCCAATCCTTTTTTCAACGTGTAGGAATATATAAACGCTTCGTTTATATATCCCGGAACGCATGGAAACTTTCCTCTAAAACGCGGTCGCTCCTCCGTGAGCTATCAACAATAGAGGTTTCCTTAACGTGTAGGTATGTCAATCCTGATTTATTCGCGATAGCGTAACGAGAGCGCTTCTCCTTATACGGAGGGGCGTTTTCCTGTAAAAAGAAAAGGTTTTTCGCAGACGTTTGCCACTTTTGTATTTCCACGGCGTACTAGGTATGATATTATAGCGCTTAAAAGTGATAAAGGACAGCATCCCGAAAAGAGTCATTTTGGGATACAGGCTGCCTGGAGGATGGAGGAAGGATAGAGATGCGTTACTTGACAGCAGGGGAATCCCACGGGCCGCAATTAACAGCTATCATTGAGGGCGTACCGAGCAACTTGCCGATTTCCATTGAGGAAATTAATGAGCAGTTGGCACGTCGTCAGAAAGGCCATGGCCGCGGCAGAAGAATGCAGATTGAAAAGGATCAGGTGAAAATTCTTTCTGGTGTCCGTCATGGATATACAACCGGAGCTCCTATCACACTGGTCGTTGAAAATAATGATTGGACGCATTGGCAAGGAATCATGAGTGCTGAACCTGTAGAGGAAGGCACTGAAGAAAAGCGTCGTGTTTCCCGTCCACGCCCTGGACATGCTGATTTAAACGGGGCTATTAAGTATCATCAACGAGATATGCGCAATATTCTGGAACGTTCCAGCGCTCGTGAGACCACTGTCCGCGTAGCTGTTGGTGCAGTAGCTCGCCAATTGCTGGCTCCATTTGGTATCCGTATTGGCGGACAGGTACTCCAGATCAATGAGATCGTGGCGAAGCGACAAGAAGTAAGTCTGGACGAGCTGATTGCGCGCACAGAAGAATCGCCAGTACGCTGCTTGGATAAAGAAGCAGAGCCACTGATGATGGCGGCGATTGATAAAGCAAAAGAAGACGGGGATTCCCTCGGTGGTACCGTAGAAGTTATCGTTGAAGGCGTGCCGATTGGTTTGGGTAGCCATGTGCAATGGGACCGAAAGCTGGATGGACGTCTTGCACAAGCGATCATGAGCATTCAGGCTTTCAAAGGTGTCGAAATCGGTATCGGATTCGAGGCATCTGGTCTGAAAGGCTCGCAAGTTCATGACGAGATTATTTGGAACGAAGAAACCGGCTACAGCCGTAAAACAAACCGTGCAGGTGGACTCGAAGGCGGAATGACGACAGGAATGCCTGTAGTTGTTCGTGGTGTCATGAAACCGATCCCTACCTTGTACAAACCGTTGATGAGTGTGGATATTGACTCGAGAGAGCCATTCTCAGCGAGCATTGAGCGTTCCGACAGTTGTGCTGTTCCAGCGGCAAGTGTGGTTGCGGAGGCAGTGGTAGCGTGGGAGATCGCGAGTGCAATGTGCGAAAAATTCCCTTCTGATTCTCTTGACGACATGGCAGAAAACGTACGTCAATACCGTGCGTACACGGAGAAATTCTAATGAGTGTAGAGAAGCTGACTGTTGAACTGGGGGAGCGTTCCTACGAGATTGTGATAGGCGACGGTCTTTTGCACGATGCAGCAGCGTTGCTAGTAGAGGCAGGAATTGCTTCTACTAGCAAGCTGATGATTGTCACAGATGAGAATGTAGCGGTTCATTACCTAGAGCCTTTGCTTGAAGTTTTGCGACAGCATGGATATACGGCCCACTCAGCTGTCATCGCTGCTGGAGAACAATCGAAGAGCCTGGCTGTCTACGAACGATTGATGACAGAGGCAATTGATGCAGGACTGGACAGGAAGTCTGCTGTATTGGCTCTCGGTGGTGGAGTCGTCGGAGACTTGGCTGGATTTGTGGCTGCTACGTACATGCGCGGCATTGATTTCGTTCAAATGCCGACCACCTTGCTCGCACATGATAGTTCGGTTGGTGGAAAAGTAGCGATCAATCATCCACTCGGAAAAAATCTCATTGGTGCTTTTCATCAGCCGAAAGTTGTCATTTACGACACGAAAGCATTGCATAGCTTACCGAAGCGGGAGATCGCAGCAGGTTTTGCAGAAGTTGTTAAGCATGGTCTTATCGCCGACGCTGCCTTTGTCGATTGGCTGGAAGACAACGCGGATAGGTTATGGCAGCTCGATTCAGAATTATTAGGGAAAGCCATTGAAAAAGGTTGCGCAGTCAAAGCGGCTATTGTTTCGCAAGACGAGACAGAGCAAGGGCAGCGTGCATTGCTTAATTTGGGTCATACGTTTGGGCATGCATTTGAAGCGCTGTCTGCTTACTCCACGCTGAATCATGGGGAAGCTATCTCAATTGGGATGTGTTTGGCAGCCAAGGTAGCGGAACGCATTGGTTTTGCCGAGACAGGTGTATACAATCGCACGAAACGGATGCTGGAATTGTTCCACTTGCCAACGGCGTGGCCGGGTAATCTCTCGCCAGAAGCTGTGCTGGAAGCCATGAAACGGGACAAAAAGACGGTAGGCGGAAAACTGGCATTGGTGTTGCCTAGGGCAATCGGGCAGGTTGAAGTCGTCAAAAATATAGAAGAAGAACTCATACTGGGAGTCATGAGAGAAGAAGTGGAGGGATAAGGATGGGAATGAGAGGAATCAGAGGCGCAGTCACGGTGGAAGCCGATACGCGCGAAGAGATTGTCTCCTCTACAAAATGGTTGTTGGAAGAAATGGTAAGCCGCAATGAAGTAAACCCCGAAGACATTGGTAGTATTATTATCACGACGACAGAGGACCTCTGTGCGACCTTCCCTGCTCAAGCGGCTCGCCTGCTTGAAGGAGAAGCTTGGCAATATGTGCCACTCATGTGCGCAAGAGAAATTCCAGTGCCGGGTGGCTTGCCGCTTTGTATTCGTATTATGATGCATGTGAATACAGACAAGACAGCAAAAGACATGCATCACGTCTTTTTGCGTGATGCAGTCAAGTTGCGCCCGGATTTGACAAATCGCGGTTGACAATTAGGGCGCTCTCTTTTACCATAAGTGAAACGAGAGCGCCTCGTTTTTCCGGTAATAAGCAAAAGCCGGCTGAGAGCAGAGAATGAGTTGAGCAGAGTTGAGATGAGTTAGGTTGAGGAGAGAAGAGAAGGCTGGGTACATATTGACACCCAATCCAGGTCTCTTTGTCTGGGTTTTTTTGTATACAAAAAATTCCCCCCCCCCCTACCTCTCGCTCTAGGAAGCGGGTGTAGAAAAGGCGGATGTCTGATTCCCTTTTCTCTCCCACTAATTGAGGAGATGAGAGTTCATGTATTTCCCTTCCCTTGCCGAGGTTAAGACCCTCTCGGCGTCGTATTCCCTTATCCCTGTAAGCATGAAACTGTTGGCGGATCAGGAGACACCGATTCGCTTGTATCAGAAGATTCGCACGAGTGATTCCTTTTTGCTGGAGAGCGTAGAAGGTGGTGCGCGCTGGGCTCGTTTTTCGTTCATTGGCATGAATCCTTTTCAAATCGTAGAAGCAAAAGGGGAAGAAATCACCATTTCCTATCGTACTGGTGAAAAGCTTGTCCAGACAGGAAATCCCGTCTCCTTTTTGCGTGAAGAAACCGATCGCTACAAAAGCCCAAAGCTACCCGGGTTACCTCGTCTCAGTGGAGGTGCCGTAGGCTTTTTCGGCTACAATACGCTGCGCTACTTCGAAAATTTGCCAGCACATTGCAAGGAAGCTGTACGAGTGCCGGATATGCGCTTTCTTTTCGTTGATGAGATGATCGCCTTTGATCATTTGAAGCAGGAAATTCAATTGATTGTGAACCTCCATGTGGAGCCAGGCGACACTGCGGATACTATTGGCGAAAAATACAAGCAAGTCTGCGAACGAATTGAGGAGCTCGCTGCAAAAGTTATGGCTCCGCTTGAAATGGATCAACGCATTCAAGTAGCAGCGGATACACCAACGCCATTAACAGTAGAGCCAAATATGACGCGTGAGCAATACGAGCAACTTGTCGTGCAGGCGAAAGAATACATCGCAGCCGGCGACATTTTTCAAGTCGTGTTGTCGCAACGTTTTTCCGTAAAGACAGATGTCGATCCTTTTGCGGTGTATCGATTGTTGCGCACGTTGAATCCTTCCCCGTATATGTACTATCTCGAATACGAGGGCGAGACCGTGGTCGGGACATCACCAGAACTGCTCGTGCGTGTAGAAGATGAAAAAGTAGAGATGCGACCGATTGCCGGAACGCGGAAAAGAGGGGCAACCCCACAAGAAGATGCTGCGCTGGCGGCTGATCTTTTGGCAGATAAAAAGGAGAGAGCCGAGCACTACATGCTGCTGGATCTAGGGCGCAACGATGTAGGAAAGGTCTCTGCGTACGGAAGTGTGAAGGTGGAGGAAGCACTGATTATTGAAAACTACTCCCATGTGATGCATATGGTTTCGCATGTGACAGGCAAGCTTCGTGAGGGACTGCACGCTTTCGATGCATTGCTAAGCGCTTTTCCGGCAGGGACGGTATCTGGTTCTCCCAAGCTAAGGGCGATGGAAATTATTGCAGAGCTCGAGCCTGACGCACGCCATCTGTATGCGGGAGCAATCGGCTACATTTCATTTGATGGTTCACTTGATAGCTGTATCACGATTCGAACGTTGTTCTTTCAGGATGGGTACGCACATGTACAAGCAGGAGCAGGCATCGTAGCGGACTCGGTCCCTGCGAGTGAATATCAAGAGACGGTGAACAAAGCAGCAGCGATGCTCTCTGCGTTAGAAAAAGCGGAACAGATGTTTGTCAGAAAGGTGGAGTTGTCATGCTAACATACGCGCTGGAACAAATTCTGCTTGGAAAGCACTTAACACGGACGGTTGCAGAAGAGGCCATGGGCGAGATTATGGACGGAAAGGCAACTCCGGCTCAAATTGGTGCATTTTTAGCGAGTCTTCGCTTGAAAGGCGAGCAAGTGGAAGAGATTATCGGTTTTGCCAAAGCCATGAGAGCGCGGGCGATGAGTTTTCCGATCGATCTGCCAGATCTGGTAGACACCTGCGGAACAGGCGGAGACGGAAGTCACACCTTTAACATTTCGACGGCGAGTGCCATTGTCGCAGCAGCTGACGGTGTACGTATCGCCAAGCACGGGAATCGTGCAGTTTCCAGCAAAAGTGGCAGTGCTGATGTATTGGAAGCGTTGGGAGTGCCCGTCAATTTATCTCCAAAGGACGCCGCAGATTGCCTGCGTGCGACCAATCTCTGCTTCCTTTTCGCTCCTCTGTACCACCAAGCAATGAAGCATGCAGCTGGACCGCGAAAAGAATTGGCGATTCGCACAGTGTTTAATTTATTGGGACCATTGACGAATCCAGCAGGTGCCAGCCATCAGCTTATGGGCGTGTATGATGCCAAGCTGCTTCCAAATGTAGCCGCAGTCTTACACGAGCTGGATGTGAACAGAGCGCTCGTTGTCGCAGGTTCGGATGGTCTAGATGAATTGACGGTAACGGGAACGAGTCATATTGCCGAGTTGCGCGATGGGCGTATTTTGACGTATGAAATCGAGCCTGAGCAGTTCGGTCTTCGTAGACATGAAAGGGATGCTTTGCGCGGCGGTGATGCCAATGAGAATGCCAAGATCATTCACGACGTGTTTTCCGGTGCACGTGGGGCAGCACGCGACATCGTTTTGCTAAATGCGGGCGCGATCCTCTACCTCGCAGATCGTGTTAGCTCGATTGAAACAGGGGTTATACGTGCAGCGGAATTGATCGACAGCGGACTAGTCACGCGAAAGCTTGAGCACGTTCGTCACATCGCAGGAGGTATGATTCATGCTTCGTAAAATCGTAGAAAAGAAACATGAAGAGATCGCACGTCTTCAAGCAGAAACAACCGTTTCAGCATTGCTCGCAGCAACGAAAGAAGTACAACGTCCACGCGGATTTCGTCACGCATTGGAGACAAGTGTACGGCCTGTAAGCGTGATTGCCGAAGTAAAAAAAGCATCGCCATCCAAAGGGTTAATCCGACCTGATTTCCAAGCAGTGACCATTGCGAAGGCTTATCAGGCCGCTCACGCAGAATGTTTGTCTGTTTTGACAGACGAGACCTTTTTCCAAGGGAGCTTGAGCTATCTACGGCAAATTCACGAGGCAATTGATCGTCCATTACTTAGAAAAGACTTTCTACTTGATGAAATTCAAGTCGTGGAAGCAAGAGCAGCAGGCGCTGATTGTGTGTTGCTCATTGCAGCCATTCTCGATCGGGAAACACTTCGCCACCTGAACCAAACTGCCGAGGAGCTGGGCATGGATGTACTGGTGGAGGTTCATGACAAACGCGAGTGCGAGCTTGTTTTTCAAGTAATGGAACCTAAATTGCTCGGGATCAACAATCGAAACTTAAATACGTTTCAAACTGACCTAGCCGTTACGCATGAGCTGATTGCAGAACTGCCTACGTCATTGACGATTGTGAGCGAAAGTGGGATTTCGACACCAGCGGATATTGAGAATGTAAGAAGTGCAGGTGCCCGGGCTGTCTTAGTTGGAGAGCATTTCATGCGCCAAACAGACGTAGAGCGCGCAGTCATTGATCTCGTGGGAGAAGCAGCACCGGGGGTGAGTGTATGACTCGTTTGAAAATATGCGGGATTAAGCGAGCGGAAACACTTGCGCTGTTAAAAGAGCTGGAAGTCGATTACGTAGGCCTTGTTTTTGCCCCAAGTAAGCGACAAGTAGATGCCCAGACTGCTGGACAATTGCTTGCAGCCGTTTCGGGCCATCCTCCTGCTGTTGGTGTGTTCGTAAATCCGACGATGGAAGAACTGGAGGAAGTGCTAAGTGAGGCACCATTATCTGTGATTCAATTGCATGGACAGGAGACGCCACAATTTTGCCAGCAAGTTCGGGAGCGGTTTGCAATTCCGGTATGGAAGGCGTTGGCAGTGGGCGGAGAAGCGGATGCTGCTCAAGCAATTGAATCCTATCGAGGCATTGTCAGTGCCTTTTTGTTTGATACGTATGACCCTAGTCAAGCAGGAGGTACAGGGAAAAAGTTTTCGTGGGAGCAAATCCCTGCATTGCAAGCAGCATGCGAGGAAGCTGACTGCATCATTGCTGGAGGAATTCATGCGGAGAATGTCGGAGAATTAATGGGGCAGTATCAAGCAGGGATAGTCGATGTGTCCAGTGGAGTAGAGACAGATGGCGAAAAAGACGCCGAAAAAATAAAAACATTGGTGGAGAGGGTGAAGGCGCATGAACAACATTCAAACAACTACGCGAGTCGTGCCTGACGAAAACGGACGATTTGGTGCCTTCGGAGGCAAGTTTATTCCGGAAACCTTGATGAATGCGGTGACAGAACTCGAGATCGCTTTTGAAGAAGCACGTCGAGACCCGGCATTTGTTCAAGAATTGAATGGACTGCTCAGCGAGTATGCTGGACGCCCAACTCCGCTCACCTATGCAGAGCGTTTGACGAAAACGGTCGGCGGTGCCCAAATCTATTTGAAACGAGAAGATCTTAACCATACGGGTGCACATAAATTGAACAATGCTTTGGGCCAAGCCTTGCTAGCCAAGCGCATGGGCAAAAAATCAATTATTGCCGAAACGGGCGCTGGTCAGCACGGAGTGGCAAGTGCAACTGTGGCAGCAAAGCTCGGACTCTCGTGCAAGGTGTTCATGGGGGAAGAAGATATTCGTCGCCAGTCGTTGAATGTTTTTCGGATGAAGCTACTTGGTGCCGAAGTCATTCCTGCTGTATCTGGCTCACGTACACTTAAGGATGCGACAAACGAAGCGATTCGCCATTGGGTTTCCCATGTCGAAGAAACGTTTTATGTCATCGGATCTGTCGTTGGCCCACATCCATATCCGTACATCGTACGCGAATTCCAAAAAATTATCGGAGAAGAGACTCGCGGTCAAGTCCTGCAAATGCTCAAAAGGCTTCCAGACGAGATCGTTGCTTGCGTTGGTGGCGGCAGCAATGCGATTGGCATGTTTTATCCGTTCATTCAGGATGAGTCTGTCGCGCTTAGAGGGGTAGAAGCGGCAGGAAAAGGAATCGATACTGAAAAACATGCAGCAACACTAACACTTGGACGCCCGGGAGTCATCCACGGTTCCTTAACCTACTTGTTGCAGGATGAATGCGGACAGGTGCAAGAAGCGCATTCGATTTCGGCCGGCTTGGATTATCCAGGAGTAGGACCTGAGCACGCCTATCTCAAAGACAGTGGAAGAGTGACCTATACATCGGTAACAGATGCGGAAGCGCTCGAGGCAGTACAAGTGCTTTGTCAAACGGAAGGGATCATTCCAGCTTTGGAGAGCGCACATGCGATTGCTGAAGCGATAAAACGTGCGAAAGAAATGACTTCAGACCAAATACTCGTGATCTGCTTGTCTGGTCGAGGGGACAAAGACGTACTAACTATTCAAGAAGCGCTGACAGCAAGAGGGGGAGAGTAATCATGACGACAGCTCTTAACAGAATCGATCAATTATTCGCGGATCGTGATCGCAAACGATTCATCCCATTTCTAACGGTAGGCGATCCTTCAATAGAAGCAACCTTTCATCTCGTAAAAGCGATGGTCGAAGCAGGAGCAGATCTCATCGAGCTCGGCGTCCCTTACTCCGATCCTTTGGCAGATGGCCCAACGATACAACGGGCTTCAGAACGCGCGCTGAAAAATGGCGTGACGATCGGGGATGCTTTGCACTTGGTCAAAAGGCTTCGCGAATCAGGTATGGAGGCTTCCATCGTCCTGTTCACCTACTTCAATCCGGTTTTACAATATGGCATCGAGCGCTTTTTTGCCGATCTCGCTGCCTATGGTGCTGACGGTGTTGTCATTCCTGATTTGCCGATTGAGGAAAACGGTCCAGTAGTAACCGCAGCACAACAGAATGGCATTCATGTCATTTCGCTGGTGGCACCAACTTCTAGTTCCAGAATCAATACGATTGGAGCGCAAGCAACTGGATTTCTTTATTGTGTATCGTCGCTCGGTGTGACGGGTGCCCGTGTCGACCTGCGAGAGGATTTGGCAGATTTTCTGGAACGAGTAAAGGCTAGTACATCGGTTCCTACTGCGGTAGGCTTCGGAATATCCACGCCGGATCAGGTACGAGCAGTAGCACCCCATACAAATGGTGTCATTGTGGGAAGTGCCATTGTACAGCTGATCGAGGAACATGCTGAGCAGCTGAAAGATCCAAAACAGATGCCAGAAGCAGTAGAAAAAATAAAAACCTTTGTACATCAGTTAGCCAGTGCGCTACAATAGTGGGAAAAATGTGACTGGAGTGAACGTGGATGCAACCGAAACAACGCATACTCAATGCCCCGGTATATCAACCTGGCAAGCCCATTGATGACGTTAAACGTGAATTTGGTTTGACCGAAGTCATCAAGCTGGCGTCCAACGAAAATCCTTTTGGTTCCTCACCGAAGGCTAAAGCCGCCATTGCGGAACAGTTGGACAATTTGGCCCTATATCCAGACGGTGCAAGCCTTAATCTACGCTGGGATCTTGCTGACTTCCTCGGAGTCAAACCAGGTCAATTGTTTTTCGGCAACGGGTCTGATGAAATTCTGTTGATGATCTCTCGTGCTTTTTTGGGCGAAGGAACAAATGCAGTCATGGCGACGCAAACGTTCTCGCAATATCGCTCAAATGGGATTATTGAAGGAGCAGACTTGATTGAGGTGCCGTTGAAAGATGGCGTTCACGATCTCGAAGCGATGGCGGCTGCCATCAACGAACAGACGAAGGTCGTATGGGTGTGTAACCCGAACAATCCATCTGGGACGATTGTAACAACATCCGAGTTGGAAGCTTTTCTGAAAAAGGTTCCCCAAAATGTGCTGGTCGTATTGGATGAGGCTTACTACGAGTATGTGGTGGATCCAGAGTATCCACAAACAGTACCGATGCTCGCTGAGTATCCGAACCTGATTATTTTGCGTACGTTCTCCAAAATCTACGGTCTGGCTGCCCTTCGTATCGGCTACGGGGTCGCGTCAGAGGAGCTCATTTCCTCTTTGGAACATGTGCGTGAGCCGTTTAATACAGGCACACTTGGCCAAGTAGCAGCACGTGCTGCGTTAAAAGACCAGGAATTTGTGCAAACATGCCGCGATCGTAACCGTGAAGGCATGAAGCAGTTTACCGATTCCTTTGACGAGTGGGGAATTTCCTACTATCCATCTCAGACCAACTTTATCTTGGTTGATTTGAAAAGGGATTCCGATGAAGTATTTAAGAAGCTGCTCTCTCAAGGCATCATCGTTCGCTCTGGTAATGCGCTAGGCTTCCCAGGTTTTCAACGTATTACCATCGGGACCAAAGAGCAAAATGATAAGATTCTTTCTGTATTAAAAGAAATCGTGACTGGAGCATTGAAATAAAGAACGAAGATGCCGGGCATGCCTCGGCATCTTTGTCTAAGAGAGATGTAGGAAGGATAGAGAGTGGAGATGAAAAGAACCACCATTACTGTAATCGGCGTCGGGTTGATCGGCGGCTCAATCGCGCTGTCTATGCGACGTGATCCAAATATTCGGGTAGTCGGCTACGATTTACGTCAGGATTGTTTGGATAAAGCACTGACTCTTGGTGTCATTCATGCTGGCACAACTGATTTGCAGACTGCAGTTCGAGAAGCAAATGTCATTTTCCTCGCATCACCTGTAGAGCAAATCGTTGCGACCATTCGCTCGTTAGTGGAAATGGATCTGCAGCCTGGTGTGATCATTACGGATGTTGGCAGTACAAAAGCAGGTATTGTGAGACAAGCGGTGGATGTCATTCCCGATCATGTCACGTTTATTGGTGGACATCCGATGGCTGGCTCGCATAAATCCGGCGTGGAAGCTGCTTCTGACCGTCTTATGGAAAACGCCTATTATGTTTTGACACCAGCGCCGGGAACACCTGAAGAAAAAGTAAAGCAATTGTCTGAACTACTTACACTGACTCGCGCAAAAGTCGTGCAAATGGACGCGGATTCACATGATCAGGTCGTGGGTGCAGTCAGCCATTTCCCGCATATTCTCGCTTCTGCTCTGGTCAATCTGGTGGCAGGGTACGACGAGGAAAATGCTTGGCATGCTACGCTTGCTGCTGGTGGCTTCCGTGATATTACGCGCATTGCATCGAGCAACCCTCAGATGTGGCGTGACATTTTGCTGCAAAACCGTGATCCGATCCTGAAAATCGCAAAAGATTGGGCAAACGCATTGGAAGATGTCGTTCACCTTGTAGAACAGGGAGATCCAGAAGGAATCGAGCATTTCTTCAAAACGGCACGAGAATTCCGCGACAGCTTGCCTGAGCGCAAAACGGGTGCATTGCCTCCTTTGAACGATTTGTATATCGATATCCCTGACAACCCGGGTGAAATCGGACGAATTACGACACTATTGGGAGCAAGAGAAATCAACATCACGAATCTCCAAATCAGAGAGACACGAGAAGACATTTATGGGGTGCTACGCATTACGTTCCATTCGCAACAAGAGTTGGAAAAGGGAGAGGAAGTTCTTCGCTTTTTCGATTACAATGTATACAAGCGCACATAAGTTTTTTTATGCAAACACACTTTACAACGAAGACGCTTCACAGTGCGACTGGTGTTCTGGGAGAGCGTGAGAGAGAAAAGGAGTGGAAGAAATGCTTCGCGTACAACAAGCCAAACAAATCAAAGGTACCGTTCGCGTGCCAGGAGATAAATCCATTTCCCATCGTGCAGTTATGTTTGGAGCTCTAGCAGAAGGAACCACAACCATTGAAGGCTTTTTGCCGGGTGCCGATTGCTTGAGCACGATTAGCTGCTTTCGTCGGATGGGGATTGAGATTGAACAACAAGGAGATGCCGTAACCGTACAAGGAAAAGGCTGGTATGGCTTGAAGGAACCGTCTCAACATTTGGATGTAGGGAACTCCGGTACGACCATTCGTTTAATGGCCGGGATCATGGCAACACAGCCTTTCCATGTGGTGATGGAAGGCGATGAGTCCATTGCCAAAAGACCAATGCGTCGTGTGATCGGACCGCTCCGTCAAATGGGCGCCAAAATCGATGGAAGAAAAGACGGCGAATACACACCGTTATCCATTCGAGGTGGGGAGCTTCAAGGGTTCGCGTATCAATCCCCAGTTGCGAGTGCACAAGTGAAGTCAGCGATTATGTTGGCAGGGTTGCAGGCAAAAGGCGTGACGAGTGTAACAGAGCCGCATTTATCCCGCGATCATACGGAGCGTATGCTGCAAGCATTTGGTGTACAAGTTGTGCGTGATGGCTTGACCGTTTCAGTAGAAGGCGGACAAGAGCTGAAGGGCCGTGCCATTTCTGTTCCCGGTGACATTTCTTCCGCTGCCTTTTTAATTGCGGCTGTAATGGTTGTACCAGGCAGCTCTCTTCTCATTGAAAATGTCGGAATTAACCCAAGCCGCACGGGCATTATTGATGTTGTCAAGGCGATGGGGGGAAGTCTGGAGCTTTTGAATGAGCGAGTCGTAAATGAAGAGCCGGTTGCAGACCTCCTCGTGACACATTCGGAGCTGCACGGTATTGAAATTGCTGGAGATATCATTCCACGCCTGATTGACGAAATTCCGGTGATTGCGGTCATGGCAACGCAGGCCAAAGGTCAAACCGTTATCCGTGATGCGGAAGAGCTGAAAGTAAAGGAGACAGACCGTATTGCCACGGTGGTTAGTCAACTGTCCAAATTCGGCGCTAGGGTGACAGCTACAGATGACGGAATGATCATCGAAGGAAAAACAGGATTGACAGGGGCTGTCATAGATAGCATGGGGGATCACCGAATCGGCATGGCGATGGCGATTGCGGGTCTCGTTGCCGAGGGAGAGACGACCATCGAAAATGATGATGCGATTGATGTATCGTTCCCTGGCTTCCATGACTTGCTTGTGAAAATCAGCCAATAAGAAAAAATGAAAGAGAAGTCTGTGCCTTTATAAGGTAGCAGGCTTCTTTTTTTGGGGGAGGACAAAGCGTTCCGAATTTTAGCAAAAATGATTTGACAAGCGCTTACATTCCGTTTATTATAAAACTACAGTATGGTTTCTCTCCACTCCTATCCAATATAAGAAAGCACGTGTGTGCTACCGTCGTTTGAATGCGCTTACATCAACGGCGGTCTTTTTTTGTTTAAAAAGCGGTTTGATCCTCATTAGTACTTTTTCCCCTTTCTGTGCATATGCTCGTACAAGGGTAGTATGTGCATGAGAAACGGGAGGGGGACGAGCTATGCTGGAGCAAGGGACGGTCATACGTGGGGGAACGATTGTCACAGCACTAGGAATGAAAGAAGTAGATATTTGGATTCGACATGGGAAAATTGTACGAATGGCTAAAGATACCTTGACGAAAAACCCCTTCAACGATTCATATGAAGAAATAGATGCTACCGGTATGTATCTTTTGCCCGGTTTCGTCGCACTCCCGACACATTCGTTGTATAAAATCAAAGATGTAGATGTTTATATAGAAGCCATGCGAAATCTCATCAGCTCGGGATGTACAAGCCTGGTGGACGTCTTCCAGCCAGAGCGTTGGATGAGCAGACCGCAAATTCACTATCAACAAACCCAGCACTTCAACAGTTTGTTGGATTATGTTTGGCATGTGGAAATCGATGTCGCTGATCTTCACGGTGACCGCTTAGCGGAGTGGATGAACCATGGCTATTCTTCGTTTCATGTCACGATTCGAAATCCAGAAGAAATTTCCACAATAAAATGGGAAACGCTTTTGCAACTTCATACGTCTAAACATACGATCCTGCACATGCAGGTACAGAATGATCCGTTTTTGAAAAAAGAACAACGGGAACTCATTAGACAGATTTGGATGGAGGCTACTCGTTATTGGCGATTACGCACAGTCATCACTGATTCTCAAGCGGCCTTTCATTTTGAAGAAAATGATCCGTTCCTGCATATCTTTCGTTTACCTGCTGAAGTGACGGATCAAGGTCTTCGTCAATTACATCGTCAATGGTTTGGGAGTTGGCAAGTAGCATCTCCGATTCACGATGTACGGATTGATACACGAAAGAACTGGTGTACGCCTGAAGAATTGCTTTGCTTGCTAGTCAGGCTCACTTCGACAAATGTCGCAAAAGCAATTGGACTGTATCCGCGAAAAGGAAGCTTGACAACTGGCGCAGACGCTGATATCGTTTTCCTGAAAAAGGAAAACTGGTTGACAAAGAATGATCTTTCCACTATTCTCAATTTTAGTGAAATGCATCTTCCAACATCTGTTATGTCGAACGGTAAATGGATATATCGAAATATGCGATTTATCCCTTTGATTGGTATGGGTAAGTGTTTATTCGACACGAAGCCCTACGCTTATGTCATATAACCCCGGTTGGGGGTTTTTTCGTGAATGGTTTCCAGCAGACACACGAGAAAAAGAATCGTAAGGTCGCGCAACTTTTTACATCCCCAGCAGTCTAATTATGCAAAAGGCCGCTGAGGGATCGGAATCGCAAGGAGGTAATCCTGATCATGACCGATTCCCAGCTTATCCGAGAGATTAAAGAAGGTAATCTGGAATGCTATGCTGAACTGATTCGTCGATATGAAAAAAAGATCCTCTCATTTGTCACTCATCTTTTGCGTCAGGCACATTTAGAGCATATAGCGGAGGATATATGTCAGGAGACGTTTTACAAGGCGTATAAGAGCATTCATTCTTTCCGAGATGTAGAAGCTACATTCTCCACCTGGCTCTATACGATTGCACGCAACTCCGTACTCAGTGAATTGCGCAAGAGTCGCAATTCTGATGTGTATCTGGATGATACGTTGCAAGTGCCTATGGCATCTCCCAAGACACTGCCTGAGCAAGTTTTGCTCCGGAATGAACGGGAGAGCATGGTAAGACTGGCAATCAACAGTCTACCAGAGAAGCAACGCTCAGCACTGATATTACGCGAGTACGAACAAATGGATTACACAGAAATCGCTACGATTCTGGATTTAACAGTTAGCTCTGTGAAGTCTCTACTGTTTCGAGCGCGGCAAAGTATTCGTGGACAGTTGGAAAACTACATCCTGGACCCTCATTTGGATGAAGCTGAAGGGATGAATCGATGATGAGATGTGAAGAAGTTCAGGAAATGCTGCCTGAATACGCCGAAAATCTGTTGCCTGAGGTGACCCAACGTCGGGTTGATCACCATATGGCAGCATGCTATGCCTGTCGTTCCGACTATGAGATTTGGTCGGACAGTGGTGAGTGGATGGAAATGGATAAAGAAGAATATCATTCTGTAACTCCATCACGTTCCATTGTAGACGCGGTGATGGCCCGTATTTTATCGGAAGAGCAGTGGGCGATCCCGATCGGCAGAAAAATTTTCAGCGTGACAGCGAGAATGCGACGCATGGGTGCGAGTGTAGCGGTTTTGTTGCTCATGGTCTTTTCATTCACTTTATATGTGAATACAAGTACCACGGAGCATGCGAATTCTCTCATTATTAACGGAGAAGTCATGGAGATTAACACGCCAAAGGCGCAAGTCATTTCTTCTTCCATGCAAACAGACGACGGTACATACGTGGTAGAAGCACAGCCGTATACGTCGCAAGGTGATTCACTGGAACATGCTACTGCATCGATCGTACCGCTCGATGGAAAGCCGACTTCTACTGATTTAGCCAAGCCGAATTACAGCATTGTGCTTAGTATTTTTGGAATCCTTATTACTGTTCTTACAATGAGCTGGCTAACGCGAGCATAATGGTATATGATCAAGAGTAAAAGAAAAGACCGTCTTCGGACGGTCTTTTGTGGCTATTTTATTAGAGTGGTTGTTCAGCAAGCGCGTAGAGCAACAAGGCCACGCAAAATACATATGAGGTGAAAGAAATGCCGAAAAAGTGGCTGTATGTCATAGACGAAGCGATCAAGCGGATTGAAAACGATGAAGTGGAGTTGGGCTTGACCGCTCTGCAAAAGGTTCAGGAGCATGGAAAGGATTTGCCGGATGTCATGATGTATTTGGCGGAGGTCTGGTATCGACTCGGTCATTTGGAAGAGGCGAGTCAATTGCTGACAGATGTCATGGGCAAAAATCCGCAAATGGATTCCTCTTTGCGCAGAGAATGCCAGCTGCTGCTAGCAGAGATTGCTTTGGATTCCAGTGATTTTGAGACGGCGCAACATCTTCTCTATGAATGCAAAGAATCTGGCTTTGAAAGCATCCAGTTGGACTTGTTGCTAGCGGATCTGTATTCCCTCCAAGATTTAGATGAAGTAGCGGTCAAATATTTGGAGCAAGCAAGACTGAAGGAGCCAGATAACCAAGATATTATGGCAGCGCTGGGTAACTTGTATTTCCGCATTGGAGATGACGAGAAAGCAATGAAGCTCCTGGAACAAGCTGGGGATGAAAGTCTGTCCATGCTTTTGACAAAGGGGCGCTCGTACGCTCAAAGCGGTCAATTCGAACAGGCTTACCAAGTATTCCGTCAGGCGCTGGTCATGGATCGTTCGCCAGAAGTACTCTACGGATGTGCACTGATGGCATTCCACGTAGGACGACTGGATGAAGCAGCCGAATTGGTCAGCAGTTTGCAAGCGGTTGACGAGGAGTATGTGGCTGCGTACCCATTAGCTGCAGATGTGAATCTTTCGATGGGGAAAACAGAAGCAGCTATTGAGGCCCTAAAGCAATATGTATCGTTGTCAGGGTTCGATTTGGATCAAATCCGCAGGCTGATCGCTCTTTTGACTCAAGCCGGGCGCTATGAGGAAGCGAAAGAATACCAACAGCTTCACGACCAATGGGACCATGAATCCGAAGAGGAGCAATAAAAAATCGACAAACAGGAAGTCACTTCGGTGGCTTCCTGTTTATTTTTCCGCATTTTGGCAAGAATGAGAGACAAGTAAGCCATCGTAAAGAAGGGATGCACAGATGAACTTGGCTGAGATCTTGGTGTACACCGATATCCGGCAGCTCCATCAGATTGCCAACCATTACGGATGCGAATGCAACCCTCATTCCAAAAACGAATTGATTACGTCACTGTTGTCTAGCTTGAGGCACAAGTTGACAATCTCTCAAGCAGTTGAGCAGCTGAGCAGTGCAGAAACCCATTTTTTGCTCCAATTGTTCCTGGACAAGCGTACGGTCATGTCGCTTGAGGATTTGTTGGCGAAAGCTGGGGTGGCACTGGAGTGTGAAAAGGAAAAAAAGCAGGAGGAAGGACGGAAGTTTGTCGCAGCAGCAATGAAGCGAGGATGGATTTTTCCGGCGAAAAGTAAAACCATAGGGCAGTATCAAATTCCGCTGGACATCCGTGAGCCGTACTTGCAAGCGTGGCTGACAAAATGGCGTGATTTAAACGCATTGCTTCATCCCGGTCCGCAAGCTTATAGGGATGAGGGAACAGCACTCTGTGATGATATCATGCAATTTTTACAATTTCTCCAGCAGGAGCCAGTACCGCTAACCGCAGAAGGTGGCATGTACAAGCGTCATCAGCAGCAGCTTTTTCAATTTTTGTACGTAAAAGAAGAGCCGCTTTTGCCGCAAAAATGGCGTTTTGGGTACGGGCTGCATTTTGATTTATACCCTGACCGTTTTTCTTTGCTCTACGATTTCTGCTACTATCACCGATGGATTGTAGAAGTGGACGGCAAGGTAGCAGTAACGGAAGCGGGTAGGGAGCGACTGGAGCAACCGTATAACGATCAATTGTACCATGATGTCATTCGCTTCTGGATGAGGCTGTACAAGCGGGCTGTCCCGAACTTGCCGATGCTGGTTCAGCTCATTCCGTTGATCGCGTCGGGTGGATGGGTAAGTCAGCAATCGCTGATGGACACGCTACTCCATTGGATGAAAGAGTTTTACTACGATTCGCCTACAGATATCTTGGTGAATCGGGTATGCAAAATGATGGTCCATCTAGGATTGTTGCGCGTCGGACAAGACGAACAGGGGCAGTGGTTATACACCGCAACGTATGCGAGCCAGACTTGGCTTCGAAAATACAATGGTTTTACCGAAACGACTATTTTATTGAAGTGAGGGATGGGTATGGAGTGGCCGAATTTCTATTCCAACGCGTACGGAACGAACAATCAAATGGTTTCCGGTTTGCTATCTGAAATGGTGATCGATGAGCAAATGCGTCAATATCGCAAGCGCACGCTAATCCAGGAGATTGATGAGGCTCTTGCATCGAAGAACAAAGAATTGTTTTTGCGCTTAACAGACGAATTAAAAGAAATCATGGCTTACGAGCAAGCCTAAATACATAATCGTATGCGTTATTGCGAGTCTCCAACCATTCATGGTACGCTTGTTTCCAGAAATGAACAAGGAAATGAGGAGACAGCTCTATGCAGTGGAACTTGAACGATTTTGAAAACTGGGAGGAGTTGCGGTCCTTTGTGGATACCGCGCTGCTCCCTCTTTATTTGTACAACTCGGACAGAAAAGTAGAAGAGCATGTTGTACGCATGAACTACTTATTAAATGTAGCGGCGGGGATTGAGCAGCGACTGAAGGGACGCGTATTGCTATTTCCGTTAAGCTATCAAATAGGAGAAGAGCAGCTGGAACAACGAACACCGGCGGAATTCCCCTATAAAGTACTGCTTCATTTTCGGGGAGAACAGATTCAATTAAAGGAACGAACGGAAGAAGGCGTGTTGACTTTATTGGTAGGGGATGAAGACCTGGAATCTTCTTTGCGTTTCGAAGTGACCGTGGATGTGCTATACAAAGAGGTCATCAAGTTGTGGCAAACCGGGCGAGGATAATCGTTTTGACTAAAAAAAGAGACGCAATAGAGAAAGCGTTTTCCGGTAATACTACAGAAAATTGGGTGGGGCAAGGTCATAAATTTGACAATCTGGCAACAATATCCTGTCACACATCGTTTGGGTAAAGACATGTCCACTGGACATTCTTGACATCTTTATAGGCGTTAGCTATGATTGGGATTGACCTAGTGTATATGTATGAAAATGCCATCGTAGCGCTATTTTACAGGATAAGGAGGGAAAAAAGATATGGGAGACAAACGCGAAATTTCCAGGCGTACATTTTTGAACTACGCCCTGATGGGAACTGGCGGATTCCTTGCTGCGGGAATGATCACCCCAATGATTCGCTTTGCGGTAGACCCCCTTCTGCAAGGACATGCAGGTGGAGATAAAGTAGCTGTCGGCAGTCCGGATGAGTTTAGTGCCGTGCCAAAACGCGTAGAATTCAAGGTCCATACCAAGGACGGTTGGTATGAATCAGAATCTACACTTACTGCATGGGTTACCAAGAACGACAAGGGTGAGATTCTTGCTCTGTCCCCGATCTGTAAGCACTTAGGGTGTACGGTTGACTGGGGAACTGGCCCAGGACAACCAAATGAGTACTTCTGTCCTTGCCACATGGGTCGTTATTCGATCAATGGCGAGCACATTTTGGGAACGCCACCGACGGCCTCTCTGGATGAGTATGAGACAGAAGTCAAAGATGGAAAATTGTATTTAGGTAAAGTAAAAGCAAATCCTCGTCCGGGGGTGAACGGCTAACATGATGCAAAAAATGTATGATTGGGTCGATGAGCGCTTAAACATCACTCCGATGTGGCGTGACTTGGCTGACCACGAAGTACCTGAGCACGTGAACCCGGCACATCATTTTTCAGCTTTTGTTTACTGCTTTGGTGGACTTACGTTCTTTATTACCGTTATTCAAATCTTGTCTGGTATGTTCTTGACGATGTACTATGTACCAGACGTTATCAATGCTTACGAATCCGTTAAGTACCTGCAGAACGAAGTAGCGTTCGGGGTAATCGTACGCGGTATGCATCACTGGGGCGCGAGCTTGGTAATCGTGATGATGTTCCTACATACTTTGCGTGTATTCTTTACAGGTGCATACAAAAAGCCTCGTGAATTGAACTGGGTAGTCGGCGTACTGATTTTCTTCGTTATGCTGGGCCTCGGTTTCACAGGTTACCTGTTGCCTTGGGATAACACCGCATACTTTGCGACCAAAGTAGGTGTGCAGATCGCAGACTCGGTACCATTTATCGGTCCGTATGTGAAAACATTGCTCACAGGTGGAGACATTCTAGGTGCGCAAACGCTTACTCGCTTCTTCGCGATTCACGTGTTCTTCCTGCCAGGCGCACTGCTTGGACTGTTGGGAGCTCACTTTGTTATGATCCGTTCGCAAGGTATCTCGGGTCCACTATAATCGGTCTTCGAAAAAAGGAGGAAATAGCATGGCAAAACAAGATAAAGATGCTACCTTCGTCGGAGATTCCCGAGTATCGGCGAAGCGTATCCCAAACATTTCTCCATCCTACTCCGACTTTCCAGGTAAAAACGAGCCGTTTTGGCCAAACTTCCTGTTGAAAGAGTGGATGGTGGCAGCCGTTTGCTTAGTTGGCTTCCTCGTGTTGACGGTTTCACATCCGTCGCCGTTGACAGACAAAGCAAACCCGAATGATACTTCATTCATTCCGTTGCCAGACTGGTACTTCTTGTTCCTGTATCAATTGCTGAAATATCCATGGGCTGCAGGGGATTGGGTCGTTCTTGGAATCGTTGTTATTCCAGGTATCGCATTTGGTGCACTGATGCTGGCACCTTGGCTGGATACCAGCAAAGAGCGTCGTCCTAGCAAACGTCCAGTTGCTACAGGCTTGATGCTGACGGCACTCGTTGGTATTTTCTACCTGACTTGGGCGGCAAACCATGAATATCATCTGGCTCACCCTGATAAAGGTAAAGGAACTGGTGGTAAACAGGGATCAAGTGCAACTGCACCTGCTCCAGCTGACACCAGCTTTAAAGCAGATGCGCTTTGGAAAGCGCAAACAAGCTGTATGGGATGCCATGGTAAAAACATGGAGGGTGGCATGGGTCCAAACCTCCAAAAAATCGGTGCAACTTTGGATGCAGCCAAGATTACTGATGTCATCAAGAACGGTAAAGGCGCAATGCCAGGCGGTATGATCAAAGATGATGCAGAAATCGCAAAGCTAGCTGAATACATGGCTGGCTTGAAATAAGCTAATAGGGGAAAAGCTGGCTGGTAATGCGGTCAGCTTTTTCGTTAGCGGCGTACACAGCGGGAGACGATTATAGATGATCTGGATATGGGAGTGGTTTCGGCAATCTTTGGGCAAAAGGTGGTTTCTTTGGACGCTGTTCGTCGTCAACTTTTTGGGAACCATATATGGATTTATCTGGTACGGTAACCAATTAGCTGAGACACCAGCATATTTGATTCCTTTTGTTCCAGACAGCCCGACAGGTAGCGGACTTTTTTCGCTTGTACTCCTTACCTATTTGTTGGGTCGCCACATTCCTGTACTGGAAGCTTTGGCTGGCATCACCAATTTTAAGTACGGTGTCTGGGCCGTCTGCATTATCGTGGCTGGTTGGATGATGGGCAATGAAGTGCGTTGGACAGACGTGATGCTAATCATTTCCCACACCGGCATGGCTGTGGAATCTGTTTTGTATGCGCGTTTTTACAAGCTAAGTCTTCTGCCGGTGGGAATCGCTGCGCTGTGGACACTAAATAATGATTTTCTCGATTACGTCATGGACATCCATCCGTGGCTGCCGAGTGTACTGGATCCGTATGAAGGCTTCGTCGGTTTGTTTACGGTTCTTCTCAGTCTGATCTCGATCTCGGTGATCTGGTGGGTGAATATGAAGTATACGACAAATAAGGTCTAATCTTGTCCTCCTTTCCATAGGCTGTACTAGGGAAGGAGGTTATTTGCGTTGAAGAAAAACATCCGGTTTTTATTATTCTTTCTCATGATCGGGTTGTTCTTGTCGTGGCCCATTCATAATTTGTACTCGAAGCTGAATCAACCGATAGAAGAAAAGCAGTTGGCCGCATTGGATCAAATTGCGCATGAGTTACTGACGTATGCAAAAAAGGGAGATCTTGAAGGGGCAGAGCAGCGCATTGTACAGCTGGCAGAACGATTCCCGAACCAGCATTTGCCCAATCCGATACGAATTGAGAGTCTGAATGCAGTGACACAGTCCATACTGGCAGCCAAGCAAAGCTTTGCTTCCGCAAACGCAAGTGAACAGCAATTGCTGTGGCATGCCACGCGGGTCCGTATCGCCATAGATGCTCTGACGCATGATCACCAGCCGATGTGGCGTAGCTACTATCCTTCTCTCGTAACGCAGGTCCAAAACCTGCAGCTATCGGCTGTTGATCGGAATTTCAGTCAGTTTCGCGAACAGTTCGATGAGAATTACCGATTATTTTTGGCCATTAAGCCGGGGATGAGTATTCAGCTCCCAGAGGGGCAAATGTCCTCGATTACGGTTGCGTACGATATCATATCCAAAGAGATGCGAAACAGCCAGGTAGATTGGCAACTAGTACGAGAGGCATTGCGAGAATTGAACAGCTCTTTTCAAGTGGCTTTTGTGGGAGAAGAAAAGAGTACGTTTGCTCGCTTAATGATGCGTCCAGATTCACCTATTGTCATTCTCGCCTCGATTTCGATTGCATTGATCATGGCCTTATCTTATGTGGCGTGGAAGAAATATGACGGAGAAATCCGTTCGACTTAATGGATGCAAAAACCCTTGCCTGTACGAAAAGGCAAGGGTTTTTGCTGTTCTGCTTCGTGCTAGTCGTGAAGCGGTTTCTTGTTTTCGTCTAGAGTAAAGCCTTCTCCGAGTACCTCATGAACATCGTTGACGATGACAAAGGCATGCGGGTCAATTTCTTGCACGATATTTTTAAAACGCATCACTTCGTTGCGGCTGATAACCACATAGATTACTTTCTTTTCATCACCAGAGTAGGCGCCTTTTCCTGCTAAAAGGGTAACACCACGACCGAATTCAAGGATTTGATTGGCAATCTTGTCCGCTTCGTTGGAAATGATCGTCAGTGCTTTGCCGGCATATGCCCCATCCTGGAAAAAGTCGATGACACGTGCTGCGATAAAGACGACGACAAGTGTGTACATGGCGCTTTCCAGATTCAAATAGACGAGGGACGCCCCAATGACTAAGATGTCACCGAAAAACAACGTCCTCCCCATACTGATACCCATGTATTTCTGAAGCAGTCTGGCAATGATGTCCACACCGCCGGTTGTCCCGCCGTAACGGAAGATAATCCCTAAACCGACTCCGACAGCTACCCCGGCATAGAGGGAGGCGAGCAAGCGATCCTTCATTTGAAGCGGAAGAACTCCATCAAACAAGGATAAGAAGACGGAGAGTGAAACCGTTCCCAAAATCGTGTAGAAAAAAGAAGTTCGTCCAAGAATTTTCCAGCCTAGAAAAAATAACGGTACGTTTAGGACGAAGAAGACGACCCCCTGATCCACAGATGGAACTAACAGCTTGATCAAAATACTGATACCAGTGATACCGCCCTCAGCTAAATGGTTGGGAATGTTGAACGCATTAATACCAAATCCCATAATGGCAGAACCGATGATAATGGCAAAGATACTATCAAGACGAATTTTCATATGTCCTCCTGTTCGCCGGATCAGGAATGGCTTCCCCCCGGACATGATGTGCAGGTAATACTTGAGTTACCTGAGGGCTATCCGAAAGCCATTATAAATGAACGCTCGTTTGATTGTCCATATGCTGGAAAGACGAAGTATTGTGATTTGGCAAACCAAGCCTTTTTTAGTACGATAGGTGAAAGAGAGAAGACTGTGAAAAAAGGAGTGGGCGGATGGAACGGCAAAAGACGATGCAAGAGATGCAGCAAGAAGTTGATCAATACATATCGCAATTTAAAGAAGGATATTTTTCTCCGCTTTCGATGCTGGCTAGAATGACAGAAGAAGTAGGGGAATTAGCCAGAGAGATTAACCATTTTTATGGAGAAAAACCGAAGAAAAAGGACGAAGGCGAAAAAACAGTAGAGGAAGAGCTGGGTGACGTACTCTTCATCGTGATTTGTTTCGCAAACTCGCTCGGAATCGATTTGCAGGAAGCGTTTGATCGTATTATGCACAAGTTTAATACTCGCGATAAAGATCGCTGGACGAGAATAGAGGAGAACGAGCAGCATGACTAAACAAATTCGTGTAGCAGTTGCAGGCGCAAATGGTCGAATGGGGCAAGAGGTAGTGAAAATGCTAGCGCAGGATACCTCACTTGTTTTTACTGGCAATCTGGATACGCGTGTGAGCGAAGAGAAAATCAATCAACAACTGGACGAAATGAAGCCGGATGTTCTGGTCGACTTTACTACACCCCATACGGTTTACCGTCATATGGAGCTCTGTTTGGTTCGTGGTGTGAGACCAGTTGTCGGAACTACGGGCCTGACAGCAGAACAGCTGCAAGAGATGACTGCGCGCTATAAAGAAGCGGGACTGGGTGCTATCATTGCCCCGAATTTTGCAATCGGCGCGATTCTATGTATGAAGTTTTCCGCAATGGCAGCAAAATATATGCCGCATGTGGAAATTATCGAGTTGCATCATGACCGCAAGCTGGATGCGCCAAGCGGAACTGCTTTGAAGACCGCTGAGATGATTGCAGCCGTTCGGGAAGAGCTCAAGCAAGGGCATCCTGAAGAGGTAGAAACGATTCCAGGCGCTCGCGGAGCAGATTACGAAGGATTCCGGATTCACAGTGTCCGTCTTCCAGGTATGGTTGCTCATCAGGAGGTTTTGTTTGGTGCAACAGGCCAAACGCTGTCTATTCGCCATGATTCGATTAACCGGGAATCTTTCATGCCAGGCGTGAATATGGCCATTAAAGCTGTAATGAATATGAACGGATTGATTTACGGATTGGAACATCTGATTGATTAAACGTTTGATTAACATACACACGATACCCAGCCATAAAGGGAGAGGTTTTCTTGAAAATTGCATTGATTGCCCATGATCGAATGAAAGAACAGATTGTGCAACTAGCGATGGCCTATGAATCCATTTTGGCAAAACATGACCTGTATGCCACAGGAACAACTGGGTCGCGAATCATGGAAGCTACGTCGCTGTCCCTAACCCGATTTCTGTCAGGGCCATTAGGAGGCGATCAACAAATCGGTGCGATGATCGCCCGCAATGAGATGGATTTGATTATCTTTTTGCGTGATCCGCTTACCTCTCAACCACATGAGCCTGATATTATCGCACTGCTTCGACTGTGTGATGTGCACAAGATACCGTTTGCCACCAATCTCGGTTCGGCAGAAATCATGCTGAAGGCTTTGGAACTGGGACAACTGGATTGGCGTGAAGTGGTGCATGAGGAGAATGAAGTATGAGTTCACTCGATATTTTGGCAATCGGCGCTCATCCTGACGATGTCGAGATCGGTGCGGCAGGCAGTCTGATCTTGGCTGCTAAACAGGGAAAGCGCGTGGGGATTCTCGACTTGACCTATGCTGAATTGTCTTCGAATGGAACGGTTGAAAGAAGGCAGCAAGAAGCGACTGCAGCTGACCAAGTGATGGGAGTGGCTGCTCGCTATAACTTTGGCCTGCCTGATCGTGGCTTGGAAGCAGTCAGAGAAAGTGCGATTGAACGTGTCGTCAAGCTCATTCGCGAAACTCGTCCAGCCATTGTGCTTGCGCCTTATTTCGCGGATCGTCATCCAGATCACGAAAGTGTAAGTCGAATCGTTCGAGAGGCGGTGTTTAATGCGGGCATCCGCAAGTATTTGCCAGAGCCTTCTTTGCCTGCCTATCGACCTTCGCAATTCCTTTACTATTTCATTAATTCAACTGTCACGCCTCAGGTTGTCGTGGATATCACCGCTGTTTATCCGCAAAAAATGGAGGCGCTGCGTTGCTACCGTAGTCAGTTTGAGCTAGAAGAAGGTGGCGTTCAAACACCGCTTACCAACGGGTATCTGGAATCTGTCGAGTATCGAGAGCGACTGTTTGGTCAGCAGGTTGGTGTAGCCTACGCAGAAGGATTTGTCAGTGCAGCTCCGTATGTATTAAAGAGCTTGTGAGAAGGAGTGACACTGTATGAAGATCGGGATTACTTGCTATCCGTCATTGGGCGGATCGGGTGTAGTAGCCACAGAGCTGGGCAAGCTATTGGCCGAGCGAGGACATCAAGTCCATTTCATCACAGGTGGAATGCCATTTCGCTTAGGTGCGTTTCACCCGAACATTTTTTATCATGAAGTAGAAGTGAACAACTATGATGTTTTTAAATATCCACCTTATGATTTGACCTTGGCGAACCGAATGGCACAAGTGGCGAAAAATGAAAACCTGGACTTATTACATGTGCATTATGCTGTGCCACATGCGTTGTGCGCGTTCCTTGCCAAGCAAATGGTAGGGGATCATTTGAAAATTGTGACCACCTTGCACGGGACGGATATTACTGTTCTGGGGTATGACTCGAATTTGAGTGATATGATCCGCTTCGGCATTGAGCGAAGCGATTTGGTAACAGCGGTGTCCCATGATTTGATCAGGCAAACACAAGAGCTGCTACATGTTGAAAAAGAAATTGTTCCTGTGTACAACTTCGTAGACAAGCGGCGTTATTACCCGAAAGAGGTTACGAAGCTGAAAAAGGTATTTGCACCGAATGGTGAAAAAATTCTTATGCACATTTCTAATTTCCGTCCGGTCAAACGAGTGCCGGATGTGATTGAAATATTTTCGCGTGTACGTGAAGAAGTGCCATCCAGACTGATCCTCATTGGTGAAGGTCCCGAAATGGGTCTGGTCCGCAAGATGATCGCTGAGCTCGGTCTGAGTGACGATGTTTGCTTCCTCGGCAAGCAAGAAGACGTCGCTGAGGTATTGTCGATGGCAGACATCATGCTGCTTCCATCAGAAAAGGAAAGCTTCGGACTCGTCGCATTGGAAGCAATGGCTTGCGGTGTGCCTGTCGTCGCTACAGTGGCAGGAGGCTTGCCCGAAGTCGTCCTAGATGGTGTGAACGGCTTCTTGCGTCCAATTGGGGACGTTGAAGGCATGGCGAAAGAAACGATACGTCTCTTGCAAAACGAAGAGCTATACCGCGAATTCTCCGCGAATAGCATCGAGCGATCCTGCAAAACGTTTTGTCACGAAACGATCGCCTCTCAGTATGAAGCACTTTACGCCAACTTGCTGGCAAGCAATCCGGTGTAAAACTAAGCTTTTGAACGCAAGATTGAGCTTTTCGCTAATTGATGCATCTTGGATATAAAAATAAACAATCCATACAAAACTCTCATGAAAACGCCTCCTTGTCTAGATCAGGCGGAGCAAACCAGAAAGGGGGGATTGGATTGGCGATAGAATTGGCAAAGCGTGTTCTCGACAGATTGGAGGAACACGGCTTCGAAGCTTACTATGTAGGTGGTTGCGTCCGCGATTGGCTTTTACAACGACCTGTTCATGATATAGATATATGTACGAATGCCCATCCCGGCGACGTCATCCGATTGTTTCCCGATCATGTCCCGACTGGTCTGAAACACGGTACTGTGTCTGTAAAAGTAGAGGGGCAGATGTTCGAAGTAACCACGTTTCGGACGGAAGGAAAATATGAAGATTACCGTCGACCCGCTGAAGTTCAGTTCGTTTCAGAACTTCGGCTCGATCTGGAGCGACGAGATTTTACGATGAACGCAATGGCGATGGATCGTCATCAAGTATTGCACGACCCGTTCGGTGGACGAGAGGATATGCAGCTTCGGCTGGTTCGGGCTGTAGGCATTCCGCTTGAGAGATTTCAGGAGGATGCCCTTCGGCTATTACGAGGTGTGCGCTTTGCTTCCCAGTTAGGTTTTGCGATAGAAGACCAGACTATGCTTGCTATGAAACAGACTGCGCCTTTGTTAGCTCATATTGCTGTGGAGCGCATAAGGGAAGAGCTGAATAAAACACTCGACAGCAAAGCCCCAGAGGTAGGTTGTCAGCTGTTGAATGAAACGAGACTCATGGCTTATGCCCCTGAGGTAGAAAAACTGTTCGTCCTCTCAAATGAGCATGTCTGGCGGTTGCATCATTTGCAAAACGTGACGCAAAAATGGTCGTTGCTACTGTTTGCGGCGAATTATTCACCTGTGCAATCGCGTGAAGTATGCCAATTTCTCAAAATGTCCAAGCGCGAAACAGAAGCAATTTGTTGCTTGGCTGAACTTCTGACGCGATTGCAGCCACAATGGGATGTCCCTCAAGCGATTGAGTGGGGGCCACTGCTGCTTGAAGTCGGTTTGGACACGTGCAACGAGTTCTTCCTTTTATTGCAAGCGTGTTGGTGGAAGGAGAGGCAATCGTTTTCGATGCAAGCACTCCTCGATCAATACGAAAACATGCCTGTCAAAACCATCAAGGATTTGGCAATCACGGGGCTCGACCTGCAAGTAGCGATTCAGAAAAAGCCAGGCGAGTGGATTGTCCGTGTCTTGGAATCGTTACTTAGACAAACAGCTCTGCACGGTTTACCAAATACACCAGAAGCACTCGTCGAAGTTGCAAAGAAAGAGGTTGCACAAGATGAACATTAAGCAAGTCATCCTTCAAGCATTCCGTGACCAGCCCGGTAGTTTCATCTCTGGTGAAGAATTAAGCCAAACATGTGGTTGCTCTAGGACGGCGGTTTGGAAGCATATCGAAGAGCTGCGCCGGGATGGTTACGAGGTAGAGGCGGTACGCAAATCGGGGTATCGCCTGCTGGTTGCCCCTGATCGCTTGTCAGCAGCAGAAATCATGGCTGGACTGGAAACGAATCGGATCGGTCAAAATGTCATTGCTTACGATGAGGTGGTATCTACACAGCCACTCGCACACGAGGCTGCGGCAAAAGGAGCAGCAGAAGGTACGATTGTGCTGGCAGAGCTGCAAACAGGTGGGAAAGGCAGACTCGGCCGCCCGTGGCATTCTGCAAAAGGAACGGGGATTTGGATGAGCTTGATCATTCGACCTGCGATTCCGTTACCGAAGACACCTCAGATGACGTTGTTAACGGCAGTTGCTGTAGCCACAACGATCCGGGAAGAGACTGGGTTGCCTGTTAAAATCAAATGGCCGAACGATATTTTTGTCGGCGATAAAAAAGTATGCGGGATTTTGACAGAGCTAAATGCTGAATCTGATCGAGTCAATTATTTAGTTATCGGAATAGGACTCAATGCCAACAGTGTCGAGTCAGATTTCCCGTCAGAACTGGCACAGATTGCGACTTCGCTTCGTATTGAATCTGGCGAGCCACTCAAGCGCGTTTCGTTTATCCAACGACTCTGCCGAATTTTTGAAGAAGAGTACGATCACTATTTGCAGGCTGGCTTCGAGCGTGTAAAACAAGAGTGGGAGGATCATTCGTACACCATTGGCAAATGGGTGTCCCTCCAGACGATTTCACAACAGTTTGAAGGTCGTGCCGTTGGCTTGGATGAGGAAGGCGTACTCAAGGTAGAGGATCAGGCGGGACAGATCCACAAAGTTTATTCGGCTGATGTCAATTATCGTGCAAATGATTAAATCATTTGCTATACTCCAATTTGGAGGCTGTATCACCTCGTGAACGGTACTCCCGGAGTATTTTTGTATCTATCGTGTAATCTTAAAGCAATACGTGTAAGGACAAAAATCTGCTCAGAGCCTGTGTGGACCGAGACAGAAGGAATCCGTTGGACGCAAATGTCTTTTTGACATGGACAACCTTCTCCCGATTGACGCGAGAAGGTTTTTTTATTCCTCACACGATCCACGGGCTTGATGCGAAAGAGGAGAAATGAACAATGGCAACACACGACAGACCTATTACGACTTCGAGTATCCGCAAGAAAAAAGAAACGCGAACCCCGATTACCATGGTGACCGCCTATGACTATCCGTCAGCCAAATTAGTGGATGAAGCTGGCGCTGATATGATTCTGGTTGGTGATTCATTGGGAATGGTCGTACTGGGTTATGACTCCACCATCCCTGTTACGATGGAGGATATGCTACACCATACGAAAGCAGTAACGAGAGGGGCCAAGCGTGCATTTGTCGTGACAGACCTGCCTTTTCTCAGTTATCACGGAACAGTTGAGGAAGCAGTGAAAAACGCGGGCAGACTAATGCAAGAAGGGCTGGCCAAGGCGGTCAAAATGGAAGGGGGCCGTGAACTGGTCCCAATCATAACACGCTGTGTACAAGCAGGCATCCCTGTCGTTGGACATATTGGACTTACTCCGCAATCGGTACATCAATTAGGCGGTTATAAAGTACAAGGAAGAGATCTGGAGGCAGCCAAAAAATTGTTGGATGAGGCCCTTGCGATTCAAGAAGCGGGTGCATTCGCCATTGTGCTGGAATGTGTTCCGGAAGAGGTCGCAGGCATGATTGCAAACAAGCTGGACATCGCTGTGATCGGAATCGGAGCGGGTGCAACTTGTGATGGGCAAGTGCTGGTGTTCCATGATATGGTCGGCTACGCATCGGATATCACACCGAAATTCGTGAAGCGGTACGCAAACATTGGTGAAACCATCCGTGAAGCAGTTGAGATCTATAACAAAGAAGTCGAAGCAAGAAGCTTCCCAGGACCAGAGCATGTCTTCCATGCCTCTGAAGAAACCATCAAGGAATTGTACGGGGAAGGAGTGAAGCAGTCATGATGCAAACAATGATGCAGCAAGTCTCCACCATTGAAGAGATGCGCGTTCATATAAAAGAAGCACGTCGGCAAGGCAAAACGATCGGAATGGTACCGACCATGGGTTTTTTGCATGAAGGTCATCTCAGCTTGGTAAAAGCTGCTCGTGAAGTATGCGATTTGGTTGTGATGAGCATTTTCGTAAACCCGCTGCAATTCGGGCCGAATGAGGACTTTGAGCGCTATCCGCGTGATATCGAACGGGATAGTAAAATGGCGGAAGAAGCGGGGGTGGACCTCCTGTTTACCCCGGAAGTCAGCGAGATGTATCCGAAACCGATGCTGACCAATATTTCAGTGGCAAATGTGACGACTCCATTGTGTGGAGCTTCTCGTCCGGGTCATTTTGATGGCGTATCGACTGTCGTCAATAAATTGTTTCAAATTGTCCAGCCCGATTACGCCTTTTTCGGACAAAAGGATGCCCAGCAAGTAGCAGTTGTGACGCAAATGGTCCACGACTTGTCGATGCCAGTACAAATCGTTCCATGCCCGATTGTCCGCGAAGCGGATGGTCTTGCCATGAGCTCTCGGAATGTATACTTGTCAGCGGATGAGCGAGCACAAGCACTCGTGTTATCACAAAGCCTGAAGCAAGCAGAAGAATGGCTGGGTGAGGACAGGCCTCTTACTGAGATCAAGGATCGAATCACGCAAATGATTTCCGAGAAGCCGCTGGCTGAGATTGATTATGTGGAAATTTTGAGCTATCCAGAGCTCACACCCGTCGAGCAGGAAACGGCAGGTCAAACGATCATCATCGCGTTAGCTGCTCGTTTTGGCAAAACGCGTCTGATTGACAATACGATTACATCCATCAAGTAGAGATAAGGGAGGAATTCTTAGTGTTCCGCACCATGATGAAAGCAAAAATCCATCGCGCAACGGTAACTGAAGCAAACTTGAACTATGTGGGCAGTATTACCATCGACAAAAATTTGTTGGATGCACTGGATATTTTGCCAAATGAAAAAGTACAAATCGTCAATAACAACAACGGAGCGCGTCTGGAAACATACGTCATCGAAGGGGCTCCAGGCAGTGGCGTCATTTGCTTGAACGGAGCAGCTGCACGTCTCGTTCAAGAGGGCGATATCGTCATTATTATTGCCTATGCGATGATGACGGATGAAGAGGCGAGAACTTATAAGCCACGTGTCGCCATCATGGATGAAAAAAATCAGATCAAAGAATTGATTGCTGAAGAAGTGCACGCGACGATTCTGTAAGCGATCTGTCTGTTCCTGTATAGAGCCACCTGCCTTGTGAGACAATGAAAGTACTCATGCCTCATAGGGGGTGGCTTTTCTTGTGAAAATCGAGGACTGGTTTCATACGCTTCGTACCAAAGCGCAGTCGATTGAAGAGAAGTGGCAGGGGGCTTCTGAACAAGAGCGTCTTCAGCTCGCGGAACAATTGTTTCAATTGCGCCAAGTAAGTGATACAGTCGTAGACCTGTGGCTGCAATTCGAAGAAAAATTATCGAATGCGATTCGTAACATCAAGGAAATGGAAGGCCAGCTTCCAGTGGAAGAGAAAAAGACGGATCAGTCGAAGGTGAATACAAAATCACCAAAGGCCGTTGAAACGAATCCATACGAGCCGATTTTTCGTCGAGGGGAAGGCTTTTATCATTTGCGGATGTTCCAAGACGCGAAAAAGTGTTTTGCAGAATTAGTCCAAAAATCGCCAGACTGGGAAAGTGGACGCCTGTACTACGCCTACAGTCTCCTTTTGTGCGAGGAGAATGAATTGGCCTTTCGGGAATTCCGTCTTCTCGGCAGGACAGCAAGCTCACCTACCGTTGTTGCCATCAGCTTTAATGCCATCGGTTGCATTCTGGCTGAAGAGGAGCAATGGTTAGAGGCGGTGCAAGCTTTTAAGACGTCTCTCGAAATCAAGCCAGAACAGGAAGAAGCCAAATACAACCTCGCGCTATGCTATTTAAGAGATGGCGATGCACAGGAAGCTTTGGACGAATTGGAACCGTATCTAGAAAAAAACGAGCACGATTGGGAAGCGCAGATGCTATGGCTGCGTGCTGCCAAATTACTGCATACGATGGACCAGACGGTGGAATGGAGCCCGCCTAAAGGCTTGCAACTGCCGACGCGCGATTTGGACAGCGATACCCTTCAGGAAATGGCCTCTTTATACGAAACAGTGGGCAATTATCACCGGGCACAAATTTGCTATCACTTTTTGACGGAGCGTTCCCCAAAAGATGGGTGGACGTGGCATGGCTTGGCCTGGAATACGTGGCTCATTGCAGGTACGAAGCGGGCATTGACGCTCGTCAAAAAAGCCATCAGTCTTGCACCCGAAAATGACGACTTTCTTTTTAGTTATGGATGGATGCTGTTGTTTGATGGAAGGGTAGAGGACGCAATCAAAGCGTTTCGGATCATGCTGGAGAAAAACCGAGACAATCGCCTCGGACAATCCGGGATGATTTCCGCATACGAAAAGCTGGGGGATACACAAGAAGCAAAACGGTTGGCAAAGTATTTCCTGGACGACGCTGAGCCATATGTACGTTCGTTAGGGTATTTTCATCTGGGAAGAATCGCGGTTGTGGAAGAAAATTGGCGCCTAGCTGAACAATATTTTCAACGGGCATTGCCATTCGCAGAACAGTTATGGGAAATCCCCATCTATCTGCAATTATGCGCAAGCAAGCTCGGTCAATCAGAAATGCAAACCGAGCTCGTACAGCCTTAAATGTACAGGAGAGCAGGAATATTTCCCATCGTTGCCGAATGTGAATGGGTGCGGATTGAATGTTTCCGCCCAGGTTACGAGGTGACAACGTTTGAATCGATTACTAGTTGTAGATTTTGAGACGACGGGAAGCCATCCACGCCAAGGGGACAGCATCATTCAGATTGGTGCCGTCGCAATCGATGATGGACAGATTACCGAGAGTTTTTCCACCCTGATTCATCCAGGCCAGGATATTCCCCCATTTATTACCCAATTAACAGGGATTACCAATGAGATGGTTGCAGATGCTCCTTCCTTGGAAGAAGTGTTTCCAGATTTCTTGCGTTTATTGGACGGACGAGCTTTTGTTGCACATAATGCAAGCTTTGATCTCCAATTTTTACAAGAAGCCCTGCTGAGCCAGGGCTATTATGCGTTTGACGGCTACGTGTTTGATACAGTGGAGCTATCTCGCGTTCTTTTGCCGATGCAAAATAGCTACAGACTCGGAGAACTGGCGTCTGAGCTGGAGATCGAGCACGATAATCCCCATCAAGCAGATAGCGATGCACTCGCAACGGCGCAGCTGTTTCTCCACTTGCTGGATATTTTAAAGAGACTGCCTCTCGTGACCATCCAGCGCCTGCAGATGCTCGTTTCTTCGTTTCGCTCTGATATCGAGGTTCTTTTACGTCAGATCGAGATGGAAAAGCTCATAGAGCTGCCAGAGCTGGATGGAACGCCAACCAAAACGGATTCCTCAGACATGTGGGATGTTTATCGCCAGCTGGCCCTTCGGAAGCGAGAAGAAAAATTAACAGCCTCGCTAAAACGTTCCCATGTCGATGCGACAGTGACCAAAGCGTTTGCTGACCAGCTCGAGGATGTCTTGGGCGAAAACGGGCACATGCAGGCGAAAATGTCGGGATATCAACGCCGGGATGCTCAGGAAGCGATGATGCATGCGGTCTATGAGGCCATGGAGGATGGTGCCCATTTATTGGTAGAGGCAGGGACAGGTACGGGAAAATCATTAGCCTATCTCTTACCGGGGATCATTTGGGCTCATCACAATCAGCAGCAGCTGGTGGTCAGTACCAATACCATTCAATTGCAGGAACAGTTATTCCATAAGGAAATCGCTACCTTGCAGGAGTCTCTGCCGTTTTCCTTTACAGCTTCGACGCTAAAAGGCAGAGGAAACTACTTGTGCTTGCGTAAATTTGAACAAGCTGTGGACGAGCCTGTAGAAGGAAGCAGCCAAGAAATGCGCTTGGTCAAAGGACAGATGCTGACGTGGCTCACGCAAACCGTAACCGGTGACGTGGAAGAGCTGAGCATGCCTCCGAGTGGCCAACTGCTGTGGCAACAGGTAAAAAGTGACACGAGCTCTTGTTTGAATCGGGCTTGTCCCTGGTTTAGTCGCTGTTACTATTTTCAGGCGAAGGAACGGGCTCGCGATGTCGATGTACTCATCGTCAATCACGCCCTTTTCATCAGCGACTTGCAAGCGGAAAATAGAATCCTCCCTCCGTATGAAGTTGCCATCGTCGACGAGGCCCATCATTTGGAGGATGCCGCGACACAGCATTTAGGCAAACAGTTTTCAACCACGCAGCTTCTTTTCTTGTTAGATCGTGCATCAGTTGAAGAGAGTGGGGCAATTTCCCGCTTCGCAGAAGAGCTGCAAAGCTGGATGCCTGCGGTTGAAGAAGATGTCGCCACAAAGCTTCTGGAGTTGAGAAAACAGTCCGCTGCCTTACGTGAGAAAGCGCAGCAATGGACACAGCTCTTGTATGCATGGGCATCAGACCGTGCGGAGGAGACGACGGACGCCGGACGTGAGACAGTACGTTATCGGGTCGAATCATTTGTAGGTAAGCACGAGAAGATACGTAAAGTAACCAAAAAGCTGATAGAAGGGATGACTGCATACGCAGCGGGCATCGAGCAGCTTTTGCGAACGACTCCGCAAGAGGAAAAGCCACCATTTGTCGTACGCAGTCTACTGACAGATTTATTCGGTCTCATCAAAGACTGGCAAAATGTTGTGGAGCTGCTTCACTTCTTTTTACTTGAGCAGGATGGCGAGTATGTATATTGGATGGAAGTAGAGTCCCGTACAGCTCGCAAGCAAGTTCATTTGTCAGCAGCACTCTTGAAGGTTGCCGACTCACTGGCAGAACCGCTTTTCGCGCAGAAGCGGAGTCTGATCTTGACATCAGCCACTCTGACGGTCAAAAACAGCTTCTCCTACATCAAAAGCCAGTTTGGTCTCGACCAACTGCCCGAGGAACGAGTGCGTACCTTGTCACTGCCATCGCCTTTTCATTATGAAGAGCAGGGATTACTGTTGATTCCATCTGATTTCCCCGCACCAGGCAAAGAGAGTGACCACACGTATTTGGAGGCGGTCATTCAAGGGTGTGTTGATGTGGTACTGGCTTCGAAAGGAAGGACGCTGATTCTATTCACCTCCCACTCGATGCTTCGACTTGTTTACCAAGCGATGAAGGAACGGCTTGCGGATGCTCCAGAACCATATACGCTATTCGGTCACGGAATCGATAGCAATAATCGGAGCAAGCTGGTTCGTTTGTTCGGAAGCATGGAGAGAAGTGTCCTGCTTGGGACGAGCAGCTTCTGGGAAGGTGTCGATATCCAGGGGGAATGGCTGAGCAGTTTAGTCATTGTTCGCCTCCCGTTTGCTCCACCCAATCATCCTGTGTATCAAGGAAGGGCCGAGCTTTTGAAGACAGAAGGAAAAAACGCTTTTATGTCCTTGTCTCTTCCACAAGCCGTTCTGCAATTTAAACAAGGGGTGGGTCGATTAATTCGCCACCACTTGGATCGTGGGGTTGTGATTGTTCTTGACACGCGTGTGGTTGAGTCAAGATATGGACGCTCATTCCTTCAATCTTTGCCGCCATTTCAGATCGAAAGCGGTCCATGGCCAACGCTTCGAGAACGCATAGAGCCATTCCTTAGTATGCAATCCCTGTCAGATTCATAAAATGAAGCAATAGTCTCATAGGGATTAAGGTGATAAAATAAATGTTATGGAAAAAAGAGTGGCGTTGGTGGATTGTAGTTCTTAGTGCGATTTTCCTTTGCGCATGCTCGATTGATAGCCATTTGTATTTGCAAGAAGCAGCAGTGAAGATAGATGACCCGTTTGAAACAGAGACAGAGCAGGAATTTTCGGGTCTCATTATCACCTACTTGGCACTTCCGCATGGTGAGAGTACACTTTTGAGAATGCCAGGCGGCAAAACGATGCTGATTGATACGGGTACGGCAGATGATTGGCCCGTTCTCTCGGCACGCTTGGCAGAGCTCAAGATCACACGGCTCGACTATGTCCTGTTGACGAACGACCAGCCTGAGCATATGGGAGGCTACGCTTCATTGAGCCAGCAAGTGCTTGTAGATGCCGTCATTTTGCCCAAGCTGATCGCATCATCGCTTCGCCATGTCGCGCTGCTTCGCTCCAACCAAAAACAGATGGAAGCAGAGCAAGGACAAGTACTCACTCTTGACCAAGAAATCTCCATGGAAGTTTTGCTCCCGGATGAACCGTTATTTTTATCGCCTCAGAACAATTCTCTCGTTTTTCGATTGACGCACGGTCAATTGCGATTTTTATTTATGAGCGCCGTGAATGAAAAAGCAGAAGAGCGACTGTTGGAACGGAAGAATGACAGACTGAAGGCGGAAGTGCTAAAGGTAGCAGGTCAGGGGAGCAATCAAGGCTCTTCGCAACCGTTTCTGACGCAAGTCGATCCACAGGTCGCCATTATTCAGACAGGCCGATCACGGGATCAAATGAAAGACGGTCAGACGGAAGTCATGGAGCGCTTGGGTGAGTCATGGGCCGAGACATACGTTACCAGCGACGACGGTTCCATTACCATTTTATCGAATGGAAAAGAATATCGGATTTTGAAGCAAAAGAATTAGGGGGGAAGACCGAACGTGGCAAAACACGAAAAGATTTCAGAAGCGGTCGTCCGTCGTTTGCCGATTTATCTGCGTTACCTTAGCTATTTGCAGCAAGTTGAGGTGACCACCGTTTCCTCCCAACAGATGGGCAAGAATCTTGATGTGAATCCTGCCCAAATCAGAAAGGATCTTGCAGCTTTTGGTGATTTTGGAAAAAAGGGAATCGGCTATGATGTCGATTATCTGGTGGAAAAAATCCGTGAAATTCTGAAGCTAACGGATGAAATCCGTGTCGCTTTGGTCGGAGCTGGGCATTTGGGCCATGCCATTAGTAACTACAACGCTTATTTGAAAGATAACATGCGGATTGCGGCCATCTTTGACAATAATCCAGAGAAGCAGGGCAAAAAAGTCGCAGGTATACCCATTCAGCCTTTATCAGAGCTGGAAGAAACAGTCGTCGACAAGCAAATCAAGCTGGCGATTATTACGGTACCGGCACCTGCAGCGCAATCCGTATGTGATCAGTTGACTCAAGCGGGTATCAGGGGGATCTTGAATTTTGCCCCTACGACGATTCGCGCAGGAAAAGATGTTCGCATTCACTATGCGGATGTGACGTCCAACCTGCAAAGCTTGGCCTACTATTTGACGTAAGAATGGAGTGTATACTATGAAAAAGACGATCCTCATTCACGCAACAGTCATTACCGTTAACGATACGAATGAAGTCATTTACGATGGTGCCGTAGCATTCGAAGGCAACAAGATTACGTATGTGGGCCCAACTCCTGAGGACCTGTCGGAAGCGGGATACGATGAAGTCATCGATCAAAAAGGTGATTACATACTGCCTGGCTTAATCAACACGCATGGACATGCTGGTATGTCCCTCCTACGCGGTTATGCAGATGATTTGCCGCTGCAACAATGGCTTGAAGACAAAATGTGGCCATTGGAGGCGCAATTCACGGGAGACACAGTAAAATGGGGAACCCAGCTGTCGCTAATCGAGATGATTCGTACCGGTACCACTACGTTTGTGGATATGTATGATCATATGGATGTCGTGGCGAAGGAAGTCGATACTGCTGGAATGCGCGCTCGCCTTTGCAGAGGGATGATTGGTCTGTGCTCCGAAGAAGAACGTCAAACAAAGCTGAAAGACGCAACTCTTTTTGCAAAAGAATGGCATAATCAGGCAGACGGGCGTATTACCGTCATGATGGCACCGCATGCGCCGTACACGTGCTCGCCAGAATTTATTACCCAAATTATCGAAAAAGCCGATGAGCTTTCCTTGCCGCTTCATATCCATATGTCTGAAACTGCTTGGGAAGTCGGTCAAAACGAGAAGGACTACGGGCTTCGTCCAGTTGCGCATTTGGAAAAGCTGGGAATGTTCAATCGTCCAACACTCGTCGCGCATGCTGTTCACCTAACGGATGAAGAAATCGACATTTTGGCAAAATACAACGTAAGAGTTTCTCATAACGTAGTGAGCAACCTAAAACTGGCTAGTGGTGTTGCGCCAGTTCCTAAAATGTTGGCAAAAGGTGTAAGCGTGTCCCTGGGTACCGACAGCTCTGCAAGCAACAACAATTTGAATTTGTTTGAGGAATTGAAACTCGCTGCGATCCTACACAAAGGTGTGAACAACGATCCAGTAGCGGTTCCAGCAGAGGAAGCACTTCGCATGGCTACTCGTTATGGTGCAGAAGGGGTATTCCAAGAGGAAACACTCGGAAGCATTGAAGTAGGCAAGCAAGCTGACTTGATCGTGCTGGATAGCCACCAAGCCCATTTCCACCCGGCACACCAACCGGTTTCACACGTGGTGTACGCAGCAAATGGACGCGATGTGAAAGATACGATTGTAGCGGGTAAATTCTTGATGCGTAATCATAAGCTGTTGACCATCGATGAGGAGCGCGCGATTTATGAAGCAAACCGCGTATTCCAAACGTTAAAACGGTAAAAGGCTCCTGTCAGGTGGGGGACAGGAGTAAGGCAGTGTAGGTGTAGGTAGGGGAATTGGATACTACGACGTTCCGTTGTTCATTTTTGCCACAGCTTTTGTCAGGAGATGATGGCGAAAATGAAGAGTGGGTGTGTGCGACCATTGACGCAAGGGAGACGACAATCCTGCCCAGGAGACGCGGTATTCCTGTAACAGAAACCCAAGTATGTCAGGAGATGTGGTTTGTTGCGAAGATGTCACGCGCTCACCTCCTCGGGGTGTATATGTAGTATGACCGCCCGACCCTAAGGTATGATTAGCAACTTTTCCGTGTCGTTCTAAAACCTTCCCGTATAGCATAGGCTAAAGACAAAAATGGGACAGGGGGGACGACATGTACATCCGGCCCAAAATGCTGTGGTGGCTCATTCCTATCCTACTCGGTCTATTTCTCCTTGGGATTGTATTGGGGACAGTAAGTCGATCAGCCAATACAGACAGCACTGATACTGCGGCTGCGGTCAGACAAACAGCAGGAACGGAGCAGACAGCGACGACGGTAGCGGAGCTTTTGGAGCAGATCACGAAGGACGAGGAACGCTCATTTCTGGTATACATGCAGGATCAGACCTTGCATGGGCGATATCAAAATGAGCAATTTCAGCTCACAGGAGAAATCGGTGGCCACCAGCTTGAAATAGCCAGAAAAGATGGGCAACCAGTATCGGTGCGAATTGATGGCCAGATACAGGATCATGCCGCACTGCCGTATGCGATGTTCACCCCGCATGAGCACGCAGTATTGCTCAAGGGAGTTTTGCAATCGGTTAGTCCTGAACGCCTTGAAGATACTGCAGGGCAAGGATGGAGTGGATATCGGATAGCGGTTCCACCAGAGGAAGTCTCTTCGTTATTATCGATGTGGTTAGGTCCATCCTTCCCTATTCAGGATTTGTCTTCGAACGTAACAGAGGGAATGAAAGTCAATTACCAACTATGGTACGAGTCAACTACGGGGCAGCTTCGCCAACTGGAGCTGGATTTGCAAATGCAAACGGCAGTTGGAGTGAAGAGAGACCAGCTTCGATTCCGATTGTAATGTCAGCCACGTAAAGGAGTTACTTTGCTGTGTTAGTACGAATTATCCTATCAATCGTAGCCGTCATTTTACTTACGGGAGCTGGGTTCGCCTATCACCTGACGGCTTCTGTAGCAGGAGAGCGTAATCAATTTGAGGAAACCGTTCGTCAGTGGGTCCAGGATCGCACGACAATCACGGAGATTGAATCCATTGATGAATATCGGGGCAAGGAGAGCTACGCTGTCGTCATTGGGAAAAATAAGGCGGGTACACAGGTTGTAGCATGGATGACCGATCAGAAAGTTAGTTTCGATCGAATGGATCTAGCTGTTCCTAAAAAGAATGTAGAAGAGGCGGTTTACAAGTCATTCCCGCAATCGGAGATCACTCATTTGGTTCCTGGTCTCGAAAACGATAAGAAATTTTGGGAAGTCACTGTCAAAGACAAAGACGGTCGTTTTCACTATATTCACTATGATCTATTCACAGGTGCTTTGTTAACCTCATACGTGCTCGCGCCAACCTAATACGCTAGCTTGACGACAGGCCTTTTCCTTATGGGAGAAGGCCTGTTTGGCATTCCATCCAACATCTGTATAAGAAATTGATATACTCATATGATATACTGGGGACGTTGCAGAGAGAGAAAACGAGAACGATATTTATGGGGGGAGTAGCCGTGCAGTTGAAAAAGAGCGCAATTGGATTATCTTTGGTGGCAACCTTGGCACTCCTGTTCGGAGGATGGTTCTTGTATCAAAAGATGGAGATTGAGGAGCCAATCCGTGCAGAAATTGGACAAATGCAGTCCGCCACATTGGGTAATTTGGAGATCAGCAAAGATAAAATTCAAATAGATGTAACTGTTACAAAACCTGACACGTTTCCAGCAGAATATCGCAATTTGCTAACGGAAACACAAAAGATCGCAGGGGAAAAAGAAGTGGTCATTGACATAGACAATCAGTCGACAGCGATGAATGATATATGGCAGAGCGGTCAATTTGTGTTTACAGAAGCAGTGGAACTGCATGAATATAGCCGCATTCCAGCCCTCGTGGAACAATGGAAAAAGGGGAATCAGCTGGACGAAGCATCTGCATTAATGGATGACGAGAACATTTATGTTTACTTGAAAAAAGGAACGGAGGATTTCTACACCATCATCCCCCGTTCCATTGAAAAAGAGGTGACGGCACGTGCGTAAGGAAGTACTGATCGGCGTCGTACCTGCACTGTTTATTTTTCTTGTTTTTCTAGGTGTAAATATTACGCCATTCTTGGTGTTCGGAGCCGTACTGGGGGCGATTTACTTTCTGGTCATCCGTCAGCAAAATGGACAAGGCGGGAATGTCGCCCTCGGTGGGAAAAGAAAAGCAAACAAGCATGAGCTGCCGAAATCGGACGTGCAGTTTGCCGATATTGGTGGACAGGAACGCGCTAAAAAAGAACTGAAGGAATCGCTTGATTTTCTCGTGTATAAAGACAAAATTGAGCAGTACGGGATTCGCCCGATCAAAGGTGTTCTTTTGACAGGTCCTCCTGGTACGGGTAAGACACTGATGGCGAAAGCAGCAGCGAACTATACAAATTCTGCCTTTGTGGCGGCATCAGGTTCGCAGTTTGTAGAGATGTACGTCGGTGTCGGTGCACAACGCGTTCGTGAATTGTTTCAAGAAGCGAAGACATTGGCAGAGAAAAATGGGCAAGACAGCGCGATTATTTTTATCGATGAGATCGATGTCGTCGGTGGAAAAAGGGACGGTCAACAGCAACGTGAATACGATCAGACCTTGAATCAACTGTTGACGGAGATGGATGGTGTAGCTACGACCGACAAGCCGCGGATTTTAGTCATGGCAGCTACGAACCGGAAAGACATGCTCGACGCAGCGTTGTTGCGTCCTGGTCGTTTTGACCGTCATATTAGCGTTGATCTCCCAGACAAGCCAGCACGCGAGCAGATTTTGACCATTCATACGGCGAATAAACCGCTTGGCGAAGACGTCACACTGGAAAAAGTGGCACAAGAGACATTCGGTTTTTCTGGCGCACAGCTGGAAAGTGTAGCCAATGAAGCGGCTATTTACGCCATGCGTGACCGACTGGACAAGATCACTGCGAAGCATTTTGCTTATGCCGTGGATAAGGTCATGCTCGGAGAGAAAGTAGATCGACAAGCATCAGAGGAAGAGAAGAAGCGTGTTGCGCTCCATGAATTGGGGCATGCCATTGTCAGTGAGATGGTGCGACCAGGCTCTGTCTCGCAGGTCACGCTGAGTCCACGTGGCAAAGCACTAGGGTACGTCCGACAAAATCCAATGGAAGACCGCTATCTGTATACCAAGGATGCGATGGAAAAGCAAATCATGGTTAGCCTTGGAGGAGCCGTAGCGGAGGAAATCTACTACGGTGGACGCAGTACTGGATCGAAGAATGACTTCGAGCAAGCGCTGGGAATGGCACAGGAAATTGTACAAAGCGGTATGTCGGATCTGGGGATTGTACATTTGCAATACATGGAGAAGAGTCGTATTCATGATGAGGTTGAGCGTCTGCTGGATGGGTTGCTCGTAGAAACTCGCAATCTTTTGAGACAATATGACTCCGTATTCCAAACAGGCTTGTACACATTGATGGAAGCGGAAGTTCTGCAAGGCGATGAATTCAGGACGCTTTTGTCACAAACAAAAGAAGAAGTTGCTGTATAAATGAAGATAAAGAACCTGCTAGCCAACGGGAGAGTTGGCCAAGCAGGTTTTTTTGTGTTGGCTGGAAACTTAGGCCAATAAGGATGAAACAATTTTGTAGACACGGTGCCAAATAGGGAAATGGATGAATATCCTACAAGAGTGATACGGGAATGAAATCAGGAGGCAAGGAGACCCTATGGCCAATGTGAACCGGCGAAAAGCAAACAAAAGTCTGAGTAAAACCTTTAGGCAGACCATGCACGAGTTACCGCTCTCATATACATCATCACCCGATCGGGAGTGGATGGAAGACCTCGAATTAAATCTGCTTGAAAGTAATTTGGAGAGCGATCAGAGAATACCTCCCCTCTCTGCTGCCACACCGAAAGAGCAACAACAACCGATTCCCAAAGTACCCAAGCAGGACCTATCCTCCAAACAGGACTCGTTTTCCAGACAGGATTCAACTTCCAGACAGGTATCAAATTCTAGGCAGGATACAACTTCCAGGCAGGATACAACTTCCAGGCAGGATACAACTTCCAAACAGGATACAACTTCCAGACAAGTTTCAAATTCCAGACAGGTTTCAACTTCCAGACAGGATACAACTTCCAAACAGGATGCATCTTCCAAACAAAGCTCAACTGCCAATCCGAACTTTTATTCGAAGGTCATCAAAGACCGAAATGATGATCGTGTCCAATCATTTGTCTATACAGACGACTTGACAGATCAATCAGTGACCACTGAAAAAATTGCGAACCGTGCCATTGACTCATCCAAGATTAAGCAAGGCGCCGTGGATAATTCGATTTTGAAGGATTATGCCGTGGACAGCAGCAAACTCGCGGACATGAGCGTAACCTCCACCAAAATCGCACCGCATGCGATACTGAGGGATCATCTGGGGCGGGGAATCGTAGACGGTGAGCATTTGCAGGATTATTCGATATCCGCGCAAAAATTGATCAACCATAGCATTACGTCGGAGAAGTTAGCTGATAAAACCATCGACTCCATGAAATTTGCCGACCACTCGATTCAGAGTAAGCATATTCAGGATCAAGCCATTACGAATGACTTGATCCAGGATCAATCGATTACCACGGAAAAAATAAAAATGGGATCCATTCAAACAAGTAACCTAGCCAATTATGTGATCAACACAGTGAAGCTTGAGGATGGAGCAGTCACAGGAGATAAATTACGCGATGGAGCAGTTACTTCGACGAAGATAGACGAGGATGCAATTGAGTCTCAACATATCCGTGAAGGCTCCATTTACCGTCATCACCTCACTGAAGAGCTAATAGCGGGCAGTAATATTAGCGCTGGCAGCATCACGAATCATCACATCGCATTTCAGGCCATTCACAGCCAGCATTTACAGCCCGAAGCGGTGACCAGTGATAAAGTGGGGCCAAATGCGATTTCGACTGAGCATTTGAGCAACAACAGTGTCACGACAGAAAAACTCGCCAAAGAATCAATCGGTAGTACACATTTACAAGCTGGCAGTGTCCTATCGAGCCACTTGCAAGACGGGATGCTGACGTCCAAAAAAATTGGGGATCAGCAGGTTACCACTGGCAAAATAGCCGACAAGGCTGTCACTATCGACAAATTGGCGAACAAGAGTGTAGGAGAGAAACACTTACTCGACGAGAGTGTGAGTTCACGACATCTGATTGACGGGTCCATTCGTTCAGAAAAGTTGGCAAGAAGATCTATAGAAGAACATCATTTGGCTGACAGACTCATTGGGGGCAATCATCTACGCGAATACATCATCCACACGCAACATCTGCATGACCACTTGGTGACCACCTCAAAATTGGCGCCGGAATCTGTTTCCACAGACAAAATTTCAGACCTAAGCATTACGACAAGCAAAATTGGAGATGCCGTCATCACAGCCCCCAAAATAGCCAAAGATGCGATCAAGACACGCCATCTGGGCAGAGCAGCCGTCACAGGGGAAAAGATCGCCGAAAAAGCAATATCGTCTACACATCTCAACAGTCATATCATTCAAAATGAACATCTCCAGGGTAACTCCATTTCCAAGGAAAAATTACAGGAAGGCAGTGTCACCCGAGAGAAAATAGCTGACCAGAGCATTGATGCGAGCAAGCTAGATAGCCATTCGATTCATGGTGCTCATGTCATAAAAGGCAGCTTGGATGGAACTCATATTATGGAGGGGACGCTCAAAGGAAATCATCTTGTCGCCAGAAGCATAACAGAACAGCATCTGCAAAACCGGATCATTACGCAGGAAAAACTGGCAGAGGACTCCGTGACCGGTTCCAAAATTGCGCCCAAAGCTGTCTCTACGCTTCACATTGAGAATGAGTCGATTACGGCTGAGAAGCTGAGCTTTCCGGTCATTGAAACGCATAATCACGTAGGAGTAACCTTTCAACAATACGGTTTCGTCCCATTCAGACTTTCTGCCACGAGCAAGTCCACAGATGTGACCGTTCGTTTGCCACAGCCATATGCGGATACACATTATTGTATGGTGGCGATGACAAATCAACCGGGGATATATACGTCGCTCAAATACACCAAGAGGACTTCAGCGATCATCACCGTGTTCCGCAATCAAGAGGGTCAAGAAGCGACTGGTGTGATTCACTGGATCGCGATTGGAGAAAAAGGAGTAGGTGTCCCACACGAAATATTGGAATGGTCAACGGAGAGGGAGCAACTGGAGACAGAAGAAGTCGACGAAGATCAGATAGAAGAAGATCAAGACATGGATGATGAAGACATGGATGATGAAGATACCGATGATGAAGATACCGATGACGAAGATACCGATGATGAAGACACGGATTATGAAGATGCGGATGATGAAGATACGGATGATGAAGATACGGATTATGAAGACGCGGATGATGAAGATACGGATTATGAAGATGCGGACGATGAAGACATGGAAGATGAGGACATGGACGAGGATGACATGGATGAAGATGAAGATGAAGAAGATACGGATGAAAATGATCTCGAGCAAGATTATTATGAAAGTAGTGAAGAATACGATAGCGATATCGAGCATGATAAATAATTCGGTAGGAAACAACAATGGGGCGAGTGGATGATTCAGAAGCGGGGAGGCCGATGTTGAGATCAGGTCTCCCAAATGCACATTAGTTTACATAATAAATTTATGGTTAACATTGTACAAGGAGACTTTCATTGAATTTGCAGGCCCCCAATAGTATAATTATCAGGTATACTTAGTCTGTATTTGCGTGGCATGGTAAATGGAGGGAATCATTCAATGTTGACGACGATTGCCCGAATCGGGCAGCATGTTGGACAAGAAGTACGCCTGGGATGCTGGTTATACAACAAACGCAGCAGCGGCAAGATTCAATTTTTGCAGCTCCGCGACGGCTCCGGCTTCATCCAAGGTGTAGTAGTAAAAGCGGAAGTAGCGGAAGAAGTGTGGGAGAATGCATCGCAGCTCACACAAGAAAGCTCACTTTACATAACCGGTGTAGTTCGTGCGGATGACCGCGCACCAAGCGGTTACGAACTGACAGTAACAGGTGTGGAAATTATTCAGATCGCCCAGGAGTATCCGATTTCCTTGAAGGAACACGGTGTTGACTTCCTCATGGACCATCGCCACCTGTGGCTGCGTTCTCCACGTCAGCGTGCAGTCATGGCTGTGCGTTCCGAGGTGATTCGCGCCATGTATGAGTTCTTCCACGAGAACGGTTTCGTAAAAGTAGATCCACCGATTTTGACACCGACCTCTGCGGAAGGTACCACCAATCTGTTCCATACCAAATATTTTGAGGAAGATGCGTATCTCTCGCAGTCCGGCCAGCTTTATATGGAAGCAGTTGCTATGGCGTTAGGCCGCGTTTACTCTTTCGGTCCAACTTTCCGTGCCGAGAAATCCAAGACACGTCGTCACTTGATCGAGTTCTGGATGATCGAGCCGGAGATGGCTTTCGTGGATCATGAAGAAAATCTGCGTATTCAGGAAGCGTTTGTTTCTCATGTGGTACAATCCGTATTGAAAAACTGTGAGCGCGAACTGAAAACGTTGGAGCGCGATACCACAAAACTGCAAAATGTAACAGGGTCGTTCCCACGCATCTCTTATGATGATGCGATCAAACTGTTGCAGGAAAAAGGTAGCGAGATCAAATGGGGAGACGACTTTGGGGCACCGGATGAGACGATGATTGCGGACCACTTCGACAAGCCTGTTTTCATCACTCATTATCCTACCGAAATCAAAGCTTTCTACATGAAGCCACACCCTGAACGTCCGGAAGTGGTTCTGTGCGCGGACATGATCGCACCAGAAGGCTACGGCGAAATCATCGGGGGTAGCCAGCGGATTGATGATCCAGAACTCTTGGAGAAACGTTTTGCTGAGCATGAGCTTTCGGAAGAGGCATATCGCTGGTATTTGGATCTGCGCAAATACGGTACAGTTCCTCACTCGGGCTTCGGTTTGGGTCTGGAGCGTACGATTGCATGGATTTGCGGTCTGGATCATGTGCGTGAAACGATCCCATTCCCACGCATGCTGAATCGTCTCTACCCATAGAGAGTTCCTTTATCACTGAATGATCTACACCCTGTTGCGCGAGGGCAGCAGGGTGTTCCTATTGTTTGACAGCGCGTTTTACGCACTCCCTTGTTATTCCAACCCAGAGGTGAATATGCGTTATGGACTCCCATATATTGCAATTGTTGCAAGAAGGAGCAACATCGGTCTCCAACCTTCTTTTGAAAATGTATAAGCGTATGTCATTGACTGATGACGAGATGATGCTACTGATTCATCTGTTATCCTTTCAGCAGGAAGGGAATCGATTCCCGACCTTAACCGAGCTGGAGGAACGCATGTCCATGACGAGCAGGAAATTGATTCAATCTCTACAAAAGCTATTAAAAGAAGATTGGATTACGATAGATGAGTTTATCGATCCTCAGACTGGCATGCGTCATGAGCAATACAATTTGACCCCTTTGTACAAAAAGCTGTACCAGACCTGGCGGGAGCAGCAAGCAGACCCGAGAAGCATGGAGCCCTTTATGGAAGTGGCCGTTTCTCTGGATGCCGAACCTGTTGCCATTTACGCTCGTTTTGAACAGGCATTTGGTCGCCCGTTAGCGCCATTTGAATTGGAGAACATCCACATGTGGACCGAACAGGACGGCTATCAGGAAGAATTGATATTGACCGCTTTGCGTGAGGCTGCAACCGTGGGCAAACTCCACATCCGCTATATTGACAGGATCTTGCTCGAATGGCAAAAGCAGCAGATTACAACCGTAGAACAAGCACGTCTTTACAGCTTGAACTTCCGTAGACAAGCAAATATGAGAGACCACGGGCAACCGCTTTGATTTCATCCAAATCAAGCGGTTTTTTCTATGTCACCGTACACGTACCCATTTTCCTTGTCTGTCATAACATATTACGTAGATGCAAGCTTCAGGAGGCGATGACTTGTGGAAAAACGAAAAAAATGGGATCTGTCTCATTGGGTAACGCCAGGTGTGTTTTCAGGAAGTTATGTCGTAGATGAGGCAGTTCAACGTATTTCAATCGTAAAAGCCAATGAAAAACAGGAAGAGGAAGTAACGGAAAACGTTCAAGAGTTGGTTGTGAAAACAACAGTAGAGCAGCCGAAGGAACTGGTCTTGGAGCCTACCTTCGAAATTATTATGAGAGAGACCGACGAGGTAGTCGTGGAACAGGTTCACAAGCTTGAACAAGAAGTGATGGAGCTGAAAGAGGCTCTGGCTTCGTGGGAAGAAAGATGGGAGAAGCTTGAAGGGAACCATACTAAACAATTGCAGTACCTGTATCAAGTAGTTCTTTCACTGAAAAAGGAGTGGGAGATCGAGCGAAATGAACATCGCAATTATTAGTCCGGGTCCCTTTTCTGTACCACCGGTCAAAGGAAGCTCGGTCGAACACGATATTGACGAGGTTACAAAGATGATCGAGCCCATGCATAACGTGAAGATCTACACGCGTCAATGTGCGACCTATCCAACCTCATCCGTGGAAGAAAACCGGCAGTTTATTCGCGTCCCGTATAAAGGGCCAAAGCCTTATTTGCGCCGGATTATTAACCATATCAAAAAAAACAAGCCAGATGTCATCCTCGTGGAAAACAGACCGATCTATGTTCTCACATTAAAACGCCATTTTCCCAAGATCCCGGTCTTTGTGAATATGCACTCTCACGTGTATGGGTCACAGCCTATCATCAGCAAGGAAAATATGCGGCGTGCCGTTCGACTGGCAACAGGTTTTATTACGAACAGTGAATTTTTACGTCAACATTTTATTCGGACTTGCAAGATTCCTGCCAATAAAATTCATGCGGTTCACCTCGGAGTCGATGTCACTCCTTATCAGGTTGCAAAGATAGCGGTCAAAAAAATGCGCCAAGAACTCGGATTGAAGCCAGATGATCGCGTCTTGTTTTATGCCGGCAGACTCATGCGCGGAAAAGGGGTGCATGTGCTGATCAAAGCCTTTCGCCAGGTGAGCAAACAAGACCCGAAAGCCAAACTCGTCATTGTGGGCGGTACGGGATACGGCAGTAATCGCCTGAACCCGTATGTTCGAGAGCTCAAGCGACTTGCGAAGCCTTTGGGTAAGAAGGTACGTTTCGTCAATTTCGTACCATCCGCAAAAATGCCGCTTTACTATCAAATTGGGGATGTCGTGGCGACACCATCCGTTTGGAAAGAAGCGTTTTGCCGTGTCAATTTAGAGGCAATGGCTTCCGGAAAGCCCGTCATTTCCACTCCACGTGGTGGTATTCGTGAAGTCGTTGCCCACGAGAAAAGTGGCTTTATCATTCCGCCAAAAGATTGGGAAAAAGGATTGCCTGCTGTCTGGGAACTGTTGTGGAGTTCACCTGCTGTCCGGAATGAAATGGGCAAACAGGCCCTGCAACGAGCCAAGTTTTTTTCTTGGTACGCGACAGCGCAAGGCTATCTGAACGTGTTTGAAACAGTTGTTCCAACGCGAAGTGAAGAGAAACAACCGCTTTTAAAAACTGGTTAATTCGAACGGAAAGGATGTAGGTGGTTGCCTTTTCTTGCGCCAATGTGGACGTCTGCCCTGTCCAGCTATCCAGATACGCATACCTTATAAGTATCGCAGAGCACAACTGGGGAGTGATACTTGTGAAAGGGTTAATCTTGTGTGCTGGACGTGGGTCGCGACTGCACCCCTTTTCCTATTCGCAACCGAAAACCCTCCTCCCTGTGGCCAATCACCCGGTCTTACACTATTGCATTCGCAAACTGCGTGAAGTGGGCATTCAGGACATTGGCATCGTGATACATCCTTCTCAATCACAGATTCCTCCCATGGTGGGCGATGGTAGTCAATTCGGGGCTACCATTACGTTTATCAGGCAGGAGGTACGACTGGGAATTGCCCATGCTGTCCAGCTAGCGCAACCGTTTTTACAAGACGAACCGTTTATCTTGCTACTAGGTGATAATTTATTGATGGATTCGCTTCACGGACTTACAAAAGCGTTTACGCAGGGAAAATCTGACGGTGTCGTGATGCTAAGTAAAGTGGAGAGACCACAGGATTATGGGATCGCAGAAGTACAAAAAGGACGACTAATCTCTGTAGAGGAAAAGCCACGTCAGCCAAAGAGCAACCTGGCAGTGATTGGCGCATACCTGTTTACGCCACCTATTTTTGAGTCGATTGCTACCCTGCAGCCATCTCCCCGAGGCGAACTAGAAATAACGGATGCGATTCAATCGATGATTAATCGCGGATTCAAGTTGGCTCACTCCGTCACCAACGGAAAGTATTCGGATGTGGGAACCATTGATCGCTGGCTGGAGGCCAACCAGTGGATGCTTACGAGGGAGCTAGGCAATCAACATCAAATTGGCAAAGGAACCATAGTGAAAAATTCGAAGATTACGGGTCCGGTACTAATCGGTGATGATTGTGTGATTGAAAATTGCCAAATCGGACCGTACGTCTCGATCCAAAATGGCGTAAGCTTGAGAAATTGCTCGTATATCGAAAATAGTATCTTGCTGGAAAACAGCTCGCTGCAAGAAATCGCTTGGAAAATAACAAACAGCGTTTTCGGCCGCTCATCGATGTTGACGGGTCAATCTTCTAACAGTACAGGAGTCTTCATTGTAAGCGACAAATCGTCCATTTGCATTCCGGCTTTCAAGAGGGAGGACGTATGAATCCGACCTTTACTGTAGTTATTCCGACATACAATCGAGCCAAGTTTATTCGCAAAGCCATCAACAGCGTCTTGAATCAAACCTCAAAAGATTGGAAGCTGTTGATCATTGACGATGCGTCCACCGATCACACCAGAAGTAAAATTGAAAAATATATGTACCACCCAAACATTATGTATCATCGAATGGAACAAAATTCTGGAATCGGCAAAGTCATGAATCAGGCATTGTCCATGGTGGATACCCCTTATCTCGTACAACTCGACTCCGATGACTGGTTACCGAAACGAACGCTGTCAGTGCTCAAAAAGTACATTCACAAAAGCAAGAAAAGCACAGCTCTCTTCTATGGCAACATGAACATCTGGAAAGTTAGGAGCGGAAAGTATACCAAAACGATTAAGGTGAAGCATAAGACATTTCATAACAAATACCAGTTTCTGAAGTACAATCGCTGGATGGTTTCTCCACGTTGCTATCGCGTAGAAGCCCTGCACAAAGTGGGTGGTTGGGATACCTCGGATCGATACGAGGGAAGGATTATGGAGGACCGGCGAATCATTTTGCGATTAATTGAAAAGTATCGGGTGAGATACATCAACCAGATCCTGTACAACCGGACGAAGCATAAAGGTCAGCTCACAGACAGCAAAATGAAGTTCCGCCGTAATTATTTGCGAAAAAAAACATTCAAATTTTATCTGAACAGGTGGGGTAAGAAGTACAAGGCCATCTATGGTTACAAGGAAGGTTATTTAGTCATTAAAAGGCTGAAGAAAGTGAGGCGTCGGAGGCGATGAAGAAAGCTCTTGTCACCGGCTGTGCAGGTTTTATTGGGTCTCATTTGACACAGCGCTTGTTGAACGATGGCGTGACAGTCATCGGGATAGACGGGTTTATCGATAACTACGATGTTGCTGCGAAACTGCGTAATCTGGCCGAAATAGGAAAACATCCTGCCTTCACCTTCCACTCTACAACGCTTCAGACTGGGCGCTGGGACGTTTGGCTTGAGAACGTCGATGCTGTTTTCCATCTCGCTGCCTTGCCGGGCGTGAGAAACAGTTGGGGAAAGTCTTTTGCTGATTATGTTAGCCATAATATTTTGGCTACACAAGAATTGCTGGAGGCTTGCTTGCACAGACCGAAGCCACCTGTCATCGTGGTTTCGTCCTCTTCCTCGGTTTACGGGACGATGCAAGGGACAGTAACCAATGAAAATGCGCCTCTTCGCCCAGTTTCCCCATATGGTGTGACCAAGGAAGCGATGGAGCAAATCTGCTCCGTTTATGTAAAAGCTTATGGACTCCCGGTTACCATGCTGCGCTACTTTACGGTATACGGTCCCAGACAACGTCCCGATATGGCTTTTCATCGTTTCTTTCGTCAAATGATGAAAGGCGAGCAGGTCGTCATCTATGGGGATGGCCAGCAATCACGAGACTTTACGTATGTGACAGACGCGGTAGAGGCGAATCTGCTCGCTGCACAGCATGCTGTTCCCGGTGACATTTTTAATGTGGGTGGCGATCGGGAAATCAAGCTCATCGATGTGTTATCCATCATGGGTACGTTAATGAATCTGACCCCTCGCATTACGTATCAAAATGGGCCGGCAGGTGACTCCTTACGAACCTGTGCGGATATCCAATTTGCCCAACAACGCTTGGGATACAAGCCAAAAGTGACGCTAGAAGAGGGCCTTAGCCATCAATTAGCAGAGATTCGTTCGCAATCGAAGGGGTAATACCCGTCATCAAGGAGGCCAGTTGCATGCATCGGGTCCTCGTTTATCGCAGAAAGTTTCTTCCCAAGAGTGAAACGTTCATTTACGAGCAATTGCTTGGACATCAAGTGGTCAAACCCGTGGTGTTAACCCGACAGCGAGCCTTTAACCGAAAACAATTTCCTTATTCGCCGGTCTATGTGCGCAAGCATATGGCCGGCCTCTCCACTTGGCTGCGACGAAAAAAATTTAAGTGCCTGCATGCCCGTTTTGGTCCTGCTGGATTAGAATTACTTCCTCATGCACAAAAAAGCAAGCTCCCTCTGATCACTTCCTTTCACGGTTTTGATGCCACCAAGCGCGTCAAAGAAAATCCATTGTACAGAAGGTCCCTCACGCGTCTCTTTCGAAAGGGCCATGCGTTTACAGTCGTGAGCAATCACATGAGAAAGAGATTGATTCATCTGGGCTGTCCCCCATCCAAAATTACCCTTATCCGCTCAGGAATTGATTTACGCAAATTTCCCATGCTGCCGCCACAGCCTGTGGAAAATGGGGAGTACCGATTGCTAAGCGTAGGGAGACTGACTGAAAAAAAGGGTATGGATACGTTAATCAAGGCGTTTACCCACGTGCAAAAAAAACATCCCAAGGCGAAGCTAATCATCGTAGGCGATGGAGAAGAAAAAAAGAAGCTCAAACGACTGATCAAGAAAAACAGGTTAGGCACACAAGTCGTGCTCAAAGGAGCTCTGCCACATCGTGAAGTCCAGCGTGAACTGGCTAAGTGCCATTTGTTCATCATCGCATGTAAGACAGCGAGAAATGGCAACCAAGAGGGGATTCCTAATGTCATCATGGAAGCGATGGCTAGCGGACGCCCTGTCATTTCCACCTATCACGCGGGGATTCCGGAGCTGGTCGAAAACAAAGTGACCGGATATCTGGTTCCGGAGAAATCACCGACTGCACTCGGGAAAATGATAAATCGTGTACTAACAGATAGCCACGAGTGGGCACAGGTCACGACGGAGGCTCGACTGAAAGTAGAAAAAAACCACGATATCCATAAGCAACGGATGAGGCTAGAAGAGCTCTATTTACGTGTGTCGAAAAAATGATGAGGTGAAGGAATGAAAGTTGCAGTTATTGGGACCGGCTACGTAGGTTTGACGACTGCTGTCTCCCTTGCCATAAACGGTCATCAGGTGATCGGTATTGACCTCGTTGCGTCCAAAGTAGAAAAATTGCGGCAAGGGATCTCGCCGATTTACGAGCCAGGCTTAGAAGAGGCATTGAAAAAAGTATTGGATGATGGCGCGCTAGCTTTTTATACGGATCTGACAGAGGCGAAGGACGCAGAGATTTTTTTCATTTGTGTGGGGACACCTGAAGCAGCAGACGGCACAGCCGATTTAACGTATGTACTTGGGTCTGTTTCTGACATGGAAAAGGTCCATTCGCTCGCGCCGAAAGAACGCATCGTGGTAATCAAGAGTACCGTACCAGTCGGAACTGGCGAAAAAGTAGCGGGGATGCTGGCTGGCTGTCAAGGTGTATCTGTTGCATCCAACCCGGAGTTTTTACGGGAAGGGAGTGCATTATTGGACGCATTGGAGCCTTCGCGAATCGTCATTGGTGTAGATAGTCCTCAGGCAGCGGCTCGCATGGAGGAGCTGTACAATGGCGTGAAGGCACCGCGAGTAATTACCACCAGAGCAAACGCGGAGCTGATCAAATACGCTTCGAATGCATTTTTGGCAACCCGAATCTCCTTCATGAATGAGCTAGCACGGTTGAGTACCGCGCTCGGGACGGATATTGTGACGATTGCGCGAGGTATGGGACTGGACAGCCGAATCGGTCCCCAATTTTTACGGGCAGGAGTAGGCTATGGCGGTTCCTGTTTTCCGAAGGATACGATTGCGTTATTGCAGCTCGCAGCAGAGCACAATATTCACTTAAGCATTTTGGATAAAGTGCGAGAGGTGAATGCTACACAACCTGGCTGGTTTTTGGAGCAGTTATGCTTGCAACTCCCTGATCTGAAAGGCAAACAAATTGCCGTTTTGGGGTTGACGTTTAAACCGGATACGGATGACATCCGCGAAGCGCCTTCGCTCAAATTGATAGAATCACTTCTGCAAAAAGGCGCTTCCGTGAAGGCGTTCGATCCGATTGGAGCACCTGGTGTCAGCAAGCAGTTTCCACAGATCACGTACACGCAATCCGCGGCAGAAGCATGCGAGGGAGCACACGCGGCTCTTTTGGTCACAGAATGGGAACAGTGTGTCCAACTGGATTGGAAACAGGTTCATCAAAGCATGGTGCAGCCGCTCTTGGTAGACGGACGAAATGCTTGGCCGAACCAGGAGGTAAAGGAAGCAGGCTTTCACTATATTGGAGTAGGGAGAAGCTGACTTTTCCATCACGGGAAAGCTCGGCTTTTTTTCTGTGGAAAACGTGAAAGCGCCTGATTGATTTGAACCTGTAGGCATAATGCGATAGGATACACATATGGATGATTTGACCATTTCATCTTACATGAATAACGAGGGAGTGATCACGGTGAATAAAAGCAAAACACTGCCGAAACGCAGTGACGTCCCCGCTGAATACAAATGGCGTCTTGAGGACATGTATCCCACTGATAATGATTGGGAAGCGGACGTACAAAAAGTAAAACAGCTCACAGAAAAAATCGCAGCAATGAAAGGCTCTCTAGCTACTTCCGGTAAACAGTTGCTGGCCGTGTTGACTCTGCAAGATGAATTATTGAAGACGCTTGATCAAGTGTACGTCTATGCACGTATGCGTCGAGACGAAGACAATGCGAACAGCAAGTATCAAGGGCTGACTGACAGGGCGACCAGCCTCAGCACGCAAGTATATGGTTCCATTTCGTACATACAGCCAGAGATTTTGGCGATTTCCACGGAAGACTTGCAAACGTGGATCAAAGAAGTAGAAGGTCTTGAGCACTACCGCATTTTGTTGGAAGAGATAACTCGCTTCAAGCCACATACGCTGTCCGCCGAGGAAGAAGCATTGCTGGCAAATATGAGCGAACTTGTGTCTTCTCCTTCCAAAATTTTTGGGATGCTCAACAACGCTGACATGAAATTTCCGATGATCACGGATGAAAATGGCGAAGAAGTCGAGCTGACCAAGGGACGCTATACGCAGTTCATGGAAAGCAAAGATCGACGCGTGCGCAAAGAAGCATTCGAGGCGTTGTACAGCACGTATGGCAAGTTCCGCAATACAATCGCAGCTTCGTTGACATCTGCCATCAAAGGGGATGTTTTCTACGCACGAACGAGAAAATATCCGTCTGCCCTGTACGCAGCCTTGTTTGCCGATAATGTGGAGCTCCCTGTTTACGATAACCTGATTGCAACGATCCATGAGCATCTTCCGCTCATGCACAGATACATTGCTTTGCGCAAAAAATTATTGGGCGTAGATGAATTGCACATGTACGATTTGTACGTGCCAATCGTACCTGAGACGGACATGAAAATCCCGTATGATCAGGCTGTCTCAACGATTAAAGAAGCCCTTCATCCTCTGGGTGAGGAGTACGGTCGCATTTTGGAAGAAGGTTTTTCCAACGGTTGGATCGATGTGCATGAAAACGAAGGGAAGACAAGCGGAGCCTATTCATGGGGCGCCTTTACGTCACATCCATTTGTGCTCATGAACTACCATGACAATGTCAACAACATGTTTACGTTGGCGCATGAGATGGGGCATGCCTTGCATAGCTACTATTCCAATCACGCACAGCCTTACACGTATGCCGATTACAAGATTTTCGTAGCAGAAGTGGCTTCCACATTGAACGAAGCACTTCTGATGAATCATTTGCTCGAGACGACGACTGACAAGAAACAGCGCATGTACTTGATTAATCATTACCTGGAGCAGTTCCGTGGAACGGTATTCCGTCAAACCATGTTTGCTGAGTTTGAGAAAATTGTGCACGCAAAAGAAGAGCAGGGAGAGCCGCTGACAGCGGAATCTCTCAGTACCATTTATCGTGAGCTCAATGTTGCCTATCACGGCCCGGATATGGTCGTAGACAGCGAGGTAGATTTGGAATGGGCGCGGATTCCTCATTTCTATCGAGGCTTCTATGTGTATAAGTACGCGACTGGCTTCTCTGCCGCGACGTCTCTTTCCAAGCAGATATTGGAGGAAGGCCAGCCAGCCGTGGATCGTTATTTGCAGTTCCTCAAGGGCGGTAGCTCAGATTATCCGCTCAATCTGCTTAAGGGCGCAGGCGTAGACATGACGTCGCCAACACCGATTGCAGAAGCATTAAGTGTATTCAAGGAATTGCTCGAAGAACTGGAACAACTGATCGAACAATAACAGGGATCAAATCCAAAAGGCAGTTCAAGTCTATGACTTGGCTGCTTTTTTTGTAAATTTTTCTATAAAATCGTCCAATAAAAGGTAACTTTCCCAGTTTTCTTGCGTATTTATTTATGCGCTGGGAGGTGCTGGTCTCCGTCTCGGGGCGGATATGAATTTCCACCCGCTGACTGTTTTGCAGCAGAGGTAAAAACTGGCACAATTACGCCATGAGGAATGATTGTGAAAATTTGGAGGAATTCTTGTGAAAAAACGGGCATCGATTATTCTGGCTTCGGTAATGTTGGTCGCAGCAGGTTGTTCAGCACCAGCACCAGAGGCACCGCAGCAGACAGAGGCAAAGGCGAAGGTAGTAGAGGTTGTAAAGGTACAAAAAGCAACAAAGCCAGTGATGCTCGCGGTCACAGGGATGGTGGAAGCTAAGCGGGAAGCGGTACTGTCGTTTGGTACAGGCGGAACGATCTCAGCGATCTCCGCGACCAAAGGAGCAAAAATCGCGCAAGGTCAGTTATTGGCCACATTGGATACGCGTTACACCCAAAAAGAAATTGCAGCAGCACAGGGGCAAGTAGAGGAAGCAGCAGCGCGGAAAATCAAGACGTTAAAGGGCGCGACAGCAGAAGCACTTGAGCAGAAGCGTTTGCAGGTAAAAAGTGCGCAAGACAGTTTGGATAAAGCAAAGCAGGACCTCGCAACAAGTGAGAAGCTGTTTGCTGGCGGAGCCATTTCGCAAAACGAAATAAATGCAAGTAAACGGGCTGTTACGCAAGCAGAGATTACCCTGCGTGACGCTCAGCTGTCTCTGAATGAGCTGCAAAAAGGAGCGGAACCAGAAGATGTCATGGTCGCCAATGCATCGATTAAAGCCGCTGCCGGCGGTGTAGACCGTGCGAAGAAGAGCTTGGATGATGCGAAAATTCAGTCGCCATTCGCAGGAACAGTCGTGGATGTAAAGCTGCAAATCGGAGAGCAGGCTTCTCCAAGTCAAGAAATTATTCGTATTGTCGACTTGTCTGAAGTTAAAGTAACCTTGGATGTCTCCAATGAATTGATCGGCCAATTCCGTGAGAAAACGAAGGTGCAGGCTTTGGCGGACGATGGTAAGAAAAGTGAAGGAACCATTGCATTTATCTCTCCAGTTGTGAACAAGGATACAGGGAAGTACCGCGTCGAGATCACGATTCCGAATGCAGATGGTTACTGGCGTGGAGGAATGGCCGCAACAATTGAGGTGCCGCGCCAAGTGAATGGCTTCCTCGTGCCGCTGGAAAGTGTCGGCGTGAGTCAAACCGACCATTACGTGATGGCAGTAGAGAATGGACTGACAGTAAAAAAACCAGTGAAGACCGGTCAATTGGTCGGAGACTCCATCGAAATCGTATCTGGAGTGAAAGAAGGCGACCAGCTCCTGCGCAGTGGAATTACATTCTACGTCGAAGGGCAAAAAGTAGAGGCGAAGGGAGAATAGTTGCATGAACAAGATGATTCTCTTTTTGCTGAAAAGACAGCTAATCGTCTACTTGTTTACATTTTTGCTCGTCATTGCAGGCTTGGGGTCCTTATTCAGCTTTAATATCGAACTCGTTCCAAAGACGAACTTCCCTGATATTAACGTAAGAATTTCCGGTGGTGCACTGCCACCAGAAGAGATGGAAGAAAAAGTAACGAAGAAAGTAGAGCAAGAACTAAAATCGATTAATGATATTAAAAAATACTCTTCTTCAACAAGTGCAGGTTTTGTCAGAATCAATGTTTCTGCAAATGAAGGCAAAGGCGAGCAGGTTAAGCAAGATGTACAAAATGCCGTTAACCGTCTCCGAAACGGTTTTCCGAAAGCCGTTGACTCTGTAGATATCTTCCAGAGCAATATGGGTAGCGATCAAATGATTGATTTTGCCGTCGTGGGAGCAGAACCAAAGACCATGCTGAGTTTGGCAAAAACCTCAATCAAGGATCGCATTGAAGAAGTCGAGGGCGTCAAGGAAGTAATCGTAGAAGAGAAAAGCTTCGAGAATAAAATTACCATTTCCTTTTTGCCACAGCGATTGAATGCCTATCAAACAACGCCAGCGGCTATCATTTCACAGCTTCAGGATACAAACTGGAAGCAAGGGATTGGTACACTGGAGAACACGGGATTTGATACGGTTGTCATGATTGACAATACTTATCAGACTCCACAGGAAATAGAGGCTCTGCCAATTGATACACCGAGAGGAACCGTTTCTCTGAATCAACTGGCACAAATTGAAGATTTGCGTGGAAAAGTAAAAGACTTCGTCGCCTTGACAAACGGTTCTGTGTTTATTCAACTCAGCGTGACGCGGGCAGACGGTTATGACTTGATCACGACACAAAAGAATGTAGAAGAAGTCGTTCGCAAAATTAACACAGAAGCAAACGGCAAATACAACATCAAAGTCATGTTCGAAGGAGCTTCCTTTGTCGAGCATGCCGTGAGCAACCTCAGCCGGGATGTCATGATTGGTGGGGCGCTTGCGATCATCATCTTGTTCGTCTTCCTTCGCAACTGGAGGGTCACACTCGTTATCGCTACGACGCTGCCGCTCTCTGCGTTGATGACGTTCATCGCGATGAAACTCGCAGGCTACAACATCGATATGATCAGCTTGCTGTCACTTAGCTTGTCAGTCGGCTTGATCGTCGATGCCGCCATCGTCGTATTGGAAAGTATCTATCACTACAGGGAAAAGGGCGAAGAGCTGAAGCAGGCAATTATTAAAGGAACGAGAGAAGTTTTGACACCTGTGTTCACCTCGCAGCTCACGATCATCATCGTCTTTTTGCCACTTGTCTTTGCCGATTTTGAAGATTGGCTGAAACCGGTCTTAGCCACAATCGCCTTTACGGTATCCGCTGCCATTATTGCATCGACGATCGCTGCTTTCTTCTTCGTTCCCGTGTTTTCCAATCGCTTCTTGCAGAAGGATAAGCACGTTTCACTAGAAGGAGAAGGCAAGGAACACTTTATCATTCGTGTATTCAGCGGTATTTTACATGTAGCGATTAGACATCGAATGAAAACAATTTTACTCGCAGTAGCATTGCTGGTTGGTTCTGCTTTCCTCACACCTTTTATGAAAATGGGTCAAGGAATTAACCCAAATGAAAATATCGTCTTTGTCACTATGAAAATGCCAATTGGTACTACGTTGGAAACAGCCCAAAAAGCAGCCATCACCGCGGAAACATCTATGCGGGAGATCCCGGAAATCAAGGATGTATTCTTCTTCACTTCCAAGGAAGAAGCAACATTGTTCATTTCCTTAATTCCGAAGACGGAGAGAACACGTGAAAAGGACGCTTTGAATGAGGATATTAACAAGCGCCTGAATGCGACCCCAGGAATCGATTCCGTCTCCATGTCTTTCGGACAACAAGGGGGAAGCGGCCCGATCCAACTGGATGTTTACGGGGATGACATGGAAGTCATGCGGAAGATCGCAACCGATCTGGAAGCGATGCTTGGCACGATCAACGGGCTCACCAACATTCGCAACGATTTTAAAGAAGGAAAAGAAAAAGTTACGTTGCTGCCAAAACAAGAAGCGCTTACCAGACTGAATGTAGATCACCGTTCCCTTTTGCAACAACTGAGCGTGTTAATTGGCAGCCAACCAATTACGTCCATCACACAAGATGGAATCGAAATAGACGTCGTTGCGAAGATGCCGGACAACTGGCTGAAGCACCCGGATCAGCTCAAAACGATTATGGTGACATCGAAAGACGGGGCAGCAGTGCCTTTGGCAGATCTGGTAGATATGGAGTACAGTAAGTCTCCGATCACGATTGAGCGTAAAGAAGGCGAACGTATCGTGTCGGTTTCTGCTGAGATGCTGGGAAGTGATTTAGGCCCAGTAGGCCGTGAGATTAATGAGAAATTGCCAAACGTGATTGTACCAGCAGGATATAAGGTGGAAATTGCCGGTAAGCTAAAAGAGCAAAGCACGAATATAAACCAGGGGATCTTCGTATTCTTGGGGGTTCTGGCTCTGATTTACGTCATTATGGTTGCCCAGTTCGGGCGGATGTCCCAACCGTTTATCATCATGCTGACGATTCCAATGGCCTTGGTCGGTGTTGTGCTTGGATTCGTCCTTACGCAGCGGACATTCGGTGAAATGGCGATGATCGGGATTATCATGCTTGTCGGTATCGTCGTATCCAATGCGATCCTCTTGATCGACAGGATCAACCTGTTGCGTAAACGTGGAATGGAAACCGCAGAGGCGATCATCCAAGGAACGAAAGAACGTATTCGTCCCGTTATCATGACGAAGTTGACGGCGATTCTCGGGATGCTACCGATGGGTCTTGCAATGGCGGAAGGCTCTGATTTGGAAGCTCCACTCGCAACAGCCGTTATCTCCGGCTTGATTTTCCACACAATCGTGACACTGGTGCTCGTTCCAGTTCTGTACTCCCTGTTTGAGGGGGCGAAGGCAAGAAGACTGGAGCGCAAAGAGGCTCGCCAGGCGAAGCGCGAAGCGAAACGAGAAGCAAAACAAAATAAAGATAAGAACGTACCTCCGACAGAGGTATAGCGATTCGCAAGAGAAGGGGAGTATGTGCTGTACCCCTTCTCTTTTGCTTTTCCTTCGTCTGAAAGTTCTGTAGAATAAAGAGATCAAGATACATACAAAAGTGAACCATGAAAGGAGCATGCACATGGATCTATATTTGCAAGGAAAAACGGCTCTAGTACTCGCCTCATCAAAAGGATTGGGGAAGGCAACAGCGCAGTGCCTCGCCCAAGAAGGAGCGAATGTCACGATATGTGGTAGAGATGAAGCTGCTCTGGAAATCGTTCGTGCTGAGATCGAACAGGCTACTGGAAAATCACCTCTAGCCGTAACAGTGGATGTGACAAAGGAAGAAGACATAAAGCGAGTTGTCGAAGCAACGGTCAAGCATTTTGGCAGCGTCGATATTTTAATCAACAATTCAGGAGGGCCAGCGACAGGCAGATTCGATCAGCTCACCGACGAACAGTGGATGCAAGCCTTCCAGTTAAATTTGCTCAGCTATGTACGAGCCATTCGTGCTGTTTTGCCGCATATGCGAGCGAACCAATTTGGAAGAATCATCAACTTCGCTTCTTCGTCCTTTAAACAGCCGATTGAGAATTTGCTCTTGTCCAATACGTTTCGTACAGGGGTATTGGGCCTATCCAAGACGCTTTCCTCAGAACTCGGACCAGATGGGATTCTGATTAATACCATCGGGCCTGGCAGAATTGCGACGGATCGTGTGGCACAATTGGATGGGCTTACCGCAGAGGCGAAGCGCATCAGTGCAGATGAAGTAAGAGAAAATTGGGAGAAGCAAATCCCATTGGGCAGATACGGTCAGCCTGACGAGTTTGCTCGCATGGTGACGTTCTTGGCTTCGCCAGCAAACAGCTACGTGACAGGTCAATCCTTCCTCGTCGATGGTGGCTTGATCCGTGCGATCTAATAAAAGAGAGGAGAATTTCTTTGAGTAAAGAGAGCTCATTTGATATCGTGTCCAAAGTAGAGTTGTCCGAAGTGAACAATGCGATTCAGACCGCATTAAAAGAAATAGAAAATCGCTTTGACTTCAAAGGGAGCAAGAGCAGCATCTCCTTGGAAAAGGAAGAGCTCGTTCTCGTCTCCGATGACGATTTCAAGCTCAGTCAGGTAAAAGACATTTTACTTGGGAAGCTTGTCAAACGGGATGTCCCGATCAAAAACCTCGACTACGGCAAAATTGAACCGGCAGCGGGTGGTACTGTCCGTCAGCGTGTCAAGCTAGTGCAGGGGATCGACAAAGACAATGCGAAAAAGATCAACAGCATCATCAAAGATACAGGGGTCAAAGTAAAAACACAGATTCAAGACGATCAGATTCGCGTGACGGGAAAAAGCAAAGATGAATTACAGCAAATCATTAACGCAATTCGCAAGGCTGATCTGCCATTGGAAGTACAATTTATTAACTATCGTTAACTACTAGAAAAGTTTTTGCTTCTAACTCTCTTCACTCTCGCATATGCATGTACAAATAAGTGACAAGCACTTGCGAAAGGGAGAGTAGAGACATGAAGGTCTTTATTATCAGTATGCGCAATCTCATTTTGGGCGGAATCGTTTTTCTTGTAGTACTAGTGGCGGGAATCGTACTTTTGGTCAAAGACCCTCTGAGCGTCTCTGACTCTTATCGACCGTCAGATCCAACTACTTCTGTTACAGCGACGGCACCCATGAACCAGCCAGCAGGGTCAGAAAAGCCAGCGCTGAATATGGAGGTCAAGATGGATGGGACGACGGCAGAAGTATCCTTGCTTACGGAGAACTTCACGTTTGTTCAGGACAATGGAGAATTGGCAGAGGCACCAGTCTTTGGTGAGGGGCACGCACATTTATACCTGAATGGCGAGCCAAAAGGGATGATTTATCAACCAGAATTTTTACTGAAAAAGTTGCCCAAGGGAGAGCATGAAATTCGGGTAGAGCTCAACTACAGCAACCACCTGCCATACAAGGTAGAGGTTACGAAAAAAATCGTCGTGCAGTAAAGTAGATGGCGTTCCACAACAGGGACGCTTTCTTTTTTCGTCAAAAGAAAGGAGCGTTCATGCAATGTCAAAATCGTCATCGTCGAAAGAAGAATTATTAGCGGGCGGAAACGTCACGAACGTTTACCGTTCTGGCCATACAGTTAGAAGGGAAGTAAAGCCAGGAAGCAAGAACATCCATGATTTATTGAAGCACTTGGAAAGAAAAGGATATCCGAATGCGCCGAAATTTTTAGGCATGGATGAAAAGGGGAGAGAAATCCTGTCCTTTATTGAAGGAGAGGCAGGTCATTATCCTTGGAAGGAATATATGCATGCAAACGAAGCGTTACAAGAAATTGCGAAAATGCTTCGGCTTTATCATGATTCTGTGAGTGATTTTCCTTTCGATGATCAGTGGCATTCGTTGGATCACACTCCTGGCCCGCGTGAGATCATCTGTCATAACGACTTTGCTATGTACAATATCATTTTCCATCAAGAAGTACCGATTGGCATTATCGATTTTGATTTAGCGGCTCCGGGTCCAAGACTTTGGGATATCGCCTATACGCTCTATACCTGCGTGCCTTTGAGTAGATTTTCTTTAACGGAATCTGGAGAAAAAATCCATTACCAACCACTGCTGCATGCCAATCAGCGAAAACAGCGAGTGGCCATGTTTTTTGAATCGTACGGGATGGAAATGAAGGAAGGTACGCTAGAAATGGTCTTGCTTCGTTTAGAAGGACTATGCAAAACCATTGCCAGAAAAGCCAGTGAAGGCGATGCTGCTTTTCAAAAGATGGTCGAAGAAGGTCATATTCTTCACTATCAAGAGGACATTGCCTTTATCAAGGAACACAAGAACGAATGGGTATAGGACGATAATGGAAAAAGAAGGGATTGTGGCGTAAAAGAAGAATAATACAGAATAGTCTGAATGTTTTGGGGGTGCTTGTATGATTCATATGACCACAATCGGCAATATGTTAGACGACACAACCAGTAAATATCAGGAAAAGGAAGCGCTGGTTTATCACGAACGAGGGCTCCGTTATACGTTTGGGGAATTTCAAGCGATATGCAATCAGGCAGCGCGGGGATTTATGTCTCTTGGCATTCAAAAAGGGGACAATATCGCGATTTGGGCAACTAATGTTCCAGAATGGGTGATTTCCCAGTTTGCTACGGCGAAAATGGGCGGTGTACTGGTAACGGTCAATACGAGCTACCGGGTACATGAACTGGAATATTTGTTGCGTCAATCCGAGTCGACGACGCTTCTCTTAATGGATTCTTATCGCGATGCGAATTATCTCGCCATGATTCAAGAGATTTGCCCAGAGTTACAGACGTGTGATCCAGGAGCGCTACAATCTAAAAGGCTTCCGCATTTAAAAAATGTGATCTATCTAGGGAATGAGCGACAACCCGGAATGTTTTTGTGGAGTGATTTACTCGAACGTGCTGTATTGGTCACGGAAGAAGAGCGGATCGCGCGTCAGGCGACGCTCTCCCCTGATGATGTCATCAATATGCAGTACACATCGGGGACGACTGGTTTTCCAAAGGGAGTCATGCTGTCACATGTCAATATCGTCAACAATGCGGTCAAGGTAGCGGAATGTCAGCGGCTCGGGTCAGAGGATAAGGTGTGCATTCCTGTTCCGTTTTTCCACTGCTTTGGCTGTGTGATGGGGACCTTGGCATGTGTAGCAACTGGTGCGACGATGGTTCCTGTCATCGCCTTTGATCCCGGTATGGTACTTGCGGTTGTGGAGGCTGAACGCTGCACAGCATTGTACGGTGTACCAACCATGTTTATTGCCGAGCTGAACCATCCGACGTTTGCCGAGCGTGACCTGAGCTCGCTGCGAACAGGCATCATGGCTGGTTCTTTATGCCCGATTGAGGTTATGAAGAAGGTCGTCGATCAAATGGGAATCCGTGACATTACGATTGCGTACGGACAAACCGAAGCTTCTCCCGTCATCACACAGACTGTGCCAGAGGATTCCCTCGAGCGAAAAGTATCCACTGTCGGTCGTCTCCATGCAGAGGTAGAAGCAAAAATCATCGATCCGGCGACAGGAGACATTTTGCCGCCAGGTGTACAAGGCGAGCTGTGCACCCGAGGATATTTGGTCATGAAAGGCTATTACAACATGCCAGAGGAGACAGTGAAAGCGATCGATCAGGAAGGCTGGCTACATACCGGAGACTTGGCAACCGTCGATGAAGAAGGCTACTATCGGATTACTGGCAGGCTTAAAGACATGATCATTCGCGGAGGGGAAAATATTTATCCTCGTGAAGTGGAAGAATTCCTCTATACACATCCAAACGTGCTGGATGTCCAGATTGTAGGTGTACCTGATGCTAAATACGGCGAGCAGGTATTGGCGTGCATTCGGGTAAAGCCTCACGAAACGTTGACGGAGGATGAGGTACGGGACTATTGCGAAGGGAAGATCGCTCATTACAAAATCCCTCGCTACATACAGTTTGTAGACGAATATCCGATGACCGCTTCTGGTAAAATTCAAAAGTTCAAGCTGCGGGAGCAAGCACTGGAGCTGTTTGGGCAAAGCAACCCCAATCAGACGGGAACTGCATAGGAAGAGGTTCATAGGCCAGGGAGATGCTCCTGGCTATTTTTTTAGATAGTTCTTTACTTTCAAGCAACTCTTGACTAAGATAAGTGGAAATTAAAAATGGGAGAGGTGCAGCTTAGAATGGAAGTTCGCTTTTTGGTACCAGATGATGCAGATAAGCTCATTAAAATTAGACTGGAAGGGCTACAAACTGATCCAGATACATTCGGCTCTACCTATGAAGAGGAAATTCAAATGCCTGGGGAAGAGTGGCTGAGAAGACTTTCGCAAGGAGAGGCGGGGGATAGCGGCTATTTTGGAGCTTTTGTGGAAGGACATCTGGCTGGCATCATCGGTTTTTTCCGCCATCGAGGGATGAAAGCAAGACACAAAGCATCTATCGTCTCTATGTACGTGCGTGAAGCTTATCGGGGGACGGGTGTCGCGCAAGCACTCATGCAGACCGAGCTCGCGTATTTGAAGAAGCGGGGAGATATTGATACGGTACAGCTCGCTGTCGTCACGACCAATCCGGGTGCCATTCGTCTCTATGAAAAAATGGGTTTTCTCCCATACGGTTTAGAGAAGCGGGCACTGAAAATCGGCGATCAATACTTTGATGAGAACCACATGTATATTCATCTATAGGACAAACATAGAAAAAGCGAAGGGACACAATAGTGGATGCCTTCGTTTTTTCTATGCGCTACGCTATGGATGATAAATTAACGACTTGCTTCGTATGCAGTGATCTTATCTTCATACTGCAACGTGATTCCAATATCGTCGAGACCATTCAGCAGGCAGTAACGACGATAGGAGTCTACCTCGAACGGATAGGAGAGACCTTCACTGTCACGAACGACTTGTTCTTGCAGGTCGATGGTCAGCTGGTAGTTCGGCTTGTTTTGAGCACGATTGAACAGCTCATCGACTTGCTCTTCACTCAACTTGATCGGCAGGATGCCGTTTTTGAAGCAGTTGTTGTAAAAAATGTCCGCAAAGGATGGAGCAATCACACAGCGGAAGCCATAATCAAGGAGAGCCCATGGGGCATGCTCACGAGAGGAGCCGCAGCCAAAATTGTTGCGGGCAAGAAGGACCGTAGACTCCTTGTACGCAGGCGTATTCAGAATGAACGTATCGATTGGCGCACCATCGACAGTAAAGCGCCATTCGTAGAACAGGAATTGACCAAAACCGCTACGCTCAATGCGCTTCAAGAACTGCTTAGGGATAATTGCGTCGGTATCTACGTTTACACGATCGAGTGGGGCTACCGCTCCGGTGTGGATGACAAATGGATTCATTGGAATACCTCCTTGCTAGCGTTCTCGCTTTTCCATTCACGTACGTCGACGAAGTGGCCTGCGATAGCTGCTGCTGCTGCCATTTCCGGGCTAACCAGATGCGTTCTTCCGCCGCGTCCTTGACGTCCTTCGAAGTTCCGGTTGGAGGTAGAAGCACAACGCTCACCCTCGGAAAGGATATCTGGATTCATCGCCAGACACATGGAACAACCAGATTCGCGCCAGTCAAAGCCAGCTTCTTGGAAAATGAGGTGCAAGCCTTCTTGCTCAGCGAGCTGTTTAACTGCCTGAGAGCCAGGAACGACCATCGCGTGTACGGAAGGGGAGACCTTGCGTCCTTTTGCCACCTCGGCTGCTTTGCGCAAGTCCTCGATCCGACCGTTTGTACAGGAGCCGATAAACACGCGATCGATTTTGATTTCGCTCATAGGAGTGCCAGGTGCAAGGTCCATGTACGCCAGAGCATCTTGTGCCGCTTTGCGCTGTGCGACTGTCTCGAATGACTCAGGGTTTGGAACGGTGTTTGTAATGTTCGTACCCATACCAGGGCTCGTTCCCCAGGTAACTTGCGGTGCGATCTCGGCTGCCTCGATTTCTACACAGGCATCAAACGCAGCGCCTTCGTCCGTGCACAGCTCTTTCCAAGCCTCGACAGCTGAAAGGAAGTCTTCCCCTTGTGGAACGTAACGTTTGCCTTTCAAGTAGTCAAAAGTAGTGTCGTCAGGAGCGATTAAGCCAGCACGAGCGCCACCCTCAATCGTCATGTTGCACACAGTCATGCGTTCTTCCATAGTTAGGTTGCGGATCGCAGCGCCTGTGTATTCTACGACGTAACCAGTTGCAAAATCAGTTCCGTATTTTGCGATAATCGCCAAAATTAAATCTTTTGCACTGACACCGAATGGCAGGTCGCCATTTACGCGTACTTCCATCGTTTTTGGTTTGGATTGCTGCAAGCATTGCGTTGCGAGTACATGCTCCACTTCACTGGTACCAATACCGAAGGCGAGGGCACCGAATGCTCCGTGAGTGGAGGTGTGGCTGTCACCGCAGACGATTGTTTTACCTGGATGCGTGAGCCCGAGCTCAGGACCAATGACGTGGACGATCCCTTGATCTGGGCTGTTCAGATCCGCGAGTGTAATCCCGAATTCCTCACAGTTCGCCGTCAAGGTTTCCATTTGTTGACGAGAAATCGGGTCTTTGACATTGAAACGGTCAGCAGTCGGTACGTTGTGGTCCATGGTTGCGAAGGTAAGCTCTGGACGGCGGACTTTGCGGCCAGCCAAGCGGAGTCCTTCAAAAGCTTGCGGCGAAGTCACCTCGTGAACCAGGTGCAGGTCGATATACAAAAGGCTCGGCTTGCCTGCCTCTTCGTGAATAACGTGATTGTCCCAAATCTTTTCAAACATCGTACGGGCTGTCATCATGTTTTCCTCCTTCGATCAAAAAACTCTTAACAAGGTTGTAACATGGCAAAGAGAATAGTTCAAAGATATAATAATTATAAGAAGGATAGTTTTTGCCTATCGGGAGGTCTATATGGAGTTACGACAAATTCGTTATGTACTCGCTGTTGCGGAAGAACGCAGTTTTTCTCGGGCAGCCAATCGATTACATTTGGCCCAACCATCGTTGAGTCAGCAAATTGCGAAGCTGGAGAAAATACTCGGTGTCAGCTTGTTCCATCGCTTGCCGCAGCACGTAGAACTGACTGATGCGGGCCAGCGCTTCATACAGGTGGCGCAAACGCTCGTCGACATGTCAGAGGGTCTAGAGAGGGAAATGCGAGCTTATGCCATAGGAGAAAGCGGCAAATTGCTAGTAGGAAGTCTACCGATTACAGGGGCGTACGTGCTGCCAAGGGTGTTGCCTACGTTTACACAGCAATTTCCCGGTGTCGAGCTGCAATTGATGGAGGAAACGTCGAGTCATTTGGAGCAGCTACTTGTGCGGGGGAAAATTGATGTAAGCCTACTAACGATGCCCATCAGTGATCCGTCTCTGGAAATCATCCCCGCGATCAATGAAGAAATCTTTTTAGCGGTACCGGCCAATCATCCGCTCGCGAAACGAAAAGAAGTCGATCTCGCAGAGGTAGCTGATCAGCCTTTTATCCTGTTAAAAGAAGGACAAGGCTTCCGCACGATTTCGCTCCGGCTCTGTGAGCAGGCGGGATTCCGACCGCGAATCGTGTTTGAGAGCTCGAACATCCAGACAGCTCAGTCACTTGTTGCAGCAGGTATGGGGTTGTCGTTTGCTCCGAAAATGATTACGCTCGCACCTGGAACAATTGAACCACCAACTTATGTGCGCATAAAAACCAAGCCATCTCGGACTCTTGTGGTGGCATATCGAAAAGACAAGCCCTTGTCTCGTCCGGCAGAGGCATTTGTTCAATGTCTAATCGAGCAGGGTGGCAAAATATAAAGGCAAACAAGAAACCCAGTCGCCGCAATCATTTGCGAACACTGGGTTTTTCATCTTGCGGTATTGTATCTTGAACAAGTTCGGAAAAGACGACGAGCCTACGAGCATGCTCCTGTGTTTTCTTGTTAAATTTGCCGGAGCAGGTAATCAAATTCAGATGTGAGCTCTCTGCATTTCCGAAAATCTGATCGATGGGGGCTTCGGCTGTCTGGAAGCTTTCTACTCTGCGAACCTGGAAGGTTAGCGTTCTTCCTTTTGCTTCACGCACCGTGATTTTGTCGCCAGGCTTTAGTTTTTTCAGATGGTAAAAAACAGCTGGACCCGTATAATGATCAAAATGACCGGCGATCACTGCATTTCCCTTCATCCCGGGCTTCGTCCATGGCGCCAAAATACCCACGCGATCAAAAGCCTTTGGGACGCCCATTTGCCCATTCGGTAAAACGCCGACCGGTTCTACACGAGCTTGCAGGTTCAGTTTTGGAATATGTAGAAGTGTCGGCATGATTCCGTCTGGAAGAGGAGGGGCAGGAAGGAACGTCGGTTGAGGTGGCAGCGAAGGACCATAAACGGTAACCGTTTGTTTGATATGGATGGGCCCTGCTGGTTTTTGCATGGTATTTACGATTTTGGGAGCTTCGACAGGTTGTTTAGCTGTATGGCCGCAACCGATTGTAACCAAACTAATGAATAGAAGGGACCCGAGCAGTTTTTTCATAGGTCGCAAAGAAAAGGGGGAAGATCCCCCTTTAATTGCTAGCCCCACCCATACCCGTTTTCGGCAAAGCCTTGATATGCACTTTGCCTTTATGTGCTTTGGTTTTCATATGGTGAGCTTTGGTCTTCATATGATGCGCTTTTGTTTGTACCTTGTGGTGTTTTTTGTGACCGTCATGTGTCGCAGCAGATACAGGAATTGCAGTAGTTACCAAGCATGCAACCATCAACAGAGCAGCGAATTTCTTCATGAGTAGCACCTACCTTAAATTTTTTGGGGTTACAACAGATAGGATTTCCGTTTGTTGATTTGTTAGTGCTGGCAATTGTTTCTCCTAAACGTCCCAAACAGCCCGTGCCTGTGGTACACTATTTCCAAATCATTCTGGGAGGAAGATAACATGAGAGAAATTAAGACAGAAGCTGAGTTCGAGCAAGTAATCGCAGCAACCAAGCCAGTCATTGTCAAATTCTTCACGGATTGGTGCCCAGATTGCCATCGCATTGATCCATTTATGCCTGCCGTGGAAGAAAAATACAAAGAACAGCTGGACATGATTGAAGTCAACCGTGACACGCTCCCGGACTTGTCCCAAAAGTACGATGTCTTCGGAATTCCGAGCTTTATTGCGTTCCATAATGGAAAAGAACTGGTTCGCTTTGTTAGCAAGCTCGGAAAAAGTCGTGAGGAGATCGAGCATTTCCTGGACCGTGCTATTCAAGTCAGTAAAGGACTCGAGCAAGCGTAATTGCATCAACATAGAACAGGGAGATAGACAGAAATGTTATTCATGAAAAAAGAAGGGGAATGGCTCGTTGCTCATTTACGAGACAAAGACGATGCTATCCCGATTGGGAACCTGCTGCGCGAAGAGTGGAAGCTGCCTCGCAAGCAGGTCCATCTTTTATTCCAATACAAAGAAATCCTACTGGATGGCGCACCTGTTGCTCAGCATGTTGCAGGAAAAGCAGGTCAGGAAATTCGCCTGCGGATGTGCAAGCCTGAGCCATTGGGGCTTGATCCGGCTAGTGAAGTTCCCGAGATTTTGTACGAGGATGATCATTTGCTCATCGTGAATAAGCCGGTTGGCCTTCTGTTACATCCAACCGAACGATATCATCATGTGACGTTGGATCATCTCGTGTCGGGGCACTTTTTCCGTACAGGTTTGGAAGCAAAAGTTCGCCATGTCCATCGGCTGGATCAGGATACGTCAGGCGTCGTTCTGTACGCGAAGCATGCGTGGGCCTCTGCACTATTAGATGAAATGCTGCGTGAGCGCACAATCAAGCGTACCTATGTCGCGTATGTTTCGGGACAAATGTCCAAAGAGCGCGGGAAAATCAATGAGCCCATTGGAAAAGACCGGAATCATGGGACGCGCAGAAGGGTTACACCTAACGGCGATCCAGCGATTACCCATTATCAGGTGAAGGAACGCTTTCAAACAGCTACGAAAGTAGAATGTCAATTGGAGACAGGGAGAACCCATCAAATTCGCGTTCACTTCAGTCATATTGGGCACCCGCTTTTAGGGGATGAACTGTATGGTGGCAAGCGCGAACTCATTAAGCGACAAGCGCTGCACGCAGCAGTGCTCAAATTTGTGCATCCATTCGGGGGAGAAGTCATCGAAGTCACGGCTCCGTTGCCACTCGATCTGTTTCACTTGGAAAAGAAGCTGAGATAATCGCCATTTGACTACGGACTGAATAAACTGCCAAGGAGGAAACGAGAGAGGGTGGTCTTTTGAAACGACCCATAATCGGCATCTTGACTTGGCGGGAAGGCAAGCGCTTTGCAGAGCCAACCTATTTTCGGCGACTACTCAAGGCTGGACAAGAACTAGGCTGTACCGTTTTCTTGTTTTCACCAAACGATGTGCTTGGAGCAGGGAAGCAGGTGAGAGGGTATGTCCCGGGGAGTAATGGCGGTTGGCAAGCAAGGATTTTTGACCGTCCAGACGCTGTTTTCGACCGATACCGCTATACACCGTCACAAGCGTTTAAGAACTATGTGGCCTTTCGTCGGACGAGTAATTTTTTGTACGCAAACAATCGCTTGGCAAACAAATGGCGTGTGCATGAGGTGCTGCATCGGGACCCCAGAATGCATCGCTGGCTTCCGGAGACACACCTCTACAACCGACAAAGCCTAGTCAACATGCTAGGCAAGCATCCATTGCTCTACGTAAAGCCACTCAATGGAACAGGAGGACGAAACATCTTGTCCATTGAAAAGCGTGGCGACGAACTTCGACTGCTCGGACGGAACAAGCAAAGGGCGAAAGTATCCACAGTAGTAAGAGACAAAGCCGCTGCCCAGAGATGGGTAGAGCGATGGACGAGACAGGAAAAATACATCGTTCAGCAAGGACTTCGTTTGCAACTGGTTCCTTCGCGTGCAGTAGACATGCGCCTCTTGATTCAAAAGAATGGGCAGGGTGAATGGAGCATTACAGGTCATGGAATTCGCGTGGGTCCAGAACGCAGTGCCACCTCTAATCTGCATGGCGGGGGAAAAGCTATCCCTGTTTCGGTATTTCTCCGACCGAAGTTTGGGGAGGAGCGCACTGCACAGATCATGCATGATTGCGAACAGCTCGCTTTTCAAACAGCGGAAACTCTCGAGGATCATTTTGGACGGATGGTTGAATTTGGACTGGATATTGGCATCGATGTAGATGGTCGCGCTTGGCTGATCGAAGTGAATCCCAAACCAGCTCGGGAAATTTTCCGGGAGATGGGGGCAACGGGGCAGTACAAGAATGCCATTACTCGCCCGCTTGAATACGCCATCTACCTTGCAAAAACACAAGGACGCGAAGGTCGCGAGCCACTTTTGAAGAGAAAGGTCGCCAGAGGATAGTGTGAGAGCAGAACAGCGGTAGTCAGGGACAACATTTGAAGTCCTTGACTGCCGCTGTATTTGTTAGGTGGAGATAGAAAGTGGTAATTGCAATTTACTCGGGATGTCGGGGGCGTAATCGGGTGTATGGATAACAGAAAACGAGTATCCTTCCCGGACGAACGTAAGCTCATGAGCATCCGAATGGAAGAGGACATTACTTTTTTCAAAGCGTCTCCGCACTTTTTGCAGAAACGCTTGGTCAGGTGTTCCAAAAGTGACGTGCATTTTCGGTGGCAACGCTTTCATTGCAATGGGAATCCAGGGCCTGTTTTTCCATGTGGCTACAATATGTGCCGTACCTCCGATGACGAAGTTAAAAATTTCGCCATCCTCATAGGTTTTCATGCTTATATTCGATTTTAGCCATTGCGTAAAAACAGGCACACTTTCCACAGGACAGCCCACTTCTCGTAAATATAGAATGTGTAGGGGAGTGGATGGCAGGACGACCTCTTCTGACACATACTCGTGGGCAATAATCTCAAGAAGATTCCCGTCTCCATCGCGGAAATACAGGTTCATTCGTCCTTTTTCTTGATCAATGTCATGCCCATCCTCCCATCGAACAAGCAAAAGACCAGATTCTTTGATCTTTTTCGCTGATTCATGAAATAGGGAATAAGGCACTTGAAAAGCAATATGGGCGGGGGAAATCGGCTCATACACTTCTTCAAAGGTTAAACGAAAATCAGGTGTGACTTGAAACGTAATCTGTTTGTCTGATTGAGATGAAATCGGAAAGCCGAGACGGTCTGCGTAAACCTGGTGTATCCCTTGGATGGACACAGTTTTTAAGGTTAATTTAGAAAAATGCGTGATCACCTGGCATCACCTTTTCCTATAAAAAGATAACATAATATAAATTATGTATACTCATTTGGTTCACACTGTTTCTAGACAATCTTCTCAAATATCTTGAGAGAGGCGAACCATATCTACCACTTGAATCCCGTTTTCGTAAATCTCTTCCTCATAATGCCGCAAGAAAAAGTCTCGATCGATCCAATTCATCCGAAAGCCACACTTTTGATAAAGGGCGAGCTGACCCACGCTAGAATTCCCTGTTCCGACCTCGATCGTCTTATAACCGAGAGATTTGGCTACTTCAATGGAATGAAGAACGAGCTTTTTGCCAATGCCCTTGCCTTGATAGGACTCATCGACGGCAACATTCACGAGTTCAATCGTATCCGGTCTGGTTGGAATCAAGACGTAGACCCCTACGATGCTATCCTCCAGAACAGTGACATAGCAGTGACCTCTTTGTAAATAATCTTTCACCAATCTGACAGAGGGGTCAGCCAATAAGAGTAAATCCATTGGTGGTTGTTCCTGTGTGGCAAGCTTGCGAATTTCCATCTGTGTTTCTCCTCCGATTCAAGTTGTTACCGGCTTTGGCAATGGAGCTGTTTCATAGTTGATAACCTGGTTATTTTCGTACGTAAAGGAATGCTGACAAGGGTCAGCTTCTTCCAACATGTATGGTAAAAACATGGGAAGGTTTTCTGGGACGCCAGCATTGTCGGGGTCCAAGATCCACGCTAGCTCTTTCCAGTCAAGTATGCCTTCATCCACTACCTGTGGGGTTTGAGAGCGCTCGTAGTCTTCTGGAAGATGAGCGAGAAATGCATACATACCACCCGTTTCCATTCCATCGACGAGCCAAGAGACAATTCCTTTGTAGCAAGCTTTTTCTAGCAAAATGCCCGTCTCTTCCCGAACCTCGCGAAGAACACTGTCCATTGGAGTCTCACCGTGCTCTAGTTTACCGCCTACGCCATTCCATAGCCCCATCAACGGTGATTTGTTGCGATTCAGCATGAGGATTCCATTTCTATGTTTGAGAAAGCATATGGTATAGCGATACATGTTATCACTTTCCTTTTTGTTACAGTCAACTTCTTTAACGACCATTGTATCAAATGAGTGGATTCATCAGTAATTTTTATTTGGTTTTCCTAAAGAAGTTTCGTACTATTTCGATATAATAACAAAGATGAGTGGAAGGAAGAATAGGGGGCTCGTTCAAGATGGGAAACAATGAAAAGGTGGAAGGACTAACAATGGAGGAGTGGAAAAAGAAATATCCGCTTCTTCCTAACATGATGGAGACGGATGAAGTTTTCTGGACGAACCCTAGCTATGATGAGATCGCAAAAGCAACTCTCTCTGTTACACCAGAGGAAGTCCAGGATGCAGAAGAACGCTTGCGACGCTTTGGCTCGTTCATTCAAGTGGCTTTTCCCGAGACGAGAGAAGCTGGTGGACTGATCGAGTCCCCACTCGTACCGATAAAAGAGATGAAAAAGCACCTAGAGTCTCGCTTTGCGTCGGATATACAGGGGAATCTCTGGTTAAAATGCGACAGCCATTTGCCTATTGCCGGTTCCATCAAAGCGCGTGGCGGCATCTACGAGGTGCTGGCACATGCAGAAGAATTGGCCCAAAAGCATCAGATGCTGCAACCGGACAATGATTATGCCATTTTGGCTTCGGATGCGTTGCGGGAACTGTTTTCCCGTTATTCCATTGCGGTAGGCTCGACAGGAAATCTCGGTTTGAGCATCGGGATTATCAGTGCGAAGCTTGGTTTTCAAGTCACCGTACACATGTCAGCGGACGCCAAAGCATGGAAAAAGGAATTGCTGCGGGCAAAAGGAGTCCAGGTTGTGGAGTACGCATCGGATTACGGAAAAGCGGTGGAAGAGGGCAGGAAGCAGGCAGAAGCCGATCCGAACTGCTATTTCATCGATGATGAGAACTCCAAGCGATTATTCCTCGGCTATGCAGTAGCGGCAAAACGATTGAAAAGGCAACTAGAGGAACAACAAATAAAAGTAGATCGTGATCATCCGCTGTTCGTCTACCTTCCGTGTGGAGTTGGTGGTGGTCCTGGTGGTGTAGCGTACGGGTTAAAGCTCATTTATGGTGATCATGTTCATTGCTTTTTTGCGGAACCAACTCATTCTCCCTGCATGCTGCTAGGGTTAATGACAGGTCTGCATGACAAGGTCTCCGTTCAAGATTTCGGGATAGACAACAAGACAGAGGCGGATGGTCTGGCAGTTGGTCGCCCTTCCCGATTGGTAGGAAAAATGATGGAGGACCTACTGAGTGGCGTGTTTACAGTGGACGACGAGGAACTATACGCTTTGTTACGTGCCTTGCGCGATCACGAATCCATTCGATTGGAGCCGTCTGCATTGGCTGGCATGCCAGGACCTGTTAGATTGTTTCAGCAGGAGACAGGGCGTCACTATTTGGCGAAGCAAGGTCTAACAGAAAAAATGAAAAAGGCGACTCACATCGTATGGGCGACGGGTGGGAGTATGGTGCCGGAGCATATCCAGGATGAGTACTATGCGAAAGGTCTGGATGAAAATGAAATAGAATAAGAAAACCATAATGTTTATGAAAGCCCGGATCATTCCTCCGGGCTTTTGTTCATTCATTTCAAAGTCTTTTGTGTCTTGAAAATAATAAATGTCGGTCTTCTTACTTCGGAAATCTGATGCGGCTGCAAGAGGAGTCCTTCTGGCGTGCAGGTTGGCTCGATGATCTTTTGCAGGGTAAGCCCCGCTTGGATTAACGTATTGACAGCAGTGGACATGGAGCGGTGGTAAAAAAGGGCCTTTCTGCCGTTCATCATTTGCATTTCACGTTCTCCATCTTCCAGGTAGTTGTCCAAGGGCCAGAAATGCTTCTGTCCTTCTTCGTCGCGTACCCAGCCCTCGACCTTTTTGCGAGCAGTAATATGCGGATGGAGTGTAGAGTAAACGAAATGTCCTCCGTTGCGCAAGGCGCGGCTTACTTTGTTGATCACTTGCTCATAGTCACGAACATAGTCCATGACGAGAGAGCTCGTAATGAGATCGTAGTCATGATCGGCAAGCTCAATGTCCTCCAGGGAGCTTTGTAGATATTGAATGTTCTCATGGCTGTTATTCGTCCGGGCATACTCTAACATGTTGTGGGAAAGATCAACACCGATCACTTCTCGTGCTCCTTGCTCCACACAGTACTTGGCAAACTGTCCGCCACCACATCCGAGGTCGAGTACACGCAATCCTTTTAGGGAGGGGAGACAACCCCGAAAGGCAGGCTGTTCGATCAAATCATTCTCCGATTGACCGGACAGACGGAGCTTTTGATAGTCCTGATAAAAATCCAGTTGATCATACAGATTTTGTTTCATCCCTTTTCACCCGTTTCCATTTTTTCTCGGATTCCTATTATGGATAAAAGATGAAGAAGATGTCAATTATTCGTTTAAAACGATTGAAAATGAGAGCAGGAGTTTGCTTTTTTTACGAGAATTAGTGAGAGACAACCCATTTTTTGCGATTCCGTCCGCTTTGTTGAGACGGTTTTTTTCTGTAAGAAGATTAGGTTTCGATATTTTTTGGCGAGACTGAAATCGAAGGAGGGATAAATGTGGACCAAATACTTCAACTGATCAAAGATTACTGGCCGATTGCGCTAGGTATTATAATCATTATCATGGCTGCCCAATGGGTGGTGCGAAGTATCATTCGAATTATTTCGCTGGCTGCTATTATTGGTGTTGTGCTCGTGTTGTTTTTCCAATTCAGTCCTGAAGAAGTGATCCAAATGGGACGTCAAGCAGCCGTAGCTACACAGGAAGTCGTCGATAAGACGATTACACCCGTCTTGGACAAAGAGCTTAAGGATGCCGATATTTCCTTCAAGGAAGATGGCACCTATGAAGTGAAGACAACGAGTATTCGTATCGTAGGCAAAAAAGGCGAATCCAAAGCGACTGTTTATTACAAGGATGAGGAATGGGAAGTAAATATCGGTCAATTGAGCAAGCTGTTCCAGGATCGACTCGGTAAAGCGGAGCAAGAAAGCAAAACGATGTAGAGATTGAAAAACGCATGGGCCAAAAGGCCTCATGCGTTTTTTGCTGGATAGGCGAGTACTTCCTTTACCCATGTATCTAGCAGATGCTGATAATCTTCGCTCGTTTTGATTCCGGGAGCTGAGGCAAATTGTTTTTCGAGTGGGAGCGTGAGCAGTTTTTTAGCGAATCTCCTATCGATATCATCTTCATCTTCTAATACTAAATACACGACATCTTCCAAGGAGCGAAAGCTAGTAACGCTATACTCGCTTTCATTCATCATCGTTTGAAAATGACCGTGCCGATATTGACAAAGGATGAAAGTGAAATCTAGGTTGTTTATGATTTCTAAAAATCTGTTCAAAAACGCTGGTTCCACCATGATACACGCTAGCCAATGGTGTGGATCATGAGAGTGGCTGATGTGGAATTCTGGAATGATTTGGATAAATTGCTGCTTTCGTTCAGGACTGGCTTTACCATAGTAATCATAGTTGAATTTGCGAATGATTTTCTTCAGGTGTTTGAAAGGGATTGCTGTGCCAATAAAAAGTCCGTAATATCGGTTCATTCTGTGCTTCCTTTACGCTTTCGTCATATTCGGAGCTACACGTAGTCGAGTTGCTTGCTCGTAAGCGTAGGCCAGGCGAAGTAGAGTAGGTTCCTGGAATGCCAATCCGGTCAGCATGATGCCAAATGGCTTGCCCGCGGAAGTATAGCCAGCTGGAACCGTAATCGAAGGGTAACCAGCTTTGGCAGGGATAGCATAACCCGTACTGCCGGGGTACAAGAGGGCATCGAGTTCGTGCTCCTTCATAACAGCATCAAGGCCTTGTTTCTGTGACATTTCCAAATCGAATAGGCGATTAGCCAGATACTCCGGCTCAGTCAGTGTACCACTTGTTTGCTCGGATTCTTCCAGCAGCTCTTGCCCGTAAAGCAGGGCTTGTTCCTCATGTGCCCGATTAAAAGCAATAACATCCTGTAAGGAGCGGATCGGGGAGGAGGCTGGTAAGGTTTTTAAGTACGCATTTACCCCAACCTTGAATTCATGCACGAGCACATGTATGTCCCATTCGGCATTTTCTGTCGGAATGGTGACCGCATCTATGACAGTTGCGCCAGCTTCTTTGAGTTTTTCAATAGCTGCTTCATACAAGGCGATTTCGTCGGCTACACACTCAGCCAAAAAGCTTGAGCGTACAACGCCGATGCGTGCGCCCCGCAATCCATCTGCATCGAGGAAGGTGAGGTAATCGGTATACGCGAGACCCTCGCTTTTTCCAGTCACCGGATCATTTGCATCTATACCAGTAAGCGCACCAAGCAAAATAGCTGCATCTGTCACGGTTCTCGCTATCGGTCCGGCTGTGTCTTGGCTATGGGAAATCGGGATGATACCGGAACGGCTGATTAAGCCAACAGTAGGTTTGATTCCCACGAGTGAATTCTGCTCGGCTGGGTGGAGAATCGACCCGGAAGTCTCAGTACCGACTGCCACAACGGCAAAACCTGCGGCAATACCAGCAGCTGAACCTGAGCTAGACCCGCCGACATCGAGTACACCAGGCCCGTATGGGTTCAACACTTGTCCACCACGCGAGCTGTAGCCATCTGGCATGTTATTGGAGACAAAGTTAGCCCATTCCGTCAGATTGGTTTTCCCTAAAAGGACGGCGCCCGCCTCTCGGAGCCTAGTCACAACAAATGCGTCCGCAGAGGCAAACGAATCCGCCAAAGCTAGAGCTCCAGCTGTCGTGTGCATCTTGTCAGATGTCGCAATGTTATCCTTGATCAGCACAGGGATTCCGTGAAGCGGCCCGCGACTGCCAGACACCGCTCGTTCCCGATCCAGTGACTCTGCGATCGCCAGTGCATCTGGATTCAGTTCACAAATGGCATTGATTCGGATGCCTTGTTTGTTGTAGGTGGCAATCCGCTGTAAAAAGGCGAGAGTCAGTTCCCGCGAAGTCGTAGTTCCAGCTGTCATTGTAGCTTGCCATTCGAGAATGCTTGTTTGATGAATCAATGACATGATTTATCCCCTTTTTCGAATGATTTGATTTTTATTATAGTACCAAATTCAGGCAAAAGGGAGAAGGGATGGAAAAGGGAGGAAGAGAAGGGTGAGCCTTTTGCCTATAAAAAAACAAGCTGACTCTACGTAAGAATCAGCTTGTTCGGTCGTGTATGCTGTTTAAGCGTTTGATCCAGCAGCTGCTAGCTTTGCTTTTTCTTCTGCTTCTACATAACGGTTGCGAGGGTGCTCGCGGCATTCGTCGGAGCAAGAACGCTTGAATTTTGTCTCACATTCTGGGCAGCAGAAGTGCTGCTTGTTGCAGAATGGGTTGGCGCAGTTGAGATAGCGGTCTTCCACAGTACCGCAGTAGTGGCAGCGTCCAATCACGACGTCTTCTTCGGTATGGTTGATCGGAATAGAGATACGCTCGTCAAATACGTAGCATTTTCCATCCCACAGACGCCCTTGGACTTCTGGATCTTTTCCATACGTAACAATTCCGCCCTCAAGGTGGTAAACATTTTCAAAACCTTGTTGCAGCAAGACACCTGTCAGCTTTTCGCAACGAATACCGCCTGTGCAGTAGGTGAGGACTTTTTTATCCTTGAACTGGCTCATGTTTTCACGAATCCACTCAGGGAACTCTCGGGATGAATCCACTTCTGGGCGAATCGCACCACGGAAATGTCCCAAATCGTATTCGTAATAGTTGCGACCGTCAAGGATCACGACGTCTTCTTCCTGCATCATTTCGTGCCATTCTTTTGGGTTCAGATAGGTGCCGACTAGTTCATTCGGATTAACATCTTCCTCCAAACGCCAGGTTACGAGCTCCTGTTTCGGGCGCACAAACATTTTTTTGAATGCATGCTCTTCCGACTCATCTATTTTAAACCACATATCACTAAAACGTGGATCTTTTCGCACATATTCCATGTAGGCGTCGGTTTGTTCAATCGTGCCGGATACGGTTCCATTAATGCCCTCCGGAGCTACGATAATTCGCCCTTTCAGCCCGTTATCCTTGCAAAATTGCAAGTGCTCGGCTGCGTACTCCTCATAATTTTCAATAGGAGTATACTTGTAATACAACAAAATGCGATATGGTTTTTGTACTTGCAAGGTACAATTCCACCTTTCTTTTCAATTGTGATTTTAGATGCAACGGTGATTATATCACATTCCATTGTTAAAAGCGCTGAAAAAGAAAGGGATTTGTGAGGTTTTTATGAAAATCGGTGCTTCTTGCTGGAAGTGGACGCATCCTGTACACTATGAATGGTAATCAGCTGAAACGCTATAGAGGAGAGACCATTACATGAACATGACAAATGAGCGCCTGGTTACACAGGTGAAAATTAAAAAGCTCCACCAAGACGCCGTGATCCCAGCGTACGCGAGAGCAATGGACGCGGGCTTTGATCTGGTCGCGGTAGAGGATACATTGATTGCCCCTGGCCAATCTGCAAAAGTTCCAACTGGCTTGGCGTTCGCGCTTCCAGAAGGATTTGAATTGCAAGTGCGCCCTCGCTCCGGGATCAGTGCAAAAACAAAGCTGCGCTTGTCCAATGCACCAGGGACTGTTGATGCAGGCTATCGCGGTGAAGTATGTGTCCTGATCGATAACATTCGAATCGCATCCGGAAAAAGTGGCAAGGTATGTCTTGGCGCTAGCGAAAACGAAGTAACCGTTGAACAAGAAGTCGATGCACATAGCTACTTGATCAAAAAAGGCGACCGGATTGCACAGGGCGTCATTGCAATCGTTCCAGTCGCACAGTTCGAAGTAGTCGATGAGCTGGATGAAACAGAAAGAGGAGCGGGGGGCTTCGGCAGCAGCGGTATCAAGAGCTAGTTCTATCGAGTAAAAATACAAGACCCCTGATCATCAGCCGTGTAAATGGACGTAAGCTGATCCGTCAGGGGTCATTGTTTTGATCAAATCCTCATCCTTTGGCGGATAAAAACTGGTCGATTCTCGAAAGATCGTCAGCTGTCAGCGAACGTCCATTTGCTTTGACGAATACGCAAGGTCCATAGACCCAGTCTAAAAAACCATCTGATGTGATGGGGAAATTGTTCGCTTGTACCCCGCGGGCATCTTCATTCACAACGAGAGAGATACCCTCTAGATGATCATCTTCCACTACCTCATAATCACCATCCACCAGATCCTGTAGTTCATCCGTCCCAGCGATTTCTCGAACAACTGCATTTTCATGCGGAAGCTTTACGTATACCGTAGTCAAGCGCAATCACTCCTTCTGACACCCATCATAACGTATCACCAATGAATTGTGCGATAGGGGAGCGGATGCCTGTTGGCGTGTTGGTTATCCTATGGTTGAGAATTGAAGTAACGTCCGTATTGATACTTTCAGCCTGAGGGGACTTGCTGATGATATTCGTGACCGGAAAACTGTATTGGCCAGAAACATTGCCAGCGCCACCCCTATATCCCGCTCTGACCGAGGACGTGAAGTGTGACGTTCTGATCATTGGTGGCGGTGAGGCAGGAGCACTCGTTTCCTATTATTTGAAGCAGCATGATGTGGATGTCATCCTCGTGGATAAACGGCGGGTGAGTGGGGGCAGCAGCAGCGCTAACACCGGTTTGTTGCAAATATGCAACGATAAAACGTTAACAGCCTGTATCCATTCGTTCGGTGAGCAAAAAGGAGTTCGTTTTTACGAACTGACGCGGCAGGCGGTTGATGAATTGGAAAACATCTCTGGGCAGCTAGATCAATCTCCAGATTACATAAGACGTGACAGCTTGTATTATGCCAGTGAACCAGCTGATGCAGAGAGCTTGCGGACAGAGTACCAGTTATTGAGGAAGTTTGGCTTTCCAGTCACCTATTTGGAGCGACCGGATATAGAGAAGCGATTCTCTTTTTCGAGGGCAGGGGCTATTTATTCCAAGGGAGATGCGGAGCTCAATCCGTACAAATTTGCCAACGGTGTGATCGCCCACTCTGTGAAAAAAGGGATGCGTGTTTACGAAAACACGGAAGTCGTGCATCAAAAAGTGCAGGACGGAGGGCTTTTGGTCTACACCAATAATGGGTACACAATAAAGTGCAGGCGTGCCGTGTTTGCCACTGGCTACGAAGCACAATCCATGAAGCGCAACGCCAACGCTGTGATTTCCAGCTCGTTTTCCATCGTGACCAATCAAGTCGATGCATTTCCAGGTTGGTCGCAAGCATGTTTAATCTGGGAAACAGCCCGTCCCTATTTGTATATCCGTACTTGTTCGGAAGGGAGAATCATTGTCGGAGGACTGGATGAGCCGTTGAACGACTTACAAAAGAAGGAGGCTTCCAGTCTGAAAAAGCGGGATCATTTGCTCGCAAAGATTCAAGAGTTATTTCCAGAGATTCCCATGCGAGCCGAATATTATTGGGGAGCGACTTTTGTCGATACCCATGACGGACTCCCGCTTTTTGGGGAGCAGGAAGGCTATCCGCATTGCTTGTTCACACTAGGCTACGGTGGGAACGGAACCGTCTATTCGACTATCGGCGCGCAAATTATCAGTGATCTGATTACCAAAGGAAGTCATTCGGACGCCGATCTTTTTGCTTTTGACCGGATAAAATATCCCAGTGTCACAGTCTGATCGAAAAAGCTTTCCCATTCAACGGGAAGGCTTATTTTTTTGAAAATGTCAGAACGGGCGGGCCCAAATTTGTTGGATGGGCAAGTAACATTTGAACGTGGCCTACCTGCCTAGCATAGGGTAGATGGAAATATCGTTGACAGGAGTAAAAAGGCAGGTATAATCTTCAATAACAGAGTATTCCGAGTAAAATACTATAGATTAGAAGAGGAGTGAAGGTGAGCTGTATGAAAACCACGAAAGGCAAGGTCCAGACGATCCTGCAACGCGTAGGAATTGTTGCTATGGCAGCTGCTATGGCAGGCTGCTCGGCTGCTGCACCAGCAGAAACAGGTAATGGAGCTGCGGGCAGCAACTCTGCGGTAGAGCTACTCAATGTTTCCTACGATCCGACGCGAGAGTTTTACCAAGATATCAACAAGGAGTTTGCCTCAGAGTGGCAACAAAAGACTGGTCAAACCGTGACGATCAAGCAATCACATGGCGGTTCAGGCAAGCAATCCCGCTCCGTCATCGATGGTTTGGAAGCAGATGTAGTCACCCTTGCCCTCGCTTATGATATTGACGCGATTGCCGAACGCGGTCTGATTCCTGCCGATTGGCAAAAGAAACTCTCGGATAACAGCTCGCCTTACACCTCCACGATTGTGTTTCTCGTGCGCAAAGGCAATCCGAAGCAAATCAAAGATTGGGATGATTTGATCAAGCCTGGTATATCCGTGATCACACCGAATCCGAAAACGTCTGGGGGAGCTAGATGGAATTACTTGGCTGCCTGGGGTTATGCCTTGAAGACAAATGGTGGGGATGAAGCGAAGGCACAAGAATTCGTTGCACAATTGTTTAAAAATGTACCCGTCCTCGATTCTGGGGCACGTGGTTCGACCACTACGTTTGTCGAGCGTGGCATTGGGGATGTGCTAATTGCGTGGGAAAACGAAGCGTATCTCGCTGTCAATGAACTAGGGAAAGACAAGTTTGAGATTGTGAATCCGTCCCTGAGCATTTTGGCTGAACCACCTGTAACCATCGTTGACAAATACGCTGACAAGCACAAGACAAAAGAAGTAGCAGAAGCATACCTCCAGTTCCTGTATACCAAAAAAGGCCAAGAGCTCGCAGCCAAGCATTACTACCGCCCTCGTTCGCAGGAAGTGCTCCAAGCACATACACCGGCATTCCCTGACATCCAATTGTTTACCATCGATGAGTTATTTGGTGGTTGGACGAAAGCACAAAAGACTCATTTTGCAGATCAAGGCGTCTTCGATCAACTTTATAAACCATAGACGTACACTTTCCTCAGAGGAGTTACCTTCATGAGAAAATCATTCCGCAACAGAGGGTTTTTGCCAGGGTTTGGCATGACCATGGGCTATACAATCATCTACCTGAGTCTTCTGGTGCTGATCCCTCTGTCTGTCTTGTTTTTAAAAGCTTCGGCGATGAGTTGGGAGCAATTCATAGGGACGATTATGGATACGAGGGTCCTTGCCTCTATTCGTGTGAGTATTATGACTTCTCTTTTCGCGGCTTGTCTCAATGCGGTGTTTGGTGTCTTGGTAGCATGGGTGTTGGTACGCTATCAGTTTGCGGGGAAGCGGATCATTGACGGCATAGTTGATCTGCCATTTGCTTTACCTACCGCGGTAGGCGGGATTGCCCTGACTTCTATTTACGCTGAAAATGGCTGGATCGGGCAGTACCTGGCGGAGTGGGGGATCAAGGTAGCGTACACTCCCATCGGTATATGGGTTGCACTGACATTCATCGGTCTTCCTTTTGTCGTCAGAACGGTCCAGCCTGTGTTGCAGGATTGGGATTTGCAAATGGAGGAAGCGGCGGCTACGTTGGGAGCTACTCGATGGAACACATTTTGGCGGGTGGTTTTGCCGCATCTGTTACCGGCGATCATTACGGGTTTTGCGCTCGCCTTTGCTAGAGCACTGGGTGAGTATGGCTCCGTTGTTTTCATCTCCGGGAACATGCCGTTGAAAACAGAAATTGTGCCCCTCTTGATTATGACCAAGCTGGAACAGTTTGATTATGCGGGCGCTACGGCAATTGCAACGGTCATGCTAGTGATTTCCTTTGTCATGCTGTTGGTCATCAACTACTTGCAATGGAAAATCAATAAATTCGATGCGGCCCGTTAGGAGGTATCACGTATGAAGCATTTGACGGAGCCGGCCTATATCCGATGGACACTGATTATCGTGGCCTTGCTCTTCCTCGGCTTGTTTTTGATCCTACCGCTAGTAGCTGTTTTTACAGAAGCGTTTCGGCAAGGGGCGGAGGTGTTCGTGGCGTCGATTACAGAGGAGGAAACATTATCCGCTGTCAAGCTCACCCTGCTTGTCGCTGCCATTAGTGTACCGCTGAATGTGACGTTCGGGATCGCTGCAGCATGGGCAATAGCCAAGTTTTCGTTCCCGGGAAAAAATGTGTTGCTTACGTTGATTGACTTGCCATTTGCTGTATCTCCAGTCATTGCGGGCCTTATCTTTGTCCTCTTGTTTGGGAGTCAAGGTGTGGCGGCGCCCTTGCTTGCGGCATGGGACTTACAAATCATTTTCGCAGTTCCCGGTATCGTGCTCGCGACCACCTTTGTTACCTTCCCGTTCGTCGCTCGTGAACTGATTCCGGTCATGGAAGCACAGGGAAGAGACGAAGAGGAAGCAGCAGTCTCGCTCGGAGCAAGCGGCTGGAAAACTTTTTTACGCGTCACGCTGCCAAACGTAAAATGGGGACTCCTGTACGGGGGCATTTTGTGTAATGCCCGCGCCATGGGTGAATTCGGGGCAGTATCCGTCGTTTCCGGTCATATCCGTGGCATGACCAATACGCTCCCGTTGCATGTGGAGATTCTCTACAACGAATATCAATTCGCTGCTGCCTTTGCGGTAGCCACCTTGCTTGCTGCCTTAGCCTTGGTGACGCTTATTCTGAAAAGCTTGATCGAGTGGAAAACCGAGCGGCAAGCAAAGCTGGATGAGGAACAACACTACGACGTGACAGGAGAGAGAGCCGGATGAGTATCGAGGTAGTGAACATTACGAAGTCATATAAAAGCTTTACGGCGCTGAAAAATGTGAATCTGCATATCCCGGAAGGCGAACTCGTAGCACTTCTCGGGCCTTCCGGATCGGGAAAGACGACGCTTTTGCGTCTCATCGCTGGACTGGAACAACCGCAGGAGGGAAGCATCCTCTTTCACGGAGAGGATAATACGAATCGCGACGTGCGCGAGCGGCAGGTTGGATTTGTATTTCAGCATTACGCCTTGTTTCGGCATATGAACATTTTTGACAACATTGCGTTTGGGTTGTCCGTTCGCTCCCGCAAAACACGACCGAGCAAGGAGGAAATCAGTGAAAAGGTTCATTCGCTGTTAAAGCTCGTTCAGCTAGAAGGTCTCGCACATCGCTATCCCTCACAGCTATCCGGTGGTCAGCGCCAACGTGTCGCATTGGCGAGGGCATTGGCAGTGGAACCAAAATTTTTGCTGCTGGATGAACCGTTTGGCGCTTTGGATACGAAAGTGAGACAGGAGCTGCGTCGCTGGCTCCGTCATCTGCACGGGAAGCTCGGGCTGACGATTCTGTTCGTCACGCACGATCAGGAGGAAGCGATGGAATTGGCGGATCAGGTAGTTGTGATGAATGAAGGGCGAGTGGAGCAGGTAGGATCGCCCGAAGAAATTTATCACCATCCGGCGAATCCGTTTGTGTACAGCTTTCTGGGGCGGGTCAATTTGTTTCACGGACGAATCCAAAATGGCAAAATCAAGCTCGGCGAAGCAGAGTTCGAGACAGATTGGAAGGATAAAGCGGTGGAGGCTCCCGCTGTTGGATACATGCGACCACATGATGTAGAGATATCGTTGCGACCGCCAGAGGGGAAGTCTGCCAGATCTGTTCAGGCCGAAATTAACCATATTTCGCTCTTGGGTCCGATCGTTCGCCTGGACCTGAAACGTTTGGACACGGATGAAGTTTTTGAGGCAGAGATGAGCAGGCAGCGTTTTATGGAGTTGAACGTAGAAGAGGAGAGCATTGTGTATGTGACGTTGCACAATGTATCGATCTATGTGGATTCACAGCCTCTACAGACACATCGCCCTTCCCTCGTTCCGTTGCAGGCCAGTGTTTGATCCGATTGATTGCAAATAAACCGGTCTGCATTTGCCGCAGGCCGGTTTTTGCTGGAGGCACTCTCTACTCGCCACGTTGCTTGGAGCGTGTCTGTTCTTTGCTAATTGTGTTCGATCTACGAGTTTGCGAAGGGTTTTCTTTCTTTCCCATCTCATTTTTGACACCGTTTTGCTTGGACATTTCTTTGCCTCCTTCCCATTGGATTGCCATGGTAGTTTTCCCTGTGAAAAGGATTTTCATGAATCAAGTGATTTTTGCTGTGTGCGAAATCGTTTACCTTTTGCAAAATGAGGTCATCTCTGGTAAGATAAGTGTTTGAACGATTCAAAAAAGGCAGGTATTGCGACGATGATAAGCACTCAGAACGTGACGCTGCGCTACGGTAAGCGCGCACTGTTTGAAGATGTATCCATTAAGTTTACCCCAGGTAACTGTTACGGCCTCATCGGTGCGAACGGTGCAGGGAAGTCTACCTTCGTGAAGATCCTCTCCGGAGAGATCGATCCGACGAGTGGTCACGTTTCGGTGACACCGGGCGAGCGTATCGCTGTATTAAAGCAGAACCACTTTGAATTCGACGAGTACGAAGTGTTGAAAACGGTAATTATGGGCCACAAGCGCCTGTTCGAGATCATGGAAGAGAAGACCGCTCTCTACATGAAAGAAGATTTCTCTGAGGAAGACGGCAATCGCGCGTCCCAATTGGAGGGAGAATTCGAAGAGCTGAACGGCTGGATGGCCGAAGCAGATGCAGCTAGCTTGCTGATCGGTCTTGGAATCCCGACTGACTTGCACGACAAGCAGATGAAAGACCTCTCTAGTACGGAGAAGGTACGTGTTCTGTTGGCGCAAGCCCTGTTTGGTAATCCACACATCCTGCTTCTCGATGAGCCTACGAACCACTTGGACATCGAGTCGATTCGTTGGTTGGAAAACTTCCTGGCGGATTATGAAAACACCGTCATCGTTGTATCCCATGACCGTCACTTCCTGAACAAGGTGTGTACGCACATTGCGGATATTGACTTTGGCAAAATCCAAATGTACGTGGGTAACTACGACTTCTGGTACGAATCCAGCCAATTGGCACTGAAAATGGTTCGTGACCAGAATAAGAAGAAAGAAGAAAAAATGAAGGAACTGCAAGAGTTTATTGCGCGTTTCTCTGCGAATGCTTCCAAGTCCAAGCAGGCGACTTCGCGTAAAAAGCTGTTGGAGAAAATTACGTTGGAAGACATTCGTCCTTCCAGCCGTAAGTATCCGTTCATCAACTTCAAGCCAGAGCGTGAAGCGGGTAAAAACCTCGTAGCCATCGAGGGCTTGAGCAAGACGATTGAAGGCGAAAAACTGTTTGAAAACCTTCACCTCACCATCAACAAAGGGGACAAAGTTGCTTTTGTCGGACCAAATGAGCTGGCGAAAACAACCTTCTTCCAAATTTTGATGGGCGAAGTTCAGCCTGATAGCGGTTCTTTCGAATGGGGCGTTACGACTTCCCAAGCGTACTTCCCAAAAGACAATTCGGAGTACTTTAGCTCCGATTTGAGCCTGGTTGACTGGCTGCGCCAATACTCCAAAGATCAAGACGAGACATTCATTCGTGGATTCCTCGGTCGCATGCTGTTCTCTGGAGATGAAGCGCTGAAAAAGTCAAACGTATTGTCTGGGGGAGAAAAAGTTCGTTGCATGCTGTCCAAGATGATGCTGGCGAGTGCCAACGTACTGATCATGGACGAACCGACGAACCACTTGGATTTGGAATCCATTACTGCATTGAATAACGGCTTGATTGAGTTCGACGGTACACTTCTGTTTGTATCTCATGACCACCAGTTCGTTCAAACCATTGCGAACCGGGTCATTGAGTTCACGCCGAAGGGTGTCATTGATAAAATGATGACATATGACGAGTACCTGGAGAGCGATGAAATCAAACGCCTGCGTGATGAGCATTACGCGTAAGCTGCCTACGCACATATAAAAAGCCCTTGGCTTCGCACAAATCGTGTAGAAGTCAGGGGCTTTTTCTCATGTTACGGGGTTTTCCACAAACTCGATTTTAGTAAGGAAGGCTTCCTTGCTCGAGAAAATGACGCGCTCTTTTCGGGGGGAAGTAAAGAACACCACGATATACTGGTCATCTATGTATTCTACCGTGCCTCGTTTCTTTGGTCTCTGTATCGTCTTCACGGGTTTATTCAACCATTCATTCATCTGTTGTTCCTCCTACCTGGCTTTCCCATTCATTATACCAAGATTAAAGGCGATGCCCAATGACATGTGCAGTTATGGCGATGCGCAGAAGCATTTGATCGTGCCCGTTTTCCGCATTCAATCCAGTCCACTCTCGGATGAGCTGGATGCGGTATTTGATTGTATTTTTATGGACATACAAACGACGCGCGGCTTCCGCGTAATTCCCATCCGCTTGCAAAAACACTTGCAAGGTTTGCAAGAGCTGTCCGTTTTTTTCTCGATCATAGCTTTGAATTTTGCCCAGACATTCTTCTGCAAACGTTTGGGCTTCTGTCGCTGGATCGTTTGCATACATGATTCGCTCAAGTCCTAAGTCGTGGTAGCTTTTGATGTGAAGAGAAGAGACGTTGGCTGGGGTTGTAGAATGGAGAGCAGTTCGCAAGCTGATCAGCGCTTCCCGATAACTACGAACGATGCCTTCTCGCTCAGGATGATATCGCCCAATTCCTGCAAAGACGGATTGATCCAATTGCTTGGTGACCGTCTTTAAGCACTGTTCCTGCAGCCATTGCGAGAGCGGTTCAGTGGGGGCATGAATAGGCATAGGCACGAGCAAGAGGACACGATTTTCCTGATCCAAACCATACAGAATCGCCTCATTTGAGGAAAAAAAGCTGTGCAACGCGTTCAGAAGATGATGGTTTTCTTGCCAAAGTTCCATGCCGGTTTTGTCATGGGGGGAGGAGCTTACGATCATCGCGATATAGTGATCGGACAACTCCCAGCCAACTTCATCCGCCTTTCGCATGAGCATTTCATGTGAGACGATCTGGCCACTGACGAGTTGTTGCAAAAAATCATTGCGAAAACGCTGGAATGTTTCCTGGATGGCTCGTTGTCGCTGCATTTCAAGTGACAAGAGGGCAGCAGTTTGCTCGATGGCGACTTTTTCCCACGCGTAAAGATCACGCTCCCGCTGTTCAATGATGATGGTTCCCTGCACGATTTGGTCGTGGAGAAGCCACCGGACATGGATGCCTTCTTTTTGTCTGCTAAGAGGCTCTTGCGCTAGTCGAATTGGGGCGCGTTGACCGTATAGCTTGTCCAATGAATCATCGCCTGGGTACGAACCAAGCGAGGAATCCCATTTCCATTTATGCTGGGGGACATGGATGGATACAGGAGCATCAAGGGTATCGGACAGTAAATCTGTCAAAGTAGAAATCGGAGCTCCTCCCGTTAAATAGTGATGAAACCGTTCATAAATGGCATGGGTTCTGTCCAGCTCGATGCGCTGTTTGTCATTGATGTATTGAACGACTGGCACGATGACATCCGACCAAGCTTTATTCATCGGAAAGGACAGGATGGGAAATGCCTTTTTCGTAGCGTGGGAGAGAACGGCTTCAGGAAGGTCCTCGATGTACCGACCTAATTTGATGGCAAGCCCGGGGGTGCCGATGGTGACTAGCTCATCGATGAGTGTTATCAGCCGTTTCGTACATGTTTTTTGCTGAGAGAGAAATGGAAAGCCTGTCGTCAGAACGAATTCACCAGCACGCAGCCACCTGTGGCCATCGGGAGAATCAAACGAGGTGACGCCCAGCAGTTCATTCTCTAAAGAGTCCGCGCCTGCAAGCACTGACGATTCATCAAAGCCACCAACTAGTATGAGCTCACGGACAGTAATCATTACGCTCACCATGCTTTCATCATCTTTTAGCTACTTGTACAAAACACCGTTCCATTTTCTAGTCATGTGAACAAAGGAAGTATTTGAATTTTTAGATAATAATAATGTACATGTCCATGATGTGTACAGGCAATGGGACAAATCGAGCAAACTGGGGGGAGTCGTATGAAAGCGAGGGATTGGCTAGGAGTACTGCCGTTCATTGGGATGCTAGGAGGAATTCCGTTTGTGAATCGGGTAGAGCCTTACGTATTAGGCATGCCGTTTGTCCTATTTTGGATCGTTCTCTGGGTTGTCTTAACTTCCGTCATCATGGCATTCCTCAACAAAATCGACCCTGCTACGAAGGAGGACGGCCAATGAATATTGCCTTGATCATTATTTTTGCCTTTTTATTGCTGTCCTTCTACTCCGGTATTCGTGCGCAACGAGGGAAAGACATGAATATGGAACAATGGACCGTTGGCGGCAGAGGATTCGGTTCGATCTTTATTTTCTTGCTGGTAGCAGGCGAGATTTATACGACATTCACCTTTTTGGGAGGCAGTGGTTGGGCGTACTCCAAAGGGGCACCTTCTTATTACGTTCTCTCTTACATTTCCCTCGCCTATGTCATTTCCTACTGGCTCTTGCCGCCCATTTGGCGGTATGCCAAAGAGCACAAGCTCGTCTCCCAATCCGATTTTTTTGTAAGCAAATACAATAGCCCGATACTCGGCATTTTGGTCGCAGCGGTCGGAGTCATTGCGATTATTCCGTATCTCGTCCTCCAATTCAAAGGCTTGGGGATCATCGTGTCGGAAGCATCCTATGGCTCGATTTCACCTGCTGCTGCGATATGGATCGGAGTCATTGCTGTGACCATTTACGTCATGATCTCAGGAATTCACGGTTCGGCTTGGACGGCTGCGATCAAGGACATCATGATTTTCTTTGTCGTCGTTTTCCTCGGGCTTTACCTTCCGTTTCATTATTACGGGGGTATCCAACCGATGTTTGAAGCCGTACAAGCTTCCAATCCTGGTTTCTTGACGTTCCCTAAGGAGGGATTAAGTATTTCCTGGTATATTTCAACGGTGCTGGTCACGGTGTTCGGATTTTACATGTGGCCGCATACGTTCGGTTCCGTGTTTTCAGCGAAAAATGCAAATGTGTTCCGCAAAAATACGATCATGCTGCCGCTCTATACCTTGATGCTGTTGTTTGTGTTCTTTGTCGGCTTTACGGCGATTCTGCAAGTGCCCGGATTAAAAGGGGCGGACGGTGATTTGTCCTTGCTCCGTCTGTCGTTGCAAACATTCGATCCGTGGGTAGTCGGGATCATTGGAGCAGCAGGTTTGTTAACTGCGCTCGTACCAGGCTCCATGCTATTGATGACAGGGGCAACGCTCTTGGCGAAAAATGTGTACAAAGTCATGGCTCCGCACACATCTGACGCACAAATCGCCCGCATTGCCAAATGGTTAGTGCCTGTCATCTCGTTGATTTCGCTGTATTTTGCAATGAGTGGGGGAGATACGCTCGTAACGCTGTTATTAATGGGCTACAGCTTGGTCACACAGTTATTCCCGGCATTGCTTTTTAGTCTTCCTTCCAAGCCGTGGGTAAATAAATACGGTGCGTTTGCCGGGATTTTATGTGGGGTGTCAACTGTTGCGTATGTGACGTTTTTCCAAGTGACGATAGCGACTATGTTCCCGAATTGGCCAGCCGTTGTCAAAGACTTGAACATTGGTGTCGTGGCATTGCTAGTCAATCTCGTCGTGATGTTTACTGTGACGTTTTTGACGAAGAATCTTTTTGCACTCAATCGTCATGCGGCAAACACAGAAGGGACACCCACTCTTTAATACTCATTTCCTAAAGGGGGCAGTTATATGGCAGATATGGTTTTTCTCAATGGACAGGTGATCACGGTAGATCATGAGAATCGGGTGGCAGAAGCAGTGGCTGTCAGAGGGAATCGCATTCTTGCTGTCGGGTCTAGTGAAGATGTGAAACAGTTGATTCAATCACATACAAACGTCATTGATTTGCAAGGGAGGAGTCTATTGCCCGGCTTCATCGATGCCCATCTGCATATTACGATTTACGGTACGAACAAACTGGGAGTCGATTGCAAAGCAAGAGGGATCAGGTCGATTGATGATCTGCTCACCGCACTGAAAGAACAAGCGGCAAAAACACCAGCAGGAGAATGGGTGAGAGCATGTGGTTTCGATGAAAATCTCATGATCGAGCAACGCTATCCGACAATCGCCGAGCTGGATGAAGTGACGACAGCGCATCCTGTTTTTGTCATGAGGACGTGCGCTCATCACTCTGTCGTAAACAGCAGAGCGCTTGCCTTAGCGGGTTACGACAGAGAGACAGCCGATCCCCAAGGTGGACGTATTGATCGTGATGCAGATGGTGAGCTAACGGGATTCCTCATCGAAACGGCACATATGAACCTATTTGAAAAAGCGGCTTTTACAGAAGTAGAGTATATCGAAGGTTTGCGATTAGCTTCGAAAGACTTTGTTGCTGCGGGGATTACGAGCATCCACGATGCGGGAGGATACGGTCCAGAGAACTATCGGGCGATGCAAAAAGCGGTACAGAAAGGAGACGTGAAAGTTCGCATCTACGCAATGGTTTGTGCTTTGAATCAATCCGATGATTTTGTCCGAAAGATGGTCGATGCAGGGATGGTAACGGGTACGGGGAATGCTCGGTTCCGTATCGGACCCGCGAAAGTTTTTACAGATGGGGCAAGCATTGCGCCCACGATGGCCATGCGTGAACCGTTCACCAGCCGACCAGATGATTATGGAATTCTCTACTATGAACAGGACGAGTTGAATACCATTTTGGGAGAGGCACATGCAAAAGGTTTTCAAATTACCGCTCATGCCCAGGGAGATCGAGCGATTGACATGCTGCTGACATGCTTTGAAACGGCACTAGAAGCGCATCCGCGCGAGAACCACCGACATCGAATTGAACATGCTGGTGTATCTGCGCCTGATCTGCTGGCAAGAATGGCTCGGCTAGGCGTCGTACCCATCCCGAATCCTGCTTTTATCTACGATTACGGTGATTCGTATGTGACCAACATCGGAGAGCGTGTCGGACATATGTTTCCGGCGAGGGATCAGTTCGACGCGGGGATCGTTACGGCAGGAGCGTCGGATAGTCCCGTGACTGATTTCAACCCGCTGATTGGGATTCATACTGCCGTTAATCGAGTGAGTAAAACAGGTCAGGATGTGGGGACAAATCAAAGGGTCAGCATCATGGAGGCGATTCGCATGTTTACTTGGAACGGAGCGTACGCCAGTTTTGAGGAGGGGATCAAAGGGAGTATTGAAGTTGGGAAGCTGGCTGATCTCGTGGTGCTGGACGGCGATATTTTGGCAACGCGGGCAGATCGTATCAAAGAGCTGCGCGTAGACAAAACGATGATCGATGGGGAGTTCGTCTATCAACGCCAAGATGAGGAGGTTTTACAAGCATGAACGTAAAGGCGAGAAAGCTAGCGATCAATGAAGAACGACTGCAAAAACGAATCGAGCAATTGGCGCAAATCGGGAAAATAGGTGAAACGGGTGTATGTCGACTCGCTTTGTCTGCTGAAGATCGGGCAGGCGTAGAGCTGGTGCGTAGCTGGATGGAAGAAGCAGGTCTTCAGACGCGGATCGATGACTTCGGCAATTTGATTGGTCGGATGACGGGGAAGGATGATCAAGCTCCGATCTTGATGATTGGCTCACATATCGATTCGCAGCCGTACGGCGGTCAGTACGATGGTGTGATCGGGGTATTGGGCGGGCTGGAGGTTGTCCAGACGTTGAATGAACAAGGGCTCATGCCTGCACAGCCTATTGAAGTCGTTGCGTTTTGTGACGAAGAAGGATGCCGATTTCAAAAAGGACTGTTTGGTTCCAAAGGCATTCTCGGCATGCTGGACCCGACGGACTTGGAGCGAACGGATAAAAACGGGATCACACGCAGGCAAGCACTGATTGATTTTGGATGCGACCCTGATCGTCTGGAAGCGTCTATTTATCCAAAAGACAGCATCGGTGCTTATCTGGAGCTGCATATTGAGCAGGGGCCGATTCTCGATGATGCGAAAGAAGCGATTGGAATCGTGTCTGCGATATCAGGGCCTTTGTGGTGGACGGTCGAGCTGACTGGCTTTGCCGGGCACGCTGGTTCTGTACCGATGCCGATGAGAAAGGATGCGCTTGTCGGAGCAGCAAAAGTAATTTTGGCTGTGAACGAGCTGGCAAAGCTTGATCCACAAGCGCCAACAGTCGGTACAGTCGGTCATTTGGAGGTTTTCCCGGATTCGCGCAACATCATTCCAGAGCGGGTGCGTTTTTCGATTGATTTGCGGGATATCGATTTGAAGCGTCGCGATGAGCGCGAACAAGCGTTGCGCGAGGCGATTGAGCTAGCCGCTGTAGAAGGTGGATTGCAATATACCATTACGGAAGATACGAATAGTGACCCGCGTTACTGTGCCGATTGGATTAAGGCAATCATGCACGAGGAGAGCAGCAGGCTTGGTGCCTCTGTGCGCGAGCTGATGAGTGGTCCTTTCCATGACGCTTTGGCACTCTCCTACGTTTGTGATTACGGGATGATTTTTGTCCGCTGCAAGGACGGTATCAGTCATAATCCGCAAGAATATGCAGCCTATGAAGACGTAGCACTGGGAACAGAGCTGCTCTACAAAACCGTTTTGCGGATGAGCACCAACCAATAAGAGAGAGAGTCGCCCGTCTAAGTGGATAGGCGACTTTTTTCATACAGCCAATGACGAGACTTTACAAGCTGTTTTTGATATATTTTATTCTTAGAGATTCTTATCACGCTTGAGGAAGGAAGAATGGCATGAAAATGCGTGTTTCCGCTGTGCAGTATCATCTGCATACCATACATAGCTTTGAAGACTTCGCCAATCAAGTTGAGCACTACGTGAAAAACGCACAAGAGTACGACACAGAATTTCTCCTTTTCCCGGAGCTGTTTACGACTCAACTCATGTCGATTGGAGACGAGCAGGGCAATGCGCTGCCGATTACGGCATTGCCATCATTCACGGACCGATATGTCGAGCTGTTTCGTTCCCTCGCTGCCAAATACGAGATGTATCTGATTGGTGGAACGCACATCATCGAGGAAAACGGCAAGCTTTACAATACGGCTTTTCTGTTTTACCCGGATGGACGTGTAGGCCAGCAGAAAAAAATCCATATCACGCCATGGGAAGTAAAAGGCTGGAACATGGGGGCTGGCGACTCGTTGCAAATCTTTGAGACCGACAAAGGGAAAGTCGCGATGATTATTTGCTACGACATCGAGTTCCCTGAGTGGGTGCGCATCGCCAAAGCACGGGGCGCAGATGTCATTTTCTGCCCATCCTGCACGGATGATCGCCACGCATTCCACCGCGTACGTTATACCAGCCATGCTCGGACGATTGAAAACCAGGTGTATGTCGTACTGACTGGAACCGTAGGCTCGCTGCCGACAGTTGATTTCATGCGAGCGAACTTTGGACAAGCGGCGATCTTGACGCCAAACGATGTTCCGTTTCCTCCGCGAGGCATTCTTGCTGAAGGGGAAATCAACCACGACATGATGGTAACCGCTGACCTGGATATCCAATTGCTATACGACGTGCGGGAAAAAGGCTCCGTCACAACGTGGCGCGACCGCCGTACCGATTTGTATACAGACTGGAAGTAAAGCATTCCATCGTGATCAGGACAGCAGGAGGATGAATATGTACAGAAAAGAGCTGTATGTATTTGAAGGGAACAAGCCACGCAAAGCCGTCATACGCAACTACAATCATGCAGACTTCTTCGAATTGATCCAAATCCAGGCGGAGAGCTTTCCCCCGCCGTTCCCGTCTGAGTTATGGTGGAACCAGGAGCAGCTGATGAACCATATTACGCTGTTCCCAGAAGGTGCTATTTGTGTAGAAGTAGACGGGATTTTGGCGGGTTCGATGACAGGGTTGCTCGTGAGGTTTGATCCGGCTCACCCCGAGCATAAGTGGGAGGATGTCACGGATAGCGGTTATATCCGTAATCACGATCCGCAAGGGGACACGCTGTACATCGTAGATATTTGCATTCGTCCGAGCTTCCGCAAGCTGGGATTGGGTCAACAGATGATGCAAGCGATGTATGAGCTGGTGGTACAAAAAGGACTGCGCAGATTGCTCGGCGGAGGTCGCATGCCAGGATATGGACGTTATGCAGACCAATGGACACCTGAGCATTATTTGGAGCGTGTTCTAACAGGGGAAGTAAGAGACCCGGTGATTACATTTCTCATGCGCTGCGGTCGTACGCCTGTTCAGGTCGTGGCGCATTATTTGGAAGATGAGGAATCTCGCAACTACGCGACACTCATGGAATGGAAAAATCCATTTCAGCAGCATCTGTAGGGCGTTTATCCGACATAATCGATCGAGAGGGGATATGACTGATGGAATTCGTACGTATTCAACATATTGACAATCCGCTGTTTGCGAAGATGCACCGTTTGATGCAAGAGGTTTTCCCGCCTGAGGAAGTATTGGAGTACGATCTGTGGAAAGAACCGCTGGAAGATCCGGGTATTCGTGTATTTGTAGCTGTACACGAAGGAGAAGTTGTGGGCGCTACCGAATACCGTTATTACACAGACATGAACGTAGCCATGACAGACTTCACGATCATTGGTCAAGAAGGTCTCGGAGTGGGCCGATTCCTCGCCAGAGAGCGTCAAAAGGACCTGCTCGCTCTGGCTGCTGAAAACGGCAAGGAGCTGTACGGGATGTTTGCAGAAATCTACGACCCGTACCGTGTGGAAGAACATAGCTTTGGCGGGATCAAGCCAATGGACCCATTTGTACGCCGTGAAGTGCTCTCCCATCTCGGCTACAAACGTACGAGCTTTACCTATGTACATCCGTCCTGGCAAAATGACGGGGAAGCGGTATCTGGACTTGATCTGGGCTTCATGCCGACAAACGAAGAGCAAACAACCCTCGAAGCGGATCTGATCGTCACGTTCTTGAAGCGTTATTACGCCGTGCTTCCACAAAAGCCACAAGCATGGCTCGACATGGTGAAAGACTTGGAGAGCAAAGAGTCTGTAGAACTGCTTCCTATCTAATCGCAAGACAACAAGAACCAACTCTCCTGTGGAGCTATGGTCACGGCTCCATGGGAGTTTTTCGTAGTATCCCAGTCAGATTATTACGAAAAATGCAAGCCATAGGAAGAGGGATTCAAAATGAAAATCATCACGCTATGCGGGTCTACAAAATTCAAAAAAGAATTTGAGCAGGCGAATACGTATTTGACTCTCCAAGGAAACATCGTGATGAGCGTAGCTTTTTTTGAACAGAGCGAGGGCTTTGAGATATCACAGGAGCAAGCAGATCTACTCACTGACATTCACTTTCGAAAAATCGATTTGTCCGACGAGATTTTTGTCATCGATGTAGAGGGCTATATTGGAAGCAGTACAAGCAAGGAAATTGCGTATGCAAAAGAACAAGGAAAGCCGGTTCATTATTACTCCAAGAGTGGGATCAACGATAAAGTGATTGCCGCATTCTTTCACTAACGAGAAAATACAGAGGTGAAACAGGTGAATGCTCAAAATCTAGCATCGATCTTCCTTTACATAGCCGTCATCTTTCACTTGCTGGGCATGAGTGGCTGGACTTCTGCCAAGCTGGCACAACCAATCGAGCTCGCCATCCTCGCGCTGATGCTCCTGTCCATTTTCATTTTACGGAAAAAGAAACGAAAAAAGCGTCGGGCAAGAAGGCCAGCACCAGAAGTAGCAGTCATGCTTGAGAATGCCGAGGAAGGAGAGCCAGGCAAATGATCCATGACATCCACATGCAGGCGATTCTGGACGCTTCCCATGACGGCATCATCGCGGTCGATCGGGATTCCATTATTATCGGGGTCAATAAAAACGCGATGGAAATACTCGGTCTGCCAGGCAATATCGTGGGACAAAAAATTACCCGTTATATTCCCAATTCAGATATGTTGAGAATTTTGGCAACGGGAAAAAAAGAGAGAGGGGATATCGCGACGATCCTGAATCGGCAAATTATCATCAACCGTTTGCCGATTGTCGTAAAGGGTGAAATCGTGGGAGCGGTGTCCACTTTTAAAGAGATCACCGACATTCAAAAAATGGAGATGCGCATTCGCAAGCAGAGCATGGAGAGTGGCTTGGAAGCCAAATTCCGCCTGGAGGATATCGTGGGAGAATCATCTGCGATCCGCGAAGCGAAGGTATGGGCGGAAACATTTGCACGGACAGATGCGACGGTTCTCATTCAGGGGGAGACTGGAACTGGCAAGGAGTTGTTTGCCCAAGGAATTCATTTGAGCAGCCAGCGTGCAACTGGGCCCTTCATCCCAGTTAACTGTGCGGCGCTCCCTGGCAATTTATTGGAGAGCGAGTTGTTCGGATACGAGGAGGGCGCTTTTACTGGCGCGCGAAAAGGCGGAAAGCCAGGGCTGTTTGAATTGGCACACGGAGGCACGCTGTTCCTCGATGAAATCGGAGAGATGTCGATCCCGATCCAAGCGTTGCTCTTGCGTATCTTGCAGGAGAAAAAAGTCCGCAGAATCAGCGGGGAGCGCATCGTCCCTGTCGACGTGAGAATTATCGCGGCAACGAATCGGGATTTGGAACGACTGGTAGAGGAAAAGCAGTTTCGCTCAGACTTGTACTTCCGATTGAATGTGCTGACGTTAGAGCTGCCTGCTTTACGAGAGCGAATTGAAGATATTCCGCTATTGGTGGCATCGATCATTGGAGAGATCAAGGAACGGGAAAATAAAAGGCATCTGAAAGTAGAAGAGGCCGTTTTCCGCGTTCTCAAACAATACGACTGGCCAGGTAACGTACGAGAGCTGCGCAACGTGGTGGAAAGAATGGTCTTGCTTTGTAAGAATGACGCGCTTGGCAAGGAGGACACTGCTTTTTTTGCCAAGAAGCTGTATCAGCGGCAATCTTACCGAGATCAAGAAGAGAGAGAAGCAGAAGTCATCCGAAAGGTTTTGGCGGAGACGAAGGGAAACAAGGGAGAAGCGGCGAAAATTTTGGGAATGGATCGGTCTACGCTGTGGAGAAAAATGAAGCGCTACGAAAGATTGTAGAAATTGATGCAATTGCAACATCAGCGATGCATGTTTGCAACAGAGTGGCTCCGTTACTTGTTTAATTTACAGAAAATTAAAAACACATTCATTTGGCATGGTAGTTGCTTATTTATGGAGGACACAACGCTTACGACTTTTACGAAAAGGCGAGGGGAGAGCATGACACCACAACCGATTATTCGTGTAGAAAATGTCTCGTTTGCCTATCAGGTTAACCAAGATCAACAAATTCCTGTTCTGCAAAATGTCTCCCTAGAAGTGTTTCCAGGAGAGTATGTCGCCATCATCGGTCATAATGGGTCCGGTAAGTCAACGCTGTCTAAGCATCTCAATGGAATTTTGACTCCAAACGATGGCGATGTCATCGTTAACGGAATCAACACGCGTGAAAAACAGCGAATTCATGAAGTGAGGAGCCGTGTCGGGATGGTTTTTCAGCATCCGGACAATCAGATTGTCGCGACGATTGTAGAGGATGATGTGGCCTTCGGACTGGAGAACATAGGGACATCTGCAGAAGAGATGAAGACACGAGTGGATTTTGCCCTAGAGGCAGTAGGAATGAGTGCCTTTCGCCATCGACCGCCTCATCATTTGTCTGGCGGGCAAAAGCAGCGGATCGCCATTGCGGGGATATTGGCGATGAAGCCACAATGCCTCGTCATGGACGAAGCGACGAGTATGCTGGACAGCTACGGTAGACAGGATATACTAGCAGTCGTTCGCAAGCTGCATCGCGAAGGAATGACGATCGTCACCGTGACCCATCACATGTCAGAGGTAGCAGAAGCAGATCGCGTCATCGTAATGGAGGGCGGCAAGATCGTATTGGAGGGTACTCCACGTGAAGTATTTTCCCATCAGGAAAGACTTCGCGAGCTTCATCTGGATGTTCCAGACGCGAGCCGAATTGCTCATCTCGTTCACTCCGAATATCACGAATTTACACCTGATCTCATCCACAATGAGGAAGTTGTCGCGGAGGTTAATCGTTTATACGTCAGACAAGCGGAGGCGAGTGGTTCATGACGCAACCGATCGTAAACGTGGAAAATCTATCTCATGTCTACATGCACGGAACGCCTCTCGAACATCGGGCCCTCGACCAGGTAAGCATCCAGGTGGCAGAAGGCGAATGCTTGGCCATTATCGGTCATACTGGATCGGGAAAATCGACGTTAATCCAGCATTTTAACGGCCTGATTCGCCCGCAATCCGGTACGGTCATCATCAATGGAATGGACGTATCTTCACCCAAGATCGATATTCGTACGTTGCGTAGACAAGTAGGACTGGTTTTTCAAAACCCGGAGGATCAACTTTTCGAAAAACTGGTCGGTGATGACGTAGCCTACGGACCTTTTCGGATGGGGCTCCCTCTAGAGGAAGTGCGGCGACGTGTACAGTGGGCGATGGGCTTAGTTGGCCTCTCGTTCCAGGAGATGAAAGACCGTCCGACTTTTGCCTTAAGTGGCGGGCAGAAACGCAAGGTGGCATTAGCTGGCGTCCTTTCCTTGCAACCCAAGGTTCTCGTACTTGACGAGCCAACAGCAGGACTGGACCCGCGCTCTCGTCATGAGCTATTGGAGCGCATCCGCCGTCTCAATCGGGAAGAAAAGCTAACGGTTATTTTCGTCTCACACAATATGGAAGAGGTCGCCAAGCTTGCTGATCGTGTCTATGTCATGGCAAACGGCAAATCAGTCTGTGAAGGGACACCACGACAAATTTTTGGCAATCAGGAATTGCTGCGGCAGCATCATATCGGCACACCGGAATCGGTAGATATTTTATACAGACTTCGTGAGCAGGGCTACAGCATCGATGCTAGCGCTTTTTTACCCGAAGAGACAGCGATGGAAATTTTGAAACTGATGAACCGCTAAGGAGGGGTCCACATGTCAGCAGAATTTGAATTGACGCGAAATATTACCATCGGTCAATATTTACCCACTGCTTCGGTCGTTCATCGTCTCGATCCTCGTTTCAAGCTGGGTGCTTTCGTCATCCTCATCTTAGCAATTGCCATCTGCGATACATACGTGGGTAATCTGTTTGCTTTAGCCATTTGTATCTGGATGTTTCAAATCTCGAAAATCCCCCTGCATTACGGTATATCCGGGATCAAGCCCGCTATCCCCTTTATCATGATTTTGGCGATCATGCAGCTGCTATTTTACGGGGAGGTTGTCAATGGCGGAACCGTTTATTTGAAATACGGCTTCATCACGATCACGAGTGAGAGTATACGCCTCGTCATCGTGTCTGCCATACGTTTCGTAGAAGTAATCTTCTTATCGAGTGTCCTCACGCTCAGCACTTCGACGACGGAACTTACACACGGAATGGAGCGATTGCTGGGGCCATTAGAAAAAGTAAAGTTTCCGGTTCATGCTTTTGCTTTGATCATCACGATTGCTGTGCGCTTTGTACCTACCTTCGCGATGGAAATGGAAAAAATGATGAAAGCACAAGCATCCCGTGGTGCAGATTTCGGTACAGGAGAATGGTGGCGGATCATCCAGCGAACAAAAGACATGTTTCCCATCATCATCCCGCTGTTTAATGTGGCGCTCTCCAGAGCAGAAGATTTGATTTTGGCAATGGAAGCCAGATGCTACACACCAGGTGCTGCACGGACCAGATACACCCAATACAAGGCTGTAGGCAAAGATTACGTCGCGCTGATCGTGAGTATTGTCATTTCAGCCGTCATGCTCGCCATACCTTGGTAAGGGAGACTAGCGGGAATTCGCCCGAGTAGGGCATTCCACATAAAACTCGTAAAAGGAGGAGTATGCATGGAAAAAGGCTTGACCGTTCGCAAGATTGTCATTGCAGGCGTTTTGGGCGCGATAGCGATTTTGCTCGGGGTGACACGTCTCGGCTACATTCCGGTTCCGACAGCAGCGGGCAATGCCACTATTATGCACATCCCGGCTGTGATCGGGGGCATAATGGAGGGCTGGGGCGTTGGTATGATCATTGGCCTTATATTTGGAGTCTCTTCTTTCTTAAATGCCACCGTTCCGCTTTTTAAAGACCCTCTTGTAGCCATCCTGCCACGTTTGTTCATCGGTGTGACTGCTTACTTGACCTATGTTGGTTTGAAAAACGTCAATCAGTACTTGGCGATTGGTGCCGCTGGCTTTATTGGGGCGATGACAAACACGATCCTGGTACTGGGCATGGCCGTCATTCGAGGATACATGACCCTCGGCGTAGCGACCACAGTTGCAATCACGAACGGCTTGCCAGAAGCAATTGTTTCGGTCATTGTTACATTGGCTGTCGTTGCGGCTTGGAAGAAATTGGGCTCAGCAGGTAGGCAAAAATCAAAAATTTCAGGAGACTTATAATGACCGGAACGATTGTTGACGTACCCGGCGTTTTCGTCGGGCATGCACAAAACGAAGAAACATTAACGGGATGCAGTGTAATTATGCTAGAAAAGCCGTCTGTTTGCGGCGTGGATGTCCGGGGTTCCGCCCCGGGCACCCGCGAGACGGACCTCTTGGACCCTGTCAATCTGGTGAGTGTCGTCCATGCGATTTGCCTTTCGGGTGGCAGTGCATACGGTTTGGATGCTGCTACAGGTGTCATGCAGTATTTGGAGGAACATGGCATCGGACTGGATGTTGGCTATGGCGTCGTTCCTATCGTTCCAGCAGCAGTTTTGTTCGACCTGGCAGTAGGCGACTATCGGGTTCGTCCCGATCGTCCAATGGGCTATGAGGCAGCACAGGCAGCAAGCCATGAGAAAGTAGCACAAGGAAACGTCGGTGCAGGTACAGGTGCGACAGTAGGCAAGCTAAATGGATTTGGGAATGCGATGAAGAGCGGGTTAGGCACAGCTTCGGTGATTTTACCCAATGGACTCGTCATAGGTGCAATCGTCGCTGTAAATGCGGTCGGTCATGTCGTAGATCCGCAGTCAGGGACGATCATAGCCGGGCCGAGAGATGAACAGGGAACCATTCGGGATAGCATGGAGATACTGCGCCAGCAAGCTTTTGCTCCGATCCCTCCAGGTACGAACACGACGATTGCCGTAGTCGCCAGCAATGCCCACTTGTCCAAAGCAGAAGCAAACAAAGTAGCGCAAATGGCTCATGATGGGCTTGCCCGTACAATCCGTCCGATTCACACGATGTACGATGGCGACACGATCTTTGCTGTAGCAACAGGCGAAGTAGAGGCGAGTGTAGACTTGGTGGGCGCATTGTCCGCAGATGTGCTGGCAGAAGCCGTCATCCAAGCTGTTAAGCACGCAGAGGGAGCAGGGGGACTGCCATCTTATCGCAGTTACTTCCAGGGATAGGTGTAACATATTTGGATGCAGAGGAGAGGATTGGCGGATGAATCAGGTGATATCCTTTGTTGACGAGCAGGAAGTTGTACGCCTAACGCAGGAGCTAGTTAGAATTCCAAGTGTGTTTCGTCCCGATCAGACAGGAGCGAATGAAGAGCGGGTAGCGCTATTTGTCGCCGATTATCTTCGTAACATGGGTTTGCAGGTCTTCTATGAAGAGGTTGTTCCAGGCAGACCGAATGTCATCGCCTTTTACGATTCGGGCAAGCCTGGCAAAACGCTTTTATTCGAAGCCCATACAGATGTCGTAACAGAAGGGGATCGGGATGCTTGGAGCTACGACCCTTTTGGTGGAACAATATCTGGTGGGCGTATCTACGGGCGTGGCTCTTGTGACACAAAAGGTAATCTGGCCGCCGCGATATGTGCCGTCAAAGCTATCCAACGATCCAAACAGTCTTTTACAGGCAAAATCCTCCTGTGCATCCCTTGCGATGAGGAGAGCATGATGATCGGGATCAAAGATTTCATTCGTCGCGGTTGGGCCAACAACGTCGATGCGGCGATTATCTGCGAACCGGAAGAAAATCAGCTCTGCATCACGCAAAAAGGAGCCATGCGAGCAATTCTTCGTACGTTTGGCAAGATGGCGCATGGAGCTATGCCACTGACGGGCATCAATCCGAACACCAGGATGGCACGCGCCATTGTGGCGTTAGAAGAGCTGGAACGAAAGGAAATGGCTCGTCTGGGAGAGCATCCAATGTTGGGGTGGCCGAGTATCACTCCGACGATTTTGCAGGCACCGGTCAAAGGAGACGCCCAAATCAACGTCGTACCCGATCAATGCATGACAACACTTGATATTCGCACGGTTCCCGGGCAGGACCACCAAGAGCTGTATAAAGAGATCAGTGTCATATTAGAGGAACTAGGCAAAGAGGATGACAAGTTCAAGGCTACTCTGGAAGTTATCGAAGAGCGCCCTTGGACGTTGACTGGCATGCATGAAGAAGTTGTGACTTCCGTTGCGAATGCCTATCGGGAAATCACAAAAAAAGAGCCCGTATATAATGGCGTCCCAGGTGCGACAGATGGAACCTTCCTGCACAAGGCCGGCATTCCGATTTTGACGACAGGCGCAGGTGATCGCCACATCCCTCATCATGCAGATGAGTACGTAGCTATTGATCAATTGGTGGAATCCACCCAGCTTTTTGCCTTGTCTGCATTAACGTTTTTGACGCAGCCAGTACGAGCTTGATCACTTACAAAAGAACTCTGCTTACGCTAGCGGCAGAGTCTTTTTATTCTCGCAAAAGAAGTTTTCTTAGCAAAAACTTGCAGAATCCATCTAAATTTTTTTACAATAGGCTTGTTACATAAGAGAAAAGGAGGCGCGTGCCCATGAATATGCGCTGGAATTTGGACGTCTTGTATTCCTCATTTGATGCACCAGAATGGAAACAAGATTGGGAGAAGTTTGTACGTGAAACAGAAGAGATCAAAAGCTGGGCAGCGCAAAACTTTCAATCTTCAGAAGATGCAGTAGCGAAGATGGAGACATACATAACGATGATGACCTCCGTCTTGCAAACGCATTTCCGCTTGTACGCCCACGGAGAGCTGACTGCCAGCGTGGATGCCAAGAATGAAGTAGCACTGCTTGCAATTGAAAAAGTACAGAATCAGGCTGTGGAATTGGTTGAACCAGGCGTACAATTCCAAAAATGGCTAGGATCGTTGAGCAACTTGGACGAGTTGATTAACCAATCGGAGCTGTTAGAGACACATCGCTTTATGTTGACAGAAATGTCCGACAAGAGCAAATACATGCTGAGCGAAAAAGAAGAAATCGTCCTAGCAAAAATGAAAAATACAGGGTCAAATGCATGGACAAAGCTCCATGAAATGCTGACTTCCACTTTACTGGTAGACATTACAGTCGATGGGGAGCACAAACAGCTTCCATTGCCAGTGGTGCGGAACATGGCGAACGAAAAAGATCCGCAGCTTCGCAAAACGGCCTACGAGGCGGAACTTGCCGCTTACAAAAAAATCGATGGAGCTGCTGCTGCCAGCTTGAATGGAATTAAAGGCGAGGTTATTACCGTAGCGAAGCTAAGAGGCTATGAATCGCCGCTGGATAAGACGTTGCAAGACTCCCGTATGGACCGCGAGACGCTCGAAGCGATGCTTCAGGCGATGCGTGAGAGCCTGCCATCCTTCCATCAATACTTCCGTACAAAGGCGAAGTTACTCGGCCATGAGAGCGCTCAGTTGCCGTTTTATGATCTGTTTGCGCCAGTGGGCGAGGCAGACATGCGGTTCTCGTATGAGGAATCCCGCGACTTCATTGTGAAGCACTTTGGTAGCTTTAGCGAAAAGCTCGCCAACTATGCAGCACGAGCTTATGACAATCAGTGGATTGATGCTGAGATTCGTGAAGGCAAGCGTGGAGGGGCATTCTGCTACAACCTGCACATCGTAGGGGAGAGCAGAATTATGTCCAACTACACAGGCAGCTACAGCGATGTGAGCACAATGGCACATGAATTGGGTCATGGCTATCACGGAGAATGTCTCGTAAACGAAGCATTCTTGAATAGCGAATACCCAATGCCAATCGCCGAAACAGCGTCCATTTTGTGTGAAACCATCATTGCCAATGCAGCACTTGAACAAGCGACCTCCGAGGAAGCATTTGCGATTTTGGAAAATGATATCAGCGGAGCAAGTCAGGTGATCGTCGATATTTATAGCCGTTACTTGTTCGAGACTGCTGTATTTGAGCGCAGAACAGAAGGTGCCTTGTCTGTTTCCACTCTGAACGAACTGATGCTACAAGCGCAAAAGGACGCTTACGGAGATGGTTTGGATCCGGCAGCTCTACACCCGTACATGTGGGTATGTAAACCGCACTATTATAGCGCGGATTACAATTTCTACAACTTCCCGTATGCTTTTGGGCTTCTGTTCGCGAAAGGCCTGTACGCAGAGTATCTCAAGCGCGGGGAAGCTTTTGTTGAGCAGTACGACAAGCTCTTATCTGTTACGGGCAAAATGAGCGTTGCAGATGTAGCAGCTATCATGGATGTTGATGTACGCTCCGTCGATTTCTGGCGGAATTCACTCTCTTTGGTTGCAAAAGATATCGACAAATTCGTAGAGCTCGCGTCTGCACGCCTAAACTAAATAGGAAGAACGTCCGCTATGTCATTAGCGGACGTTTTTTATTCATGTTGCAAAGCGTTTTTGTGCGCATAGGGAACAGAGCGGAAGGAGAAAGTAAGAAAAAACAGATGAGGTGATTACGTGGTAAACGGATTGCAGTTACTCGACCTATTGCGGGAAACGGAGAACAAGATGCTGCATTTACATAGAGCCATCGACAGAGTAAGCAGCGAGCCGGATTTCAAGGAGTCTGTCAGTGTTCTTACCGTAGTCGTTCGTGATTATCAACTTCAGCTCGACAAAATGAAACAAGCATTGGGCAAAATCGAAATCGGAGGGCAGCAGCAACAACATCAGCAGGCCCATAATACCGAAATACATTAAGCACAGAAAAACAAACAGCCCTCGAACTGCTGCAAGGCAGATAGGGCTGTTTGTTTGCTTTTATGTGTAGAAAGCTTACTGGAAGTTAGCGTATCGCTTCACTCCATAAAACGGGTAGAGCTTATGCATGTATTCGACTTTGCCATAGCGAACATCTTCGCCATTCGCATGCACGATTGCTCCATTACCCAAATAGATCGCTACGTGGGACACGCGTCCTTTTCCAAGCGAATCGTAGAACAAGAGGTCACCAGGCTGTGCTTGATCTAGTGATACTTCTTGACCGCCACGGAATTGATCTTCAGAAGTGCGCGGAAGTGTAACCCCAAGCTGTTCAAAAACGTATGAAGTAAAGCCACTACAATCAAAGCCATTCGGAGTAGTTCCGCCTAAGACGTATGGTGTATTGAGCAATGGCTCAAAAATTTCCTTCATTCGACCCAGATCTTCTGCATTTACCTCGGCAGGCAGCGAAACGGTAGAAGTGAGGTTTGGACTAAGGAACTCTGTAGCAACGTATGCTTCACGATCTTCGAATTCGATTTTCGTCCATTCATTACCCGTTTCTACGACTTCTACAATGGAACCGAAACTTAGCTTGCCTAACACTTTTGCGTCAGTCGAAGGCTTTTTACGCACATTCAGCACGTCACCAGTGACACGGGCTTTTTCACCAGCAGTTAGTTCTTTAGACTCAGTGGTAGCGTTATCATTCTGATTGACAGCTACATCGGAAGGAGTGTCAGTCGCAATGGAGCCAGAAGTGTTTTCACCGTGAATAGATAGAGTTTGTCCAATTGACAATCTATCGTCATTCAGTTGGTTCCATTGAATGAGTTGATCCACCGTTACTTGATGTTCACGAGCGATCTTGCTCAGCGTATCACCTGCTGATACCACATATGCCGATGAGGAAGCATGGGCAGCAGTAGGCAGCAGAGTGAAGAGGGCGAGGAAGGTGAGTAGCCTCGAAGTCTTTTTCATGTCATCGTCTCCACCAATCTACTAAAATCTGCATATCTAGCTAAAATTCTATCGGATTTTCGTTGGTAAATCTATGAAAAAATTAATCTTTCATTATTTTTTTAAAAACTATTGCATCTGGAGAGAGAATCGTGCTATATTACAGAAGTCGCCACAAGATGGTGATGGTGACAAAAACCATATGGAGCTGTGGTGAAGTTGGAGTTCACGCCGGTCTGTCACACCGGAGGTCGCGGGTTCGAGTCCCGTCAGCTCCGCCATTCTATTTTTAGAATGTGCGAATTACATAGTTTCTCGTAATGTGCCGGTATAGCTCAATTGGTAGAGCACCTGACTTGTAATCAGGGGGTTGTGGGTTCAAGTCCTATTGCCGGCACCATTTTTATGCGGTCGTGGCGGAATTGGCAGACGCGCTAGATTCAGGTTCTAGTGGTGGCAACACCGTGGAGGTTCAAGTCCTCTCGACCGCACCATATGGTAAACAACAGGTTCGTAAATTGGCTGATGAAGCTAATTACGAGCCTTTTTATTTTTTCTGGAATGTTGAATCCTCCTCCATTTTCCATTACAATCACATTGTGATAATGAATCTCATTTTCATTATCGTATTTGATGATTCATAAACAAACAGAAAGACAGTGGAGGGGTAGTTGTGGGAGAACAGTTGGAGCTGTTTGATGTAACCATTATTGGCGGTGGCCCTGCGGGGATGTACGCTGCCTTTTATAGCGGGATGCGAGATCTGAAGACGAAACTCATTGAAGCGAAAGAAGAGCTTGGTGGACGAATGTTGATCTATCCAGAAAAAATGATCTGGGATGTAGGCGGTGTACCACCACAGTTATGTGAAAAGCTGGTTGCCAATCTGGTGGAGCAAGCGAAGACATTTGATCCCACCATCGTGCTAGGCGAGGCGATTATTGGACTAGAGCCACAAGAAGATGGCACGTACATACTCGTTGCAAAATCGGGGAGACGGCATTGGACGCGCACGATCATACTGGCTCTGGGCCGAGGTATTTTGAAAATGGCAAAACTGGAGATCGAAGGGGCCGAGCGCTACGAGGTGACAAATCTTCATTATACGGTGCAGGAACTGGAGCCATTCCGTGGGAAGCACGTCCTCATCTCAGGTGGCGGCGACTCCGCGGTCGATTGGGCAAATGAACTGGTGCAAATCGCAGCGTCTGTAACTGTCGTGCATCGCCGTGATGTATTTGGTGGACATGAGCGGAATGTAAAGCGCATGAAAGAGTCATCTGCGATCGTTCGCACCCCATATACGGTCACGCAATTGCAAAGCTCAGACAAAGAAACGATCGATAAAGTGACGATACGTCATCTAGAGACGGACGAAACGGAGCAAATCGATGTCGACGCCATCATCGTCAATCACGGATTGAAGGCCGATTTCACTGGGATTAAAGAGTGGGGCTTGGACATGGATGAGTGGAACGTGTTTGTCAGTCCACGTCTGGCAACGAATCTGCCAGGGATTTTTGCGGCGGGAGATTTTGCGAGCTTTGACAGCAAGATTACGCTGATCGCGGGAGCATTCACCGATGCGGCTGTGGCCGTAAACAGTGCAAAATTACACATAGACCCAGTAGCAGATCGGATGGCGTATGTTTCTTCCCATAACCAGCGCTTTAAAGAAAAGAACAAAGCCCTCGGGGTTATCGATGAGGATGACGAGTAGAACCTGATGTAGGACAAAAAGCCCAACATTTGCAGGTTGATTGCCGCTTTTCCCATACGTTACATTGTTAGAGACAAGGTGTAATAACAATGACAGGCTATATAAATAGGGAGCTTCGCGTCAGTCAATCGATCAACAAATGTGGGAGAGGAAGTAGAAATGAAGAAAGTTCGGCATTGGCCGATCAGTATAGCGACAGTGGCCCTTGTGTTCTCGCTGGGCATGAACTACGCGCCTGAGCGTGCAATGGCGTTACAAGTGGAGCCGTTATCTCCTGCTATCGAGTTGCAGGAAAAGTTACAGGAAAAGTATGTGGAGAAGATGGACCTCAAGGAAGAGGAGGTTCTCGGTTTTTATTACTCATCGATGAAAGACAGCACAGATACTCGTAAACATAACATCAAGCAAGCATTGGCCAAGATTCATAATGAAAAAATCAAACCGCAACAGGTGTTTTCTTTCAATGAAACAGTGGGAAATTCGAATTTGCCAGAGGATGGTTGGCAGAAGGCCGGCGTTATTCAGAATGGTCAGCTCGTCGATGACTATGGAGGCGGGATTTGTCAGGTTTCCAGCACGCTTTACAATGTAGCTGCTGAAGCGGGGATGATCATGGTGGAACGGCATAACCACAGCAAATCAGTGGGATACGTGCCAGTGGGTCAAGATGCCACAGTAGCGTATGGCTATATAGATTTTAAATTTACCAACTTGTATGATTTCCCTGTGAAAATCAAAGCAAAATCATACGATGACGAACATGTTGTGATTGCGATCATACGTGCGTAGCTTAGAAGGAATAAAGGGGGCATCCTATGGATGAACCCTGTTTTTTTCGGTATTTAGTCAGGAAAAAAATGGATGGAAATTTAGTTTTGAGTCATGCATTCCTGACCATACTGTTTTTAGAGGGAGGTGCCGTGATGTTCGTTCAGATGACAGGTGATTCACACAATCAAGAGGTTCTCGTCATGGGAGAACAGTTAGATCGCCAGCAGGATGGTTGCTATCTTTTGCCTGGGAGACTTGTCCATGCATTGAAGCCACAGGATTTGCCGGTAGGAATCCCATTTAAGCTCTCAGGTGCGCTGCCCTCTGGCTACGGGTTTTATCGGGAGGACTCTGTTATTTTTCGGCGGACGAATGATACTCCCTCTCTGTGGATTGATGTTACTTCTACATATAAGGTTGCTGAATGGGATGGTTTGTTCTCGGTAGAAGCGACGATTGAAGCTAGAAAGCATGTCGTGGAACAACAACAGCAGTTTGCCTTTGTCCTCTCCGAAGTGACAGAGCAGCAAGTGATTTTCCATTACGAATTTTCCTGGTGCTCTAAGCACGAGATGGATCTGGAAAGTGCGTTGGAATCCATTTGTGATACCGTGATTGAAGTAGAAGCACGAGGGAATGCCCGTCTTTGGCCTGGCTATCGAAACTACATGGAAGAGGACGAACAAGACAAGCTGTAATACGCCGTGCAGCCATGATATAGTGAAAAAAGAGACAGCCACCAAAGGAGAGGACAAAATGGAGTCAGTCAAAAATATTTACTGTATCGGTCGCAACTATCGATTGCATGCTGCGGAGTTGGGGAACGATGTACCAACCAAGCCAATGATCTTTGATAAGCCAACACATGCGCTTGCAATGGCAAATGGCGAGGCCATTGAGCTTCCGGCATATCGTGGAGAGCTCCATTATGAGGCGGAGCTTGTGATTCACATCGCGAGACCATATGAGGCTGGAGTTACCCTTGACGAGATGATTGACAAAATAGCACTCGGCATCGACTTTACTTTGCGGGATGTTCAGAGCGAGCTGAAGAAAGCAGGGCATCCATGGTTGTTGGCAAAAGGGTTTAAAAATTCAGCCATTTTGACGTCTTTTCATCCTTTCCCTGGTATTCATGAGCTGCACCAAACGGATTTCTCCTTGCTGAAAAATGGAGAGCAAGTGCAACGCGGTAATCTTCGTGATGTGATTTTTGATTTGGAAACCATGATTGCCTATATTTCCGAACATCTAGGCTTGGGTCAAGGGGATATCATTTACACAGGTACGCCAGCGGGGGTAGGACCTGTTACAGATGGGGATGTCCTCACTCTCAAGTGGGGAGAAGAGACTTGGGGGCAGTTTACGGCGAAAATGAAAGAGGTATGAATTGAGAACCATCTTCTGACAGAAACAAGCAGAAGATGGTTTTTGTTTGGGGTTCGGGCCAGCAAAATAGCCGTTTTTTGCGACGAAAATCACCTTTGATACCGTTTTGTAACTTTTATGGTTCCATGGAACTAAGAGGTAGCAACCGCCTACTTTGCACCCTGTTTTCTGACTAGTCCCATGCTACCAATTCCATCATTGGAAAATTTTACGGTCTTATCCTCCTGTTTCCTCCTGCGCTATTCTGTCCATGTACCCAAGACGGGTGCCACAACATGACAAGGAGGAAAAGAAAGTGACGAAACGAGATTGGGTAATGAAGTCAACAGTAGCAGTCATGCTGAGTACGTCCCTGTTAATGGGTGGTCAAGTTGGAGTAGTGGCCGCTAAGACACAAGATTCAAAACAGTCAGAGGTTGCAAATATTGCTACTTCTTTGATCGGGAAGGATTACGAGTACAAAGCAAAGGGACCGAAGCAATTCGGATCAGCGGAGCTGGCTACGTATGCGTACAAACAAGTAGGGATTTCCATTGGGAGCACAATCTCTAGCCTGTACAAGACTGGGAGTAAAGTATCCGAAAAAAGCGTGGCGCCAGGAGATTTGGTGTTCTTCGCCTCTAGCGGAAGCGGCAGCCCAACTTTTATGGGAATATACATAGGCAGTGATCAATTCGTCTATTCTTCGAAAGGGGAAGACGAGGTAGTTGTAAAAAAATACTCGGCGTACAGTGACAAATTTGTAGGGGCTCGTCGTGTTATTGATTCCTCAGAGAATACGCCTAGCAAGCCAGAACAGCCAGTAAGCAAAACAGCCGATCAGGTCATTAAAAATGGTGAAAAGTATTTGGGCACGAAGTACAAATACGGTTCAAGCAGTAGTACAACCAGTACGTTCGACTGCTCTTCCTTTACCCAACGTGTATTCAAGGAAGCGGGTATTACTCTGCCACGCGATTCCCGTCAGCAATCAACTGTTGGGAAATCTGTTTCCAAAAGCAACCTGCAAAAAGGTGATCTGATCTTCATGAAGGCATCGGTAAACAGTACTTCTGATCGGATTACACACGTGGCTATTTACGCAGGGAATGGAAAAATCCTGCACACTTACGGTAGTCCTGGTGTGACTTACTCCAAGTACGATGGAACGAACTGGGAGAAGCGCACGGTGAAAATCAAGCGTGTTATCTAATCATACGACTTCAAAGTGTTTACTCCGCTCTCGTGCTTTCGTACGGGAGCTTTTTTTATGTGCTTTTGTATAATAAGACGCTGCTTCACTTTTTTTGTTTCGCGTCAATTATTGCCAACTGAGTAGAGAAAGTTATTCCCTTAGAAGAAGGGCCAGCCGTCTTGGCTGAACTCGCGACGCGTCGAGTGAAAGGGAAAGGCCACTATGGTCCCTTTTCTTATTGTGAAAACGAGTCTCCCTAGAATGAGTGCGAAAAATACATATTGTAATATTCTGAATTATGCATATAATAAAAACTGAGAGGTGATTCAGGTGTCAGAAAATAGTCTACCTACCCCTGTTTTGACCAAAAAAGGACAGGAAACCCGCAAAAAAATACTGGATGCCGCGGAGCATGTGTTTGGCGAGTTGGGTTATTATGATGCATCTATCGTCTTGATCACACAGCATGCACAGGTGTCCCAAGGAACGTTTTACAATTATTTCGAGTCGAAGAAAGCCATTTATGATGAATTGATCAGGCAGTTGAGCAGAGAGCTTCGTTCGACGATCAAAGAAGCAATCATGGGAGCAACCACACAAGAAGAGAATTTGCGCCTAGGATTTCTGGCCTTTTTTCGTTGGATCAAACATCATCGCAACATGTACAGCATTATTCAACAGGCTGCGCTCGTCGATCAGGAGCTATATCGCTGGTATTACGCCAAACTGGCAGCGGGGTACGTACGAAGTCTGAAGAACGCCATGAACGAAGGTGCGTTTCGAGAGATGGATCATGAGACGCTGGCTTATTGTCTCATGTCGATCGGACAATTCATCGGGATGCGTTGGGTTTACTGGGAAAATGAAGACGTACCGGAAGAGGTGCTAGAAACAGCCATGTCGATGATTATGAAAGGGATTGCTGCCAAGCCGTAACCGATTCATTTTATAGGCAAAGGAGTAGAGTTCATGCACGGAATTGCTTATTGGATTGAAAAGCGAGCCCGAATCACTCCGACGCGGATCGCAGTGATTGCCAACGATCAATCACTTACGTATCAGCAAATGAATGAGCAGATGCAATGTCTTGCCAACTATTTACGACATGAGCTACAGGTCAAAAAGGGGGACAGGATCGGCATTTTGTCCCAAAACAGTTTGGAGTATGTGCTTCTGCTGTTTGCCATCGCCAAACTCGGTGCGATTGCTGTCCCCTTTAATATTCGCTTGACCCCTGCAGAATTAGACTATCAGTTTGAGGATAGTGGTATCCGCGTGTTATGTGCGCAGCCGGAGTTCGCTGCCACCATTGAGCTGATCAAGGGGAAGGCCAGTGTTGCGCACATGATATGGCTGGAACCGGGAGAACTCCCTTGGAGCCAGGATGGCCCGAGTGAGTCATCCCAGCACAGTAGGACCGAGGCAGATGATGGCAGTGGAGATGATCCATACATCATTTGCTATACATCAGGAACGACAGGAAAGCCTAAGGGAGCAGTACTCACCCAAGAAAATATGTTTTGGAACTCCGTACACAATGTAGCCGCGCTTGATCTCACCTCAGAAGACTGCTCGATTGTCTTATTGCCACTCTTTCATATCGGGGGAATCGGACTGTTTGCCTTCCCTACATGGCTTGCTGGCGGACGCGTCGTAGTCGCCGGGAAGTTCGACCCTGATAAAGCGATTCAACTAATCGAATCACACCAAGTCACCATCGTGATGGGTGTGCCCGCCATCCATGAAGCCATTCGTCAAAGTCCCTTATTTGCTACCACATCATTCGATTCTGTCCGTTGGTTTTACAACGGCGGCGCTCCATGCCCCATGGAACTCATCCAGCATTTTCAGGAGCGAGGCCTCCCTTTTGGACAAGGATACGGCCTAACAGAAACATCTCCTACTGTGTTTATGATTGCGAAGGAAGATGCAAAAAGAAAAGCCGGCTCAATCGGTAAGCCCGTCATGTTTTGTGAAGTCCGCCTGATCTCGGATGACGGTAAAGACGTGGGTCATGGCGAAATTGGAGAACTGCTCGTCAAAGGTCCGAATGTGATGAAGGAATACTGGAACAAACCAGTAGAAACAGCCAAGACCATCCGGGATGGGTGGCTGTACACAGGGGATTTGGCACGTTTTGATGAAGAAGGGTTCGCCTATATCGTAGGAAGGCGCAAAGACATGATTATCTCAGGCGGGGAGAACATTTATCCGCTGGAGCTGGAACAGGTCATCGGTGAGCTGGATGACGTTCAGGAAGCCGCAGTCGTCGGTGTACCCGATGAAAAATGGGGAGAGGTCGCAAAGGCGTTTATCGTGCCCAAATCAGGTGCAGTCATCACGGAAGCATACATTAAAGCGCACTGTGAGCAAAGACTGGCGAAGTATAAAATCCCGAAGTCATTCGTGTTTCTGAACGAACTGCCACGCAATGCAACAGGGAAAATCGTCAAGCAAGCATTGACCAGATTGAAGAGCGATTCCATTACGCAATGAGGTGATTCATATGGTGAGATTTGCAATAGGGGAGCAAGCATCTTTTAGCAGAACGATTACGGAAACAGATATCGTTCTATTTGCGGGAATGAGTGGGGATTATAATCCGGTGCACATCGACCAACAGTACGCAAAAGACACGCGATTCGGTCAGCGTATCTCACATGGACTGTTGACGGCGAGCATGTTGTCCAGATTGCTCGGGATGCAGTTGCCTGGCATCGGTTCCATTTACAAGGACCAGACCATTCAGTTTACGGCTCCGGTATTGATCGGAGACACAATCACAGCGACCGCCACTGTGCTGGAGTATCAGGAAGAGAGAGGCATGATCCGATTACTGACGGAATGCACGAATCAGCATGGAAAAGTAGTTCTGACTGGAACAGCGACGATGCTCGTACCGAAGGAAGGAGCGAAAGTATGAATCATCTTGAAGCGAATACGATCCACGAGCAGACTATCGGAGTGGAAGCGACGTCCGTATTTTTTCCAGAGGGAGTAGAAACAGCTGAGCGATTGGCTGAAAAGACCGGAATCCCCACGCGAGTCATTATCGAAAAATTCGGTCTATACCAAAAGCATGTCGCAGATGACACGCTTCATGCATCAGACCTCGCTGTGCTCGCTGCCCAACAGCTGACCGGCTCGGTGATCGATCCATCTGAGATTGACGTGATTATTTACTTCGGCAGTCCGCACAAAGATTACTATGTATGGTCCAGCGCACCGAAGATTACATACGAGCTAAAAGCAACAAACGCATACGGTTTCGAGATGATGAACGTCAGCTCGTGCTTTCCAATTGCTTTGAAGGTCGCCAAAGATATGCTGACGGCAGATGCATCCATTGAAAACATTTTGCTGGTTGCTGGCTGTAAAGAATCACAAATCGTCGATTACGAAAATCCTCGCTCACGCTTCATGTTTAATTTTGCAGATGGGGGGACAGCGGCACTTGTAAAGCGTGGTGCTACAAAGAGTAGAATTCTCCACAGCTGTGTCATTACCGATGGTTCTTTTCACGATGATATTAGGATACCCGCAGGCGGCTCAAGGCACCAACCTAGTCATGAAACGGTGGAAAACAGACTCCACTACATCGATGTGCCGAATCCAAGCGATATGAAAGAACGACTGGATCCCGTCTCCATACCAAACTTTGTCCATGTGGTAGAGCAGGCATTGGCAAAAAGCAATCGTTCCTTGCAGGATTTGAAGCTGCTGCTTCCTTTGCACACAAAGCGTTCGATGTTCTTAGAGCTGTTGGAACGTTTGCAACTTAGCGAGGAGCAGGCCGTCTATCTCGATCATTACGGGCATTTGTCTGCACTCGATCCGTGTATTGGACTACATGTCGCACAACAAGAGGGACGTCTTGCCCCTGGGGATATTGTCGTAGCTGTCAGTGCTGGAACTGGATATACGTGGGCTGCAACCGTGCTGGAATGGTTAGCCGAATCGCAATGAACATTATGACTCTCGAGGAGGAACCGACGTGAAAAAAAGAGGTTGGAAAATGTTGCTCCCGCTAGCGATGTCTGTCGTGCTTGTTGTTGGTTGCAGCCAAAATGAAAGCGCTTCATCTGATGGTGGTCATACGATCAAGGTAGGCGTACTCGCTTCACTTACGGGGCCATTGGAGAGCTACGGCAAGCAGACGGTAAGAGGCTTTGAGCTTGGACTCGATTATGCAACAGAGGGCAAGCGAGAGATCGCTGGCAAAAAGATCGAGTTTGTCGTTGAGGATACAGAGACGAAGCCGGATGTCGGCGTCCAAAAAGCGACGAAGCTCCTGGAGACCGACAAGGTAGATTTTCTCGTAGGCTCCTCGAGTTCAGGCGATACGCTAGCTGTCCTTCCGCTGGCAGAAGAGTACAAAAAAATCATGGTCGTAGAACCGGCTGTAGCAGATAGTATCACCGGGAAAAACTGGAACAAATACATTTTCCGCACAGGTCGAAATTCTTCGCAGGACGCAGTTGCTGGCGCTGCGGCGATTGCTTCCAAAGGAACGAAGATCGCGACGATGGCCCAAGACAGCGCCTACGGTCGAGAAGGGATTGAAGCCTTTAAGACCGCGGCTGAAAAATTAGGGGCTGTCATTATCGAAGAACAATACGTGGACACGAACACGACTGATTTTACAGCCAACATTCAAAAAATCATTAGCGCCAAACCCGAATATGTGTTCATCACGTGGGCAGGCTCGAACTCCCCGTGGAAACAGCTTCAAGATATGCAGGTTCAGCAAAAAGGCATCAAGGTGTCTACGGGAGCACCTGATATCGCTGCCTTGAAAACGATGGAGGCCATGATCGGAATGGAAGGCTTCTCGGTGTATTACCATTCGCTCCCGAAAACGAAAATGAACGATTGGCTTATCGATGAGCACAAGAAGCGTTTTAACGGCGAGATTCCTGACTTATTTACGGCAGGCGGGATGACGGCAGCCGTATCGATTGTGGAAGCGCTGAAAAAGACGAACGCCGATACAGATTCAGAGAAGTTGATTACGGCGATGGAAGGCATGACCTTTGATACACCGAAGGGGCAGATGCAGTTCCGAGTCGAGGACCATCAGGCACTGCAAACGTTGTACGCGATCAAGCTAGAGAAAAAAGATGGAGTCGATCATCCGGTTCCTGTACTCGTTCGGGAGATGACGATGGAAGAGACAGCACCACCTGTCAGGAACCAGAAGTAGAGGAGGTGTGTGATGAGTTACTTGTTGGAAACGATTGACGTAAGCGTAGCATTCGGGGAGCAAACCGTCATAAACAAGGTATCGCTAAATATCCCGAAGCAGCGATTTACTTCGATCATCGGACCGAATGGAGCCGGAAAGACGACATTGTTTAACTTGTTAAGCGGGCAGCTTACTCCATCGCAAGGAACGATCAAGTACAAGGGGCAAGATATTACACACTTGCCCCCAGCAGCACGAACGAGATTGGGTATTGGACGATCGTTTCAATTGACAAACTTATTTCCCAAGCTAACGGTGCGGGAAAACATTCGATTAGCCGTGCAAGCCGCACAGGGGGTTCGGTTTCGTTTGTGGATTTCTCAGGCAGATCAGATGCGACAGGCTGAGGAAGTTGAGCGTTTGCTGCATCTGGTATTGCTGGAGAAAAAGGCGGATGTGCTGGCAAGCCTACTAGCGCATGGGGAGAAACGAAAGCTGGAGCTAGCCATGCTACTTGGACTGCGTCCGGATGTTCTCTTACTAGACGAACCAACAGCTGGGATTTCACTGGAGGAAGTCCCAGCTGTATTGAAGGTGATCGAATCGATTAAGGAAAGCAACACGTGCACGATCATTCTAATCGAACACAAGATGGACATGGTCAAATCACTCTCCGATCACATGGTCGTACTATTTCATGGAGAGCTATTGGCTGAGGGGACACCGACTGACATGATGCGAAATGAACAGGTGCAGTCTGCCTACTTGGGAGGGTTGTATAAGCATGATGCTGCAACTTGATCACATTGAAACGTACCTCGACCAGTTTCACATCTTGCAGGGAGTCTCGCTATCCGTGCAAGCAGGCAGTATTACTGTCCTGTTTGGACGAAACGGCGCGGGCAAAACAACGACGCTTCGTTCCATCATGGGGCTTGCCCCGATCCGTCATGGCCAAATTCGCTATTTAGGAGAAGAAATCGGGCATCTGCCGACCTATTTCATCGCGCGTAAGGGGATTGGCTATGTGCCCGAGAATCAAGGGATTTTTCATGATTTTACGGTAGAAGAGACGTTCCGGCTCGCCATGCAAAAAAATGACGACGAACAAAAAGAAAAGCTCGCCTGGATGCTGGATCTATTCCCTGACCTGCGACATTACTGGAAAAAGAAAAGCGGGCACTTAAGCGGAGGTCAAAAGCAAATGCTGGCGATTGCACGAGCTTATGTGAACAGCAACGGACTCTTGTTAATTGACGAGCCGAGCAAGGGACTGGCACCCATCATGGTTGAAAAGCTCATGTTTCACATCGAATCGATGAAGCAGAAAACGACTGTGCTTTTAGTCGAGCAAAACTTTATGATGGCGAGCATGATCGGCGAGCAGTACTACTTGATGGATGAAGGGAAAATTGTCCGCGGTGGCGCGATGCAGGAGTTGAAGGATGATGCAGATACGCGACAAAAATATTTGGGCATTGCCTGAGCGTATAACAGGGAGGGGGAGGATGAAATGGATGTCGCGATTAATTTGCTGGTAAATGGACTGGCGACAGGCATACTCATTTTCTTGCTCGCTTCCGGGCTCACGTTGATCTTTGGCTTAATGAGTGTGTTGAACTTTGCCCACGGTGGATTGTTTGCCTGGGGAGCTTTTGCTGGTGTATGGCTTTTCGGATTGACGGATAGCTTTCTTCTGGCCATTGTAGGTGCTGTCGTCATCGGGATGCTGCTCGGTTTTGTGTTGGAGCGCGTGCTGATCCGCCCCGTGTACGGTGATCATATTCAGCAACTGCTCGTGACATTGGGTGGGATGCTCGTGATCAGTGAATTGCTCAAGGTGTTTTGGAGCCCCAATCCTATTCGGGCAGTATTACCAGATTATTTGCAAGGGAGCATCGAGCTTGGCGACATCATACTGATCAATTATCGCTTGTTTGTCATTGCAGTCGGAATAGTTATGTACGTTGGGTTGCACCTGTTGTTGACGCGAACGAGACTAGGCTTGATCGTCCGAGCGGGCGTCATCGATAAGGAAATGGTGCAGGCACTCGGCATCAATATTAAACAAGTGTTTACTTTCGTCTTTTTGCTGGGGGCAGGCATGGCCGCACTCGGAGGAAGTCTGCTGGCACCGTATTCAGGGGTTATTTTTGCGGAAATGGGTATGCAGTATGCGATTCTGGCATTCATCGTCGTCATTGTCGGTGGGATGGGAAGCGTTCAAGGCTCTATGGTTGCGGCGCTTTTAGTAGGAGTGCTTGGCTCGTTTATGGCTTACTTCGTTCCAGAGCTTTCACTGGCAGTGAACATGCTGCTGATGCTGGCAGTGCTGCTTATCAAACCATCCGGCCTGTTTGGAGCGAAGGGGTGATCATGCGTTGACTACATCCGGATTGTTGAACCATCGATTTATTCTTTTTGTGTTTTTGTCTTTGGCGGTTTTGCCGTTTCTTTCAGACTCGCGAAGCATGTACATTATGTTTACCCAAATCTTTATCTTTGCGATTTTTGCGATGAGCTTTGATTTGTTGCTCGGCTATACGGGGATCGTCTCATTCGGACACTGTATGTTTTTCGGAATAGGTGCGTACTCCGTGTCTTTATTCTTGAAAAACTTTGATGCGACGATTAGTTATTTCTTGCTTGGCGTACTCGTTGCCATCGTGCTCTCCGGTATTCTCAGCTACGTGATCGGGATGCTGTCGTTGCGATTGAAAAGTCATTTTTATGCGATGCTGACCTTGGCGATTTCCCAGCTGCTATTCGTATTGGCAGAAAAATGGCGCTCACTGACGATGGGAGGGGATGGCTTCACCTTTCCGGTGCCTGAGCTGTTTCGTGATCGTTTGTCCTTTTACTATGTATGCCTGATCCTAATGGTCATGCTGTTCGTCATCTTGCGGGCGTTTACGCACTCTCCACTTGGCAAGGTCTTGAAAGCCATCGGTCAAAATGAACAACGTGCGGAAGCGTTAGGCTATCAAATTCTTCATTATAAGGTAATCGTCAGCATTGTCGCTGGAGTGGTTGCTGCGATTAGTGGAGGCTTGTACGCGGTCATGCTACGCTTCGTGAACACCCAAGTGTTTTCGATTGAAACGACGCTAGATGCGCTCTTGATGAGCATGATCGGTGGGCTGGGAACGCTATTTGGCTCCATTCTGGGATCAGGGATCGTGGAGTTGGCGCATCATGGGCTGACAGAGTTGGCGAAGCTTCATCCGATTTTCGAGAGATGGGTCATCTTCCTAGGCTTGCTCTATATTTTGGTTGTGCTCTGTTTCCCTAGCGGAATTGTCGGCAGCTTTCAAGAGTGGAGGGAAAAAAGAAAACAGCGTTCCCTGCAGGCTGCAACGATTACGGAGCAAGTAGAGTGATAGGAATGAAAGAAAGGAGGTCAACCCATAAAAAAGGTTGGCCTTTTTTTGTCCCATTTTTGTCGAAAGAAAAAGGGGAGAATTATAGTGATGTCGAATTATTATTCATCAGTCATTAGAAAAGGTGGAGATGTGCCTATGGAACTAAACATGCCAGTGAACTATAACTTCGCTGCCCAGGTGGACGAATGGGCGAAAAAACATCCGGAGAGACGAGCGGTTTGGGAGTTAGATGAACAAGGTCAGGAACATATCCTTACGTACGAAGATTTGCGCCAATATTCAAATAAAATTGCAAATGGTCTAGGGTCCATTGGAATCGAGCATGGGGATCGGGTACTCGTCTTGGTTTCCCGAGGAACCTTGGCCTATGGCCTCTATTTGGCACTGCTGAAGCTGGGGGCAGTGATTTTGCCAGGGTCAGAGATGCTGCGTTACAAAGATATCGAGTACCGGATCAATCATGCAAAAGTCAAAGCTGTGATCAGCTTCGCGGGAGCAATGAGTGAGGTTGATCTGACGAGAGGCAACTGTTCCACCCTGCAACACTACATCACGACGGGCGAAGAGAAAGAAGGTTGGATTTCGCTTGAGGGGCTACTCCAGGGGCAGGACACAGAATTTGAGGTCGTAAACACGAAGTCGGATGAGCTGGCCTTCCTGTCTTATACGTCAGGCACGACTGGGGGACCCAAAGGGGTTATGCACGTTCACGGTTGGCCGTTTGCGCATTTGGCTGTGGCCGCGACACAGTGGCTGGACGTTCGCGAAGGTGACGTGGTTTGGGCAACGGCGGGGCCTGGTTGGGCCAAGTGGATCTGGAGCCCGTTTGTCTCTACGTTAGGGCTGGGAGCGACCGCCTTTGTCTATAAAGGAAAGTTTTCTGCCGATAATTATTTGACAATTCTGCAAAAATATCCAGTTTCAGTCTTGTGTGCGACGCCAACCGAGTACAGAATCATGGCAAAAGTAACGGATTTGGAACAATACAAGCTGTCCGCCTTGCGCTCCGCATGTTCGGCCGGTGAACCGCTCAATCGGGAAGTGATCGACACATTCCGCCGCGTATTCCAGTTGACTGTGCGAGATGGATACGGACAGACAGAGAACACTTTGCTGGTGGGTACCTTTGTCGGCATGGAGCCGAGGCCAGGTTCGATGGGTAAGCCATCGCCAGTTGTGAGAATCGCCATTATTGACGAAGAAGGAGAGGAGTTGCCAGTAGGCAAAGTGGGCGATATTGCCATCGATCGCCATATGGTGGCACTGTTCAAAGGCTATCTGGATGATCCACAGCGAACTGCCAGAGCGTTTCGCGGTGACTGGTACGTGACGGGCGACCAAGGTCGCATGGATGAAGATGGCTATATCTGGTTCGAAGGACGTTCGGACGACATTATCATCTCAGGTGGATATACGATTGGTCCCTTTGAGGTCGAAGATGCCTTGGTGAAGCATGCGGCAGTAGCGGAGTGTGCGGCGGTTGCCAGTCCAGATCCAGAGCGTGGTCATGTGGTAAAAGCCTTTGTCATCCTGAAAAAAGGGAATGAGCCACCCGAAGAGTTGATCGTGGAATTGCAAAACCATGTCAAGCAATTAACCGCTCCGTATAAATACCCGCGTAAAATCGAATTTGTACAGGAACTGCCGAAAACGACCTCCGGTAAAATCAGACGGATCGAGCTGCGGCAGCACGAGGCACAGCAAAATCAGCATTCGTAATGGTTTGTCTTACGAAATTGTAAGATTGCTGTAAGTGGATTCGATGGGACGAAATGCGCGCATCCCCTACAATGTGAGTAGAAGCAAGGTAAGGGGGAATGCAGCATGAACCACCTTCCAATCCCATTAGGAAGAAACACCGACTTGTATGAAGCGGCGAGCATGCCCAAGAGCATCAAGAAACTCGGTGTTCGTTGGAAAAAACGACTGCGTATCAGTTTTCTCGTGATCATGATGGCAGCTATCCTGGCGCCGATCGTGCTTGCGTGGACAGGGAATATATGGATAGATGAGAAAAAGCTGGATGCTGTACAGCAATCCAACAGCTATGTAAAGCTGGACGAAATGCCTGACCATGTGTGGAAGGCGTTCGTTGCGATCGAGGATCATCGGTTTATGGAGCATCCAGGAGTAGATCCTGTTGGATTGAGCCGAGCGATCTGGGTCGATATCAAGGAAGGTGCCTACGTGCAGGGTGGAAGTACGATTACCATGCAGTTGGCGCGAAACCTGTTTCTGACGAACGACAAAACGATGACCAGAAAAGTGAAGGAAATCGCGATCGCTTTGCAATTGGAACAGCGATACAGCAAAAAAGAACTGCTCGAAATCTACCTCAACGTCATTTATTTCGGGCACGGAAAGTACGGGATTGGCGAGGCTGTTCCCTTTTACTTCGGAAAAAAAGCAACAGAAACAGGGAATCGAGCGGTAACACTGGGAGAAGCGGCCATGCTGGCTTCTTTACCGAAAGGACCAGAGCGTTACTCACCGGTAAAGAACTGGGACCGAGCCAAACAACGGCAAGCGGTTGTATTGAACCGGATGAACGAATTGGACGTGATTGATCAAAGCGAAAGTACATTGGCAAAGAACGAGCAGATTTACGTTGTTCCTACTGCCAACCGTGCAGCGAAATAAACGAATGTAATGGAATCCCCTGTCTAGATGGCAGGGGATATTTGTTTTGGAATCGATCAGGCATGCAGAATGGTAAGGAATATCCTATGCACTCACCCATCCCAACCCTTGGGCATAAAATACAGGGAGGAACTACAGGAAGGAGTCCAAAAACGTCATGAGTTCGTATCCTTTTCAGACACAAGCACAACCAGCGTCGAGTACCCCCGCTATGAATTCCTTCATTGACCCTTATTTGTATCAGACGTTGCAGAGTGTTATAAAGCGTGAAGTTGCCATTCAAACAACCCAGGGAAATGTCCGTGGAAACGTTGTCGATGTGCTACCTGACCATGTGGTACTACAGACGGGAGGTTCTACGTTTTTTGTACGCCTACAACAGATCGTCTGGGTCATGCCGTTTTAAACTGGTATGAAACAACCCTTCGCCCACATAAAACAGTACAGGTAGGTGCAAAACGGGGGAGGGAAGCAGGTTGTTTACTCGTATCAACAGGTTGGCAATTGAGCTGCCAGAACCGGCTTATGGAGATGCCAACGCCGCTGCGGCCGTCCAGGAGCTATTGGGCGGTCGTTTTGGTGAGATGTCAACGCTAAACAATTATTTGTTCCAATCCTTCAACTTTCGTGGAAAGAGCAAACTAAAGCCTTTTTATGATTTGGTCACCAGCATTACAGCGGAAGAAGTCGGGCATGTGGAGCTGGTCTCCAACGCAATCAATTTGTGCATGAAAGGGATTACGCGGCCGGGGGACCCTGATACGACTCCACTGAATAACGGTTTGAATAAGCGCAATACGTACCATTTTATTGCGACCGCGCAAACCGCGATGCCAGGAGACTCCATGGGAAAATCATGGGCAGGTGATTATGTATTCTCGAGCGGGAACTTGGTGCTTGATCTTTTGCACAACTTTTTTCTGGAGTGCGGAGCGCGTACTCACAAGATGAGGGTGTACGAAATGACGGATCATCCCACAGCTCGGGCCATGATCGGTTACTTGCTCGTCAGAGGGGGCGTCCATATCGTAGCGTACGCAAAAGCCTTGGAGATCGCTACGGGTGTGGATATGACGAAAATGCTGCCTGTTCCCAATCTGGATAACACCCAATTCGATGCCACTCACCCGTATATCGCGATGGGATTGAATCGCAAGTTGTTTACGTTCAGCTATCAGGACTATCAGGATATCGCCATGATTTGGCGCGGCCCGTTGCCTGATGGTGGAACAGCAGAGGTCATTCAAGGCGTCCCGGATGGCGGCCCTGTTCCGGATTTAGATGAACTGCCAGAAGAATTTGCGCCAGGTGTATCGCGGGAAGACTTTATGAAAATCGCGGAACGCTTGCAAAGGTCAGCGGGGATGTAGATGGAATGGAAAAAGCACGAAAAAAGTGACCAGTCCGCAGTGGTATGCAGATTGGTCACTTGTTCTTGTTGAGGCATTCTTACGTCGTTCGGTTCACAGCCTTACCCAGAGCATCTTCTAGGACATGGGCATACTGCATGGTCGTTTCGATTTTGGAGTGCCCCAGTTGTGCTTGTAGCTGATGGGGGTCAGGGTTCAAGCGGAGAAACTGTGTAGCAAAGCTGTGACGAAGCTTATGGACAGACAGATCGGGGATGCCGAAGGCTTTGGCGTACTTTTTGACCAGCTTTTGGACAGACCGCACTTCAATGCGATGCCCATTCGGATTGGAAGGGGAAACAGCGAGAAAAACAGCGTCCTCTTGCGGTTCGGGATTGTATTTTTCACGCAGCTGCAAGTATTTGGCTAAGTACTCCTTGCCCCAGTCACTGAAAAAAGGAGCGTCCTCTTTCTTTCCTTTGCGGATCAATTTCAACTGGTTTTTTTCCATAATAATGTCGGATAGATCGAGACTGACGATCTCTGACACACGGAAGCCACCGGAGAGAATCATCGCGATCAAGGCAGTATCTCGGTCGCGGTTTTGCATGTGATACTGCTTCTTTTTTTCCGTATCACAATGGGCCAGATATCCGTTGTAGACAAAATCAACGAACTGATAGATTTCGTCGTCAATCAGGATTTTTGCCCGAATGGCGTGGGCGCGTGCGAGGGGAGTCAGCTCTGTGATCTCCAGTTCGATTTTGGCGAGGACATTCCGCGTCAAATACGATTCCCCATTCTCATCCTCAGCGAGGGCAGACAAGTAATGAAAAAGCGATTTCAGGCTCGATATTTTTCTGCTGATGGTGCGGTCACTGTATTCTTTCTTTGCGCTTTTGGTAGGGTTCGAGAGCAAAGCGGATCGCTCATATAAATGCGACTCCTGCAAGTACAATATGTAGCTTTCTACCGTTTCCTTCTTTAGGTCATTCAAATCGCTTAATGGAATGTCCTTCATATCCATCGCGGTACTCAAACCTTCTGTCATCATCCAGCGAAAGAAAAAAGAGAAATCGCGAAGGTATCCAAGCAAGGTGGAGGGTGAATTCTTTTTTGCTTTTTTATGCTCAATAAACTTTTCGACATACCATGGGTAGGAGCCCACTGTTTGCAAAAGCTGCAAGGCATCGCGCTGTTTGGTAACGGACATGCTTTCACCACCAAAATCATTTTGTAAATCGTATACGAACATATATTCTATCAAAAACCAAACGTTCTGGGAATTGCAAATTGAACATGAAACCGTCATGATGGGGAGTATGGATGGATGTTGGACAAGAACGGAGAGGATTCGTAGTGGCAACATGGGACTTATCTCAGACAAAGCATCATGTGTTGATCTGTAATGGCGGAAGCTGTATGCGCAAGGGTGGCGAAGAGGTTACGGTAGCGATACGCGAAGCGATTACCAACGCAGGTTTGGATGACTATGTACATACAACCCGCACGCGTTGCAACGGACGCTGTGAGGACGCATGCGTGATGATCGTGTACCCCGAAGGAATCTGGTATGAAAACGTGACGCCAGAAGATGCACAGCTGTTGGTGGAAGAGCATTTTCAAAATGGCAGACCAGTAGAGGCTTTGATGACGCATCGCTTCGAAACGAACGGTTTTGTGCGTACGATTGACACCAAGCCTGGTATCTTAAAATCACAAAAAGCAAAAAAATGAGGAAAAGGCCACGATCTGCTCACATGAAGCAAGAGAGTGGTTTTTTCATTTTCAGGAGTCTACGAATTACGACAAAAGGAGAAAGTAGGAGAGATGACAATATCAAAAGGAAAATGATTGAAAGCGTTAACAATATGTCTTTGTGATGTGGACGTTTTAAGTAAATGGTGGTAAAATGTTTGTAGATTAAGTTGATTTTATGCGAATTTTATCACAATGATGTGTCCATACAGTGTGAACAATTGTTTTTGTGGAACTTACTAATCGATGGCTGTAATAATGGAGGGATTCTCGTTGGCGAGCAAAACACTTGAACATTTTTTACATGAAAATCTGACAGATTTGAAGAGCAAGGGACTGTACAACGTCATTGACCCTTTGCAAAGTGCGAACGGCCCTGTCATTACGATTGCAGGAAAAGAACTGATCAACCTCTCCTCCAACAACTATCTGGGCTTGGCTACTGATCAACGCCTAGTGGACGCTGCGATTGCAGCAGCGAGCAAATACGGTGTAGGGGCAGGGGCTGTACGTACCATTAATGGTACCTTGGACTTGCACGTGAAGCTGGAAGAAAAGCTCGCTGCCTTCAAGCACACGGAAGCCGCGATTGCTTACCAATCTGGTTTTAACTGCAACATGGCTGCGATCTCTGCTGTCATGGACAAGGACGATGCGATTCTTTCTGACGAGTTGAACCACGCTTCCATTATCGATGGATGCCGCCTGTCTCGTGCACAAATTATCCGTGTGAACCACTCCGATATTGATGACTTGCGTGCGAAAGCGAAGGAAGCGAAAGAATCCGGCAAATATAAAAAACTGATGGTCATTACTGACGGCGTATTTTCGATGGATGGCGATGTTGCCAAGCTGCCGGAAATCGTAGAGGTTGCCGAACAATATGACTTGATTACGTATGTAGACGATGCCCACGGCTCTGGAGTTCTCGGTAAAGGGGCAGGAACGGTTAAGCATTTTGGCCTGTCTGATAAAATCGACTTCCAAATCGGTACACTTTCCAAAGCAATTGGGGTAGTCGGCGGTTATGTAGCGGGACGCCAAGAGCTGATCGACTGGCTCAAAGTACGCAGCAGACCGTTCCTGTTCTCGACTTCGCTGACTCCAGCGGATGTGGCTGCATCCATTGCGGCTATCGATATTTTGATGAACAGCACCGAACTGCATGACAAGCTGTGGGATAACGGACATTACCTCAAAAAAGGCTTGAAAGAACTCGGCTTCAATATCGGGGAGAGCGAAACGCCTATCACTCCATGCATTATCGGAGACGAACAGCAAACCCAGGAGTTCAGCAAGCGACTGTATGAAGAGGGCGTGTACGCGAAAGCGATTGTGTTCCCGACTGTACCAAAAGGAACCGGTCGTGTACGGAATATGCCAACAGCGGCACATAGCAAAGAAATGTTGGATCGTGCCCTTAGCATCTACGAAAAAGTCGGGAAAGAAATGGGGATCCTGAAATGAAAAAAATTCTGGTAACCGGGGCGTTAGGACAAATTGGTTCCGAGCTCATCATGAAATTACGCGATATTTACGGAGCGGATCAAGTCATCGCCACAGATATCCGGAAAAACGAAGACGATCCTGTTGTGCAATCGGGTCCATTCGAAGTTCTTGATGTCACCGACGGGAACCGGATGTTTGAGCTGGCGAAGAAACATGGCGTGGATACGATCATGCATTTGGCTGCCCTGTTGTCTGCAACAGCTGAAGCAAAGCCTCTCTTGGCATGGAACCTGAACATGGGTGGGCTGGTAAACGCGCTGGAAGCAGCACGTGAGTTGAACTGCCAATTCTTTACGCCAAGCTCGATTGGTGCATTTGGTCCGACTACACCGAAGGACAACACACCACAGGACACGATCCAACGCCCTACGACCATGTATGGCGTAAACAAAGTATCCGGTGAGTTGCTCTGCGATTACTATTATCAAAAATTCGGGGTAGATACGCGCGGCGTACGCTTCCCAGGTCTGATCTCGTATGTAGCGCCGCCTGGTGGTGGTACGACCGACTACGCAGTAGACATTTACTACAAGGCGATCCAATACGGAGCGTATACGTCCTACATCGGCAAAGGCACATACATGGATATGATGTATATGCCGGATGCGCTGAATGCGATTATTTCCCTGATGGAAGCAGATGCATCCAAGCTCATTCACCGCAATGCGTTCAACGTGACTGCAATGAGTATTGAGCCAGAGGATGTAGCAGCAGCGATCCGTAAACACATTCCTGAGTTTACACTCTCTTATGAAGTCGACCCTGTGCGTCAGGCGATTGCCGACAGTTGGCCGAACTCCATTGATGCTACGGCTGCCTTGCAAGAGTGGGGCTTCAAAGCGGAGTACGACTTGGACAAAATGACTGAGGACATGCTCGCAAAACTGCGGGGAAAGTTGCTCCAACAAGTCGGATAAACAAAGAGTGAAAAAGAAAACTGCCATTTCTACTTGTACGTGATACGAGAGAGGTGGCAGTTTTTTGTTTATCCAATCATATGCACTGTGCAAGGCTTTTGAATGTCTTTCCCGCTGTATGGGCACAGTAACAAAACATGCTTGAAGGAAAGAGGAACGGAGGGGAGAACCATGGATTTACCAAAAAACTTGCAGGACAACCATTCGAAGCACGACGAAGAAGGACAAGTCATCCCAAATATTCAAGAGACGAAAGGCAGTGGTAATGAGGAGCGACCAATAGAAAGCTGGGGATGGTCAAATAATACCGAGACCGTTCGAGATCGCTGACACCATGTAAAAACAAAACCTTCCAGAATCCGGAAGGTTTTTCTCGTTCCCGGTTGCTATGCTTCGCACAAATGGAAAACCGTCCAAACAAGGACGGTTATTGTGGCTTAAAGGAGCATTTGTTGTTGAGGCTGGTAGGCGTTAATCATCGTATTCATCGTATGATCGGCAAGCTGCGGAGCTTGGTAGTAGCCTCTTGCATTCAAGTATTGCCAAGTTTCATACGCCATTTGCTGGCATGCATTCGCGCCATTTACATGATATTGTCGGATACCTGGGTCCACACACTCTGCCGCCCACAGCATTCCGATAGCGGAACCCGCTTTGTGCCAGTTCAACATCAAGGTAGCGATTGTCATATCAGACAAGCGGGTTGGGTGCGGGTTGGGCGCAGCCATTTGTGGGTTATTTAGACCAACGGCAGTCGGTTGGGCTACACGCAATTGAATAGGGGCTGGCGCTATGTTGAATCCTTTTCCCTGCAATAGGCTAATCCCTTGCTGGTATGCGGTCATGATCATTTGCTGATGGCGGTTAATGATACTTGTTAATTGAGGGTCTTGCGCCATCTCGGCAAGTAATCCGTGCATTTCAATCGCGGCGTGTTTGGAGCGGAGTGCTTCTTGTGTTTCCAAAAATTCATGAGCAGCAAAACGTTGCATAATGGCCTCCTGATCTATCGTTTGGTTTTGGACTGTCAACCTCTGTTATTGTTTGTTCAGAAGTAATGGATATTCAGGAAAAAGATACTAGAATCTAACTGACGTATTCAGCTGAATAGGAATTGGAGCCTGCGTGCACGGAAAGTAATGTATTGGCATAGCCCACCAAACGATTAATTGTCTCATCCACTACTGCATAGACTAGCGAGTGCAGAGTAGGGTCATACAGCTTGGGATCATCGAAAATCACGGTGGTATTGATGAACACCTCTCGATTTCCCATCAAATCGTAATGGATGATAACTTTGCCACAAGCCCCTTCTGTCTGCGGATCGCGATAGCCTGGCAAAAAAAGATACCATTCCTCGGCAGTTGCTGATCGGAAATTTTTCGTAAAAGTGAGACCTTGGATTGCTTCCTCGGTTATTTTTTTTAATTCGGGGTTCATCAAAAAATCGGACACGAATCATTCCTCCAAATCTATTCAGTTAATGGCTTTGAAGCCGTTTTTATTATTTGTGTGTTTGAATTGTTTATGAAAATCAATGGGAAGTTGATTTTTTGGTTGTCTTTTAGAATGTTGCAATGTATAAGCGGGGTATGTTAAGATCGTTCTGACAATTAACGATTGGAGTTGAAGAGGATAATGTAATATTTTTTGCCACTTTTTGAAGAATAAAGCAGAGTTTGTTTTGTTCTTCATTGGCAAGAAAGTTACCTTATTCTTTTCACTCAAAAAATATACCCTTTTCATTCCCTGAACGGGGCTGGATTTGCCGTATTTTTTTGAGCTACAAGAAAGGTAACTTTCTTGTAGCTCTTTTTTATTTTGATAAAGGCGGTTACCGACATGTCATTGATCAAGGTAACGAACCTGACAGCCTCTGCGAGCGGGTTCATTTGCATTTGTGAAACTGAAAGAAAATCATTTCTAGGAGGATGAAAGCGATGGAGATTGAGGTTGTAGATGATTGTGTGAACCGGTTCCTGTTAGGTGAAGCGGTTCACAAAAAAACAAATCCGTTGCCGGAGGTTTACCAATCTATCGACAGGTGCACGTAGCGATCCGCCTGCAAACGTATGCGCTTTTTCTGTATAGTTGGTTAATGACGTGTCAAAGTGCCAACTGACGGTTGCTTTTTTACGTTTTCTCCGGCGGTAAGGAGAAGACATGAGACTATCCTCGAAATATGAAACGATTCGGCGAATATTGTCCGACTTCAAGCAGCCCGAGTATCGGTATGCTCAGATTATGGACGCGATTTTCAAGCAAAACATCGGCGAATACGAACGGATGACTATACTGCCCAAATTTTTGCGCGACGAGTTGACCCGGATACTTGGTCCGAACGTCTGCAGCATCGTTCCGGTAAAGGAACTCACGTCGAACCAGGTCAGCAAGGTGCTGTTTACCATTGCGGGCGACGAACGAGTGGAGGCCGTACGACTTACTTATGAGCGGGGGTGGAAATCGTATTGTATTTCCACGCAGTGCGGCTGCGGATTCGGATGTAGGTTTTGCGCTACCGGTACCATCGGCCTGAAACGAAATCTGACTGCCGACGAAATTACCGACCAATTGTTACACTTTCGCTTGAACGGCCACGCCTTGGACAGCGTCTCATTCATGGGCATGGGGGAGGCGCTTGCCAACCCGCATATTTTTGATGCAATGACGATTTTGACCGACCCGCATCTCTTTGGTTTAGGACATCGACGAATTACGATTTCCACCATCGGCCTGTTGCCGGGGATCGACAAGCTGACACGGGAGTTTCCGCAGGTCAATCTAACCTTCTCGCTGCATTCGCCGTTTGACGATCAGAGAAGCGAGCTGATGCCGATCAACGACCGATTCCCAGTCCATGACGTGCTGAAGGCATTGGATCGTCATATCCAGCATACCGGGAGAAAGGTGTATATTGCGTATATTCTTCTTCGAGGAGTCAACGACTCGACGGCGCATGCGGAAGCAGTTGCTGAGTTGTTAAGGGGAAGGGGACCTGGGGAACATCTCTACCACGTTAACCTGATTCCATTCAATTCGACCGATGTTACGCCAGACAGCTATCGGCAATCTGATCCTAATCGGATTAAAGCGTTTGTTCGGATCTTGCAGTCAAAGGGTATCAGCATCACGGTCCGAACTCAATTCGGATCGGACATTAACGCAGCATGCGGTCAGTTATACCGCTCTAAATAATCGATGTCGGAAACTAAATTTATTAAGCCGGACGAAGCCGTCGAGGCTCCCAAACATCCTGGAGGCGCGGGCTCTTCCGGGACTTAGTGAGAATTGCCTAGCTTAAACAAAAAGAAGCGCCTCTGCCACGGCTGTAGCCGGAAGAGGGCGCTTCTTTTCATGATTCTTACAGTTTTTCACGTGCATGTTTAAGGGTTATCGAATTGGCAATGGCTGTCCACATATCAGTTGATTCAGAACCAATGTACCAGTACGCCAATCCACCAATTTGCCATTGCAGACTAGCCTGAGCTTTCAGCCCAATCGAACGGCTTTCTTCCAGCCAAATCGTGTGCGTGACGCCTTGCTTTTGATACGTCGAACGGTATTGTCCAACTTTATCGTCCCACACAGTTTTTGCTCTGTATTGAGAGAGCAACTGGTAAGACTCGGGGATGCTGATATCTGTCGATTTCAAAGACCCATTCGATTGGTACCAGTCGCGTGTGTAAAGAGGCATTCCGACGATCAGCTTTTGGGTCGGAACCTCGTCAAGCAGGTCGGTAATGACTTTCGTAAACCAAGGCAAGGATGCCACGGAGCCTGCTTTTGACCCGCCTACCCAATTCTCTTCATAGGCCATTACTACCAAATAATCTGCATGCTTTGCTAATTTAGCAAAATCAAAAGGATCGCTCCAGTCTGAATCACCATCTGGCGGAATATCTACAGATAGGACAGCACCTTTTGCGTGAAGAGCAGTGGCGAGCTCCTGGATAAACAAGGTGAAGTTGTTGCGATCCGCAGGGGAGAACCCTTCAAAATCGATGTTAATCCCATCTAGTTGGTACTTATCAATGAATGAAGAAAGCTTTTGCACGGCTGCTTTTCGTTTAGTGGGATTGGACAGCATGGTGTGGGTAGCTTCGGGATCGAATTTATTCCCGAATAGCGGCCAAACTTGCTTGCCATTCGCATGAGCCCACTGGACGAGTGAAGCATCCGTGATGTCACTGATCGTTCCATCTTTTTGCAGGAAGTACCAACGCGGTGACAGCGTGTTGACTCCGCTTTTCTTGACTTGTGCAATGAACTCCTCTGTCGTGGATTCATATTGCCATCCGAGAGAGACAAGCGGTTTTGCTGTAACGTTTTGCTTCTTCAGATTCTCCTGAATTCGATATAAAATAACAGCCGTTTCTTCTCTCGAAAGTGCTTGAGTCGGGCGGAAGTAGCCATTGTAGCCTACCAACCATTTTTTCTGCATGGCGTGGCTGACGGAGGCGCGTGCCCAGCTCGAAATCGCATTGGCATCCTTCACGGGCAACTGGTAAGAAGACGAAATGCTCTGTTCCAGTGCACGTACAAGAAACGCAGCGGCCTCTTCGCGAGAGATCGTCCGCTTCGGAGCAAAAGCAGTAGGACTAATGCCATTCGCGATGTTAAGCCCAGAAGCAGCTTGTACATACCCGTATGCCCAAGAGCTTTTCGGGACATCCGAATAGGCTGCGACGTTGCTGACCACCGGTTTAATACCGAGCGTTCGTGTGAGCATCGCGACAAACTCAGCACGCGTCACCGGGCGAGTTGGGTGAAAATACCCGTTTTCATCCCCTGCGATGACACCTGCCGCATGTAGCGAACGTATTTGCTCTTTCGCATAGCTGTTTGCGATATCTTTTAAATTATTCGTCGATGCTGTGGATGCAGGGACTCCTATGGCAAAAGAGAGACCGTACACCAAAAAAGCTAAGGAGACTAACCAGATATGTAGGTTTTGTTTTTTCATCATACATCCAGTATAAGGAGCGAGAACCATTCTTTCATTGGTCAGATTTTGGTAGAAGCCTTGCCGGGGTGCCCGAACTCTTTTGTTGGATATGCGATATGATATGATGAAGGAATAAGAATAGAGAGAATGAAGCGAGGCGGAGAGAAATGGAAGACGTACTGATTGTAGGCGGTGGGCCTTGTGGACTGGCAGCGGCAATTGCCTGCAAGCGAGCTGGACTTGATCCCATCATTATTGAAAAAGGGTCGCTTGTCCATTCGATTTATCGCTACCCGACCTATATGATTTTTCATAGCACACCTGATTTACTGGAGATTGGGGGCGTCCCTTTTGCAACGGCGAACGACAAGCCGACCAGACAGGAGGCGCTCAATTACTATCGACTGGTAGCCGCGCGAGAAAAATTGCGTGTGAACGTATATGAGACGGTGACGGAAGCGAAGAAGACGCCAGCTGGCTTTCATATCACGACAACGGACAGATTCGCCAACACACATACGTACGAAGCGAAAAACCTGGTGATCGCCACAGGTTACTTTGACAATCCAAATCGGCTGGATGTACCAGGCGAGGAGCTGCCGAAGGTTTCGTCCTTCTACAAGGAAGCACATCCGTATACAGGGCTGAAAGTAGCGGTAGTAGGGGGTAACAACTCTGCCGTAGATGCGGCGATGGAGTTGGAGCGGGCAGGAGCAGAAGTAACGGTGATTTGCCGCCGAACGGAGCTCTCCGGCAAGGTCAAGGCATGGACAAGGCCTGTTTTTGAGAGTCTGATCAAAAAAGGACGCATCCACATGCTGTTCGGTGCAACAGTCGAGAGCATTGAGGAGCGTTCTATCAAGGTGAAAACAGGGGAGGAAGTCATTACCCTTGCCAATGATCATGTGTTTTCATTGATTGGATACCGTCCGGATCGTACCTTCCTTCATTCGTTAGGGGTTATGATTGACGAGGAAACGGGAATTCCGGCGCATCATCCAGAGACGATGGCGACGAACATCCCAGGTCTCTATATAGCGGGAGTCATTGCGGCGGGCCAACACGCAAACGCCATTTTTATCGAAAATGGAAGGTTTCACGGTGAAGGTATCGCCCGCCACATTGCCTCTCAAAGGGAGCAGTAGCTGATAGTGATTAGAACTGCCACTCCAATTGTCTGCCTCCGATGAGGTGGTAGTGCAGATGGAAGACGGTTTGTTGTCCGTGTTTGCCAATGTTGGTGACGATACGGAAGCCATCCTCGTTCACGCCCATTGTTTCTGCTACTTTTTGCAGCGACAGATGAAGGTGACCGATCAGCTCCTTGTCCTCAGGCTCGATAGCCAGAACGGATTGTATATGCTTTTTCGGAATCATCAGGACATGTACAGGGGCAACAGGATTAATGTCGTGAAAAGCCAGTACATGCTCGTCCTCATACACTTTTTTAGACGGAATGTCTCCGTTTACAATCTTGCAAAATAGGCAGTCCATAGGGCAATACATCCTTTCTAAAATGATAGATCGTAAAGCCTACTTCGTCATGCGAGTAGGCTTTCCCTGTTTTTTACCCTGGAAAAGTCCGCTCTAAAAACTGAAGAACCTCACGCCAAGAGTGCTCGGATGCGTAGGCGTTGTTTTTGGGCGTACCACCATTGAGCTGTATGCGAGTAGTTGGTATGTAAGGAAAGCGGATTCCGTGTCCTGTATCCGCATAACGCAAATGCACCACTGAATGAGCAAACTGATGATCCTTCAGCCGTTGCACCATATGCTCGCATTGCTCTGCTGCTGGCCACCAGTGATCGTCATCCGAGGAGAGGAAGAGGATCGGGCCATTGATTTTTTCCACCGGGATTTCGGCATCTTCTAACCAATCACAGGCAGCCCAGGCTTCGGCATGGATATGATCGATACGTAGACCTGCGTCGAGTCGCTCCTGCGAGACTTTTGTCTGATCCTCTGTCCATGGCACGAAAGGAAGTGGCTCTCCTTGAAACGACCAAGAGGATTGTGGGGAGAATGTGTCTGATCCAGCGAATGCCTTATCCGTCCCGATATTGACAGTAGAGCTGGGACTCGAAGCAATAACAGCATGTACGTCTTGATCAATCGATGCTGTGACTAATGCCAATTCTGCTCCTTTGGAACGTCCGAATAACGTAATTTTATCAGGATGTACGGAGGGCTGCTGCTGTAGCCAATGAATGGCGTGTTGAACATATTCGATCGGGATCTGGCGAATATCGTCCGGAAGATCATTGCATTGGAAGTAAGCGAGTGCTAGCGCAGGATAGCCGTGAGAAGCGAACAAAGCAGCAAATTGGGAGCATGAGCCAATTCCGCCTTCACTACCACCTAGTACGACAATGGCGGGTTTTTGCTCTGTGTGGGGTTTTGAAAAATACAGACCGACTAGCCCATGGTCTGTCACTTTCTGTATCGATACGTCGCGGGAGACAAAAATACGTTTCACGACTGCTTTCGCTACGGGTTTATCGCATACTTCTGCCGTTAATTCTATCTCGGTGGAGCGTGGGGTGAACTGAAAATCGTCCAGAGAATAAGCATGATAGAAACGCATGGTCTGGACATTCATAGACCAGAACAGCCCCATCGGATCAATTCCCTCATAAGTACCAAACAAGGGGGCTTGAGAAACTAAATCGACTGAGCCATTTTCGTCCGCTTGAAAGATGGCATGTGATGATGCAGTCAAATCTCCTCCTGGCAACCCATTTTTCAGAGTGGCATGAAGGGTGATTAATTGATTCGGGACAAACCCGCTAAGTGTAATGTGGACGGGAACATCTAGTAAGGCTGTAGCAGGCGTAACTTCAATTTGTGGAAGCATCATTTTAGTCAACACTCCTTCCAGATTAAGGGGACACTTGACAAAGTTATTATAGTAGAATGAATAAAAGTTCGATGAGACGAAATGTGACGGTATGGTTAACTTGACTTCTTGTATGGGGTGTAACTATAATCATTACAACGAAAGGGTGACAACGTATGAAAATCAGCAGCCGTTTCTCCATTGCGGTCCACATCTTATCACTGCTTTCCATTGATTCTAATTCGCATTGTACTTCCGAATGGATCGCGGGTAGTGTGAATACGAATCCGGTCGTGATCCGACGTGTGCTGGGGCTGTTGAAGAAGGCTGGGCTCGTGAACGTACGTGCCGGAGCTGGCGGCGCTTCTCTCGCCAAGGAACTGGATCAAATCACGCTTCTAGAGATTTACCGTGCAGTTGACGTCGTGGAAGAAGGGCAACTTTTTCACATCCATGAGCAACCGAATCCTGATTGTCCAGTGGGAGCGAATATACAGTTTGTGCTAGAGTTGATTTTGACCCGTGCGCAGCATGCCATGGAGGAGATTTTGGGCGGAGTGAAAATGTCCGAGCTCGTAGATAACCTACGTCAAAAAATAACAGAAAAAGCGCAGTAAGAAAAAAATGCCCTTGCGTATGCGAGGGCATTTTTGCGAGGAAGGAGTGCCAGCAACGTGTCGATTCCCGCCACCTGACGGGTGGGGAAGCTTGCACAACTTATCCAGACTGACGGACTATATTCTTCTCCTTCCAGCTATCTTTCTTCGATTGCGGCTTCATGAGAAAAAATCCTAACACGATTGCGATAGCGAAGAATATGGCAAAGAATCGGAAACCGTTGTTCGTTGCATAGATCAAGGCACTCTTTGATTGAGCGATTTCTCCCGCTCCCGTTTCGGAAAATAGCGGCAAGACGGATGAAGACTTGACGCTTAGCTGTACAACTACCAATGAAAGAGCTTGACTTATTGCCCGACACATTTCATAGACGGTCCAGAACATACCTGAAGCGGAGCCAGCGCGCTCTTGCGGAGCAGCAGATAGGACTGCTTTTGCGAGCGAAGGCCAGGACAGACCAGTGGCGGCGGATATGATAAGAAGCGGAATAATCACAGCCATGTTCGATAACTGAGAACCAAGTTGTCCAAGTAGCAGAAGGGCTAAGCCTATTAGGAATGATCCTAACAGAATCATACGCACGGGGCCAAAACGGTCGGCAAATTTACCGCCAAAGGGGGCCGTGAAGAGTTGGGGAATCGATAATGGGATCAATAACAATCCCGCTTCCAAAGGGCTTAAACGATGTGCCCCTTGCAGATATAGCATCAGGAGAATGGTGACGGCGAAGTAACCAATGCAATAACTCATCGTGATTCCAAGACCAATCGAATAGTTTCGATAGGTGAAAAGGCTTAGAGGAAAAAGTGGATTTCGAACACGTAGTTCGATGAGTACGAATGCTATCCATAAAAGTAGAGCGGTTGCAAAGAGGCTAAGTGTGGGTACCGATGTCCAACCCCAAGACTGCCCCTCAGACAGTGCGACAAGCAGAGCGACTAAACCGGGTCCAAAGGTCAAAATCCCCGGCCAGTCAGTCTTGCCCTTTTCGATTGGGGGCGTGTTTTTGAGAACCAGGAGGCCAGAGATCAAACCAATGACTCCAGTGGGGACAGCTACAAAAAAGATGGATCGCCATCCGAAATCACCGATAAGCGCGCCTCCGATCACCGGACCGATGAGTGATCCAGTCACCCATGATATGTTGTTAATCCCGAGAGCGATTCCGAGCTGATTGGGTGGGAATGTCCGTATGAGGATTGGTGTTGCTGATGCCATTGCCATTACCGCACCAGTTCCCTGAAGGAGTCGAGCACCGATCAGTGTTGCGCCTGAGTTCGCAAGTCCGCAAAGCGCAGTGGAAATCGTGAACAAGGTGAGCCCCCATAAAAAAATGTGCTTGGTTCCGAGCATATCCGACCAACGCCCAGCTGGAAGCAAAAATAATGTGCTCATGATGTAGAACGCGGTAATCGTCCACATACCAATGTTGATCGGAATACGCAAATCTTCCATGATAGCAGGAAGACCGATAACCACAATCGTTGCGTCTAAGTTAGTAATGAACGAAACAAGCGTGACCACAGATAAAACAGCCCATTTATTCGATTGTATGGGTCTCAATTTGTACACTCCTTTGCTTATTCATCCATGATCCATTTGCCGGATTTTTCACGAATCCGAGTCAAATGGGGCGGGCGTTTCTTTTTCATGATGAAGCAGCCAGCGTTTACGTGAAAGTCCTCCTCCGTACCCACCCAAATCACCATTGGAGTTGATGACACGGTGACAGGGGATGACGATCGCTAACTGATTCGCACCATTTGCTTGAGCGACAGCACGAAAGGCGCTTGGTTTCCCAATAGCTGCTGCAACCTCGGAATAGGATGAAGTTTGACCGGGGGGAATCGTTTGTAAATGCTCCCAGACCATTTTTTGAAAAGGCGATCCGCACATAAACAAAGGCGTTGCAAATTTTGTTAACTCTCCGTCAAAATACTCCATTAACTCACGTTCAATCGAACGAATTGGCGCTGTAGAACCAGGGATAATCGCTGACTTCGTTCTTTGTCTTAGACGTTCAACTTCTCGTTCCAAGCCGCGGCGATCTACGAATTCAAGTAGATATAGCGCTGTTTCATCCGCGATAGCTATCATGGGACCCAGTCGCGTATCCAGCCACGATGCCTTTAAGACATGATGATCTCCAAGAAGAGTAGGTGCTGCCCCCATAATTCGTGAAAATGCGTCTCGAAACCCACTGCTGGACTCGTATCCGGTGGATAGTTGGGCATCAATGATTGCTTTTCCGTCTCTGATTTCTTTCAGTGCAATCCCCATACGTCGCGCCCTAGCATATTCGACGAACGTCATGCCAAAACGTTTTTTGAATTGGCGTCGCGCTGTTGCAGCGTCCACGGATAATCTTTGAAAATCTTTTTCCGTCCAGCGCTGCTCGGGGTTTTCTTCTACAGCGCTAACTAGCAGACGCACAAGCTCTGAAACATGATTGGGATGTGAAAGTGGACGGCAGCGCTGGCAGGGCCGGAATGAGGCTAGAAGTGCTTGTTTCGCATGATCAAAAAACTCACAATTAATAAACTTAGGTTTTCTAGCTGGACATGTCGGGCGACAGAATACGCCAGTTGTCTTGACTCCAACAAAAAAGACACCTTCATATTCTGAGTTTTTATCCAGTAACGCCTGATAATACTCGGACTTCATCTCGGCCGTTATCATTCTTTTCCCCCTCGATTATTATGTTTTCATTTTATCGCTCACCCAAAATGACTGCAGCCGAAAATCGTACATTGATTTTTTTAGGCGAAGACAAGACTCGGCGGGAAAAGTACCGTGAAAGGCGCGGTTTTAGGAAAAACGGATAGTTCGTGGAAATACCATCTCTGACGCTCATGGACAGGATTTAAGCTGGAATTAGCCTGAAAATATAGATATAATAAACGTATTCAGAAATATGCGATAAACCGACAACGGCGTCGGTTGCATATCGAAATGATGAGCAGTTGGCACGTCCGTTCAATGGTGATCGGGAGGTGGAGTATTGCGTCAGCATTATCGAGTCATCATCATAGACGACGACCCCATAACGCGTATGGACCTGGTCGAGATGTTGCAAGAGCAGGGATATAACGTCGTAGCTGAAGGAAAAAACGGCAAAGAGGCCGTTCGATTGACGCAAAAGTGGAATCCGCATCTCATTATTATGGATGTCAAAATGCCAATTATGGACGGTTTGACAGCGACTGGGATTATCCGAGAGCATTCGGACGCGGCCATCCTTCTCTTGACTGCTTACAGTCAAAAGGACATGGTCATGCAAGCCAAAGCAAAAGGGATATGTGCCTATCTGGTCAAACCCGTCATGGAGGAAGAACTGCTACCGGCAGTGGAGTTCGTGCTTACGGGCAAACAATGAACGCAAAAAAGTGAATCGTAGGAAGAGCAACGGCGCTTGGACCAAGGCGAGCATTTCGTCTTATGTTTCGAAGCGCTTTTTTACGTTCCATGAGATAGAGTTTACGGAAAGTTGAAAAGAAAGTGAGTGAAGCTAGAGATGAAATTGGCTTGCGTTGTACGTAAACAGCATTACCAGTTTACATCGGTTCGTGATGTATTGGCTAAAGCGAGTGAAGAAAAGTCTGGCGATCACATGAGTAAACTAGCAGCCAATTCCGCACTGGAGCGGATGGCGGCCAAAGTCGTATTAAGTGAAATGCAACTTCGTGATATATATGAAAATCCAGTCATTCCTTACGAAAAAGACGAAGTGACACGGATCATTTATGATGATATCAATCTCTCTATTTACGATGAGATTAAAAATTGGACAGTAGGGGAGCTACGGGAGTACATCTTGTCGTTTTCCACAGGAATGCCTGAGCTCACAAGAATTAGTCGTGGACTCACAAGTGAGATGATTTCCGCTACAGCCAAGCTGATGTCCAGCATTGACCTCGTCATGGCTTCACAAAAAATGAAGCATCAAGCGTACTGCAACACACTGATTGGCGAGCCGGGAAGACTGGCGTTCCGTTGCCAGCCGAACCACCCAATCGATGATCCCGATGGCATTTTGGCTTCGATGAAGGAAGGTTTGTCATATGGATCAGGCGACGCTGTCATAGGAATTAACCCCAATAATGACTCCGTTGAAAGCGTTACCAAGCTCTTGAAAATGACACATGATTTCATGCAAAAGTGGGAAATCCCTACGCAAAACTGCGTTCTGGCCCACATCACGACACAGATGCAGGCTCTTCGCGGCGGAGCGCCCATTTCTCTGATGTTCCAAAGTCTGGCAGGTTCACAACGAGCGAATGATGCGTTTGGCGTGAACAAGGAGATTTTGGATGAGGCCATGGATTTGATGCTTCGAAAAGGCACAGCATCGGGACCAAACGTCATGTATTTTGAGACAGGGCAAGGCTCCGAAGTGTCGCTGGACTCCCATGAAGGCGTCGATATGCAGACGCTAGAAGCCCGTACGTACGGTTTTTGCCGTCACTGGAAGCCGTTTATGGTCAATAACGTCTCTGGCTTTATCGGACCAGAAACACTTTATGATGGCAGACAGATGATTCGTGCTGATCTGGAGGACTTGTTTATGGGCAAGCTGCATGGTTTGCCGATGGGAATCGCTCCGACTTATACGAATCACATGTATGCGGATCAGAATGACCAGGAGATTGCAGGGATGCTGACAACCTTGGCAGGGGCGAATTTTTATATGGGCGTACCAGGTGGGGACGACGTCATGCTCAGTTACCAAGACACGAGCTACCACGATGACGCCAGCTACCGCGAGCTCTTGGGACTGCGACCTCTCCGGGAATTCGAGAAATGGTTGGAGAAAATGGGCATTATGGAAAATGGTCGTTTGACAGAGCGTGCAGGCGATTTAACCATTTTTGACTAGCGAGCGGGGAGGTAAGCCAGATGAAACAGATCAATATGGACGACTTGGTTCAGCGCGTAATCGATGAGCTGTCCAAAATAGGGCAGGGCGTAATTGATTTTCCTGAGCAAAAGCAATGCGGGGTAAAGAACCCCAACAATCCAGAAGCATTGGAGCAAGCGATGAAGCGAACGCCAGCTCGTATCGGAATCGGTAGAGCGGGTACCCGAATGAAGACGGGTAGCTATCTGCAATTTCGCATAGATCAGGCAGCGGCTCGCGATGCGGTCATGAAAACAATCAGTCCGGAACTGATCGAGAGCTTGCAGCTTCCTGTTCTCCATTCAAGAGCGACGAGCATGGAGGAGTATTTAATGAACCTCGACTCGGGCCGGATGTTATCGGATGAATCCGCTCGTTGGCTGGAGCAGAATGGGGATAAAGGAAAAGACGTTCAAATCGTCATCTCGGACGGACTCAGCACCTCAGCGTGTGAGGCGACGATTCCAGACTTGCTGCCTGCGTTAATCCAAGGTCTTTCCATGAGAAACATCAGTGTAGGAAAGCCAGTATTCATTAACAAAGGTCGCGTCTGGATTCAAGATCAGGTCGCGTCCATCGTAAATTGCAAGGTCGTCATCTCCTTGATCGGGGAAAGACCGGGACTTGCAACGGCAGAAAGTCTCAGTGCTTACATGATTTACAAACCGGATGCCAATACGGTAGAATCAGATCGTACGGTTATTTCTAATATTCATAAGGGTGGCACGCTACCGATTGAGGCAGGTGCGTACCTTGCAGAGCTTTTGGAGGAAATTTTGAAGTACCAGGCGAGCGGTGTAAAATTATCACAGCTTCGGGCGAATAACGGGTAGATTCCCACTGGCGCTTCCTCCTGTCTTGCACTAGAATACATAGAAGATAACCAATTTCTATGAGGAGTTGCTACGCATGACGGAGCCAAACCAAAACGAAAAAGAAACCACTGAGCAAAAGCCTGGGAAGATCAGCCTGCAAGAGGCGATGAAGCGCAAAATGGCGGAGAAAAAACAAGCGCAAGCACAAGCCAATAATCCGTTGAATCAAAAGGCGCAAAATCAGAGCATGAAAAGCCAGCTCACCAAAAAACCAAACAATCAACGCAGACGTATGGGCGTATAGTTTCGAATGAAGCAAGGCAAAAAGGGAATGTGCAGCAAGTTTAGGCTGCAGATTCCTTTTTTGTATGATCATGGATACATAATAAACCAACAAAGCTGGTGAGAAGAAAAAGCACAGGGCTCGTAGACCTTGACAACGCCTACCCAGTCGGAACTTCAAAAAGGGGACCATGCTTGTCGAACACTTCTTCCTCGAGAATCTTCCGCCCGTAGGGTGGCTTTGGCTCGACGGTCCCCTTTTTGAAGTGGAGACGAACAGTCAATCCCCCTGCTGGCGTGTCAGAGTCGAAGAGAACTGTGCTTTTTCTTCTCCTCCACAATGTTGACCCAAACCAAATGGGGGCAAACCATGAAGGTAGAACGGCTACTCGCTATTGTTATCATGCTGTTGAATAAGCGCCGTGTGAGCGCTCGTGAACTATCCGATCACTTTGAAGTATCCTTGCGTACGGTCTATCGGGATTTGGAAACCATTAACGCAGCCGGAATTCCGATTGTAGCGTACCCTGGGGCAAGCGGCGGTTACGAGATCATGGAGAATTTTACGATCGATCGGCAATACTTATCCTTGGACGAGTTGGTTGCGGTTATCGCTGCGCTAAAAGGAGTTCATTCCTCCACAGATGATAAGCAAATCGGACAGCTTCTGGAAAAAATAAAAGCGTTGCTCATCACCGCACCATCCTCTCTGCAAGGAAGTGCACATCCCGTTGTTTACGACTTCAATCCGTGGGGCAGTACACCAGTAATCGCCGAAAAAGTAAACAGGCTGCGGGAAGCCATCGAGAAGAGACTTCGTGTGCGGATCACCTATACGAAAATGCAAGGAGATGCGACAGAGCGCACCATTGAGCCTGTAAAACTGATTATCAAAGGGTATGTGTGGTACGTGTATGGCTATTGTTTACAGCGCCAGGAGGATCGTCTGTTTCGCTTGTCACGGATTGCAGACATGTCTGTGCTTACAGAGGAGTTTTCGCTACGCCCGTATCAACAAGCAGATAAGCTGGAATGGCTCGAAGAATGGGATACGTCAGAGCGAATTTCACTTGTCCTCCAATTTTCTTCGAGCGTACATGTAAGGGTACGGGATATGTTTGCGCCAGAAGCGATAGAGACCATGCAAGATGGCTCGATGCTAGTACGAACGATGATGACAGACGATGAGTGGTTAAACGGCATGCTGCTTAGCTTTGGCGATGCCTTGTTTGTACATGAGCCTGTGCATGTTAGGGAACGAATGAGGGATACAGTAAAAAGAATGACAAAACTTTATGAATGAGTGTTGAAACGTTGACAGATAGTTGTCAAGGTAAGGTCATTATACTAAGTCATGTAAGCAATCTCTTACAGGAGCGTGGTTAATGATGAACCCAACGATTGTCAAACTGGATGAAATGCGTGTAGCAGGCTTGCAAATTCGAACAACCAATGAGGCGGAATGCGGACCGAACGGGAAAATTGGGGATCTATGGCAACGCTATTATCAAGAAGAGCATCCCTTCAAAACTCCCCATCAAAAAGAGCCGGGTGTTGTTCTGGGTGTGTATTCCGATTACGACAGTGACGAGACAGGCGAGTACGCCTTGTTAGTAGGAACCGTTGTAGAAAAGAACGGTGAGCTTCCTGCTGAGCTCACGGTCAAGACTCTACCGGCTTCTACCTATGCCGTATTTACGACGCGCGTAGGCCCGATGGTAGAGGTTGTGATGGAAGCGTGGGCGAAGGTGTGGGAGTGGTCCCATCAACCGGGGAACAAGCGGACATTTACCGGAGATTTCGAACGATATGACGGAGTGCGCTGCGCTGATCCCTACAATGCGCAAGTAGATTTGTACATCGCGATCTCAGAAGAATAATGGTGCAGCAAATCATACAAGCAGTCGTAGTCAATCAGGCTACGACTGTTTTGCTTTTTTCCATGATTTCTTCACAAGTTTCGATTACTCTAGAGAGAGTGGCAGAGGGGAGTCATACAGACGGATGGATTGGATAACGAATGTAGAAGCCCTGGCAGAGTGGATTCGCTCTTTAGGGATGCTGGGGATTATCGGTAGTATCGTATTAAACATCGTGATTAGTGTGGCAGGTGTATTGCCTTCCATTTTTTTATCGGGTGCGAATGCGGTCGTGTTTGGCTTGTACGGAGGGTTCTTGATTTCCTTAACGGGAGAGGTGGTAGGTGCTTGCATTGCCTTCTTTCTTTACCGCTACACGATCAAAAAAGCAGATCGGCGCGAAAAACTGAAATCGTTCAAATGGGTACATGCCATCAATGGAACGACGAGTTTTCGCAAATGTCTTGCCATCGTTTTGCTCCGGTTGAATCCGATGATGCCTTCCGGTGTGATCAATTTAGGTGCGGCTTTGACGAATATCACCTTCGTGCAATTTTTAGTAGCGACCTTAATTGGAAAAGTGCCGTCGATGGTTTTTGAAACATTCGTCGGTCATGATCTGATTACTTTTAGTGAAAACAAGTTTCGCTTGCTCTTTGCCTTGCTGGCAGGTGCTCTCGTCTTTTTGCTTTTCTGGAAAAAAGGAAAGGATCAAATACAAGAGGAGTAGGGAGGATTCATATGTCTACCATTTTGCTAGTCGATGATGAGCCGCAAATCTTAGAAATATTGTCCTCCTATCTGCAAAAGGAAGGCTATCATGTTCTGACCGCCCAAACAGGCAAGGAAGCAGTGGAAATGGCCACGACAATTTCATTGACCTGTATCATTTTAGACCTGATGCTACCTGATCTGAGCGGGGAAGAGGTCTGCGTCCAAATTCGCAAAGAGTCTCGTGTCCCTATTTTGATGCTCACGGCGAAAAGTGGAGAGGCGGATCGAATTCGCGGGCTTACGATTGGCGCTGATGATTATTTAATCAAGCCCTTTAGCCCGAGAGAACTCGTAGCGCGTGTTCGAGCCGTCATGCGTCGTGCGGGCGATTATTCAACACTCTCCGATTTCATCGAGGTGGGAGACTTGACCATATCGATGAATGAGAAGAGAGTCACGAAAAATGGAGTCGCTTTGGAGGTTACGCCAAATGAATACCGCTTGCTCACAACGCTTGTCCGTTATCCAGGGAGAACGTGGGGCAGGGAGGAGCTCGTGCGTGAGGTCATGGGTTTTGATTTCGAAGGATACGACCGAACCATTGATACGCATATCAAAAATCTTCGCCAAAAGATAGAGATAGACCCGAAGCAACCTGAATATATCAAAACGGTGTATGGATTGGGATATCGCTTTGACGATCCCATGAAGAAGTGAGGCCACGATGAAGCATATTTGGGTAAAGCTCGCCTTTGTGATCATGACAGTCGGCGCATGCGCTGTTCTTTTCTCCTCGTTGTTGTCCGTAAAGGAAATGGATGTTCATTTTTCCATGTATGCCAATGAAGTGAGAAATCAGCATAACCAAGAAATATCGCGTGTCGCACTCCAAGCGTATCAGGACAGTCAAGGCTGGGGAGCGGAAGCCTATCATAAGCTTGAAGCGGTTTCTGAGGTCTTGGGATTGCATATCACTCTCCTCGATCAACAGCAACAAGTACAAAACGAATGGGGTAAGCCGCGAGTCCATATGAGCAATTACAGTGTAGACAAGATTCCCCTTGTCAGTAAGGGAGTCATGATCGGGCAACTGGTAATAAGCCACGATGATCGGAGTGCGTACATGACCTTGGAAAGTCATTTCCAATGGGCGCATAAAAACACGACGTTGTGGACGATGGCTGTGCTGCTCATCTTGGTCATTATCATCAGCATACTGCTCGCTCGGACCATGGTGCGTCCCGTCGTCCAAGTGAGTACGGCAGCGCAACTAGTCGCGCGAGGCAATCTGTCGATACGCGTCCCGGAGCCACGTGGCAAGGATGAAGTTACGTCATTGGTCGCTGCTTTTAACAACTTGGTCCAAAGTCTTGAACATCAGGAGGAGCTGCGCAAGCGACTGACCTCTGATATTGCCCATGAATTACGAACACCACTGAACACCTTGCTGGCGCAAGTAGAGGGGATGATCGACGGCATATGGGAAGCCACTCCCAAAAATCTTGAAAGCACAAGGTCAGAGGTACTGCGTTTGAGCCGTCTCGTCCGCGATTTAGATCAGGTGATTCAGGTGGAGTCGGGTTCCTTGCAAATGCGCAGTGAAGAGGTAGAACTACGTGAGGTTGTCAAAGAAGTTACTGAGTCAATGAGTGCTACGTTTGCCCGTGCACAAATGAATTTTCACTTCAAAGGAGATCACGCTGTCTGGATCAAAGGGGACAGGCAGAGACTGGCGCAAATCGTGGCCAATTTGTTGACGAATGCCTGCAAGCATACGCCAGCAGGTGGAGAAGTCGTAGTCACAGTAGACAAATCGAGTACGATGGTCCGGTTGCAAGTGAAGGACAGCGGCACAGGCATCGATCAAAAGGACCTCCCGTACGTCTTTGAGCGTTTTTATCGGGGAGATCGCTCGCGAGCAAGGGAACGCGGTGGAGCAGGATTGGGGTTGACGATTGTGAAAGGGATCGTAGAGGCACACAAGGGAATCATCTCGTTGGATAGCAGAGTGGGTGAGGGAACGACCATCACGATTTTGTTTCCACCACAAGCTCATGAAGGCGAAAAGTAAGCCTAAACCGTATCGTTCTCGCTGCACATCGTTTATGATTAGGAAGAGAATTTGAATATTCGATACAAAGAGGGAGAGCACATGTTTGATTGGACTACCATGGGAGCATTTTTGGCTGTTGTGATCGGCCTCTTTTTAATTCCGGGACCCGCTGTCCTGCTAACTGCGACGCGTACCGTTCAGGGAGGACGTAAAGCAGGGATTATGGCAGGGCTGGGCATTGCCACCGGCGACTTCATTCACACGATTTTTGCTGCGGTTGGTTTATCCGCAATATTGATGACATCTGCATGGGCATTCAATCTCTTAAAATTTGCGGGAGCGGCATACTTGGTCTATTTAGGAGTTCGGGCCATGCTTGAAAGACCGGTTGACCCAGAGCTGCCAAAAGTAACACCGTTGCCGCCGCTGCAATCGTATGGGCAAGCCATCCTCGCAGAAGTTCTGAATCCGAAGACGGCGTTGTTCTTTCTGGCGTTTCTACCGCAATTTGTACATCCTGAGCGTGGAGCAGCCATTCTTCAATTCCTTGTCCTGGGACTGATTTTCGCCATCTTGGGGTTCTTTTACACCGCGTTGATTGCGATCAGTATCAGACCGTTGGGGCATCTGGTGAAACGAATTTCCTGGCTGGGTCGCTGGAGTGGCAAGATCGTAGGTTCTGTTTACATCTTATTAGGATTAAAAGTAGCGCTGCAAGAGAGATAAGGTATGAGTCGGGGAGTCAGTCTTCCCGGCTTTTTTTATTGCTTGATTACTGGTGTAAGGTACTTTTTAGTGCCTATGATACTTGAAAGTACGTACTTCCTATCAAGTGAGGCATGAGACATAATAGCATTCAGATCCAACATATTCGCCAATCATGATAAGTAAGGGCCCTGCTTTGTGAATGGCAAGAAAAATTAAGGGAGGATACAACTCAGATGAGCACGATTACATCCAACGTAAAGCAGCAAACAGCTGATGCGAAAAACTCCACTCTTGCTTTACTTGCTCTCGCAATCAGCGCATTTGGTATCGGGACTACTGAATTTGTTATCGTCGGTTTGTTGTCTACAGTCGCACAGGATTTGAAAGTAACCATCACCTTAGCTGGACTTCTTATTTCTGGATATGCATTAGGGGTAGCTATTGGAGCACCGATTATTACAGCACTCACAAGTCGAATTCCACGCAAAGCGCTGCTCATGCTTTTGATGATTGTCTTTGCTGTCGGAAACAGTGCGGCAGCCTTGTCGAGTAGCTTTGCGATATTAATTATTGCCCGTTTCTTTACCGCGTTTTCTCATGGGGTATTTTTCTCCATCGGTTCGACGATTGCAGCCGATCTGGTGCCAGAAAACAAGCGTGCCAGCGCGATTGCAACGATGTTTACGGGTCTGACTGTTGCAACCGTTACAGGCGTACCTTTGGGAACGTTTATTGGACAAATGTTTGGATGGAGAGCGACTTTTTGGGGAGTTGCCATTCTTGGCGTGATTGCCCTTATCTCGACAGCGATTCTGGTACCAAGCAATTTGAAGAAAGCCAAGCCTGCTTCTATTAAAGACCAAGTGAAAATAATCACAAACTTGCCACTGTTGCTTGTCTTTGCGATTACGGCACTTGGCTACGGCGGTACCTTTGTAACCTTTACGTTCTTAGGTCCGATTCTGGAAGAAATCACAGGTTATCAGGCGAGTGCCGTCAGTCTGATACTTCTCGTGTATGGGATTGCGGTAGCGATTGGAAATACGGTCGGGGGAAAAGCAGCTGACAAGAATCCGATAAAAGCGCTGCGCTGGATGTTCATCATTCAGGCGATCATTCTGATCATCTTAACATTTACCGCTCCTCTTAAATGGGTGGGAACGCTCACGATAATGTTGATGGGCCTCCTGGCTTTTATGAACGTACCGGGCTTACAGGTATATGTCGTGCAGTTGGCTGAAAAATACGTGCCTAGTGCTGTTGATGTTGCTTCTGCCATTAACATTGCTGCTTTCAATCTCGGCATTGCGATTGGAGCCTTCGTGGGAGGAATCATCGTCGATACCATTGGCTTGATTCATACGCCATGGGTCGGCGGAGTGATGGTGTTAGGTGCCGCATTACTCACAATGATCAGCAGCAAGCTGGAAAAAGCTCGTCGTTAATCGTACAAAGACGGCGGATGCGATGAAAGCATGCGTTTCCGCCGTTGATTTCCAAATACATCACGTGAGGAGAGAGCATCGATGAGCAAATTCGACGGTCATTATGGTTTTCAGCGAATGTTCCAAGAAGGGAAGATGACCTTGGGATTTCACATTCCGCTGGAAGCATACGAATGGGAAGCACCGACAATGGAGCGCCAGGTTGAACTCGTCCAAGCGGCAGAAGACTATGGCTTTACCGGAATCTGGCTGCGGGATGTCATTTTGCAGGACCCCGCTTTTGGTGACCCTGCAACCGGGCAAATTTATGACATGATGATTTATTTAACCTATTTGGCTGCGCAAACCAAAAAAATCGCTTTTGGTACCTCGAGCATCGTGCTTCCACTGCGGCATCCGTTGCGCGTGGCAAAAGAGACAGCGACCATTGAAAATTTGTTTCCCCAGCGCTTGATGATGGGTATTTCTTCTGGGGACCGACGGGCTGATTTTCATGGATTGAATGTGCCGCATGAACAGCGTGCGGAGCTGTTTCGCGATGGCTACGACTACTTGCAGAAGGTCATGGCAGAGGATTTCCCAAAAATCAACTCCCCATACGGCATGATTGATGGAGCGAATCTGGTGCCAAAATCAACCGCGCCCATTCCTACCTTTATCACGGGGTATAGTCAACAAACGATGGACTGGTTTGCGCAAAACGGAGATGGTTGGATTTATTACCCGCGTGATCCATTCAATCAAGCAAATGCCATCCAAGAATGGAGAGAGCTGGTCCAGATATATCATCCAGGTGTATTCAAGCCGTTTATTCAGCCTCTTCACTTGGATCTTGCGGAAAATCCGGATGAGTCGGTCACGCCGATTCGATTAGGGTACCGAGTCGGTAGAAAAATGCTTTTAGAACTGCTGGCCATGTATCAAGAGGTCGGCGTGAATCATTTGTTCTTCGCCCTGTTCCCTAGCAAGCGTCCCATTGACGAGGTTATCGATGAGTTAGGGCAAGAAGTATTGCCTTATTTCCCGGCACATATCGATTCAGCGGAGCGAGTTTGACTACAGCTTCATATGAGGAGGGGAGGAAATGGAAAAATACAATATCCCTGTAGAGGCAACATTGGAGGTCATTGGAGGGAAATGGAAAGTGGTGATCCTCTGCTTGTTGGCAAAAGGGACGAAGCGGACAAGCGAACTGAAACGATCAATGCCTGTCATCACGCAAAAAATGTTAACGCAGCAACTGCGCGAATTGGAAGCGGACAACATCATCACCCGCAATGTGTATCAGCAGGTTCCCCCACGCGTCGAGTATGACTTGACTGAGTATGGCAAGACTCTGTCGAAGGTTCTGGATGTCATGTGTGAATGGGGAGAGAGTCACATCGAAAACCAATTGCGAAAAATAGTCGAATGAAAAGGGGAAGTTCGATGAGAGGAATTGGCATCAAGCAATACGGCGGTATTCAGAAGTTAACAGAAATTGAATGGCCTATAAAACCAATCGGGCCGGACGATTTACTCATTTCGATCAAAGCGAGCGGGGTAAATCCCGTGGATTGGAAGGTGCGGGAAGGACTGCTGCAAGCAGATTTTCCTTTTGAACTGCCACTTATTTTAGGGTGGGATGCGGCGGGCACGGTAACAGCTGTCGGTACGACTGTACAGGATTTTCAAATCGGGGATGATGTCTTCTTTCGTCCAGAACTGGAAAGAGAAGGGACATACGCAGATGAAATTGTCGTTCCCGCGAATATCGTAGCCCCGATGCCACGTGGTTTATCGTATGCTGAAGCGGCCTCGCTTCCGCTGGTCGGACTAACGGTTTGGCAGGCATTGGTGGAGGTAGGGAAGGTGCAAGCGGGAGATAAAGTCCTGGTGTTGGGGGGAAGCGGCGGGATTGGTTCCATGGCGATCCAGCTAGCAAAAGCACTAGGTGCCTATGTGGCGACGACAACCAGCTCCAAAAACAGCGATTATGTCCGTGAGCTGGGAGCAGATGAAGTCATCGTGTATGATCAGGGATCACTTCATACCCCTACACAATTTACATTCATGCTGGACACGCTGGGTGGAGAAGCATACGGTGATGCTTTAACATTTATGAAGCGGCAAGGAAGAGTGGCAACCATTATCAGCGAGCGTGATGCCAAGAAACCTTCGTTCGCTGAAGCGGCTGAGAAAGAACGAGAGCTGGATGTTACTTTTGTGTTTACGCGTCCAGATGGGGTAAACATGAATCGTATCCGTGAGCTAGTGGAAGCCAAACACGTAAAGCCTTTTTTGACTAAGATATATCCATTGACCATTGAAGGGGTTCGAGATGCGCATCTCTATAGTCAAACGGGTAGAGTGCGTGGGAAGATTGTGCTCGTCCATTCATGAGAGGGAGACAGGGCGTGAGTAAGTTGCGCGAATGTAACAGCGGCGGGCTAGGACTTGCGTTTTCAACCGAGCCCGTTGCTGTTTTCATAAAAAAGCCAGCGTGACGGTGTAGATCACCTTCGCTGGTAATCGCCGGCTTACCTCTTTCGAATCACAGCCCCCTGCAGAACAAAGGTAATCCCTAAAATTCCTACGATGGCAAGCAGGCGGATAAAACCGTTGGAGACAAAAAGATTGACACAGATCAGCCCAATTATGATCAGAATAAGCAAAATCACCGTTTTCCCCGACAAATACGTATGCCCCTTTCCTCAGACAAAATGAGTGGTCTCGTCAAATCGGAATAGGCGGGTAGTTCCATGGCGTATGTAATTTGACTTTGTGGTTGTCAGAATCTTCTGTTCATCATCTGAATACCTACTATTGTAACGAATACAATCGTGGAAGAAAAGGCGGGATCACGTGAAAAAACTCCCTTCTGTCATCGCCAGTTGCTCACCTGTACGCTTGAGAGGGAGTTTTTGCTTGTGATCGTGGTACACTTGTTACTTCGTCGCTAGCTGACGCTCCGTTGTCTGCTGCTTCAACGGCTGTCCGGCCAATTGGGATCGTTTGGATCGAATCAGGATGGCAGTAATCAACAGCGCAATGCCATTGATGATAAAGACGAAGCGAATCGGGATGAGTCCCCCGAGAAATCCGCCAATGATTGGCCCCATCATCGTCGCAAGCTGCGTCGAGGATTGGTTCAGGCTAAACGCTCTGCCACGAAATTCTGGTTCCGTAACTTTTACAATCATGGCGTTGATCGATGGATAAACAGCGGCAAAAAACAGTCCGTACGCGAATCGCAAAATGCCAAATCCGTACAGATTGGTGAAGAAAAATTGCAGTAAATTTCCGATGGCTCCACCCATTAAGCCGATAAACATGATTTTGGAATAGCCGACCTTTGTCCCGAGCTTTCCCCACTGTGGAGCAGCAATGACTGTCGCGATTCCTACTGCCGCAAAAATGATGCCGGAGCTGAGGGATGCGTCTTGCTGCGAAGCGCCCAATTGCATGACATACACCGTTAATAAAGGTTCAAGAAGCATAACGGAAATCGTGACCATCAAGCTCATACCTAGAATGGACATCAACGGGCGGTTTGCCATCGCAGCGCGCAAATCTTCGCGTACACTCGAGCGACTGCCGGAGCGGTTCAAGTTCGTTTCCTTTACGAAGAAAGTAGCGATCAGCGCTGCTACGAGCACGACAAATCCTGAAAAAATGAAAGCTTCCGCGTTTCCCCACACATGGCTTACGACACCGCCAACCAAAGGACCGATGATTCCTCCAGTTGCACCCGAAGTCGCCATAATCCCCAGTGCGTACCCGACGCTTTTTTCTGGTGTATTCGTCGCTACCAACGCAATGGCGGCAGGTACGTAGCCGGCAAGCAAGCCCTGGAAGATCCGTAACACAAGAAACAAATAGGGGTCCGTAATCAAGTACGTCAAGAAGTACAACAAAGCGAGGCTAAATCCAGAGCGAATCAACATAGGCTTTCGTCCATATTTGTCCGCAAGAGAGCCCCAAAATGGCGAGATGAGGGCACTTGCTAAAAACGTAATGCCAAACGAAATGCCGGACCAGGCTTCCAGATGCTCATTGACCCCCAGTGAAGTATGGAGGAAGATGGGCAGGAAAGGGATGGAGATGGAGTAGGCGGTGCTACAGAAAAATACCCCAATCCATAACACAATCAAATTACGTTTCCATGAAAATTCCATCTTTCTGTCACAACCTTTGCAGTTAAAAAGCAGGAATATTGTTACTGATCATTCTAGCACTGCATTTTCACGCTTACCAATTCGGAAATATGATCGGACTATTGCAAAAATGAAATAAGAGGAAATCTTGACGTTTTTGCAGGATTGAGCATTCCGGTCGATAGCGCTATCATAAATAAACAGACTGAATTTTCTAACAACTAAGAAGAGCTGTCCAATTACGTAAGGAAAGGTGGTTGTGAACATGGCCAAAGATTGGAAGGATGAGGGACAAGTAGCCCCTGCTGTATCCAGGCGAAAGTTCCTGCAAAGAACAGCGATGCTTGGTCTCGCTGCAGCTGTACCGGGATCGTTTTTGGCAGCAGGCTCTGCTACGGGACAGGAAGCGAGCGAAGGAAAGAAGCCAAAGCTTGCGGGTGGTACGATTGTCGATGTTCCTGGCGTCAAAGTCGGACAAGTCCAAAATGAGGAAGCCTTGACGGGCTGTACAGTGATCGTGCTGGAAAAAGGCTCAGCGTGCGGGGTAGATGTACGAGGCTCTGCACCTGGGACACGAGAAACGGATTTGTTGAATCCGATCAATTCTGTCCAGGAGGTCAATGCTGTCGTTTTAACAGGGGGCAGTGCCTATGGCTTGGATGCGGCAAGCGGTGTCATGCGGTATATGGAAGAACAGGGGCAAGGCTACAATGTTGGGGTGGGCGTGGTCCCTATCATTCCAGCTGCGGTTATTTTTGATTTATCGATCGGCAGTGCCAAAATCCGTCCGGATCAACAAATGGGCTACGAGGCTGCTCGTCTTGCCAGCAAACAGCCAGTCCAGCAAGGAAATGTTGGGGCAGGGACGGGTGCGACAGTTGGAAAAATGGCTGGGATGAAGCGAGCGATGAAGGGTGGGCTTGGAACAGCTTCTCGCCGTTTGCCAAATGGTCTCGTGGTAGGTGCAATCGTAGCGGTGAACGCCGTCGGAGAAGTGCGGTTACCCTCCACAGGAGAAATTTTGGCAGGAGCGAGGGGAGAGGATGGCAATATCCGCGATAGCTTGTCCTGGATGATCGATGCTGCAACACCCCCGGTTCCGGCAGGGACGAACACTACCATCGCAGTGGTCGCGAGCAACGCGAATTTGAATAAAGTACAAGCGAATAAAGTCGCGCAAATGGCGCATAATGGACTCGCAAAAACGATTCATCCGGTTCACACGATGAGTGATGGAGATACGATTTTTGCCATCGCCACAGGGGGCGTGGATGCTTCGGTCAATCTCGTCGGGACGCTAAGTGTAGAAGTGCTGGCGGAAGCGGTTGTTAATGCGATCCTTTCTGCCAAAGGAGCGGGTGGGGTACCTGCTTATCAAGATTTACGCTGAGTGATTTCCGGTTCGAGCCTCTTATTCCTTGATGGATAAAGGGTTTCGAACCGTTTTTTATGCGAATGTGCTCCGCGAAGAAAAAAATTCCAATAAAGCATCGATATAAAAAGCAAATCCATATATAATGAAAATGATTTTCAAAATCAAATACATGATTGATGTTGTTCTTGAGAGAGAGGAGTTGCTGCTTCAATGCTTCGCAGATTTTTTTCTTACTATCGGCCTTATCGTGGATTATTCATCCTCGACTTCACGTGTGCAGTATTCGTTGCCTTGTTGGAGTTGGGATTTCCGCTTGCAGTGAACATGGTTGTCGATCAATTACTTCCAAGCAAGGATTGGAACATGATCGTGTGGGCGTGCATTGGACTTTTGGCTTTGTATGGTCTTAACGCCGGGATGAACTATGTCGTCACGTATTGGGGACATATGCTTGGAATTAATATCGAGACGGATATGCGGAAGAAGCTGTACGACCATATTCAAAAGCTCTCTTTCCGCTTTTTCGATAATACCAAGACGGGGCATCTGCTATCTCGCCTAACGAATGACTTGATGGAGATCGGGGAGGTCGCTCACCACGGTCCGGAAGATTTGTTTATCGCCGTGATGACGCTGATCGGTGCATTTCTATTGATGTTTAATATTAATGAAGAAATGGCGATACTTACGTTTTGTGTGATTCCGCTCTTGATATTCTTCGTTGTTTACTTCAACCGAAAAATGACGGGAGCGTTCCATCGTCTGTACGGTGACATGGCGGATTTCAACGCACGTGTGGAGGACAACGTAGGCGGAATGCGTGTCGTACAAGCTTTTGCCAACGAGCAATTTGAAAACAAAAGATTCGCAGAGAACAATCAGCGTTTCCGGATCACCAAGCTGTTGTCCTACAAAATTATGGCCCAAAATATTTCTGTCAGTTACGTGCTGATGCGGTTAGTCAATTTGTTTGTCCTGATTTGCGGCAGCTGGTTTGTTATTCAAGGCGAATTGACCTACGGTGAATTTGTCGCTTTCTTGCTGTTAACGAATGTGTTTTTCCGTCCGTTGGAGAAAATTAATGCGATTATCGAGAGTTATCCAAAAGGGATTGCAGGCTTTAAGCGCTACATCGAAATCATGGATACAGCACCGGATATTGCGGATGCTCCAGATGCGATCCAGGTAGAATCATTGAAGGGCGATATCTCCTACAAGAATGTTTCGTTTAGCTACGACCAAGAGTCATCTGTTTTGCAAAACATTGATTTGAACATCCGGGCGGGCGAGACAATTGCGTTTGTAGGCCCTTCTGGAGCAGGAAAAACCACATTGTGCAGTCTCTTGCCGAGATTTTATGAGATCGGTGGGGGCAGCATCACCATTGATGGAATGGATATTCGCCAAATCACGTTAGCATCATTGCGCAGCCAAATCGGGATCGTTCAGCAAGATGTGTTCCTCTTTTCAGGGACGATTCGCGAAAATATCATGTATGGAAAACTAAACGCCTCAGAGGAAGAGATCTGGGAGGCAGCGCGTCTGGCTAAACTAGAAGAGTTTATCCGTTCTCAGCCTGCTGGTCTGGAGACGATCATTGGTGAACGCGGAGTCAAATTGTCCGGTGGTCAAAAACAAAGGCTGGCGATTGCGCGCATGTTCTTGAAAAACCCGCCGATCCTGATTTTGGATGAAGCTACTTCTGCACTCGATACCGAAACGGAGGCGGCGATCCAGCAGTCCTTGCAGGAATTGTCCAAGGGCCGTACGACATTGGTGATCGCCCACAGATTGGCTACCATTAAAAATGCAGATCGAATCATCGTTGTAACGGAACAAGGTATTACCGAGCAAGGAAGTCATGATCAGCTCTTGGCTCGTGAAGGCCTCTATAGCAGACTGTATCAAGCACAGTTCGGCACGTACCTCGACCAGTCAAACAGCGTCTTTTCTTGATAATGAATAGAGAGGGAGATCGTGATGCAAGAGTGGGATGACGATTTTATAGCACAACGGTTTGATCTTACTTCTAAACCGAGACCCAATGCCTTATTTTCGATGAAGGCAAGAGATTTGGTAGACCCGACACATATGAATGAGCTCGTACAAATCTATGCTCCGCTAATCAAGGCACATGAGCTGACTGCTGCTGGTACTTACATCAGCAGTTGGCTCACGAGCCCTTCTCTCGGTCTTCAGTATATGATCTCTGTCTGGAATCGTGCACTTACCATGACGCTGGATAATATGACGATTGAATTATTTTACGAGGATGATTATCCGCAATTTGCCTTTGTGATCCCGGCGTATGAGATCGTAGAAGCGCCTTCCAGCGAAGCAGAGCGCGCAATCTGGCTGAAGGAATGCTATCGTGCGTATTTCCACGACTTCCTGCACCCGTTGCTCACGACTCTTGCAAAGGTAACGGGAAACCCCGAAGCGATGCTCTGGGGCCAGTTCCCGACCAAGTTCAATTACCATACGGATGCTTTTGTGGCGTTGGTAGAACAAGATAGCATCAAGCAGCAAGTGAAGGCTGATTACGATGTCCTCTGTAATCAGCTGGAAGGCGAGAGCTTTGGATTGCAAAAAAATCCATTTCGCGTGCGTGTGCGCTGGATTGAAGATATGCGTGATCCCCAAGCGAAAGTGCGCATCAAGAATCAATGCTGTTTGTACTATAAGACGGGGGAGCAAAAGTATTGCTATACCTGTCCGCGGATAAAAGAAGAAGAGCGTGCTCTGATGAGAATTCGTGCGTAGCTGACCCTCCTTTGTGGAGGGTTTTTTCTATACACCGTAGACGTATGGACATGTGCTAGCCTCTTCCTATAAAGTAGAGTCAGGGGTAAAGTTGGAAAAATCAGAATGATTTCCAGGAAGGCGTGGTTCGTATACAGACAATGAACCAAAAGGAACTGGATCGCTACGTTCGAGATTTTCATCAAGCGGTTGTCAATCAACAGCTTAGCCTGTATTATCAACCACTCTACGATCTAAGAACAGGCAAAATAATCGGAGCAGAAGCTCTGGTAAGATGGAACCATCATCAAAGAGGGCTACTGCCCCCGGATTGGGTATTTTTGTTAGCAGAAAAGAGCGGGTTGATTCTTTTGGTAGAGGAATGGGTGATCAGAACGGCTTGCAAGCAGAACAAAGCTTGGCAGGACGCTGGACTACCACCTCTTGTGACATGCGTGAATCTGTCATCCTATGCCTTGGAATCGGAGCAGTTAGGTAGCACCATTCAAACGATCTTAGACGAAACAAACTTGCAGCCTCACTATTTGGAGCTGGAATTTACCGAGGACTCTACCAGGGATGGGGAGCGTACCATCGAGATTTTAGCAGAATTAAAAAGGATCGGGGTAAAAATCAGCTTGGATGATTTTGGGAAGGGCTATAGCAGCATTCAACATCTATCCCGCTTTCCGATGAACAAGCTAAAAATCGATCAATCCTGTGTAAAGGAATGCATGAGCGATGTCACGCAGGCGACTGTTATCAAAACCGTCATGGCGATGGCACGAAGTCTGGGTGTGCAAGTAACGGCAGAAGGTGTAGAGACGCAAGAGCAACTAGATTTTCTTTGGCAGCTTGGTTGTGATTCTGCTCAAGGATTTTGGTTTAGTGAGCCTATGCCTGCCGAAGACTTGGCTCGTGTGTTGAAGCGTGAGGAAAGGTTTAGGAATAGTGCATTTCTACTACTCAATGGTGGACAACACCGAGCTTTTGATACATACGAAGTGGATCAGCGTGAGCGAGGAGACGTTCTTCGCAAGCAACAAGGAATGACATTTGCTTTTCGGAAACAGGGAGATGTGTTCATTCATACGCTGTGCGAAGGAGAGATGCTTTTTCGCATGGGAATGACACCGGAACAAGTGATTGGACAAGATTTGCTGAATATGATCCCGGTTGAAGAGATTCCACGCAAAATGGAATCGTATGAGCGAGCGTGGAGCGGCGAGCAAAACGTGTTTTACGAAGGCAGTGTCAACGGGATTCGCTATCTGGCTGCTTTTCGTCCGATCTTTTCCGATGGTCGTGTGAAGGAAGTAATTGCTTCGTGTGTCGACATTACCGAGTTGAAAAAAGCACAAGAAGCAGAACGTGTGAGCGAATCGCCATATCGATTGATTGCAGAAAACTTGTCTGACATTATCGTGATCATCAATAGTCAAGGGATCATTACGTATATTTCACCATCCGTTCAATCCGTTCTGGAGATCGCTCCTGATGAAGTAGTGAATCGACACCTGCTAGCTGTACTGCCACTGGAAACGGGCAGGCTTGCTATGCAAACGATTCGTCAGATCACGGTGGAGAAGCAGCCTCGCCTCATTACATTTACTTGCCCGGACAGAAATGGCAAAAAGATCACGCTGGAGGCAAAAGGCACCCCGGTGATTCAGGAAGAACATGAGACGAACCAAGTCATATTTCTCATTCGAAATCACACGAAGCACGTGCAAACAGAAGAGTTTTTACAAAAGATAGACAAGCTATCCGTCATTGGGCAAATGGCTGCCGGGGTTGCACACGAAATACGAAACCCGGTCACTTCCATCAAAGGCTTCGTACAATTGCTCCGTCGAGATCAATGGAAGCGGGAATATTTTGATATTATGCAGGCTGAATTTCACCAATTAGAGAGTGTGCTACGAGAATACGTCTTTTTATCAAGAGAGTGCACAGAACCGTACGAACCTAAAAATCTAGCGAATTTGCTGCGGCAGGTTACACGATTGGTGCAAATAAAGCTAGAGCGTCATCATCTGGTGCTGGATGTCAAGGAAGTGGAAGGGGCCTCGATTTGGTGCGATCAGAATCAAATTCAGCAGCTTTTCATGAATCTTCTGTCAAACTCCGTTGAGTCGATGGAAGATGGCGGGACGATTCACATCGTGGCTAGGCATAAAGAAAGCGAGCAAGTGATGATTAGAATCATTGATCAAGGCTGCGGTATGGCGGAAGAACGGCTAAAACGATTAGGGGAGCCTTTTTATAGCACTAAGGAAAAAGGGACCGGGCTAGGACTTATGATTTGTTATAAAATCATGCAAGCACACGACGGGTATATCCATTTTTCGAGTACCCCGAATAAAGGGACAACAGTGGAGGTTTCCTTTCCACTAAGAAAATCAAACCCAAGGCTCGATCCTTAACGTGATCAGGCCTTGGGTTTTTCGCACTCATTCTTTCTTTGATTGGTTATCGGAAAATTGTTCTTGAACAGCTTCCAAAAAACGCAGCCATGCCTCGGGTAGCTTGGGCTCTTCTGTAGGGCGGCGCGTAGTGGAATTGCAGTCGTTTTGTTGCACTCGCTCCATTCTCCACCTATCCTTTCGTGTCTAGCCAATCATGGCGCAGGGTGAACAAGTCTCGCAGCTCCTCCGTTGATAGCTCCGTGATCCAGCTTTCGCCCGTCCCGACAATTTGCTGGCTCAACGATAGCTTTCTCTCCATCATTTCATCAATGCGTTCCTCAATCGTCCCGAGCGAGATGAATTTGTAGACGTGAACATTGCGCTGCTGTCCTATTCGATGAGCACGGTCAGTGGCCTGATTTTCTACCGCAGGATTCCACCAGCGATCTACGTGAATGACGTGGTTGGCTTCCGTCAAGTTCAAGCCGGTTCCGCCCGCACGCAAGGAAAGAATGAAGATGGCTCCGCGTTCATGGTCTGGGAGTGTCGCGTCTTGAAATCGAGTGATCATCTCATCGCGCTTTTCTTTCTTCGTGGCCCCATTTAGGAAGTAGACAGGTCCATAGCCTTCTCGTGTCAGTACCCGTTGGAGCAAATTTCCCATTTCGATGTATTGGGTAAAAATCAGGCAACGCTCTTTCTTTTGGCGAATATCCTCCACCAATTCCAGTAGCCTTTCCAATTTGTGTGAGCGACTGGCTTCATCTGTTGTTGAGATTTCCTTCAAAATGAGAGCGGGATGGTCACACAATTGTTTGAGACGTGTCAGTGTCGTCAGAATCAGACCGCGCCGCTCCATAGGAGAGGCTTTTTCCATTCGATCAAACATATCTTGAATCGCTGTCTCATAAAGTGCGCCTTGCTCGGTAGTCAGCGGTACATATTCCTTGCTCTCATTCTTGTCCGGCAAATCGAGCTGAATGTTCGGATCGGTTTTCACACGACGGAGCAGGAAAGGCTGAATGAGTCGTTGCACTTGATTGATGAGCTGCTGGTCTTGGTCGCGTTCGATGGGGTGAACAAAGCGCTGGGTAAATTCCCCGAGACTTCCCAAGTAGCCGGGATTCAAGAAATCAAAAATGGACCAGAGCTCACTCAAACGATTTTCGATGGGTGTGCCTGTGAGAGCAATCCGGTGCCATGCTTTCAAATCGCGCACAGCGGACGCTTGCTTTGTATAGGCGTTTTTAATATTTTGCGCCTCGTCGAGACATATCGTATCCCATGTAACCATTCCTAGCTCCTGCTCATCCAAATGGGACAGAGCATAGGAGGTAATCACCAGATCCGCTCCTTTGATCGCTGGCAAAAACGCCTCCTTCTTTTGGCGATCATTGCCATAGTGAATCATTACTTGAAGAGAGGGGGCGAAGCGCTTCAGCTCTTTTTGCCAGTTGCCTATGACCGAGGTCGGGCAGATTAAGAGAGAAGGAGTACTGGCTGGGCCATGTTGTTTGACATGAAGCAAATACGTAATAAATTGAACCGTTTTTCCCAATCCCATGTCATCGGCCAGACAAGCTCCCAATCCAAAACGGCGTAAAAAGAACAACCACGAACTGCCCTCCAGCTGGTAATTTCGCAACGTCCCGTGAAAAGTAGATGGCTGCTCCATGATCGGGACGCGCTTTGTTTCTTGCAATTGATTCAACAACTCTTGCAAATGCTGGTTTAGCTGAACTTCAACCGTTAGGGAAGTGTCGAAATCGAACTCATCATCGGGTAGCTCCTCAACCTCCACAGTAGGGGCGAGGTGCATTCTCATGACATCACGCAGGGTCATGCCGTTTTTCGCTTGGTTTTTCTTGAGTGCTTCCTGTAGCTGCAAGAATAGATCGGGAGTCAATTGTACCCAATGCCCACGAATTTTCAGCAGGCGCTGCTTTTGTTTAATGAGTTCCTCAAATTCCTCTTCGCTGAGCTCCACAGGTCCCAAGGCGAGCTTCCATTCAAAATCCATAAGCTGGGAGACACCCAGGAAGGACTGTCTGCTAGCCCCGACAGAGGATGTAATCTTGGCTTTTAGCTTCGGTTTTACCCGGCGTACTTGTTCCCACCAAGCTGGCAGAAAGACGTGAATACCGGCTTGCACCAGCTGCAAACTGCTTGACGTCAAAAAGATCCATGCTTGCTCGTTCGTCAGTTGGGTGAGAAAACGGCTTTGATTCTTCTGGGTGTCTTTTTGCCACGGGAGAATCTCTTTGCATTTGGCTAGGTCCGTGCGAAAACGATTCCAGTGTTCACGCCAGTCCGCAGGGATGCGAGCGGTGGCTACTCCCTCAGCCGTCAACTGATGTGGCTCAATGAGAAATAACTGATCTGGCTCTTCACGATTCTGCAAATACACTTGGAGTTGCCAGTCATTGGGGTGCTCCTCGGCTTCGACGATTTGCAAGCATGTGCGAAATGGTGTCGTATCTGGCAGCCAGCCTATCGATTGCAACCATTCCTGTTCCAGAAGATGTGGAGAAAGCTCGGCGCCCATGGCGTACAGAGCTGGGTATTGCGTTAATAGCTGCTCCCACTTTCGTCCAATCTCACCAGTGCCTTGCACAGATTCCTCCACGACGAGCGAAAGCCACCTGTGTCCGTACTCCGGGAAATCGTCGGGAGTTTGCATGACTTTCCAGCCTATTTGTCCTTTTTTCCAGGAAGAAAAATCAGGGGCAATGGAGCCTTGTGCGAGCGTCTCACGGATCATTCCCGCTACATGCGTAAATTGTTCAAATGGTGTGCTGGATGAATAGGTCCGATGCAAAAGCCACTGGGGAGAGACGAAAAAGGAGAGGGCCTTGGCAGGGCTGAGCAATACGCCCTGCTCGTTTTTGTCCAGGAAGGTTCCGTAATAGGATGACTCATCCCACGCAAACAGTGTTCCTGCCAATTCTTCTGGATCGACCACTGCTCCTTGCGTGTCTTTGCCAGTAATCAAGAATTGTCCGTCTGCCAAAAGCTCTCCGTCTAGAACAAATGTAGTGACGGTATTCATAAGTTGAAATTTCCTCTCCTTAGCTCTTCTTGAAAAGCACGTAACCGATTATGTTTGGCAGATAATTGTTCAACGTATCGTTCCCAGCGCGCATCTTGGTTTGCTCTGTTGTAAATCGTCCTTACCTTTTTCATGAGCTTGATCGCTTCTTTGTAGGCCGTTCGGTTACGTTCGGCAATAAGTCTGTTCACCTCACGCAAGTAAAAAGGGAAGAGAAGAGTCGGATCGGCTTCCTCGATTTCTTTCACCTGCACGACCGAGATATCTGCCATTGGCACTTGAAACGACATTTGCAAATCAATCCATTGCTGAAACTGTCGTTCTTCATATAAATAGGCGGCATATTCGTGATAACTGCTCGGTAAGAACTGCTTCAGCTTGGCGCCGCACTCGGCTGATCGTCCCACTTGCTGCATCGCTTCCTGCCAAATGGCGATAACGAGTCGGTATTGCTGTGTCTCGGCTTGCCCGATTAAGGACGTCAACGAAGCAGTCCAATCGAGAAATCGCTGCCATTCCCCATTGCGAGCGAATGATTTCATATAGGACAAATAGAAGGAGAGGTTCAAACGGCTCATTTTTTTCCAGATTTGTAGAGCAGCTTCGTCCTCCTTTTCCATCACATGAAAGTGGGCACGGAGCAGCAGCCCTTTTTCCTTTTCGGCGGCAGAACTGTCTTCATTGTTGATAAGCTGATCCAGCACATGGATCTCCTCTTGCATCCACTCTGGCTTCTTCAATAGCATCCACCATAACATCTGATAAGCGAATATCCAGTAGAGGGAAGTGGCTTCGTTTTCTTTCAATTGTTTTGTCAGTTGAAGAGTATCTACGATGGCATCCTGATGGTGAGTCAAGAGAGCTGGGATATCTGCGAAGTACAATGTCCCTTCTAATTGATCCAATAGCCGCTCGGCTGTCTGAACCAAATCCAGAAACCAGTAGGATTGACGGTACGTTTTGACGTATTGCGTCAGCTTCATGAGATGAAACAGATTGGCATGAATGACAAAGAGTTGTGCCCGATCCTTCGGCCACGAGGCAGCAACACTCAGCACATTTTGATAGCTCGATAATAACTCAGAGGAAGCTCGATACGATTCCATGGCCGCAAACAGGTTACGTGTCCAGCTCTCAAAAAATGCCCACCATTCTTTGACGGAGCTGTTCGCAGTAAGCGGAGAGGAAATAGACGCTGTATCCTGCTGAGCAGGAGCGGTATGGCTATATTTGTATGCAGGAATCAGCAGATGAGGAGAAAAAGTAGCTCGTCTTGGTTGTTGGGAGCGGGTCAAAAATGTACGAGGATTCTCGAACACACTGTACATCTGAAAAAAAGTAGCAGCAATATGCTTGCAAATACGTGAATAAGGGCAGGTACAGGTACTGTTTTGAACCGTTTCCATATCGAGGCGCGCATGATACACCTCGGAGCCTTGAACATCACTGGTCAAATATTGGCCTTGTTCTACGCGTGTATTGAAGACGACGCCATCTGAAAAGTACGTATAGCCCCGTTCAATGATGTGTCCTTCGACGGCAATTAGGATTTGCTCGCCTAGCTGTATCGCTTGTTCCCGAGTCAACTCTCTTTGCATCATGTAGTCAGATCCTCCGAACGAAGTGTCATCCCTCCATTATAACCCAAAATGCGGAGAATGGAAAAAGATGCGTGTGTTCGAGAGGATCAATAAAATGGTTTGGACGATAAGCAGAAACAATACTTAATTTTTGCGGGGACTGGGTGTATACTGTACACGTCGAGTGAAAAGCAACTAAACGCAATGTGTTTTATTGTCTTTAGTTGTGTTTGTACAACAAGAGAGAGAAGGGGCACACATGCTATCGATTTCGATTTTGCTCGTACTATCATCTGGCCTTGCGCACGCAGTTTGGAACCTGTTCACGAAAAAAAGTGAGAGCAAAATGGCGTTTCTTTGGTTGATTACATTGCCAACAACCGTGATCCTCTTGCCTGTTCTCATTTGGGAATTGATGCGCGTACAACTGACATGGTCTTTGGTTCTTTTTCTGTTTATGTCCTTTTTCTTTCAAGGATGCTATACCTTATTGATTTCAAAGGCGTATACATACGGGGATATCTCACAGGTATACCCCATCATGAGGGGGACGGGGACGCTTCTCATTCCGTTTTTTAGCGCGATTTTCTTTCAAGAGTATTTATCTGTACCGGGATGGCTGGGTGTCATTTGCATCGTAATCGGAGTCTTCGCCATTAGTGGAATGATTGGCACAGATCGTCAGGCTCAACCAGTGAATCCGCTCGCCCTACGATACGCATTTGCTGTAGGACTATGCATTACAGGGTACACGTTAACCGACAAGCAAATCGTACAACAATTATCTCCATTCGCTTTATTGGAAATAACGAACTTTGCCTGTTTGATTGTCGCAGGGGGTTTCGTTTGGAAAAAGGGACTCATCCGCCGTGAGTGGCAAAAAAACTGGCGAACGATTGTACTCGGTGCCGTCTTGTCACCAGGTTCGTATTTGTTGTTTTTATTTGCTATGACATTGGCACCACTGGCAGCTATTGCGCCCATTCGTGAGGTCAGTACGGTTTTTGGTTCGCTGCTCGGGGTCTTCTTGCTAAAGGAGCGACAACGCGCATGGCGTCTGTCCATGTCTTTGATGATCACGATTGGCATTATTTCCATTGCTGTTTGGGGCTAACGGATGAGAAAGAGTCGGCTGGGAGAAATTCTAGCTGGCTATTTTTTTTGCTACCAGGGAAAGATGAAGTGGTAAGAAAAAAACGGCTAAGGATGATCAAAATGGATGCAAAAGCAGTTGCTCCGATCACTCATAAGCGGACGAAAAAAAGAAGGATCGTACTGAGAGCTCTCGGAATCATTATTGGAGCTTTGTTGGTGGCAGTCGGACTGGAAATATTTCTGGTTCCAAACAACATCATTGACGGTGGTGTAACCGGTGTATCCATTATGGCCTCAAAGCTGACAGGAGGCCCACTCGGATTATTTTTATTCCTGCTGAACCTGCCCTTTTTACTTATCGGCTACAAGCAAATTGGCAAGACATTTGCCATTTCTACGCTGTTCGGTGTTGTCGTGATGTCGTTGGGTACGAGCTACCTCCATCATGTTCCTAGCTTGACGGACGATTTGCTTCTCTCTGCCGTTTTTGGGGGGATCATCATCGGAATCGGTGTGGGACTTGTCATTCGCACGGGAGGCTCCTTGGATGGAACGGAAATTGTTGCGATCCTGATGACGAGGAAAAGTCCGTTCTCGGTCGGCGAAATGGTCATGTTTTTTAACATTTTTATTTTAGGCAGTGCCGGCTTCATTTTTGGGTGGGACCGGGCCATGTACTCGTTAATTGCTTACTACATTGCTTACAAAATGATCGATATCACCATGGTCGGGCTCGAACAATCGAGATCAGTATGGATCATCAGTGATTACCCAACCGAAATTGGCGATGCGCTAACGGCGAGACTAGGGCGGGGAATCACCTATTTGAATGGAGAAGGTGGCTACTCCGGAGATATCAAAAAAGTCATCTTCTGTGTCATCACCCGTTTGGAAGAAGCGAAGCTGAAATCCATCGTGGAGGAAATTGATTCCTCTGCATTTTTGGCAATCGGTCACATTCATGATGTTTCTGGTGGACGGTTTAAGAAAAAGAATATTCACTAAAACCTTAACTACAAATTACCTCTGAGCCAGTAGGTAGAAACGACCTGATTGCTAAGGGGTAAAAATGTATTGACGGAAATAACTGAATTCATTTAATATTGTGGCATGCCAAAATACAAAATAACGTTCCGTATTTTGGGACAATAAGATGGTGATGAAAATGGACAAAACAGAAAAAACGGCAAACCGAAGTGTATTAAAAACGCTAGAGTTTCTAGAATATTTTATCCAATACAGTGAATTAAGCCTGGCTGAGCTTGTCGAGTTGTCAGATATGCCGAAGAGTACGGTGTTTCGAATTCTTCAGACGCTCGAAATGCGCGGCTTTATCTCCAAAACGACCACTCATAATCCGCCTAAATACCAATTGGGATTGAAGCTGCTGGAGTTTGGGAACATTGTTGCCCAACGGCTGGAGATCAGGAAAATCGCGCTACCGTATATGCAGCAGCTGCGGGATACGGTGGATGAGGCAGTCAACTTGATTATTCGTGATCAAGACGAAGGGGTTTACATCGAAAAAGTCGATACCCGCCAGTATGTTCGTGTATATACGCAGGTAGGTAGAAAATCACCGTTGTACGCAGGGGCATGCCCGCGCATTTTACTCTCATTTCTGCCGGATCATGAGATCGAAGAATTGTTGAACCGGGTGGACATGAAGAAAATCTCACCAGACACAAATATAGACAAAGATCTGCTATGGCAATGGATCCACGATGCACGTGAAAACGGCTATACAGTCAGCTACGGTGAATTGGAGCCGGATTCCGCAGCCATTGCTGTACCTATTCGAGATTTTACGGGACAAGTCATAGCTGGCTTGAGCTTGGCTGGAGCTACATCACGCTTTCAGCCAGATCGATTGGGGTATTTGGTACAGGAGACAAAAGCAGTAGCGAATCAAATCATGAGCAAGCTGGGATATTCAGATGCAAAGGCGGGACTTTGATGCTGGAAATCAAAAATCTTCAGACGAGATTCCGAACCGATAATGGAGAAATTACCGTTTTGGATGGAATTAGTTTTCAAATCAACAAAGGTGAGACGATTGGAGTAGTAGGGGAGTCGGGTTGTGGGAAAAGTGTCACCTCTCTATCCATTATGGGGCTTCTGCCGAGGACCGCGCGAATCAACGGAGGAGAGATCCTGTACAACGGTGAAAATCTGGTTGCCTTTTCCAAGGATCAGATGAGGAAGGTGCGAGGCAAAGAGATCGCGATGATTTTCCAAGAACCGATGACCTCGCTCAATCCGGTTTATACAATCGGGGCGCAGATCATGGAGCTCGTCTTGAATCATACAAGTATGAACAAAAAACAAGCCAAAGAGCATGCGATCCAAATGCTGAAGCTGGTCGGAATTCCGAGAGCGGAAGAAATCGTTGATGAGTATCCGCATCAGCTATCTGGCGGGATGAGGCAGCGTGTGATGATCGCGATGGCGATGTCCTGTAGTCCATCTCTATTGGTTGCAGATGAGCCTACGACCGCACTAGACGTAACCATTCAGGCGCAGATTCTTGACCTGATGAGAGAGCTACAGCAGAAGAGCGAGATGACCATCATGCTGATCACGCACGATCTTGGTGTAGTAGCAGAGATGTGTGATCGGGTGGTCGTCATGTATGCAGGGCAAGTCGTCGAGGAAGCCGAGGTAGAAAAGCTATTTGCTACTCCAAAGCATCCGTACACGGTTGGTTTGTTGGGCTCGATCCCGGATATGGACACAGAGCAGGAGTACTTGTTTACGATTGGCGGGACCGTTCCGAGTCCAGGTCAGATGCCCGCAGGATGCCGTTTTGCTGAACGATGTCAGAAGGCTTTTGACAAATGCTACGAACAAGCTCCACCGTTATTCGATCTGAATGATGGTACAAAAAGCAGATGCTGGCTGTATGAGTAAGCGGAGGGGACGTGAATCTTTTGGAACAATCAGAATGTAAGCCCTTACTTGAAGTGAGAGGGTTAAAAAAATACTTTCCGATTCGCAGTGGATTATTAAAGAAGGTAACGAATCACGTCAAAGCGGTTGATGATCTCTCTTTTACCGTTGCAACGGGGGAGACACTCGGAATTGTAGGTGAATCCGGTTGCGGGAAGTCAACCACAGGCAGAGCCATTCTGCGATTGCTCGAGCCTACGGGTGGCGAAGTGATTTTTCAAGGAGAGAATTTAGCGGCACTTTCCCCAAATGAGATGAGGATGAAGCGAAAGGATTTGCAAATCATTTTCCAAGACCCGTTCGCATCTCTCAATCCGCGAATGACAGTCGGGGAGATCATTGAAGAGCCGATGATCATATTCGAACTGTATGAAACGTCAAAAGAACGCAAGGTAAAAGTAGCGGAATTGATGCAGGTTGTCGGTCTGAAAGCGGAAAATTCGGAACGATTTCCTCATGAATTTAGTGGTGGTCAGCGACAGCGGATCGGCATTGCACGTGCGCTAGCGCTTAATCCCAAGCTGATTGTGGCAGATGAGCCAGTATCTGCGCTCGATGTATCGATTCAATCCCAGGTATTGAACCTGATGAGAGATTTGCAAAAGCAATACGGACTCACTTACATATTCATCTCTCACAACTTGAGCGTCGTGAAGCATTTTTGCGACAGGATCGGCGTGATGTATTTGGGACGGATGGTTGAGCTGGCACCCAAAAATGCGCTATATGAAGAGCCGCTGCATCCTTATACCCGCTCATTACTGTCCGCCGTTCCGATTGCCAAGCCGAAAATGAAGCGTGAGCGCATCATCTTGACTGGAGATGTACCGAGTCCTGCGAATCCGCCGAGTGGCTGCACGTTTCATACGCGTTGTCCGGATTGTATGGAAATTTGCAAAACGGACAAGCCCGAATTTCAATCGATGGGCGATGGTCGATATGTTGCCTGTCATTTGTATAACCAATAGGAACAAATGACGGCTATCATATTTTTTCAACATGAATTCCAGAACGAAAAGAAAAGGGGGACTTGTTTTGAAAAAGAAGGTAGGTATCACCGCTTGCTCCGCATTACTCGTGCTAGCTGCTGCTTTGGGCGGATGTTCGAGTAAGCCGGCTGACACTAGCACACAGGCAAATCCGCAACCTAAAACAGAAGCGCAAGCTCCGGCAAAAAATGAACTCACACTTGGTGTGAATGGAGATCCGCACTCTTGGGATCCGATTGATACGTTTTTGCTTGATTGGAGTACTGTAGCAACATCTGTATTTGAAGGCTTAGTCGAGCGTACCACTGACTTGAAAATCCAGCCAGGACTCGCTGAATCGTGGGAGTTCAAGGATGACAAGACACTTCAATTTAAACTTCGTAAAGGAGTTACCTTCCACAACGGCGAGCCATTCAACGCGGAAGCAGTGAAATTTACATTTGATCGCCTGCTTGGTGAAGAAGGGAAAAAAGGACCACAGCAAGCGAACTATGCTTCGATTGACCGTGTAGAAGTGGTAGACGAGTTTACAGTCAACATGATTCTCAAGGAAAAAGATCCTGTACTCATTACAAAGCTGGCAGGTTATGGCGCCGTGATCGTTCCGCCTAAGTATTACAAGGAAAAAGGGGACGAGTACTTTAACACGCATCCAGTAGGTACGGGTCCTTTCAAAATGGATAGCTATGAAAAAGATAGCAAGGTCGTACTGGTGAAAAATGAAACCTATTGGAAGCAAGGTCAACCGAAGCTGGAAAAAGTAACGTTCCGTTTTATTCCAGAAGCGACTACACGTCTCGCTGAAATGCAAACAGGTGCCATCGACATTATGAAAAAAGTCGAGATTAGCCAAACAGAATCCATCAAGGGCATGTCTGATCTTGAACTGATGCAAGTCGGGTCGCCAACCGTTTATTCGATTCGTTTCAATACATCGATGAAGCCAGTCGACAATGTAAAAGTCCGTGAAGCGATTGCTTACGCGATTGATGCAGACTTGATTATCGAAACGCTGCTCGGCGGATATGGTAAGCGCGTCAATTCATTCCAAAGCGATATGTCTTTCGGCTATGATCCTAACCTGCCATTACGCAATTATGATCCAGAAAAAGCAAAACAACTGCTCGCAGAAGCAGGTGTGAAGGAAGGAACTGAGCTTGATCTCTTCCTCCCTGGTACAGATGCTACGTTTAAAGAGGTAGCACAAGCGATCGAAATGCAATTAGGCCAAGTCGGTCTCAAGGTGAAGCTGAATCTGGTGGACAGCTCCACATTTACTTCTGACCTCATTCCGAAGGGAAAAGCAGGACATATGTACCGGAATGGCTGGGGTGGTTGGACGCTCGACTTTGATAATACTGCCTATCTGATGTATCACAAAGGCGAGTTCTGGAACCCTGATTTCCATGACGAAAATGTAGAGGAGCTCTTGAAAGCAGAACGCTCCACGTTTGACCAAGAAAAGCGTCTGGCAGCATTTAAAGAGCTGAATCAACGTCTGTATGAGCTAGTCCCAGATGTACCGCTCTATCAAACAATCAACCTGTGGGCTGCGAACAAACGAGTAAAAGGCTTCCAACCTCCGGCAGATGAACGTATCGATTTGCGCGAAGTATCGGTTGAATAAGGAATGTTTTGAACAGGGGAGTAGAAGATGTCTCTTCTATTCCCTTCACTCTTGATAAAGGAGGAGCGGGATGGCAGCCTTTTTAATTAGACGTCTACTACATAGTGTTTTTGTCGTTCTTGCTATTACTCTTGTCATTTTTGTCCTGGTGCGAATGACTGGTGACCCAGTATCGATCATGTTTCAAGCAGGTGAGCCTACCAAAGAAGCGATTACTGAGCTTCGGAAAAATCTCGGTCTGGACGAGCCCGTTTATGTACAGTTCGGGCTTTATTTAAAAGATATGTTTACCGGAAACTTTGGCACCTCTTTCCGGACGGGTGAGAGCGTGATCGACATGATGAAGGAGAAGATGGGAGCAACTTTGCTTCTTGCCTTCGGGGGAATGTTTGTCGCCCTGTTGATTGCGATTCCAGTAGGTATCATTTCCGCTGTTTACAGAGGCAGCGTAGCTGACTTTTTCGGACGCATTTTTTCATTGCTAGGAATCTCCTTTCCTAACTTTTGGTTAGGGATTATGTTAATCATCATATTTGCCGTTAAGCTGGGCTGGTTTCCTGCTTCTGGTTATGAAGGTCTGGAGTATTTGGTTCTGCCTTCCGTTGCACTCGGACTCATCTTGTCAGGAATTTTGGCTCGATTAGTTCGCTCTTCCATGCTGGAGGTAATGAATCAGCAATATATCAATACGGCTCGTTCCAAAGGGATCAAGGAATGGCTTGTTATCATCAAGCATGGCTTACGAAACGCATTAATCCCAACGGTAACCTTTATTGGATTGCAATTTGGAACGTTGTTGGGCGGTACCGTGATTATTGAGCAAGTTTTTTCATGGCCAGGTATCGGGCGTATGCTGATTGATGCGATATCGCAACGTGACTTTCCAGTGATTCAAGGCTCTGTGATTATCTTGTCTTTTTTGATGATCTTCGTGAACCTGTTGGTTGATATCAGTTATGGCTTTATTGATCCACGTATTAGGCAGGAAGGAGGAAAAAGCGAATGACGACAGCGACAGTTACAAACAATCAGACCAATCCACCAATCAAAAAACGTGGAAAATGGAGCAAGATGGGCAGAAGATTCGTTCGAAATCGGTGGGCAATGACGGGGATGTTCTTGCTTATGCTTGCCGTCGTATCCGCACTTTTTGCACCGGTAATTGCGCCATCTACTCCTGATAAAGCTGATTTGCGTGCACGGTTGGTTGCTCCCTCGTGGATGGACGATACGGGGAAATCCGAGTATTTGCTAGGTACGGATCAGGTAGGGCGTGACTTACTGAGCCGAATCATTTACGGAGCGCGAATATCGTTATTGGTTGGTGTCGTATCCGTACTGATTTCCTTGGTTATCGGGGTGATTCTGGGCCTCATCGCAGGCTTTTACGGGCGCTGGGTAGATGATCTGTTAATGCGCTTGGCAGATGTACAGCTGGCATTCCCTTTCATTTTGTTTGCGATTATCGTCATGACGGTCTTTGGGGCAGGTCTATGGAAGCTCATACTTGTTCTGGGGATCAGTAACTGGGTAGGCTTTGCACGACTGGTTCGAGGACAGGTTATGAGTGTAAAAGAAATGGAATACGTCCAGGCTGCCAAAGCAATCGGGGCTACGAATTTGCGGATCATCAGAAAACATGTCCTGCCAAACGTTTCTTCTTCGATCATCGTATTGGCAACGTTAAATGTAGCCACCAACATTTTGTTGGAAGCATCGTTGACGTTTATTGGATTGGGTGTAGACCCTTCGATTCCTACATGGGGCGGCATGCTGGCAGACGGTCGCAACTATCTGGAGACGGCATGGTGGGTTGCTACTTTCCCTGGCATCGCCATTATGATTACGGTGTTTGGAATTAACCTGCTGGGCGATTGGCTGCGTGATGAGCTAGATCCAAATCTGCGCGTGTAAGGGGGCTAACCTATGAGAGGGCTAGGTGATATTTTTACAACGAAAGGGTTAGTTGCGGACCGAAACAATGACGGTGTAGCTGATTCATTGTCTGTTTCCTTCTGTTTTCAAACGGGAATCGTCGTAGAAGGATTCATTGATTTTTGTGCCCGATTAGGCCTTGAAACAAGTGAGCTAGATCTGCCTTCCATTCGTATGGAAGATTCACCGATGGTTGCTAGCAGCACGAAAAGCGGTGAGTGGTTTTGCTCAGTATGTATCGAGCCATCCTGCGATGTGGATAATGCGTCATGCACGCTCGATCGAGGGAATAATCGAATTGCTTTCGTTGGTGGAAGCGAGGAGAGTCTTAGCCGATTACTGCGCTGGATGGCGGCATATTGGACAGATGCAGCACCTGCAACAACTTCACTCGGCGACATTAAAAGGATTCGTTGTTCTTTACATGAAGTTCAACTATATGTTTGTGCGGATGCTTCACCTGTTTGTCAGATTGCGATACCCCAGTATGCGCTGATGAGCTCGCATGAGGGAAGTCCTATCGTAGAGAGACCAACTCCACTTGAAAGTCTGGCAGAGCTTTGGACAACGGCAGGGTTCTATCAAGCGGGGCGTACGGATTTAACGAGTCGGACAGATGTATTTTTTACAGGGATCCATACTGCAGAGGCGGTTATGTCTGCCGCCCGCTTTGCAGCTCGGATTGGTCTAGCCTCGACCGGGATACATTTCCCGCTCACAGGAGAAGCAAATCGGATTGCGGAGCTCACTTTTTGCTTACGCATGAATGGTGAAGCACCTCTAGCAAGTGGAGTGGTTGAAGTAATCCCAGACCCTAGAGAAAAGACAACAAGAGTCATTCAGCTTTCAGGGGGAGGACAAGCGATTGTTGCGGCGCTTGATTATTTAGGGACTGCTACTTCGCACCGACTCGGGGGGACTTTTGGTGCATGGGAAGAATCAGACGAGCCAAAAGAGAAGGATTTCCCCCTATTTATAGAGAAAACATGGAAAGACCAGGGCGAACGAAATGAGATAGAACAGTTGTTTCATGAGCAGTTGATCGCGATTGCTAGTCGAATGGAGACGGACGGGTGCTTATCTTCTCCGCTGGCGGTCACGGCGTTTTTATCAGAACCAAAAGAGATTCGACGTGCGTTGGAGCGATGCTGGAAGAGCGCAATCACGGAGCTGCTTCCAGATAACGATAGTACGGTACAGATTCACTCTGCTTTTAAACCAGGCTTGTGCTGGATAAAAGAAACGATTTTGCCGTCCCTTGTACGTACAGGGGAACGAGTAGAACGAATTTTGATCTCTTTCCAACGAGAGGAAAGAGAAGGTGGGATGGAGCTTTCTCATCGATGGCTTCAAGAATTATACCCGGTTGATCAGTTGTTGGAAAAAGAATTGGGCTTGTCCTTGTCGCAAGTATCAATCGTGATGGATGAGAACCTACCGACTACATACCAAGTCGAAGTATGGGGAGTCGGGCTGGAGCACTTAGGTACATGGAATTTGGATGTACCTGTATCCACTGTGCCGTATGCCGACGAGCAAAGTCGAGCTTATCCAACTACGTCAGGACTCTTCTTTTCCCATGGAACAACTAAAGAACAATTCTTGATTCCTACGGATCGAGAGAGGTTTTGGCAATTCTATACGCAGCAATTTTTACCTGAGTTGACGGAAGAATTGTTATGTAAACAAATTGAACCGTATCAAGGAAACACTCCGCTCTTTCATTCGATAGAGGTAACCGTCACTATGAGTGAACAGGAAGAACGGCTAGACATAGACGAAGAAACCATATCGTCGTTAGAAGCGTTGCATGAAGATATTTATTTTTATACGCTGGACTACTATGCGTATTTGGGTGAAAGAAAAACGGGAGTGGCGTGGAATTCTCCTGGGGCGGTGCGACCATTTGTAAAGGTCAAACCAGCAAGCTCTCCAGTGGCAACCATTCGCGTAAAAGAATATATAGAAGAACAAGCTTTCTCTATCAAAACAACTCATTTATACTTCGAGGCAGAGCAATCTGCTCCTGTAAAAGCACGCATCCTGAGAACGTACGAAAAGAGTACCAGCATCGAAGAACGGAAGCTTCCTTATCTACACCGAAACCATTATCCAGATATGGGCGAATGGGCAGAGCTGGCTACACATCCGTCTGTACATATATGGGAAGTAGAGAAATCGTTTGAAGGACGGCCGATTTATGCAGTGGAGGTAACAGCACCCCAGATTTCCAAATACGTATCAACTCACAAGCTCTCTCTGTATAAACCAACCATTTTGCTCGAAACCGGACATCATCCAAACGAGGTTTCCAGTATGCCTGCTGCACGTGAGCTGGTGGAAGAGCTCATAACCAAAAAAATGGATTGGCTTACTCGTTTCAATCTGGTCGTGATTCCATTTGCCAATCCGGATGGGGTCGCACTTCATCAAGAGCTCGTCAAAGATAATCCATTTTGGAAGCATCATGCTGCCCGTTATAATTCCGTTGGATTAGAATACACCAATCACCGTTTTCAGCCGAGCGTTTTTGGCGAATCGCGGGTAGTTCCCCAACTGTTTTATCGCTGGTTGCCGGATGTGATCATCGATGATCACGGAATCCCTTCGCATGAATGGACACAACCATTCGCAGGGTACAATAGCCCACCGAGATTCCCTGTATCTTATTGGATGCCGATCTCACTCTTTTACGGGATTGGCCGCGAGATGGAGCGATCTGACTATCCTTATCATGCTGTCGCTCTTGATACGATTCAAAAGGCAGCCGAGGAAGGGCTGAGACATCATCCGCGTCTGTGGAACAAAAATAAACGCTTTATCGAGCGCTACATTCGGTATGGACATAACTGGGAGCCCGCCATTTTCCCATTGCCTACTGATCAAGATTTCTTGTTTTATCGGTGGCCTACAAAGCCGAACAGAACCTCTCCTTCCTTACTCTCTCGTTTTCCTGAATGGGTGACGCTTGATTTAATAACGGAAGCGGCTGATGAGACGGTTGCGGGAGGAGCATTGCGAGATTGCATAGAAACACATAAGATTTTCAATCGTGCTGTCATGGAGTGTGTGGCATCCAGCCCACGGCGTGTTTCGCGACAGTATGGACAAGACCATATTCGACTCTCACGAATGAGACCTATGCGGATCGGAGGAAACAATCATGAAGACCATTTTAGTAACAGGGTTTGATCCTTTTGGTGGAGAAACGGTTAACCCTGCTTGGGAATCGGTAAAAGAGCTGGGAAAAATCGAGTCTGATTTGTATAAAGTAGAGCTGCGCAAAATTCCTACGGTTTTTGAAAAATCTATCGAACATCTGTACGCAGCGATAGAAGAAACGAATCCGGACATCGTATTATGTATCGGTCAAGCAGGTGGACGAGGAGATATTGCCGTTGAGCGTGTAGCAATTAACGTCAATGATGCTCGAATCCCGGATAATGAAGGAAATCAGCCGATTGATACACCGATCAGGGAAAACGGTCCTACTGGCTACTGGTCTACATTGCCAATCAAAGCGATTGTACATGAGTTAAAACAACAAGGAATTCCGACTTCCATATCCCAGACGGCGGGTACATATGTATGCAACCATCTTTTTTATGGATTGATGCATTACCTTGCTGAGAAAAAAGCTTCCGTACGCGGAGGGTTCATCCATATCCCTTATTTGCCTGAACAAGCAGCAAGGCAAGCAGGGCAGCCAAGCATGGCGTTAGAAACAATTGTAAAAGGCTTGCGATTGGCAATCGAGACGACCCTATCTAATGAGCGGGATATTGTCATGGAAGGCGGACAAATTAGCTGAGCAGGAGGAGAAACCCTCCTCCCTTCCATTCATGTGGCAGTACCGATATTCGAAAATGGAGGGAAAAACGTTGCCTAGATATGAATTCTCTCCTCTTGGGGACTCGGGTGTCATGGTCAAACTAGGAGAGGTTATCGATCAACAGACCCATGAGAAGGTCATCCTATTCTCTGAATACCTACAGGAGCATCCTTTCCCCGGGATGATCGAATCTGTACCTGGCTTTACGACTGTTACCGTCTATTACGATCCGATTACTCTTTTCGATCCACTTGATGATATTTTGCCATACGATCGTGCCGTTGCTATTCTTGAGCAAATGTCGCAGCAAATCTCCAACACTCACTCTACAGAGTACAGACTGGTAGAAATCCCGGTTTGTTATGGAGGGAGCTTTGGTCCAGATCTGGAGGTAGTCGCCAAACAAAATGGTCTTAGTGTAGAGGAAGTAATTTCGATCCATTCGGCAACAGAATATCTGGTGTACATGATCGGATTTGCTCCCGGCTTTCCGTATCTCGGTGGAATGGATGAGCGACTGGCCACGCCGCGACGTTCCTCGCCACGACTATCTATTCCAATGGGGAGTGTAGGGATCGGAGGATTGCAAACAGGTATTTATTCGATAGAGAGTCCAGGTGGGTGGCAAATTATCGGAAGAACACCACTGAGATTATTTCAGGCAGGTGAAAGTTCTCCAAGTCTCTTGTGCGCTGGTGATAAAGTTCGCTTTCGTCCTATCTCCGAGCGGGAATACGATAACGGGGAGAAGGTGTACTAAGTGAGTATAGAGGTGATTACGCCAGGACTTTGCACGACCGTTCAAGATACAGGTAGATTTGGCTTTCAGCAGGTTGGGGTCAGCGTCAGTGGGGCGATGGACGAGCAAGCTGTACAGATGGCGAACATGTTAGTTGGCAATCAACAAACGGATGCTGTTCTGGAGCTGACGATGAGAGGCCCAAGCTTATTGTTTCATAAGGACATGCTAATCGCCATTTGTGGTGGTGACTTCAAAGTCACGATCAATGATAGATTCGTGTTGCCCAATCGAGCAGTCTGGATCAGGAGTGGAAGCATCTTGAAGTTTGGCCTGGCCAAGGAAGGCTGTCGCGCCTATCTCGCAGTCGCAGGCGGATGGGATGTGCCACTTGTGATGGGTAGTCGTAGTACGAATCTCCGTGGAAGGTTCGGAGGCTTTGCGGGTAGAATGCTTGCGGCAGGAGATAAGCTAGTTCAATGCTCTCCAGGTTCATTCAGCCAATTTCTCGCTAACCAATTGGAAAGAAAGGCAGGAGCAGCTCCCTTCTACCAAGCGAATTGGTTTATTCCTTCTAGTACGCTTGTAAAAAATGGAGAAGCGGTTGTACGGGTGATACAAGGCGAGCAATTCGCAGATTTTTCGGAAGAGAGCCGTCAAAGCTTTTTCGAACAAACCTTTCAAGTGTCTACTCAATCAGACAGGATGGGGTATCGTTTAACAGGACCGGCGCTCGAACTTACGCAATCGATGGAACTGATCTCGGCTGCGGTCACCGTTGGAACGATACAGGTTCCGCCAAACGGTCAACCTATTATCCTGATGGCAGACAGACAAACCATTGGCGGTTATCCAAAGATAGGCTATGTGCCAACGATAGATTTGCCGATCGTCGCCCAGTTGCGGCCAGGCGAAAAGATTCACTTTCAAGAGATTTCTCTGCGTGATGCTCAAAAGGCGCTTATCGAGAGGGATTCATTGATGAAGGCGATCAAGCTTGGTATAGAAGTAACCGTGGGATGGAGGTAAAAAGATGGAAACAGTAGATCTAAACTGTGATATGGGAGAGAGCTTTGGCGCCTATCAGTTGGGCAACGATCAAGAGATTTTGCCCTATATCACCTCGGCAAATGTGGCTTGTGGTTTCCATGCTGGAGACCCAGGAACAATGAGAAAAACGGTGCAAATGGCTTTGGAGGCAGGTGTGGCAATCGGTGCCCATCCCGGATTCGCTGATCTGGTCGGCTTCGGTCGCCGCAACATGGAGATTTCCCCTGAGGAGGCTTACGAGCTAGTCCTCTACCAAATCGGCGCCCTGCAAGCGTTTGTGCGGGCAGAAGGGGGCGTCATGCATCATGTGAAGCCACACGGGGCCTTATACAATATGGCAGCCACAAGACCCGCTTTGGCTGAGTCTATCGCGTTGGCCATCTACAAAGTAAATCCGGAACTGGTGTTGTATGGCTTGGCGGGAAGCGAGTTGACGCGTGCAGGGGAAAAAATCGGTCTTGCTACGGCGCATGAAGTGTTTGCCGACCGCACGTATCAGCAGGATGGCACGCTGACACCGCGTAGTCAGCCGAATGCGATGATTACAGACCAACAGCAATCCCTCCAGCAAGTCATACGTATGGTAAGCAAGGGACTCGTCCTGACCCAACAAGGCGTGGATATCCCGATTCAGGCCGATACGATTTGTATTCATGGCGACGGTGCCCATGCGTTGGAATTCGCGCAAAGCATCCGAGAAGCTTTGGTAGGAGCTGGCATGACAATCGCAGCACGATTTGCTCGATAGACATCTATCGGGCTTTTTCTGTTTCCGCTCCGGGAGTCTGGTATCCTGCGGTACTTCGCTTTTTCCCCCAGAGGAGGAAGAGCAAGAACAACAGCGGGATATAGCCATAAATGAAAACGATGCTCACTTTCCCATAAAAATCGAGTGCCATGAGCAAAGGAGTCGTACCTTCGAGCAGAAAGGAACCCATTGCCAGAGACGCTAGGAGAAGCAGAAGGGCGCGGATTTGACTGATGCCAAATATTTGTTTCAGTCCGCGGGTAACCCCCCATAGATTAAGACAGATGTTTGGCAAAATCACGAAGAGCCAAAGAGATATCACAATGAACTCCAATCGCTGCAAAATCGGAATTTCGACGATTTTGAGCATGGTCAAGGTCGGCCAAATAATCTTATCTAGTTCACCTTGGCTAAACATGAGGAATGTTACGAGAGCGACTGCTACATACAAGAGCGTGCTGAAAAGGACGCCAGCGTGGGCCCATTTTTGCGAGTGAGCTGCTCGTTTGATAAATGGGTAGTAAAAGAGCAGTAATTCAAAGCCCATATAATTGATAACAGCGTCTTTGGCAGACGCGAATAAGGAGGGGAGGTTATGCGAAAACATCGGGAACAAATTATTCGGATGAGCGTACTCGAAAGGGAATAGAAACAAAGGAAGCATCAAAATCGCCGGAATCACCACACCGAAAAAGCAGACGCCCGTAACCGTACGAAAACCACCAGCGACAATGTACAAAATGAGGAGCAAGATAATCAGCGTCGTACTCCACGTATGCATAAGCGGGAAAATAAACTGCTTCACAATACTGACGTAAGAACGCAAGATGAGAAAAGCAGCCATCCAGATGTAGATCAATACGACAAAGCTCATCAACTTGCCTAGCCATTTTCCAAAGCAGAACTCGTGAAGGGAGAACAGATCTTGGCTGCCCGCATTCAACATGGAATAGAGCATCCAAATAATAAGATGGATGCTTGCCCCAGCAAGTAGTTGGGAGATCCAGGCATCGTATCCGGCATGGGCTACGATTGTCCGTTGAAACCCTAGTATCCCGACCCCCACGATATTGGCATGCACAAGAAAGAATACAAAAAAAGGTGAAACCATAGCGCTTTCCCGAATGGAAGTACTCACCTGATCCCTCCTGATTATTCATTACTCACCCGTTTGCTCCAGCTTGATCGAGGCCGTCACTGCGATTTTTATCTGAGGATAAATCTTTTTGAAGTGAGAGTAGTTCCATGACGTGCTTCGACTGCGAACCAAATCACCAAATCCTACCGGATCAACTTCAAGCTTCTGTAAATGCTTCACAAAGCTCGTCGCCTCCTTTTGCAGGTAAGAGGAAAGTTCTTTTTCCATTTGTTGTAGGACTTGTGGATTGGATAATTGCAACCACTTCGAATAATCTCTGATTTGCCCATTTACCGTGAGCTTTACCATGATGCTGGGAACAGGCTCTGCGGTATTGACATCGAATGCGGCATGGGAATGAAGATTTTTCAACAGTCCGGATTCTTTTCGATTGTTTATCGTCACTTCAAATGGAATTTGACCACTCTTGGCTTTTTCCACCATGATTTTTAGCAAAAAGCTTTCTTTCGAATTGATGCGATGCACGAATTTGTCATCTCGAAAAAGCGCGAGACCATCGAGCTTCACTCTGTCATTATGCATCACGAAATAAGGAAGGTAAGGATCGCGACCCTCGCCATACAAATTAAACAAGAAAATATGCAGGTTGGTCTTGGGCACGTTCAACGTTTTGATATTTTGAGCGACGCTATCGGAGATGAAGAAGGGAATTTGCATATGACGGATGCCCTTCAAAATCGTCAATGCCTTTGGTTCCGCCACAGCGAGTTGAAGGCGAAAACCGATAGAGGGATCGCGGCAAAGCGTATGCACCAGGGATTCCATTCCGTTTTCAGCATATTTCCTCCCGACAATGACGGAGCGCAACTGCCCAAGCTCCACTTGTGAAGGGGTGATGGCGTTAAAATCAGGGAGGATCGTATATAAATTCGTACTTTTTGTTTCCAACAGTTCTATCGACGTCTTTTCCTTTCCGTACACGTGGGTGATAGCCGCGCCTTTCATCTTTTGATCTTCGATATCGAGCCCCAGTGAATGAATCAGCTGTACTTCGCTGACGATCCGAGTCGAAGAGCAGCCAGCCATGATCCATATAAATAACACCAGTATCCATTTCCTCATTGCAACCATGGTTTCCTCGATGGCTCCTTCTTCTATTCATCAATGTCTCTTTTCTGAGTGGCCTTGTCAGGATCGTATCTCCATTGCGAGATGACGCGCATAACAGCAGATCTTCTGGCCGTTCTGCTGTAGGAAGAGCGAATGAAGCTGTCCGCGAAGCTGCGTCTGCGAAAAGGGTAAAGTGGAGCCAGGTAAGGTGTTCCTAACGATTTAAGCTGAAGAAGATGAGTCAGCATGAACAAAAGACCGATGGCAATCCCAAGCCCGCCCCATATTCCAGATAAAATAATGAGCGGGAAGCGCAGAAATCGAATCGTATTTGACATTTTGTAAATGGGGGTAGTGAAAGAGGCAAGCGCAGACAGAGCAACGATGATCAGCAATATATTACTGGTCAAGGCAGCTTCTACAGATGCTTGACCAATGACGATTCCACCTACGATTCCAAGAGTCTGTCCGACCTTTGTCGGGAGCCGGGCACCTGCTTCTCGCAAAAACTCAATCGTCAGCTCCAAGAAAAGCACCTCTAAAACAGGGGGAAACGGGACGTATTTCCTCGATAAAATAATCGGAGCCAGCATGTCTTGTGGAATCATTTCCAAATGGAAAGTGAGAACCGCCGTATAGGCAGGTGTCATCAAAATAGAAAAAAGCACACCAAAAATGCGAATCAACCGAAACAAGGACGATAAGATCCACGGTAAATAATAATCCTCGGGAGAAATGAAGAAATCAAAGATAGTGGTTGGACCGGTAATGACATACGGAGATGCATCGGAAATAATCACGATTTGCCCGAGAGTTAAGGCATAGATGACCCGGTCAATCCTTTCTGTAGACAGAAATAATGGGAAAGGCGTATTCGAATTGTCACTCATGATTTGATCGAGCTGTGATGAATCAAAAATAATATCGAAGTCGATCGTCTGTAGTCTTTGCTCAACGGTTTCAATGTGCTGAGGATTCGTAATACCAGACAAGTAGACAACAGCTATGCGCGTATGAGAGAGCGTACCTAAGGTTAACTCTCGAATGATTAATTTGGGTGTGCTGATTTGTTGACGGATGAGATGCAGGTTGATATCGATGTTTTCAACAAAGCCTACCTTTGGTCCAACGACACTAAACTCGTTTTCCGTGTCATTGTCCGTTCGCAGTCCTTCAGTCGGATTGGATAGATTGATGAGGGCGAAGAACTGTAGATTGTCTTTCGATTGGATGGCAGCATAGCCTGTCATGATTTTGGAGACGACTGTCTGTATGTCGTCCGTATAAATAATTGCCTCCACATGGATAAAGCAGGAAAAGTGGCGCAGGTCCGTGATCGATTCATTTGCATCCATACGCTCTTGAAGGGGGCGCAAGAGATTTTTTTGCAGCAGCTCTGTTTTTATTAAGGTTTGATAGTACGAAATAACAAAAGGACTTTCCTCGTTCAGCAGGGGGTAATGCTTAAAATCATTCGACTCTTGTGCGATGGAAAGAAACTCATTCCATTTCGTGATCATGTCGGTTTCGCTCCATAAGCTGTTCATCATTTGAGTTTTACTATGTCCGGTTTGTAGTGGAATTATCATCTAGAAAATAGAATGATTTCCTATAGGGAAGGGAACAATCAAACAAAGAACGAGGCGTGAAGAGAAATGGAAATTGAGGGGTTCATATGTTGGAAGTTAACTGTGATACATCATCGCTGAAGGCTGAATTGCTGCAAGAGCTGAGGGGAATATCCGTTACGTTAGATGAGAGCATACATGCGTTAAAAAATGAAAACGAATGTGTGCTCGGGACGTTTGATCAAATACGCACCAAGTTTAGTCGACTTGAAACCGTAGCAGCCTCATTTTATTTGCAATGCTATCTCTCTCCCTATACGGAAAAATACCTGGATCTGTCCATGGCTGTGCAGCACTTGTCCAAAAGGCGTCAAGGAGCACTGATCGTCGTTGAGCGCGAGGACCCACTTGATTTACTGCTGCAAGCTGGCATACCGATCGGAGCAACGATGAGCCATTCCTTGCTGGAGTCGATCTTTTATCCTGGCAGCCCTTTGCATGATGGGGCCGTTCTGATTCGGGAAAATCAGATCATTTCCGCGGCCAATGTACTGCCATTATCACAAGTTGTCGTAGGGGAAAAAAAGTTGGGAACCAGACATCGTGCTGCTTTAGGGTTGAGTGAAAAAAGCGATGCACTGATCGTTGTTGTTTCCGAGGAAACGGGTAAAGCGTCCTTTGCCATGCAGGGACACTTGTATCCGATTATTTCTCCTTCATGAAAGCGCTCCGAAAAAAGCTGTTGTATCCGAGAAAAGAACGAGGCTGGATTTGTCATGGTGATGATCAAATCCAGCCTCTCGCTATGTCATTCTCAGGTTAGATTCAAGCCCAATTTCCGTTGCGGAATAGTGGTTCACGCTTGCCGTCAGATGTTTCACCATCAATGTTCATCTCGGCGGAGCCGATCATGAAATCAACGTGAGTGAGGCTGATATTGATACCGCGGCTAGCCAGTTCCTCATTGCTCATCTCAGCGCCACCTTCGATATTCACACTATAAGCGTTCCCGATCGCCAAATGGTTGGACGCATTCTCATCAAAGAGCGTGTTATAGAAAATGATATCTGATTGCGAAATGGGGGACAAATGAGGAACCAAGGCCACTTCCCCCAAATAATGCGAGCCTTCATCTGTTTCAATTAATTGCTTCAGGGATTCTTCTCCCTTTTCAGCAGTTGCCGAGACAATTCTTCCTTTTTCAAAAGTCAGCGTAAAATTCTCGATCAAATTCCCATGATAGCTCAAAGGCTTGGTGCTGCGAACGGTTCCGTTGACGCCTTCTTTTAATGGCGCGGTGAATACTTCTTCTGTCGGCATATTGGCCATGAAGGAGGCACCGTCCTTATTTACGCTACCGCCGCCAATCCAAATGTGGTTGGCAGGCAGCTCAATTGTCAAATTGGTACCGGGAGCTTCGTAATGAAGATAGCGGTATTGTTTGGCATTAAGCTGATCTACCTTGCTATTCAGTGTCGCATGATGGTCATGCCAAGCTTGGACAGGGTCATCCATATCTGCGCGAGTCGCGCGGAAGATGGCATCCCACAGGGCAGGCTCCTGTTCCTCTTGTGCCAAATGCGGGAAGACCATGGCGGCCCATGCAGGTGATGGAACTGCAAGCACGCACCAGCTCACTTTATCGGACATGGTATAGCTGCGGAATTTATGGAGAGCTTGACCAGCTGTTTTGTTGGCAGTAGAGATACGGTCTAGATTTACACCCTTCAGCAAATCAGGATTCGCTGCAGAAATGTAGAGAAACGCCGCGCCATTTTCCGCCATTTCCTCTAATCCCTGTACCTTCCATTGCGGGTATTCACGAAACGCTTCATCAGGAGCCAAATCATATTTCATCCGTGTGAGTTCATCGTCGGTCCAATCAATATGCACGTGCTTGGCACCCGCTTCGTACGCTTTTTTGGCTACCTTTCTCACAAAAGGAGCAGTCGATAGCGGAGCTGTTACTACTAACGTTTGCATAGGCTGTACGTTTACGCCGACTTTTACAGCGAGATCAGCATAACGGTCAAACAAGGTTTCAAAAGACATGGTTCATTTCCTCCTTTTAAGAACAAAAGGCTTACTTGCACTCTATCTATTTTACCTTCCCCTCCGAAATCACCTGCTTATGATTTGAAAGAATTTCCTAGGAAAGCGCAGAAAAAGACAGATTACGGCCTAATTCGAGCAAGTTATCCACTTGTTTATTTTGGTTAATTGTAGGAAAATTCAAATGAAAAGGCAATTTTATTACATAAAAAATATTTTATTGGCAGAACTAAAGGAGGCAGTCAGAGTGAAGACAAGACAGACACGTGATCAAGTCGCTGTCGAGTATACGTGGAACCTGAACGATCTGTTTGAGAGCCAGGAAGCGTGGGAGCAAGAATTAGTAGAAATTGTACAGCATCTGCCTGTCGTCACTGCATTCAAAGGTCAGTTGCATACGAGCGGAGAGACGTTATTGGCATGCTTGGAGGCAAACGAGGCGATCCATGTTCGGGCAAATATCGCAGCGACGTATGCCAGACTGCGGTCGTCTGAAGACGGGACGAATCCACAAAACCAAGCGAACTCTGCACGGGTAGGGGATGTCGTGTCCCAGCTGAATGCTGCGCTTTCTTTTATACCTTCCGAGATTTTGGCACTGCCTGAAGGAAAAATCGAGAGCTTCTTGGCGGAAGAACCAGGACTCAAAGTATTCCGCAAAAGCCTGAATGATTTGCTGGAAACAAAGCCGTATCGATTGTCGGCCGAGACCGAAGAAGCGTTTGCGGCGATGGGCGAGGTTTTCTCAGCACCATACAACATTTACGCGCGTGGAAAACTGTCGGACATGTCATTTGGACCCGTCCATGATAGCGAAGGAAATGAGCGTCCAGTATCCTTCGCGTTGTTTGAGACCGATTATGAGATGTCTTCCGATACGACGCTGCGCCGTGCTTCGTACGAATCCTTTTCGAAGACACTCGCTTCTTACCAAAACTCCTTCGCTGCGGTATACGCGACAGAGGTGAAAAGACAGACAGTCATGTCTCGCCTGCGTGGCTATGAAACCGTAACGGACATGCTGCTTAAACCACAGCAAGTTACGCTGGATATGTACCACAACATTCTGGATATTATCGGCAATGAGCTCGCTCCGCACATGCGTCGCTATGCGAAGTTGAAAGCAAAAGAGCTCGGTCTTGAGAAGTTGGCCTTTTGTGATTTGAAGGCGCCGCTTGATCCAGAATTCAGCCCACCGATTACGATTGAAGAAGCTGGGCAAAAGATACTGGCTTCCTTGCAAGTAATGGGTCCTGAATATACAGCCATTATGGAAAAAGCACTGAATGAACGCTGGATCGACTACGTAGACAACGTGGGCAAATCGACAGGTGCGTTCTGCTCAACGACATATAGCAAGCACTCTTACATTCTCATTACGTGGTCGGGAAATATGCGCAGTGCTTTCACGCTGGCACATGAGCTGGGTCATTGCGGACACTTTATGCTGGCGACAAGAGAGCAAAGCTTTACGAACTCTCGTCCATCGCTGTACTTTATCGAAGCGCCTTCCACACTCAATGAGCTCTTGCTCGCGCAGCACATCGTGGAGCAATCCGACGATCCGCGTTTGAAGCGTTGGGTCATTTTGCAATTGATGAATACGTACTATCACAACTTTGTCACGCATCTGTTAGAAGCGAGAATGCAACGAAAAGTGTACGAAGCAGCGCAAAAAGACGTACCTTTGACTGCCAAACAGCTCTCCGAATGGAAAGGGCAAGTGCTCGCAGACTTCTGGGGTGATGCAGTTGATCTGGACGCGGCAGCGAGTCTTACATGGATGCGCCAACCGCACTATTACATGGGGCTGTATCCTTACACATACGCAGCTGGTTTGACCGCTTCTACAGCAATGGCAGCGAGCATCAAGGAAGAGGGACAGCCTGCTGTTGATCGCTGGATCGAGGTGCTCAAAGCCGGGGGAACACTAACACCGCTGGAACTGATGAAAAAAGCTGGCGTGGACATGTCAGATCCGCAGCCAATCCGCGAGGCTGTCGCATACGTCGGCAGTCTGGTTGACGAGCTGGAAAGTCTGTTTTAACCTGATAAAAGCAGAAAAGGCTTGTGATCGCAAGAAATCACAAGCCTTTTGATTTGATCAAGCAAGAAGGAGTAGTCATCATGACCGAATTTACGCAGCGCGCACTAAATATTATTGCCGGGATTCCAGCGGGCCATGTCATGACGTACGGGCAAATTGCTGCGTTGGCCGGGAGTCCAAGGGCTGCCAGACAAATCGTTCGCATCCTTCATTCCATGTCCAAAAAGCACCAGCTTCCTTGGCATCGGGTCATCAACGCCCAAGGAAAGATCGGATTGCAAGATTTGGATTCGTTCACGCTGCAAAAAATGGCCTTGGAAAGCGAAGGGATAGTGGTGTCAGCAGCAGGAGAAATAGAGTTGGAACGTTATCAGTTTCACCCACATGTAGTGGATGAGCCGCTATTCTAGTATCCTACTTCTACCGAAGCAATGACGATATAGGCAAGGTCGTTCTTGTCCTCTTTTTCAGCGATCACGACTCCACTGCTCGTCAGCATGCCACCCTCTACGATTTCGAAGGAGACTTCCCCGTAAGGCAGTGCTTTACGAACCGTTTCCAAGTCGAGCTTGTCCTTGTCAGCAGGAACGGCCAGCCTCACATTTACTTTCATGTTATGGATATCGTTTCCTGGCAGGACAGAACGCAGTCCAGGCATCGAATTATGATGGATGGCATTCTGAACAGCGCGGACTGCGGCTTTGGTGACGTTTTGTCCATGCATGTCGATGCCCATTCCTATTTCAATAAACATTACTTTTTCCATTGGCTTGTTCACTCCTGTTTCATTCTACTTTTCTACCATCCTTATCTTACCACGAAAAGGAATGGTTTTTTCTCTCATCTGTATTGTGTTTATCGTCAAGACATGTCATCATAACATGTTGGTATCTATGATTGACGATTCTTTTCATTATTGGAGGCAGGTCACAATTGGAACGTTATCCTTTTGCCTACGATCCGTCCCAGCCGTTCATCTCTCAGGTGAGTGATTGGGTAGCGGACGTTTTTTATGAAGTATTGCCTGAGGCTGGATTCGAGGTGCGTGATGAGCAAATCTACATGGCCTTTCAGCTTGAACGGGCTTTTATAGAAAAGCAAACGATTTTTGCAGAGGCGGGAGTGGGCACGGGAAAAACATTGGCTTACTTGTTGTACGCCATCTGCTATGCACGATATACCAGAAAGCCCGCCATCATTGCCTGTGCGAATGAGTCGTTGATTGAGCAGCTCGTAAAACCCGAAGGCGATATTGCCAAACTGGCTCGTCATCTCAACCTGACGATTGACGCGAGACTCGGTAAATCTCCGGACCAATATGTCTGTTTGCGCAAGCTGGATGAGGCGAGATTCCAGCCTGAGACAGGCGAAGCTTTCCAGCATATTTATCAAGAGTTGCCTTCATTTGTTCACACACATGAGGCCTTGCAGTCGTTTTATCCGTACGGGGATCGCAGCACATATCCTGACCTGGATGATCAAGAATGGGCGCAGATGAATTGGGATACTTTTCAAGATTGCTTTGTGTGCGACAGACAGCACCGCTGTGGGCAGACCCTTTCGAGAAATCATTACCGTCAGTCGGCCGATTTGATCATTTGTTCCCATGACTTTTATATGGAGCATGTGTGGACCTATGAGATCCGCAAGCGCGGAGGTCAGCTGCCGTTGCTGCCACCGCATAGCTCGGTCATTTTTGACGAGGGTCATCTGCTGGAGCCTGCTGCCCAAAAAGCATTAACGTACAAGCTGAATCACTCCGTGTTCGAAGAAACGATTACGCGTGTCTTGAAGGGTGAGATAAGAGAAGAGCTCGCCATTGCCATTGAAGAAGCCATTGCTCAGAGCGAAGAAATGTTCTCCCGATTAAACGAAGAGAGCAAGGCTGTGATGGGCTCTAACCGCAAAGAGATTCACTTCCATCCTGAACTCATTGCAACCATCCACCGTTTTACGAGTCTCGTCAGTTGGATTGAAGAAGAGCTGGCGTTAGAGGGTGGTCTGTATACGTTGGACGAGTTCCAGCTGCGAATTGTCGAAGAGCATTTGGAAATGATGCAGCTGGCACTGGGACTTTTCCAAGACCCGGCTCACGTCATTTCCTGGATGAGTGAAGAGATTACAGGACCTACCTTGGTCGTCATGCCAAAGAAGGTGCAGGAAGTACTGGAAGAGCGCGTATTCTCACAAAAGATGCCGATTGTCTTTTCGTCAGCGACTCTATCTGTTGATGGATCGTTCAAGTATGTGGCGGACAGCTTGGGTATTGAGCAATACCTGTCGTTCTCGGTGGCTTCTCCGTACGAGTACGACAAGCAAATGGAGGTATACGTACCGACACTTTCTGCGACCGACTCATTTGCGGAAAAAATGAGACAGGCTACCCAATTGCTGCAAAAAACAGCGGGTAGTGCGCTGCTGTTGTTTTCCTCCATGGAGGAATTACAGCAATTCAAGACCGCCATCAAAAACGAGCCTGCCTGTACGGATCTGCGATTCTTGTTTGAAGGAGATGCGGAAATCAGCCATCTGATCTCTCAATTCCAAAACGACGAGAAAAGCAGCCTCTGTGCGGTGAGCCTGTGGGAAGGGCTAGATGTTCCGGGGCCTTCGCTGTCCAATGTGATCATTTGGTCACTGCCATTCCCGCCGAATGATCCGGTGTTTACAGCAAAACGAAAAAGTGCAGCGAATCCTTTCGACGAGGTAGATATGCCTTACATGCTGCTGAGACTGCGTCAAGGCATCGGGCGTTTGATCCGTTCGAGAGAGGATAGCGGTCTGGTATCGATCTTGAGTCCGCAATTGAGCGAAAATGACCAGCTGAGACAGCAAGTACAGGATGTTTTCCCAGCTGGGGTAGAGTGGAAAACGTCTTTGGACGGTGTATTGGCGTAAGGAAAAAGCAGGAGCCATTGTGGCTTCCTGCTTTTTTTTCTATGGTTATTCCGGCATGTTGCCGACGGTAGGATCGACGACGAAATCTGGCTTGAAGCCTTCATATTTTACTTCGGATACCATTCCTTGCGCAGCATGGCCCAAATCGTGGCAGTGGAACATCCAATCACCTGGATTGTCAGCTTCGAAGGCGACTACATAAGATTCACCTGGCAAAATGTTCAGCGTATCTTTGACCAGAGGGGAGCCTGAGATAGGCTGTCCGTTTTTGCTCAATACTTGGAAGAAATGTCCGTGCAAATGCATCGGGTGGATATCTTTTTGTGATTTGTTCACCATTGTGACTTTGACTAGGTTACCTTTTTTGACATTGAGCGGAGGGACATCCGGGAACGTTTTTCCATTGATGGTAAAGGCCATTTTTCCATCTGACGTTTCCGTGTTCAGATCCATTTGATACGTAATGTCATACTTCTGATCCAGCGTAAAGCTGCTTTTTGCCGCTTCGCCGTATTTCGTGATGTCTATCGTTGGCATATCGCCAGCTTCGGATTTGGCTGTTTTTGTTTCTGAGCCTTCGTAGACGATAGGCACGACGAGGGACTTGGCGCCTAGATTTGTGCTGCGCTCCTCTAATAACCATTTGCCAGGATTGTTTGCGACAAATTCGAGATCATATCGTTCTCCTGGCCCGATATTGAGGAGCTGGCCTCCTACAAGGGGCGGATTATTAATAGGCTGCCCGTCTGTTGCTACGATTTTAAATTCATGACCTTGCAGGTTCAGCTTGTGGTTCAAGTATCCAGCATTGATCAGGCGGATTCTGACTTTCTCTCCTTCTTTAACAGATAGCGGCTGGATTGCCGGGCCTGTTTTTCCGTTCACGGAAAAAATCGTATACATCAACGGCATCATCTCAGCGTCACTCATGGGCATCTCCATACCGGCCATGTTGTGACCACCAGAGGACGAGCTATCGGAAGAAGGGGCACTCATGCCATGGCTCATGCCACTTCCGTGCATTTCCGCCATGCTATCGTCCTGCATCCACTCATCCAGAACGAGGGTAAAGTCCTTATCAGCTGGCTCTGGTGTAGCCGGTTCTACCACAAGTGAACCATACAAGCCTTTGTCTACCTGCTTGGCGCTGTTTTGATGCGAGTGGTACCAGTATGTCCCGGCAACGTCCACCTTGAATTTGTAGGTGAAGCTTTCGTTTGGTCTTACGGCATTTTGGGTCACACCAGGGATTCCGTCCATGTTATTCGGGACGGGTAAGCCATGCCAGTGAATGGTGACCGGCTCGGGTAATTCGTTTTTCAATGTCACGCTGATGGTTTCTCCTTGTTTGACACGAAGCTGTGGACCTGGAACGGTTCCATTGTACGTCCATGCGTTTTTCATGGTCTTGTCATCGAGGTGGAGCATGTTTTCTTTTGCTGTGAGGGTAAATGTATTGCCTGTAAGCACCTCCATCGACGAGTCGCTGGAAGCAGACATCTGCTGCGGTTGCGTTTCTGCTGTTGTTTGGGGTGAAGAATTCATGTTGTGTCCATTATGATCCATTGTGGTATTGTCAGTGGAGCAGGCGGCTAACAGCAAAACGCCACCTAGAACCAAGGGATAAGCCCATGGGCGTATTTTCCGTTTGTTCATGTGCACTTTTTCCTCCTTTGAGCTGTTGGGGAAAGCGTACCAAACGATTGTGTAGAAAACATGAAGACGGGATGTATGACACTTCTGTTACGCATTTTGCAAAAATGGGAAAGTAAGCGTGAACAAATGCTATAATGGAGTATAGTACATAGAAGGAATCAGTAGAATCGGACAGGGATGGTGTTCACGTTTGGGTAACGTAGATTTTGCGAGCTTGCCTTGGAATGTTTTTTGGGTTGGAGTCGCTTACTTTTTGGTCACAGGAGTCTTTTTCTGTCTTGGATTTATGCGATTGCTTTCGGAACGGGTGAAAAGTGGCATCGTATGCATGGTGATTGCAGTTGTCAGCGGTGGTTTTTTCTTGAATTATTTGTTTACTCATCACATTTAAAATTGGATAATCAAGCGAAAATCCTCGTCGGAGCTGGTAATCGATGGGGATTTTATTTTTGTCTTGTGTTTCCCGTTTCGATTGGCGAAAATGGAAGTGATAGGGGAATAATCGGATTGATGTCGCTTTCCTTCGGGGGATACCGATTCCAAAGCAACCATTCCTCACAAATTGGAAGAGACGATACATACAAGCTTTTGGATTTGGCAGTACATCAAGCAGAAACTTATTGGCTCAAAGGTTTATCAACAAATGACAATCAGGAATGTCAATACAACTCGCAAAAAATTACGAACTGATGCAGGCTGTTGATCAGTAAATCTTTTGTGACAAGTAAACACGTTGCATTTTGCATCTGACAGTGGTGGTCTGCGATGATCTACAATCGTGAAGCTGATGGGGGGAAAGTATACCAGCAGCTTCTTTTTTGTTCCGCGTTTCTACCGGGAAAAAACATGGTCAGAATGTAAACAGTTTGTAACGAGTTATCCCCCGAAACCGTCATATAATACGGTTACAAACAACTATTCAGCAAGCGTCTAACGTAAGACAAGGACCGGGTAATTTCCTTGTGAAACCATCCACAATAAGGAAGGTGTGATGCATATATAAGGGAGTAAGTGAACAGAAAACAACGAGATAGTGAGTAGTTCATCACATCCTGAATACGGGCAACGATGATGGGAAGAATTCATTTTCCATAAAGATAATGAACGAGACCAAACCCCGTTTTCTCACGATTCCAGAAACAGGGGTTTTTGCATTCATAGAGCACGCAATTCCCGATGTGTAATGACTGCCCCCAACAACAAATGAAGAAAACAGAACGGAAGTAAAAGGGGAGAATGCAGATGTTTTGCATGGCGAGCACGAAGAATCACCATAAAAATACGAAAAGGACGATGGGTACGAAAAGAATTAATAATCAGAACGAATTAATCACTCGCCAACATGCAACGATAGGAGGCCACCAGCATGCCTGAACCGATCAAAGCTGTAAGCAGCCGATACATGGCTGGGATCGACGGGCTTCGTGCGCTGGCGGTACTCGCAGTCATTATTTATCACTTGAATTACGACTGGGCACCCGGGGGATTGTTGGGTGTCGGTATTTTCTTCGTTTTATCGGGATATTTAATTACAGACTTATTAATTGCAGAATGGAATCGAAATGGCAGACTCGACATGAAAGACTTTTGGTTGCGCCGTGCTAGAAGATTGCTCCCAGCGCTTTTCCTCATGCTGTTTGTGGTGATGGCAGGGGTGGCTATCTTTTCGCCAGAGCAGTTGGACACCATCCGCGGAGATGTTGGAGCAGCCGTTCTTTACGTGAGTAACTGGTGGCTGGTCTTTCATGACGTATCTTATTTTGAAAAATTCGGTCCGCCTTCACCACTAGGCCATCTGTGGTCATTGGCAGTAGAAGAACAGTTTTATGTCATTTGGCCGCTGGTACTCGCTCTGGGACTCCGCTTCCTGAAGCGCAGGGGGCCAATTATGATCATTACTTTGGTGCTGGCTGCACTATCCGCCATCTCCATGGCCGTCATGTATGAGCCAGGTCTTGATCCGAGTCGTGTTTATTACGGAACGGACACACGGGTATTCGGGTTGCTGATCGGTGCCGCACTCGCCATGATGTGGCCGAGTCGCTTGCTTACGACGAACATTTCCCAAAAAGCGCGATTGACGCTTGATCTGAGCGGTCTCTTGAGCTTAGGAATTCTTTTGTACAGCATTTGGAACACGAATCAGTATGATGATTATTTGTACGAGGGTGGGCTCGTCCTCCTGTCAGTTGTCAGTGCTGTGCTGGTCGCAGTACTCGCACATCCGGCCAGCAGCTTGGCGAAATGGATGGGCTGCAAGCCATTGCGTTGGATCGGCGTTCGATCTTACGGGATTTATTTGTGGCACTACCCTGTTATCGTTTGGACGAATCCGTTTTTAGCGGACAGGGAGTGGATGGCGGTACCTGGAGCGGTTTTACAGCTCCTCGCAAGCATTTTGCTGGCATCGTTGTCATTTAAATATCTAGAAGAGCCTATTCGTTACGGTGCATTAGGCAGAATCTGGCATCGTTCCAATAAGGCTGGGCAGAAAACAAAACGGTTAAACCGTGTATTGGCTACTGGTTGCGCGATCGCTCTATGTGTCACGTATTATGGGATCGCTTCGCTCACGTCAGATGCGACCGCTGGAAATGTGACGCAGCCAACGCAGACGGTCACCGAGACGAAGGTCCCCGACAAGCCACATGGTCCTGAGGTGCCAATCGTAGAAAAGAAACCGGAAACGCCTCAAAAACCAGCTACTCCACCAACAAAGCCGAAAAACGAGCAGAAACCAAATAACAACGCACAAAAGCAGAAGCCTGTGGAGAAGCAGAAAGATTCGAATGCTTCCAAACAGCCTGATCAAAAACAAGAACCGATCAAAGCGATAGGCTCCGGAAAAGGAATCACGGTGATTGGTGACTCAGTCATGCTTGATGTGGCTCCATATCTGGAGAAACTAATGCCAGGGATCGTTGTGGATGCCAAAATCGGAAGGCAAATGTCGCAAGCTCCTGACGTGATTGCGCAGCTTAAAGCAAAAGGACAATTGGGAAATCGTGTTGTGATTGAATTAGGCTCGAACGGCGCATTTAGTAAAGGGCAACTCGATAAGCTGCTGCAATCGCTGGATGGCGTAGAGCAAATCATTCTCGTCAATTCTCGCGTACCTAAGCCGTGGGAAAGTGTTGTGAATAAGATGCTGGCGGAAACTGCTATAGCCCATCCGCATGTCGTGCTTGTGGATTGGTATGCCGCAAGTGAAGGGCAAAGCTCTTACTTTTACAAAGACGGTGTTCACCCGAATAAGGAAGGCTCGCAAAAATACGCGGCACTCGTGGCGAGTGCAATCGCGCCGACGGAGCCAGAGAAGAAGCCGGAAGTGAAAGAGGAAGAGAAAGCGGCAGAGACGGCAGTAGAAGAGGCAGGGCAGATGGAAGGGGCACTGGAGGCAACTGAGGAAACCCCTATGGAAGAAATGGTACAATAATACCAGAACAATTGCTGACTGAAACAAAGCAAGGGAAGACCAGTGAACCAAGTCGTTCGCTGGTCTTTTTTATGTGACAGTGTGTACAACCAAACATAATTTCCATCAAACGATAGCATATCAGCTCATGGACTTTTTGCGCACTCTCCTGTACGATAGCTAACGGAAGAATAATGCATCGGGTGAAAGAAGGAACAATCATGATTCGGTCGTACTTGCTATTGCTTTTTTGTGTGACGCTGTGGGGCAGTAATTTTGTGTTCGGAAGCATGTTGGTCAAAGAGTTTCCGCCACTGTTTTTGGCAGATGTACGCTTGCTTTTCACGTCTATGTTTCTGATCATTTACGCGTGGCTGACCAAAAAATTCGTAAAAATCACTGCTCGTGAGCTAGGACTTCTTGTCTTGCTTGGCTTGATCGGAACGCTGGCGAATCAAACGGCGTATTTCAATGGGCTCTTGACGACAGATGCGACAACGGCATCGCTGATTCTTTCCTTGGCGCCGATCGTCACTGCAGTGCTGGCTTCATTGTTTTTGAAGGAACAGTTTACCTTGCGTATGAAGCTTGGGTCTGGCTTGGCTCTATTGGGAACATTCTTCGTAGTCGGAATTGGGGCAGGACTCTCCATTTCCAAAGGAGTCTTACTCATTGTGATTGCCATGGTCACATTCTCGTCTTCCATGATCATCATTCGCAAACTGACGCAAACCATGCAGCCGTTTATTGCCACCGTGTACTCGACGACAGTTGGCACTTTGTTTTTGACTCCAGCGGCGCTGTTGACGATCGAGCCAGGGGCGCAGATCAGCCACGAAGTGTGGGCATGGGCGATGCTCATTTTGACCGCGATCCTGATGCAAGGAATATGTGGAATCGTCTGGAATCAACAATTAAAAGTGGTAGGGACGGGTAAAGCAGCTATTTTTCTTAACTTGCAGCCCTTTGTAGCGATGCTGGTCGGGTTTTTACTGCTTGGTTCCCAGGTAACGTCGATTCAAGTGGGAGGCTCCTTGTTGATTGTCGTGGGTGTGATTGTTGCCAGTGTTCAAAAGAAACAATCTGTTCAGCCATCGAAGACGGTATAGAGCATACTGCTTGTAAAAGATGAAAAGGAAAGCGTAGGCTTCGATTCGGAAGTGAGAGTTGCCCGAATCAATGCTTACGCTTTTTTTATCCAATATGACCTACATTTTGAAAGCTTTTCGCAATTGTGCCGACATCTCATCCAGCGATTCTTGAGCTTGCTTGATAAACGTATGGAATCCAGTGAAGGAATGGATCATGCCTTGTTCATTTCGATAGATGACATCGACACCGCTTTCACGTAGCTTGTCTGCAAACGCTTTTCCGCCATCTCGCAAAGGGTCGTATTCGGCTGTAATCACCATGGCAGGAGGCAGACCAGTGAAATCGGCTCCGTTGATCGGATCAAGATATGGATTTTGTCTATCGGCAGTCGGAGGTATATAGTGACCGAGGAACCAATTCAACAATTTCACATCTAGCAAATAGCCACTCGCATTTTCCTGCATGGATGGATAGAGATCGGTGTCCACAATTCCTACGGCTGGATTTATTAATAATTGAAAAACGATAGACGGGGCCTGACGTTCTTTCGCCATGAGACTCACTACTGCTGCAAAATTACCTCCTGCACTATCTCCGCCTACGGCAATCCGCGATGGGTCAATGCCAAACTGATCGGCATGCTCTGAAATATAGAGGAGAGAATCATAGGCATCTTCCAATCCTTCAGGAAAAGGATGCTCAGGAGCGAGCCGATAATCGATAGAAATGACCACACATTTTGCGTTATTTGCGAAGCTGCGACATACCGAGTCTACTGTTTCGAGATTACCGATCACGAATCCGCCCCCATGATAGTACACGAGTGCAGGGAAGGGTGCATGACCTTCTGGTGTGTAGATGCGAATCGGAATAGAACGGCCTTCTAAGGGAAGCGAAAGATTCTCAACCTTTTTTACCTGTTCAGGTTCTACGCCTGAGTCTCGATTTTGATCAGTCGCCATTCGCATAATCTGTGGTGTCAATTGGCTGAAATCAACATCATTGCGTGAGCGGTTGAAGACATCTAATATTTGTTGAATCTGTGGATGAACCGGCATGTGTATGACCCCCAATTCGTATGATATTTGGATGGTTTACAGAAACAGCGCAAGAAAAAAGCGTAAGCAATGATCCACAAAAGAAGTTTTCTGGAAATCACAAGCTTACGCTTTTCTCATGGAGAAACAATTAAGTGGTTTGTGGGGAGGGGAGTATACGATAAATCTTCCGTGGGCGCCCTCGATTCGTTGGCGTTTCTTCCCCAATGAGCTCGATGATGTTGTGTTCTGCTAAATCACTTAGTATTCTTCGCGCATTGCGAGGGGTCATGCCCATCCATTCTGCGATCATCGAGGCACTGATATATTTTTGCCCCAACGCTTTTTGAACGGAAATGATTTTGTTAAACGTCGTAATACTGACACCGGCTTTTTTCAGATTTTCACTGATTTCCTTGTCCTGTGTCCAATATTCGTAGGTGATGCTGTTCGTTTGACGCAGTGGTCCTTCAATCGAACCGTCATGGTCGACAAGAATGGCGGCATCTCTATGGTTTTTTGCATGGCCGAGAGCGAGCTGTGCATTGCGCTCAGCAGATAATGCTGTGACACCAAAGCCGATTCCCATATTGGCATGCGAATTGGTGAGCAGCTTGATTTTTTCCAAAAGGATCGTGGGGTGAAATTCTGGATTTTCTTCGAATGAACCCCGGGTGGAAAAAATGATGAACTTGGAATTGCCAACGGCGACGAAACTGCCTGATATCGACTCCGTGTAATCCAGCACTAGCTCCTGTAGCTTCAGGTCGAGGCGGCGTAGTTCGTAGGCGTTTGCAGGTTCATTTTCGAGCTTTTCCATGTCGGTTACCTCAATCAATTGAACAGCAATTTGGGAGCGCTTGAAATGGAGCGTTTCGCCCTCCTGCAAAATTTGCTTGAAAATCTCTCGAAATATGAAGCGCGTGAAGCCCATTCGGTATACTCTGATTCCTTGTCGTTTTAATTCCTCGGTGACGAAAAGCGTTCCCGTGACACAAGCGTCTACCTTGCGTTCCTGAATAAGGCGGGTGTGATAGGCTACCAATTCAGATCTCTGTCTGAATTCTTTATATGGCATTAGGTATGGATTCTCACAGTGCAGGCCCAATTCCTCTAAAGTCTCACGAAAATGTGCTTCCGAAATGGTATCGAAGCTCACGCGATCTAAAGAAAAGCCATCACGGTATACCAATTCGAGCAATACTTTGGTCAGGACACTTGAATTGACTTGTGGATAAAAGGATTTTTTCTTGCCAATATGCGCTTTTGCCATCGAATAGGGGGCGACTCCAGAGAAGAACCAGATGTCTGTTTCCATATCATTTTCGGCTACATAGGTAGGTACTTGTTCCACTCCTTGATAAATAAAGGAGGTGAGCAGGATGTGATCGGAAAACTCACGTCCCACAGCTACCATTGCATCTACTGAATCTTTTGGACCGACTATGCCAACTTTTATCATCAAAATGTCCTCCAAAAAAGTTAAACTACGGGATAAACAGTTCGTTAGGAAGGAGAGCCATCCTTTTTTCGGCATTTTAGTATGCCAGTCTTTCTTATATATATAGAATATAACCCATCGGATGGGCAAGCGAGCTGTAGCGACCACGAAGCTGTAAATAGGGATGTTTTAGGGAAAAATTCCGTATTAATGGTTGTATATTTGACAACTTTCGGCAAATTCCTTTATGAATCGATGCAAAAAATAAAAAAATCAGAATTGACATTAAATAATTACGGCACTATATTGTTGAATTAAGGAATGTTTTAGGTCAATTTCCGTTAAAGAGGTTGTTCAAAAGGAGGGCGCATTGAATTTTCTTAATCTTTTTGCAAGTCTGGACTAGGGGGTCGTATAGATGTCGCGTTATTTACTTAAAAGAATTCTGATGATGGTACTCACCTTGTGGATTATTGTAACGTTGACTTTTAGCCTGATGCACATGATCCCTGGTGATCCATTCGCGTCAGAGTCAGATCAGTTGCCCGAGCAAATTTTGTTGAATCTGCGTGCGAAATACAATCTGGATGAACCGCTTCCGATGCAGTATTTACTTTATCTAAAAAGTTTGGTCATGCTCGATTTAGGACCTTCTATTAAGTCGGAGACACGCGGTGTCAATGATATGATCAAAGATGGCTTCGGAGCATCTGCACTGATCGGTTTGCAGGCGATAGCGGTTGCGCTTTTTTTCGGACTTTTATTCGGAACAATTGCGGCATTAAACCGAAATACCTGGATTGATTATACGGCAATGGTCATGGCCGTATTAGGAATTGCTGTACCCAGCTTCATCATGGCGCCATTGCTCATTAATTACTTGGCAATCAAATTGCCGTTATTCCCAGTAGCTACGCTTACCAGCTGGAAACACTCGGTTCTGCCTTCACTCGCACTTGCTTTTGGACCATTAGCGATCATTACACGCTATATGCGTACCAGCATGATCGACGTGATGAACCAGAACTATATACGGACCGCTGAGGCGAAAGGAATTCCGACTTTTCTGATAGTGATCAAGCATGGAATTCGCAACGCTATTTTGCCGATCGTCACGTTTATGGGACCGCTTATCGCGGGGTTGTTAACTGGAACGTTCGTCGTCGAAAAGATTTTTGCGGTACCAGGGATCGGCAAGTACTTCGTCGATGGCATCTTCAATCGAGATTATCCCGTTATTCTGGGAACGACAGTATTCTACAGTGCCATCTTGGTGCTCATTATCTTCTTGATTGATCTGGCCTATATGTTCATCGATCCACGAATCAAACTATCGAGTAGGGGGAGGTAGCCAATGGCGGTAGATCAATCGGTAAATGAGTTGTTTCGACCTAGAGCTCAAAAATCAGATGGACAGATCGCCCAGATGCGACCGAGCCTGACTCATTTTCAACAAGTTACGAGAAAGCTCGTCAGAAACAAGCTGGCAATGGTGGGTTTTACCCTGATTGTTTTTCTGATTGCCATGGCGATCATTGGACCACATCTCGTTCCGTACAGCTATTCCGATCAGAGTCTCTTGAATGCGAATCAGGAAATTTCGAGCGAGCATTGGTTCGGAACAGATGAGCTGGGTCGTGACATGTTTTCACGGACATGGTACGGAGCGCGGATTTCACTGATTATCGGAATATCGGCAGCGTTAATTGATTTGGTCATCGGAGTGACTGTCGGTGGTATTGCTGGATACATGGCCGGTCGAGGCAAAAAGGGAGACCGAATCGATACCATCATCATGCGATTGATCGAGGTCTTGTACGGACTGCCGTACCTGCTCGTGGTGATCATGCTGATGGTTGTCATGGAGCCTGGAATTATTACCATCATCATCGCGTTATCTGCAACCGGTTGGGTAGGGATGGCTCGTCTCGTTCGGGGACAAATCCTGCAATTGAAAAACCAGGAGTTCATCATGGCTGCGCAAGTGCTGGGTGCCAAATTCCCTCGCATTCTGTTACGCCACCTGATTCCGAACACGATCGGAGTCATCATCGTGAACTTGACGTTTACCATTCCGTCGGCGATATTTGCAGAATCTTTCCTCAGCTTTTTGGGGTTGGGTGTGCAAGCACCAATCGCTAGCTGGGGCACGATGACTAACGACGCACTCGGCGTCATTTTGACAGGGGATTGGTGGAGACTTTTCTTCCCGGCCCTGATGATTTCTTTGACGATGTTTGCCTTCAATGTCTTCGGTGATGGCTTGCAGGACGCATTGGACCCAAGAATTCGCGAGTAACCTCGCCACGAAGATAGGAGGATCAGACATGGCGGATCATTTGCTACAAGTAGAAAACCTCCGCGTACATTTCAAAACGTACGGTGGAGAGGTACAGGCTGTACGGGGAGTTACCTTTCATGTTGATCGTGGCGAGACGCTTGCGGTAGTAGGAGAGAGCGGCTGTGGGAAGAGTGTAACCGCCCAAGCGATCATGGGCTTGATCCCGAACCCGCCGGGAAGAATCGTGGATGGTCAGATTCGTTTTGACGGAAAAGTCATCACGGGGATGAACAAGAAGGAATTGCTTTCGGTTCGTGGAGCTGAGATCGGGATGGTCTTCCAAGACCCGATGACAGCACTGAACCCGACGATGAAGGTCGGCGCTCAGATTGTAGAGGGATTTGTTCGTACCCATCAGGTCAGCAAAGAAGAGGCGCGTAAAAAAGCGATGGAGATGCTTCGACTGGTCGGTATCCCCGATCCGGAAAAACGTGTCGATCAATACCCGCATGAGTTTTCCGGGGGAATGCGGCAACGTGTCGTCATCGCGATTGCACTCGCCAATAATCCAAAGCTCGTCATTGCAGATGAACCGACGACAGCATTGGATGTAACGATTCAAGCACAAATCTTGGACTTGCTCCGAGAATTACAGGAAAAGCAGCAGCTCTCCATCGTGATGATTACACATGACTTGGGTGTCGTAGCCGAAATCGCGCACCGGGCCGTGGTTATGTATGCAGGAATTGTGGTGGAAACAGGCAAGGTAGAGGATATTTTCGCAAATCCGAAGCATCCGTACACATGGGGCTTGATGCGCTCTCTGCCGCGGATCGATGGTGTGGAAAAGGAACGACTGGTACCGATTGAGGGAACGCCGCCAGATTTATTCCACCCGCCAAAAGGTTGTCCGTTCGCTCCGCGCTGTCAGTTTGCGATGGAAATATGCGAGCAGCAAATGCCGGACGCTTCCACATTCACCGAGGGTCACCAAGCTGCATGTTGGCTACATGATCCACGGGCACCGAAGCTGGAAGAATTGGTGGCAGCAGGGAGGCAGACGTAGATGAGCCAAGCGTTGGTTGAAGTCAAAAATCTAAAAAAGCATTTTGAGATCGGCAATGGGATTACGCTAAAGGCAGTCGACGGCGTGACCTTCACCATTAATCGCGGCGAGACGCTCGGGCTTGTCGGAGAGAGCGGTTGCGGTAAGTCGACGTTGGGCAGAACGATGATTCGCCTCTATGAAAATACAGATGGAGAAGTTTTGTTCAAAGGCAAAAATGCACACCGTCTAAAAGGGAAAGATGCAGAGCAGTTCCACCGTGACGTCCAAATGATTTTTCAAGACCCGCAAGCAAGTCTGAATCCGCGCATGACTGTCATGGACATTATTGCGGAGGGCTTGGATATTCACGGCTTGTCCCGTGGTGCAAGAGCGGATCGGGTCAAAGAATTGCTGGAGCTGGTTGGTTTGTCTAAGGAACATGCGAACCGATTCCCTCATGAATTCAGCGGAGGCCAAAGACAGCGGATCGGGATTGCCCGAGCACTTGCGGTTGAACCGGAATTTATCATCGCGGATGAACCGATTTCGGCGCTTGATGTGTCGATTCAAGCGCAGGTCGTGAATCTATTAGAAGACTTGCAACAGGACAGGGGGCTGACTTACTTGTTTATCGCCCACGATCTGTCCATGGTGAAGCACATTTCCACTCGAATCGGAGTAATGTACCTCGGCAAAATGGTAGAAATGGCAAACAGCTTCGAGCTGTATGCAAAGCCACTTCATCCATATACACAAGCATTGTTGTCCTCGATTCCGATTCCTGATCCGACGATCAAGCGGGAGCGCATCATTTTGCAGGGCGATTTGCCGAGTCCTGCCAACGCGCCAAGCGGTTGTGTTTTCCGAACAAGATGCCCGAAGGCCATGGAGCAATGCGCGGCACAGATTCCGCAATGGCAGGAAGCCGCACCGAACCATTGGGTTGCTTGTCATCTCTATCAGTAGTTCGATTTTCTATCTTAATATATAGGGGGAAACAACGTGAAGAAATTAGCTGCCTTTGCCCTGTCGCTCTCGCTCGTCATTCCGGCTCTAGCTGGTTGCGGCGGTAGCGGCGAGTCAGCATCGACTGGAGGTACCACTACTCCAGGCGCTGCTGCCAAACAAGAAGTTGTGTTCAATGCCAAGTCTGAGCCACCAGACTTGAACCCGCTCACCTCGACGGATACCACGTCCTTCTGGATCATGGATCACTTGGGCGAAGGCTTGTACACCAAGGATAAGGACGGCAATCCGATCCTGGGACAAGCCAAGGAAGTGAAGCTGTCGGATGACAAGCTGAAGTATACATTCATTTTGCGCGATGATGTGAAATGGACCAACGGCGAGCCAGTGACAGCCGAGGATTATGCCTTTACGTACATGAAACACCTTGATCCGGCAACTGCTTCGACTACGGCTTACCTCCTCTATTACATTAAAGGAGCAGAGGCATACAACAAGGGCACAGGAAAAGCAGAAGATGTAGGGATCAAGGCTGTGGATGCAAAAACGCTCGAAATCGAGCTGGTTGCACCTACTTCATACTTTGACAAAATGCTGGCTACCCGTTACTGGCACCCGATCAACAAGAAGCAGGCGGAAGCCAATCCAAAATGGGCAGCAAATGCGGATACCTACATCTCCAACGGTGCTTACAAGCTTGTTTCGTGGAAGCATGACTCCGAGCTCGTGGTAGAAAAGAACGAGCATTATTGGAACAAGGCTGACGTAAAAATGGATAAGATCACCTGGAAAATGGTGAATGACGCCACGACTGCTTATCAGATGTACAAGAGTGGTGAGCTCGACTTCAACAAAGAGATGCCGTCTGACATCCTCGCGCAAGAAAAAGCGAGCCCAGATTTCAAATCCGTTCCTTACTATGGTACGTACATGTACATGTTTAACGTAACGAAAGAACCGTTTACGAATAAAAAGGTCCGCAAAGCTTTCGCCATGTCGCTTGATCGTAAAGCCCTGTCCGAAATGGTGAGCCAAGGTGGAGAGACACCAGCTTACTCCATGGTTCCGCGTGGTGCGATGCAACCAAACGGAAAAGACTTCCGAGAAGAAGGCGGAGATTACTTCAAAGAAGATTACGAAGCAGCGAAGAAGTTGCTGGCTGAAGGTATGCAAGAAGAAGGCTGGTCCACACTGCCAGACGTTACGCTGATGTACAACACCGATGAAAGCCACAAGAAAATAGCGCAAGCGATCCAAGAAATGCTCAAGAAAAACTTGGGCGTAGAAGTGAAAATGACAAACCAAGAGTGGAAAGTGTACCTGGATACAACGAAACAAAAGAACTACCAAATGGGCCGTATGGGCTGGGTAGGTCAAATCAACGATCCTGCATTTAACCTGGACTACTATTTGGGTGAAAGTCCGAACAACCGTACTGGTTGGGTAAACAAAGAGTATGATCAGTTGAATATGGCGGCAAAAGTTGAGCAAGATCCGAACAAGCGTATGGAACTGCTTCATCAGGCAGAAGCCATTTTGATGGATGACATGCCGTTCATTCCAGTCTACCACTACCAGCAAAACTATTTGGTGAAACCGAATGTAGAAGGTCTCACTTTCCCAGTCAACGCGTTCCCGAGCGCTCGCTGGGCAACCAAAAAATAGAAAAAAAGAGGAGCTTCTCCTCTTTTTTCTCTTTACATACTCCAATATACATCTAGCAAAAGAGGAAAGGATGATTTCTCTTGATTTTGGACTATCTGCAAGTGAAATCCGCGTATCAATTGAAGGTGGTACCGCAGCGTAGAGAGATTACCTTTTTAACGAAACAGACAGGTATCGCGCAGTTGTGGCGCTGGAATGAAGATTCCAACCGCTCGGAGCAAGTGACCTTTTTGCCTGATCGTGTGGTAGCTGTTGACCATTCCCCGTGCGGAACGAAAACGATTGTGGGGATGGACAACAAGGGAGACGAGCGGCAACAATTTTTTTTGCTAACGGAAAATGGTGCGGTTGTGAAGCCGCTGACAGACGCTCCCGATTATTTTCACTATTTAGGAGGCTGGTCTCCGTGTGGGCAAAAGATCGCGTGGTCCAGCAATCGTCGCAATCCGCGCAGCTTCGATATTTTTGTACAGGATGTCGAGAGTGGTGCGTATGAGGAAGTCTTCCGCTCTGATGGGCGCACAGATCCAATCGGCTGGCTGCCAGACGGGACAGGACTCATTTTCAGCGTACAGGAGACCAACATTGACAATTGTCTGTATGTGTTGAATCTGCAAACGAAGGAAGCACAAAAGCTCGCCATTTGCAGCAAACATGCGCGCTATCATTCCTTGGTACTGTCAAAAGACGGCCAAACGGGATATCTCGTAACCGACCGCGATGAAAACACAAAAGCGTTGTGCCGCTTTTCACTGCATACAGGAGAGCTGAACAAACTGGTGCACGATGCGAAATGGGACATTGAGGAGGTCAAATTATCTCCAGATGAGAAGCGACTTGCCTTCACGATCAATGAAGGAGGCTACTCCGTTCTTGCTCTCTATTCTTTGACAGAGCAACGCTGGGAGCGGGTGGAGGAAGCACCACATGGAGTGATCTCTTCCTTGGCGTGGGTGAGTGATGATCAGCTCGCCTATACACTGAAAAGTCCTACACTTCCAGGCGACATCTGGACGTATACCATTTCGGAGCAAACCAGCAGACGTGTGACGAACATTGGTCAATCCGATGCGCTGGAAGATAAACTCATCGAGCCCAAATTGTGCAGCTTTCCCTCTTTTGATGGCTTGGAAGTACCGTATTTCCTCTATGCCAAAGATACAGCTAATGATGCAGAGATAAAACCAGTCGTCGTCTACGTCCATGGCGGGCCAGAGAGCCAAATTCGACCGGAGTATCATCCCGTTTTTCAGTTTTTGGCGAACGAAGGCTTTACGGTGGTAGCACCGAATGTTCGCGGCAGCATGGGTTACGGTCGGGAATATGTCCAGCTCGATGATCGCCGCAAGCGGATGGATTCTGTAGCCGATTTGGCTTGGCTGGTCAAAGATTTAGGCAATCGCCCAAGCGTTGACCCGAAGGCGATCGGCATCATGGGTCGCAGTTACGGAGGCTTCATGACACTGGCGGCACTCACGCATTACCCTGACCTGTGGGCCGCAGGTGTTGATATTGTGGGGATTTCCCACTTCAAAACCTTTCTGGAGAACACCGGGGCATGGAGACGGAGATTGCGTGAGGTGGAGTACGGGTTCCTCGGCGAAGACGATGACTTTTTTGAAGAAATTGCTCCTTTGAATCATTCCCATAAGATCTCGGCTCCGCTTCTCGTATTCCACGGGCGCAATGATACGCGTGTTCCTGTCAGCGAAGCAGAGCAGCTCGTAGCAGACATGAGAGGCAGGGGACAAGAAGTCGATTTGCACATTTTTGAGGATGAAGGCCACTTTACCGAAAAGCTGGACAATCACATCACGTTGAATCAAAAAATTTCCCAGTTCTTTTTGGAGCAACTGGCATCCACCAATAAAATCGAGGAGTGATTAGGATGACGCAAGTAAAAAGAGGCATAACGGCTGAAGATTTGTATCAAATGCGGTACGCGAGCGATCCACAGCTATCACCAGACGGAAAAACGCTTGCCTATGTGGAAAATCTCATCGATGAATCCCCCGCTTACCAAAATCACTTGGTTTTACGCAAATTGGATGCAGATGATCCACAGCCCCTGACGTCTGGCTCCCGCGATACCTTCCCACGCTGGTCGCCGGATGGTTCAAAGATTAGCTTTGTTTCGAATCGATCTGGAAAACCACAGATTTGGCTGATCGATGCAAAGGGAGGAGAAGCAAGGCAGCTCACGCGTTGCAAAAACGGCGTCAGCAATCCGACTTGGTCACCTGACGGCACATATATTGTCTTCTCGTCGATCTTGGATGAGGGTGAAACATTCGCAGACCTCGAGGGAACCGAGGAAAAAGAAAAGGCCAAAGCCATTCATGTCGGAAGAATGAAGTACAAATCCGATGATCTCGGGTTCATTTACGAGAAAAACAAGCAGCTGGCCATTGTTCATGTAGAAACAGGCGAGGTTACTCCACTCAGCGATGGCCCGTACAATCATACGTTTGGCTCCTGGTCGCCGGACGGAAAATGGCTCGCCATTACGGCGAACCGAGCAGAAGACCCTGATTTTCAGCATAGTGTTGACGTTTTTCTCATCCCTTCTGAAGGGGGAGAATGGAAAAAGCTGACCAACAGCAAAGGGATTTTTGCCTATCCAACCTGGTCACATGATGGGAACAAGCTAGCGTATATCGGAAGTGAATTGGACACGCATTTGTACGCAGCACAGAAGCGCATCTGGGTATATGATTTGGAAAAGGGCGACTATACTTGCATCACAGCGGATTGGGACGTTCAGGTTGGCGATTCCACCATCGGAGACATGCGCTCGCCAGGTCACCCGAATCCAGGGGCTGTATGGACAGCGGACGGAGGAGGCATGTATTTCATCGCCAGCGAACGAGGAAATTCTGGCATTTATCACGTAACGCTGGACGGACAAGTCACGAGTGTTGTAACGGGCAACCGGAATATTTACGGCTTTTCGCTGCATGAAAACGAACAAGCGGTGGTTGCTGCCATCAGTGATCCGTTTACGCCCGGAGACTTGTATCAAGTAAGTCTGAAAGACGGCGAAGAAAAACGTTTGACAGCACTGAACGAAGAGCTATTTGCAGGCATCGAGCTCCCTGTTCCTGAAGAAATGGAGTTTGTCGCGATGGATGGCTGGAAGCTGCACGGTTGGATGCTTAAGCCTGTCGGTTTTGAAGAAGGAAAAAAATATCCGATGGTTCTGCAAATTCATGGCGGGCCTCACTCTATGTACGGAAATACGTTTTTCCATGAGTTCCAGCTGCTCGCTGCAAAAGGCTACGCCGTACTCTATACAAATCCGAGAGGGAGCTTTGGCTACGGAGAGCGTTTTGTTCAGGCGTGCTGCGGAGACTATGGAGGGAACGATTATCGCGATTTGATGACGGCCGTGCAATATGCATGCGATCATTTCGATTTTGTCGATGAGGACCGCTTGGGTGTCGCAGGTGGCAGCTATGGTGGCTTCATGACGAACTGGATCGTCGGTAAAACCAATCGATTCAAAGCGGGTGTAACAGATCGGAGTATTTGCAACTGGGTAAGCTTTTACGGTGTCAGTGATATCGGTTATTACTTCACTGCCGAAGAGATTCAGGCAAATCCATTCACGAATCCGGAAAAAATGTGGCAGCATTCACCGATTCGCTTGGTAGAGAACATCGAGACGCCACTGCTGATCATGCATGGGGAACATGACTACCGTTGCCCAATCGAACAGGCCGAGCAGCTTTATGTAACGTTGAAGCATCAAGGCAAGGCCCCGGTGTCATTTGTCCGTTTCCCGGGAGCCAGTCATGAGCTATCCCGCAGTGGTGATCCTGAACAACGCGTGTTGAGACTGCAATATACGACGGATTGGTTTGACAGCTATTTGGTTGTACACCAAAAAGAGAAAGTGGAATAGGCAGCTAAATGCCAATAGGAGGTGCCTGATCGTGAACAAAGAACAAGTGATAGGTATCGTGCAAGAAAATTTGCCACAGGCAATCGAGAAGCTGAAGCAATATTTGCGTTTTCCTACCGTATCCGCACAGCATAAGGCCATCCCAGAGACGGTTGAATACGTGGTCAAGATGATTCATGAGGTTGGCGGAGAGACAAAGGTACTCGACAATCTTGGCGGCAATCCAGTCCTGTATGCGTCTTTTGCAGCAGGCAGTGAAGGAGACGCCAGCAAAACGATTCTGTTTTACGATCACTACGATGTTCAACCACCTGAGCCGTTTCATGAGTGGAACACGGAGCCATTTGACCCTACGATCATCGATGGAAAGCTGTATGCGCGTGGGGCTGCTGACAATAAAGGTGACCTCGTTGCGCGTCTGACGGCGATTCACATTTTGCAGCAGCAAGCGGGCGGTTTGCCTTGCAACATCAAGTTCCTGATCGAAGGAGAAGAAGAGATCGGCAGCCCGAATCTGGAGCCATATCTTCGAGAGTACAAGGATCTTTTCCAGGCGGATGCCTGCATTTGGGAATTCGGTGGAAAGGACGAAAATGAGCGAATCAGCATGGTTGCCGGGATCAAAGGAATGGCGTACCTTGAGCTGACATGCGTTGGGGCAGAGATCGACATGCATTCCTCTGTCGGTGCGTATGTAGACAATGCAGCATGGCGCTTGGTCCAGGCATTGGCGACGATGAAAAATCAGCAAAACGAGATTTTGGTCGAAGGCTTCTTTGACGGGATCGAGGAACCGACAGCGGATGAAAAGAAAGTCGTTTCCGAATTGCCGTTCAGTGAAGAAGCGACAGCAGCGCTATACGGTTTGAAACGCCCACTGATTACCGCAGCAAACAACGTGGACCCACGAGAAGCCATGGTTTTCCACCCAACTATGACCATTTGTGGTCTGGATAGCGGCTATACAGGAGAGGGTGCGAAAACGGTACTGCCGAAAAGCGCGAAGGCCAAGTTGGATTGCCGCCTTGTCCCAGGACAAGATCCACAGCACATCATGAATTGCATCGAGAACCATTTGGAGAAGCATGGTTTTACGGATATTACCGTCAGCATGATTAACGGACAAAAAGCGTACCGTTCCGATTTCCACCATCCATTTGTTGCTCACGTGCTGGATTCGGCTCGCGTCATTTACGAACATGAACCAGTGCTTTCTCCAAACGCGGCAGGCACGGGGCCGATGTATATTTTCGGTGAACAGCTGAAGCTTCCTGTTGTTAGTACAGGAGTAGGCTGGGTTGGCTGCAAAGTACATGCACCGAACGAATCCATCCGTTTGAAAGACTTCGAGGAAGGAATTGCCCATATGGTTGTCATGCTCTCTGGATTTGCCAAAGCGCTGTCAGAGTAGCGACATACGAGTGAAGAATCAGGCAATTCTATAGCGAAAAGGGGACCTTTCAAGTGAAAAGGTCTCCTTTCCTATTTGGAACCCTCTCGCAGCACTTCCAGAGTGGACTTTGCTTTTGCAAACCATGTACAATCGTAAATGATAATGTACATACATTTACAGGAGGCGAAATGCGTGAACAGCGATACACATCCATTCGAAATCGCAACCTTTGCAGGCGGGTGCTTCTGGTGCATGGTCAGTCCGTTTGACAAGATGCCAGGCATTGAAAAAGTCGTCTCCGGCTATACAGGCGGTCATGTCGAAAACCCAACCTATGAACAGGTATGCTCTGATACGACGGGACACTATGAAGCGGTCCAAATCACATATGATCCGTCGCTCATCACATACGAGGAATTGCTGCAAATGTTTTGGAGACAAATCGACCCGACTGACGCTGGTGGTCAATTCGGTGATCGAGGTCAATCGTATGCGCCAGCGATCTTCTATCATAATGAAGAGCAAGAAAGGCTTTCGTTGAAATCCAAGCAAGAGCTGGATGCGAGCGGTCGTTTCCAAAAGCCCATTGCAACGCTGATTTTGCCAGCCAAGCCGTTCTATCCGGCGGAGGAATATCATCAGGACTACTATAAGAAAAATTCGGTTCGCTACCAATACTATCGGGCGGCATCAGGCAGAGCGAAATTCACCAAGGAAGCCTGGCGAGACCGTGCGAAGCAAGAAGAATTGAAAAAAACCTTGACCCCGCTCCAGTACGAGGTGACGCAAAATAACGGGACAGAACGTCCATTTACGAACGAATTCTGGGATCATAAGGAAGAGGGCATCTACGTAGATATCGTCTCCAACGAGCCTTTGTTCAGTTCTTTGGACAAGTTCGATTCCGGCTGCGGGTGGCCATCCTTTACCCAGCCATTGCAAGAGGAAAACGTAACCGAGCATGTGGATTTGACACATAATATGATTCGTACAGAGGTTCGCAGCAAAGATGCAGATTCTCATCTCGGCCACGTTTTCGAGGACGGTCCTGGAGAAAATGGATTGCGCTACTGCATCAATTCAGCCGCCTTGCGCTTCATTCCGAAGGATCGTTTGGAGGAAGAAGGCTTCGGGGAGTTTCAGCGATTATTTGAAAAAGAATAGTGCGTGGACCGCTACTCTCTGGGAAACATGGGAGAAGGCGGTCTTTTTGCTAAACATACAACTAGGCAAACATAAGAGCATGCAGGGAGGGTCCAATGTACACGCAGATATCCTTTCACAGACTAATTGGACTGTTACTCGCAGCAATCATAGCTATAGCAGGCTGTTCCTTCGGTCAGGAGCCGCCTCACAGCAACCAAATCGTACCGACACCCCAAAACGTTGTTGAGGGTGGGACGTTAATCATTGCACGTATGTCGGATGCCGCAAATCTCGATCCCCATTTTATTTTGACGATTAATGAGGCGAGTGTCGTCCAAGGAAAAGTGTATGAAGGGCTCGTCAAACGAGATCGGAACATGAACATTCAGCCACAGCTGGCAACGTCATGGAAACAAATCGACGATCTTACTTGGGAGTTTACTCTCCGTCAAGGTGTTGTTTTTCACGATGGGACTCCCTTTCATGCACAGGCGGTCAAGAAAACATTTGATCGTGTATTAGATCCAGCGGTGGCTTCTCCTCGGGCAGCCATGTTCGAAAAAGTAAAGCAGGTAAGGGTCATCGATCCGTACAGAGTGCAATTCATCCTTCATAAGCCATTTGCGCCTTTGCTTTCTATTTTGGCCAGTCATGAGGGGAGCATCATCAGCCCTACTGCGATCGATAAATACGGACGGGAGTTATCGCATCACCCGGTTGGTACTGGCCCTTATCAGTTCCAATCATGGGAGCCTGGCAGTCAAATTACGTTGAGCAAAAACCAGTCCTATTGGGGCGAGGCTGCTACGCTTGATCAAGTCTTCTTCAAGGTTGTTCCGGATGATGCGGCTCGCATTGCGATGGTCGAGAATGGAGAAGCACATATTGCAGAGTCCATCCCTGTCATGGAGCTGGATCGGATTCAAGCGTCCAACCAGATGCGGGTGTACCGCAGTGATGCGCTCGGGACGGAGTTTATGGGGTTTAATGTTTCACGTCCACCACTGAATGATATCCGTGTGAGGAAAGCCATCAGTATGGCGATCGAGACGGGAGCGATCATTAAAGGGGTGTATAACAATGTGGGAACCAAGGCGAACTCACCGATTGGACCGCATGTGTTTGGCTACAGTCCGACTGTGAAAAGCTACCCGTACGACATCAACCAAGCGCGTCGTTTGCTCGCAGAGGCGGGCTATCCAGATGGTTTTCCTATTCAAATGATTACCTACAACAGACGGGACCGAATCTTGGTTGCCCAAGTGATACGGTCGCAATTAAAAGGGATCGGTATCGACGCGGAGCTAAAAGTCGTCAGCTACGATGAGTTTGTCCGAACCATTGAGAAAACGAAGGATCATGAGATTTTTGTCAGTGGCTGGGCAAATGCAACCGGGGATGCCGACTACAATCAGTACAATTTATTTCATACATCGGGTGGCGGGGCTGGCAACAGTTTTCAATACAGCAATCCCGAGCTGGATCGTCTCATCGAGGCTGGTCGTATCGAAACAGATCCTGCCAAAAGACTCGCCATCTACGCAAAAGCACAAGAAGTGGAGCTGCAAGATGCTTTGGTCGTGCCGATTCGCAATCTGGAGAATTTAGCTGTGATTAGCAACCATATTCAGGGCTTCTCCATCAGTCCAGCGGGTTACCTGAATATCGATCAGGTCGTGATTTCTCGATAAAACATGTAACGAAACGCCGGTCAATTATGTCATAATAAGTACGTACTTTTATTACCTACATAATTGGATCAGCTCCAAAACGAAAGGAACGTTACAATGAGAAGTTTTCGACACCGACTTTTGCATCCGCTCGTACTCGTAACGGCAATGACATTTGTGTTGTCTGGATGTAACAGTACAGCTGCTCCACAAGAACCACAGACACCACCATCCGTGGAGACGCCAACTCCTCCAAAGAAAGAAGAAGTGAAGCCAAAAGAAGAGACCACGCCAACACCGGCTGAAACACCAAAGCAAGAAGAACCGGAGCAACCCCAGAAAGCGAAGCCTACGGAAACGAAGCCGGCAGAAAAGCCACCAGCGGGTCAGCCACCTGAGCTGTCGTTCCCGGACATCGAGGTCGTAGGTGAGCCTGAGAGTGTTGCTGTACTGGTGAACAAACAACGCAAGCTTCCAGAGAACTATCAGCCAAATGATTTAGTGTTTCCGAACGTTCCCTACCTGCTCCCGGAAAAGAGCGAGAAACGAAAAATGCGCAAAGAAGCAGCTGGTGCGCTTGAACAGTTATTTGCGGCAGCCCAGGCTGACGGCGTCCAGTTGGCTGGCGTATCTGCCTATCGCTCCCACGCCTACCAGAAAACGCTGTTTAATCGCTATGTAAAAAAAGACGGCGTAGAGAAGGCACGGACCTACAGTGCCGTTCCAGGGACGAGTGAGCATGAGACGGGACTCGCGATTGACGTCTCCGGTAAGGATGGCAAATGCGCAGCAACGAGCTGCTTTGGTGGAACAAAAGAAGCGAAGTGGCTGGATGAAAACGTCGAGAAGTTTGGATTTATCATTCGCTACCCAGAGGGAAAAGACGCGATTACTGGCTATATTTATGAGCCGTGGCATTTGCGCTATGTAGGTGCCGAGATTGCGCAAGAAATTGGAGAAAAAGGGATTACGCTCGAAGAATATTCAGGTGCCGTGCCTGTTTCCACACCAACGAATTAAGGAAGAAACGCCGATCTCTCACCGAAGAGAATCGGCGTTTTTGCTATGTAGTTATGCTATAATGGTCACGGGTGAAGATAATGGCCGAAAAATCAATCAGAGAACGTATTATTGAAACATCCATGCGCTTGTTTGAAGCAAATGGCTACCACAAAGTGACTGTGGATCAAATTGTGAAAGAAAGCGGCACGTCGAAGGGAGGATTTTATCACAACTTCAAATCAAAAGATGAACTCCTCTATATCATTCATGATCAATTTATTACGTATGTGTTGGAGAAAGCAGAGGAAGCTTACGAGAAGTGGGACACCCCGACTGAGCGACTCCAAGCAATCGTAAAATCCTTCGTTATGATGATTGATCTGTACCGCTCGCAGGTTACGATCTTTTATCAGGAGAGTCTGTTTTTAGCACCAGAGTACTACACGGATATTGAAACAAAACGGGATCGCTATAAAAAAATCATGTTCACCGTCATTTCGGACGGAATCGAATCGGGTGAGTTCCGCCCGGAGCTGCCTGTGCCGATTGTGTCCATGGCTATCTTTGGTATGGTGAACTGGATTTACAAGTGGTATCAAAAGTCAGGGACGTACTCGATCGAGCAAATCGCGGATATTTATGCAGATATGGTTCTTCATTCCGTTTTGAAATCAGAATCGATGGAAAACCCGGCATTTCAACGTTTTTTCCTGCAATCAGAAGGAAATTCCTTCAATCCATTGTAGGGGCGCTAACAAGGATCATGCGGCTACACTCAAGCTTTTCGATAGGAGACAGGGGCATAGTCGCTTGATGGTCCCTTATCATATTCTTCGATCAGACCAACTAGTTGGTCTGTACTAGTATTCTGACATTTGTTATACTATCAAAAAGACCAACTGGTCGGTCTTGCACAGTCACAACAGACCAACTAGTCGGTTCGTGAGAGTGTGCCAGTCAGATGCGGGAATAGGGGAGGAATAGTCGTGCTTACCATTTACGAATTACGAGAACTTGTGAAGCTATTGGAGCAGACGGACATAGAATCTTTTGAGGTAAATGATGAAGATTCTTCATTGCGAATCAAACGAAGAAATGGGAATCAAGTCACAGCCATACACCAGACTCCCGTACAAACAAAAAGCGCGCCAATCGTGACGGCGGCACCCGTTGTCCCTTTGCCTAAAAAAGAAATGATTGAGCGTCCGGTCGAAAAGGTCCCTGTGGAAGCGCCTCAGAAATCGGCGGAAGTGACGGAAAACTTGTACAAAATCACTTCACCCATGGTGGGAACCTTCTATGCAGCACCTGCCGTTGACGCAGCACCATACGTATCCATAAATGATCGGGTAGAGCCAACTACCATTGTCTGTATTGTCGAAGCCATGAAGCTGTTTAACGAGATTGAAGCAGAAGTAAAAGGAGAGATTGTCCAAGTCTTGGTGGAAAACGGTCAGTTGGTCGAGCATGGACAGCCGTTATTCCTGGTGAAGCAAGCGTAATGGAGCAGCTTTTAAGGGGAGGACTGGAAGAGTGAGCAAACATACATGGTTCAAGGAATTCTCCGTTCCCACGTACGAGCAATGGCGGGAGGCGGCAGAAAAATCGCTAAAGGGTGCCTCTTTTGATGCCAAGTTACTGACGCATTCGTACGAGGGGATTGTTCGCCAGCCCATCTATCGGTACGAAGATGTCAAAACATTGCCGCATCTGGAAGCGCTACCAGGAGAGGCACCTTTTCATAGAGGGAGTCAACAGCATGGCGAGCAAAAGGAACACAAATGGCATGTCTGTCAGGAAATCATCGCAACGAGTGCCGAGGCGTTCAATCAGGCAGCCGTAGACGATTTGGAGCGCGGGCAAACGATGCTACATCTGCTGGTGGATCAAGCGACATTGGATGGACTTGATCCGGACGAAGCATTGCCAGATTCGATTGGTCACAAAGGCGTATCTGTTTTTTGCAGAGAGGATGTAGAGCAGGCACTTCAAGGGGTGAAGCTTTCAGAGGTCCCTCTTTTCGTGAACACGGGAGCGATGGGCTTACCCATTCTTTCGCTCCTTTTGGCACATGTTGAAGCGACAGGTCAGCAAGTCTCCGAACTTCGCGGTTGTATCGGGCAAGACCCTATAGCGGTTCTGCTCACAGAGGGCAAGCTCCCTTGTTCTTTGCAGACAGCTTATCACGCCATGGCGAGCATGACGAAATGGGCAAAAGATCATGCGCCCGCGCTGAAAACGATGTTGGTTCAAAGCCATCCTTATCAGGACGGTGGCGGAAACGCAGTAACCGAACTGGCTTTTTCACTGGCCACAGGTGTCGACTATTTGCAAGCGATGCTTGAGCGGGGGCTGTCTATAGAGGAAGTTGCACCACGAATGCAGTTCTCATTTTCGATCGGTTCAGACGTCTTCATGGAAATCGCGAAGTTGCGTGCTGCAAGAATGGTCTGGTCAAACATCGTGGCAGCCTACGGTGGATCATTGGAAGCGCAAAAGATGACGATGCACGCCAGAACTTCGGCCTGGACGAAGACGATTTACGATCCGTATGTCAATATGCTGCGTTCCACGACAGAAGCGTTCTCAGCGGTCATTGGTGGAGCAGACAGTCTGCATGTATCCGCATTTGACGAATCCATACGCCCTGCCAATGCGTTTTCAAGAAGAATCGCCAGAAATACGCAAATCATTTTGCAAGAAGAAGCGCATTTGGCAAAAGTGATCGACCCTGCCGGAGGTTCTTGGTACGTAGAATGGCTCACAGATGCATTAGCGAAAAAAGCATGGGAGCTGTTCCAGCAGGTTGAAGCGCACGGTGGCATGCTGAGCGCATTAGAAGCAGGCTTCCCACAAGGCTTGATCGCCCAGATCGCGGATCAAAAAGCAGCGAGCATCGATACGCGTAAAAAGCGTTTGGTTGGAACCAACATGTATGCCAATACGGCTGAGCAGCCACTGCAGGCCGAGAGTCTTCCGAGCATTCACGAAGAGCGAGCAGCGGAAGCACGATCCCTCCGGTTGAAACAAAACGCGACTCTCGTCTCCACAGCGCTCGATGAGTTGGCGAATCGTACGGAGGAGTTCGTGGAACGTGCAGTAACAGCAGTGCTTCATGGAGCGACTGTGGGTGATATCGCCAAAGCCATGAAACGTGAAGATTCAGTGGAGACAATCATCCAACCACTCCGTATTCACCGGGCATCCGAACGCTTTGAATCCTTGAGAATACAGGCAGATGATTTCTTGAAAACGACAGGCAAGAGACCGACTGTGTTCTTGGCTATGATGGGTTCAGTGGCAAAGCATAAGGCACGGGCAGATTTCGCATCAGAGTTTTTTGCAGTTGGCGGTTTTGACGTATTGCGTCAGCAAGCATTCTCTACCACTGTAGAGGCGGCCGAAGCTGCGGTGGCATCGGGTGCGTTGATCACGGTCATTTGTTCGGACGATGCGAGTTATCCAGAGCAGGTTCCACCTTTGGCGCAAGCAATCAAGCAACGTGTAGCTCAGATGACGGTTCTGTTGGCTGGCTTGCCTGACGCAGAGCAGCTGGCTACTTTTAAGGCGGCCGGTGTAGATGATTGCATCCACATGCGTTCCAATTGCTACGAGATGTTGCGAGAACTTCAGGAGCGGATAGGAGTGAGCTCATAATGAAGCGACCTGATTTTTCAAAAATGACTTATCAGTCCAAACGAGATGTGTCTGATTTGTTTCCCCAACTGGATGCAAACCCACCAGGAAACGAGCAAATGTGGCAGACGCTGGAGCAGATCCCTGTAAAACCTCTTTACACCATGGAAGATGTGGAGGACATGGATCACCTCGGCTACATGCCTGGTTTGCCACCGTATACGCGTGGACCATATCCGACGATGTACGTAACTCAGCCTTGGACGGTGCGGCAATATGCCGGATTTTCTACGGCGGAAGAGAGTAACGCATTTTACCGACGGAATTTGGCTGCGGGACAAAAAGGGCTGTCGATTGCCTTCGACCTCGCGACACATCGCGGCTATGACTCTGATCACCCCCGGGTAGTCGGTGATGTCGGGAAAGCAGGCGTAGCAGTTGACTCCATTCTTGATATGAAAATTTTGTTCGATGGCATTCCCCTCGATAAAATGTCCGTCTCCATGACGATGAACGGAGCCGTTTTACCTATTATGGCGTTCTATATCGTGGCAGCAGAAGAGCAAGGGGTATCGCAGGCCGAGCTAACCGGAACGATCCAAAATGACATTTTGAAGGAATACATGGTTCGGAATACTTACATTTATCCGCCAGAAGCGTCGATGAAGATCATTTCCGATATTTTTGCCTACACCTCCAAGCACATGCCCAAATTCAACAGCATCAGTATTTCAGGCTATCACCTGCAAGAAGCGGGTGCGACCGCGGATATTGAATTGGCCTACACGTTGGCAGATGGCTTGGAATACGTTCGTACTGGCCTTGCAGCAGGCATCGACATCGATGCGTTTGCGCCACGACTGTCCTTTTTCTGGGCGATTGGCATGAACTACTTCATGGAAGTGGCGAAAATGCGTGCAGGCCGCTTGATTTGGGCCAATCTGATCAAGCAATTCCATCCCAAAAACGAAAAGTCGATGGCACTGCGGACACACTCGCAAACATCTGGATGGAGTTTGACGGAGCAGGACCCGTATAACAACGTGGTGCGGACGTGCATCGAAGCCATGGCCGCGGCTCTGGGGCATACCCAATCTCTGCATACGAACGCTCTGGATGAAGCGATTGCGTTGCCGACCGATTTTTCAGCCAGAATCGCGCGAAATACACAGTTGTTTTTGCAGGACGAAACCGAGATAACCAAGGTCGTCGATCCGTGGGCAGGTTCTTATTACGTCGAGTCCTTGACTGCGCAGCTCGTGGAAAAAGCGTGGGCGCACATCGAAGAGATCGAAGCACTTGGTGGTATGGCAAAAGCAATAGAGACGGGATTGCCGAAAATGAAGATCGAGGAAGCGGCTGCACGCCGTCAGGCCCATATCGATTCGGCGAAGGAAGCCATTATTGGCGTGAACAAATACCGTCTGGACAAGGAAGATCCGCTGGAGATTCTCGAAGTGGACAACACAGCGGTTCGGGAAGCGCAAATCAGACGTTTGCAGGAGCTGCGCAGTAACCGAGATGAGGCGAGAGTGCAAGTAACTCTTCAAGCGATTACGGAATGTGCGAAATCAGGCGAAGGCAATCTGTTGGAACTGGCCATTGAAGCGGCGCGGGCAAGAGCTTCTTTGGGCGAAATATCGGATGCCTATGAAAAGGTCGTAGGTAGACACAAGGCGGTCATTCGCTCCATTAGCGGCGTCTACAGTTCCGAATACGCAGATGCCGATGAGGTAGCGGCTGTGCGCAAGATGGCAGACGAATTCGAGCAGTGGGAAGGCAGACGTCCCCGTATTATGATCGCGAAAATGGGTCAAGACGGACATGATAGGGGCGCGAAAGTAATTGCTACTGCCTTTGCGGATTTAGGCTTTGACGTCGATATCGGTCCGTTGTTCCAAACACCTGAGGAAACAGCGAAGCAGGCGATAGAAAATGATGTGCACGTAATCGGCTTCAGCTCGCTTGCGGCAGGGCATAAAACCTTGCTGCCCCAACTGGTGGAAGAGCTCAAGAAGCTAGGACGAGAGGATATTGTTGTGGTCATAGGCGGTGTTATACCAGCGCAGGATTACGCCTTTTTGCGAGAGCATGGTGCCGCAGCTATCTTTGGTCCAGGAACAGTCATTCCTGTAGCAGCCCAGCACGTTCTGCAAGAGATCGTGTATCGCCTGGAGGCTGCTGGACAATGACCGGGGGCAAGGCTGACAAGAATTTCTTGAACGTTTCCTCCAAGGCACGTCTCCCGCGCTTATCAGTGGATCAATACGTCACAGGCGTACGAGATAGTAACCGAACGGTTTTGGCGCAGGCAATCACGCTGGTTGAGAGCAATGCTCCCGCTCATATGGATATGGCCCAAGAGGTGATTAAGCAGCTGCTTCCTCATACAGGTCAATCTATACGCATAGGTATATCCGGTGTGCCAGGTGCAGGTAAGAGCACGTTCATTGAAGCATTCGGCAGTATGCTTTGTGAAAAAGGTCATCGTGTCGCTGTTTTGGCTGTTGATCCGAGCAGTACGGTTACTCGCGGGAGCATTCTCGGCGACAAGACACGGATGGAGCTTTTGTCACGCAATCCACAGGCGTTCATCCGACCTTCTGCCACGGGGGGCACGCTAGGCGGTGTCAATCGGAAGACGCGGGAAACGATGCTGATCTGCGAGGCAGCAGGCTATGATGTGATTTTGGTCGAGACGGTAGGGGTTGGACAGAGTGAGACGACAGTCAGGTCCATGGTTGATTTCTTTTTACTGCTGATGTTGACAGGGGCGGGCGATGAACTGCAAGGAATCAAAAAAGGCATCATGGAAATCGCAGATGCGCTTCTGATTAATAAAGCCGATGGGGAAAATCGCACGCGTGCCTTGATCGCCAAAGGTGAATACAATCGTGTTCTGCATTACTTGCAGCCGGCAACCACTGGCTGGGAAACGAAGGCATATATGTGTTCTTCCCTGACAGGGGAAGGCATTGAAGGTATTTGGGAGGTCATCGGTCAATTTCGTGAAACCACCATCCAATCAGGCGGCTTCGAGGCAAGACGCAAAGCGCAGCTACTCGATTGGATGCACAGTATGGCTCAGGACTACTTGCGCGCGACCTTTTTCGGCAACCAGCAAGTAGCCGAGCTGCTTCCCTCCATTGAAGGAGCCGTTGCGAGTGGCGAGATTTCACCGACGAGTGCCGTGCAACAATTAGTGGCGATCTACGAGAATGCGATCATGAAAAAGGAATAGAGAGATGGTGGCCCTTATGAGCAACAATATGTACGAGAAAATTGATGAATTGATGGAACGGAAATATAAAATCCAGCTTGGTGGCGGAGATGCTCGTATCGATGCCCAACATAACCGCGGTAAGTTGACCGCACGTGAGCGGATCGAGCTACTGCTTGACCCAGACACCTTTATGGAGCTGAATCCGTTTGTTGAGCATCGTGCTACGCATTTTGGTCTCGACCAGATGGAGGCACCAGGCGAAGGTGTTGTGACGGGCTATGGTAAAATCAACGGTCGTCCTGTCTATTTGTTCGCGCAGGATTTCACGGTGTTTGGTGGTGCTCTGGGTGAGATGCACGCGATGAAAATTGCCAAGGTGATGGACTTGGCAGCGAAAAACGGCGCTCCCTTTATCGGTCTGAACGACTCTGGCGGCGCACGCATTCAAGAAGGGGTAAGCTCGCTAGATGGCTATGGCACGATTTTTTACCGCAATGCCATTTACTCCGGTGTGATTCCACAAATCTCTGTCATTCTCGGTCCGTGTGCAGGAGGAGCGGTTTACTCTCCAGCGATTACGGATTTCGTGTTCATGGTTGAGAAGACGAGTCAAATGTTCATCACAGGACCAAAAGTCATCGAAACCGTTACAGGTGAAAAAATATCCGCGGAGGATCTAGGCGGAGCCAAAGTCCATTCTACGGTGAGCGGCAATGCCCATTTTACGGCAGAGACCGAACAGGAAGTGTTGGAAGGAGTACGCAGGTTGCTCAGCTTCCTACCACAAAACAATCGCGATCGCGCACCTGTGATAAAAGCAGAGGAGAATAATGGTTGGCAGGAGGAACTCTTGGAGCTAGTACCTGCTGAAAGCACCAAAGTATACGATGTGCGCAAGGTCATCGAAAAAATCGTGGATCACGGTGATTTCATGGAAGTACAGCCGAACTTTGCCCGCAATATCGTTATCGGTCTGGCGCGTATCGATGGACACAGTGTCGGCATTATCGCCAACCAGCCAAAGGTCATGGCAGGCGGACTGGACATTCATTCATCGGATAAGCTGGCACGGTTCATCCGTTTCTGCGACTGCTTCAACATTCCGCTGCTGACCTTTGAAGATGTCTCTGGCTTTTTCCCGGGGATCAATCAGGAGCACGGCGGGATTATCCGTCATGGGGCGAAAATCTTGTATGCATACTCAGAAGCTACGGTTCCCAAAATCACCGTGATTCTGCGCAAAGCTTACGGAGGCGCTTATGTGGCGCTCAACTCCAAGTCCATTGGTGCAGATATCGTGTATGCTTGGCCGAATGCAGAAATTGCCGTGATGGGTCCCGAGGGAGCAGCTAACGTCATTTTTTCAAAGGAAATCGAACAAAGTGAGGACCCGGCTGCGACTCGCGCAGAGAAAATTGCCCTCTACCGAGAAAAGTTCGCCAACCCATATGTCGCGGCAAGTCTTGGGATGGTGGATGATGTCATCGATCCGCGCGAAACCCGGCAAAAGGTGGCGCAAGCCTTGGAAATGCTCAGAAATAAACAAGAAGATCGTCCGTACAAAAAGCACGGGAATATCCCACTTTAGAAAGGAGCTCTGATCGTGCTATGAAGCTGCATGAGCTGCGTGAATTCATCAAGCTGGTGAATCAGTCTTCCATTGAGGAGCTGGAATGGGAGAAGGGCAAGACCCGCATCGTGATCAAGAAAAGCGCACCAGTCGAAGTCGTGGCAATCCATGCGCCTGTACAGGTGGGCGAAGTGGAGCATGGCTATCAGGAGGCAGCCGCCACTGCTGAGTCCGTCGATGTCGTTGCTGAGGTACCCAAGGAAGTGACACAGCAAGTCATGTCGCCGGGAGTAGGACTGTTCTATGCGGAAGTGACAATAGGGCAGACTGTTCAAGTAGGCGAAAAGGTTGGACGCTGCACGGCTGATGCTCTTCAGCTATCTGCCGAAATTACGACCCCAGTTAGCGGCATCATTACGGAAATTCTCGTCGTGGATGGTCAATTTGTCGATTACGGAAAAGCATTGCTCGTTGTCAAAACTCAGTAGGAAGGAGTGCGCCTATGTTTACGAAAGTATTGATTGCCAATCGCGGCGAAATAGCTGTCCGCATTATTCGCGCTTGTCAGGAACTAGGGATACGTACAGTCGCTGTCTTTTCTGAGGCGGATCGGGAAGCATTGCACGTAGAATTGGCGGATGAAGCGTATTGCATCGGACCCACGGCGTCCAAGGACAGCTATTTGAACATGGCACGGATTATGACGGTCGCTCTTTATACGAAGGCAGACGCTATCCATCCGGGCTATGGCTTCTTGGCGGAAAACGCTTCGTTTGCCCAGCTTTGCCAAGATTGCTCGATTACCTTTATCGGTCCCGATCCTGAAGCGATCACAAAAATGGGTGACAAATCCGTAGCAAAAGCAACGATGAGTCAAGCGAATGTACCATTAGTCCCGGGCACAGACGGCTTGATTGATGACATCGATGAGGCATTGCAGGTGGCGGAGAAAATCGGCTATCCTGTCATCGTAAAAGCAACGGCTGGTGGTGGCGGCAGAGGCATGCGTGTCGCTTTTGACGCTGATGACTTGTCTAAGGCGATTCGGCAAGCCCAGAAAGAAGCGGAGACGGCATTCGGTAACGCTGGCGTGTACTTGGAAAAATACGTGGAAGAGCCACGGCATGTGGAGATTCAAATCATGGGCGACAAGCACGGCAGTGCAGTGTACTTGGGAGAGCGGGATTGCTCCATTCAGCGACGTCATCAAAAGCTGGTAGAAGAAGCGCCATCTCCTGCGCTAGACCAAACACTGCGCGAGCAAATGGGGCAAGCTGCGGTGGCGGCAGCCAAAGCGGTTTCGTACCACGGAGCGGGCACTGTTGAATTTTTGCTCGACAAGCATGGCCAATTTTACTTCATGGAAATGAATACACGGATTCAGGTAGAGCATCCCGTGACAGAGATGATCACAGGAATCGACTTGATCAAAGAACAAATATCTGTCGCAGCAGGCAATCCGTTATCCTTTTCACAAGAAGACGTGAAAATCAATGGATGGGCGATCGAGTGCCGAATCAATGCGGAGAATCCTGCGAAAAACTTTATGCCATCACCAGGTAAGGTCATCAATTACTTGCCGCCTGGCGGTTACGGTGTACGCGTGGACAGTGCGGTTTATCCCGGCTACGAAATCTCTCCCTTCTATGATTCGATGGTCGCCAAGCTGATCGTTTGGGGTACAGATCGCAACGAAGCATTGGCTCGTATGAAGCGGGCGCTAGGTGAGTTTGTCATCGAGGGCGTGCATACGACGGTTCCCTTCCATGAGAAGCTGCTGGAGCACCCTGACTTTGTCGCAGGGAATTTTGCTACGAACTTCTTGGAGAAACATAAGCTGGAATTGTAAAGAAAGAAAAGAGGGAACAAGCTGCGGGGTTATCGTGGCTTGTTTTTCTTTATCATAAAACGAGGTAAACTGCGAAAAGGAGCCATGTAAATGAGCAGCTCTTCGCATTTATCCATATTGCTGGATGCTGCCATCCAATAAAAAGTACTCCTTATCACTTATGAAACGCGCGGACAACAATCCAAGCGGGAGATGCAGCCGATTGGCATTTATACAAAAAACGGTTTATGGTACAGCCCGGCTTATTGTTATCAACATCAAGATATTCGCGTGTTTCGTTGTGACCGTATTCATGCCGTCGAACATTCGACATCGAAGCCGTTGGATCTGAAGGTGTGCAGGCTTGTGAGGCTGAACTTTGGCTTGCATCTATGCTGCATGTGCGGCAGGATGGAAGTGGTTGGTTAGAAGGAAGTGTAGCGAGAAGAGACATTTTATATTTTGCAAAGTTCTTGATTGGGTTGGGGAAAGAAGTAACTGTGCAGCATTCACCCGAAATCGTGGACGGCATAAAAACGTATTTGGCAGAATTGATAAACATGTACTCGTTCTGAGGAGGTAGCTATGGCATTACCCAAAAAAGGAACACGGGGAATCACGGTAGGAGAGCAGCGATATCGTTGGGTGATTAGTCCAGCAGCAAAGGGGCTGCTCGCGTTGACGATCCAGCACAACGAAGGTATGGGTCAATTGATTCGCGTGTATGTAAAATCAGATGTAAATGATTTTTGGACGGAGTTTCCACATGTGCAGCATTTGGATATGAGAGCGATAAAGCCAGCTGACGTCGCGGCTATCATTGAAGAGGCGATCAAGCTGGGATGGCAGCCCGACAAAAAAGGGGCGCCTTTGAGCTTTGACTTCATCGGTAGTACGCTCGTCAAAAAAGGGGATACATAGCAATACCGAAATGGGAATTGTCTAGATTGAAGAACAATGGATAGGGGTTGATCCATCATGTGTCGATATGGGATGTATGGTCCTTATAAACAAATATACGCCTGTTTCCCTTGCAGAAAAGTGTTCAAGCAAACCTCCAAGAATGAGCTGACGGAGGAAGAATGGAACAAGATCAAGCATAGCTGTCCGCAATGTGGTGAGGGAATGAAGGCGATGGGGCATGATTTCAAGGCTCCGAAGCAAACGGATGTGAAGCAGTGGAAAAAGGTTGAAATCCTCTATCAGCATGGGTTTACCTATCATTCTTGTGGTTGTGATGGCCCAGGCTACCGGCCAGCCCAATTACATGAAGTGAACGAATTTCTCGAAAAGAACAAACAGTTCAAAACAGAGGGAGAGAAATTGCTGAATAGACTCACAGGAAGAATGTAAAAACGAGCAGGAGGCGGGGGATAGTGGCAACATTCTTTTTGATCATGATTTACTTGTCGTTTATCAGCTTGGGCCTTCCTGATTCGTTACTGGGGGCAGCTTGGCCGGTCATGCAAGCAGAATATGGCGCGGCATTTGGTATGGCAGGTGTGATCAACATTGCGATTGCGTCAGGTACGATCGTCTCTAGCTTGATGAGTGGTGCATTATTAAAACGATTGGGAACTGGACGGATCACGCTGATCAGCTGCTTGATGACGGCGGCAGCCTTGCTCGGATTTTCTTTTGCCCCTTCGATTTTATGGTTAATGATTTTTGCATTGCCACTGGGACTAGGAGCTGGTTCTGTGGATGCAGCATTGAATCATTATGTTGCCACGCATTTTCAAGCCCATCACATGAGCTGGCTGCATTGCTTCTGGGGTGTGGGCGCTACGCTTGGCCCTATTATTATGTCTGGCTTTATGCGCGATCATGATTTATGGCGGAATGGCTACTTGACCATTTCGCTCATTCAATTCGCGTTAGTCGTACTTTTAGCGTTTACACTTCCTTTGTGGAAACGAATGGAGAACCTGCAGAGCCATGTTGTCAAAGAGTCACAGGGTGAGCCGTTTCGTAGGCAGAGCGAACAACCGTTACGGACAAAAGGCGTCAAGCTGACTTTGTTGACCTTTCTCTTCTATTGTGGGGCTGAAGCATCGGTGGGATTATGGGGGAGCAGTTTTTTGGTAAATGTGAAAGAGCTACCAGCGTCTGTAGCGGCGGTGTGGGTAGCCATGTATTACGGTGGAATTACGGTGGGGCGATTTATTTCGGGCTTTGTTACCTTCAAAGTGAGCAACCGCGTCCTGATTCGCAGTGGACTTCTCGTATCATTCGCTGGGGCAGCACTGTTGATGTTGCCATTACCGACCTTCTGTTCGCTCATCGGGTTTCTGTTACTCGGGCTAGGCTTCGCTCCGATTTATCCCTGTATGCTGCATGATACCCCTGAACGCTTTGGGAAAGAGCAAACACAAAAGCTGATGGGCTATCAGATGGCGGTTGCGTACACGGGTGCCACACTTTTGCCTCCGTTGCTAGGGTGGCTTGCTGCACAGACGACAGTTTCCATTTTACCGTTTTTTATCGCTTTCTATATTGCGTTCATGCTTTATGGTTCTGAGAGAGTCAATCGAATCATGAAGCGACGGGCCGCCCAGTTAGAATCGCTCTAACATAAGGCACTTGCTATTTTGACGATAGCATGTTTTGCAAAGCTTTTCCGTATAAAGACAGGGGTGCCTGGTCGCCGCTAATGTAAGAAAAGATGGTCATGCCATTCTCTAGAGCAAGAATCGTCCATGCCATTTCATCCGCAGATAGAGTAGAGTCACTTTCTTTTGGCATCAATGTTTGTATCGCCTTGGAAAGATGCTGTACCGACTCTAAGATCATGTTTGACCATCGCTTTCGAACTGACTCTTCGCGCATGGCATAAAGCAAAAATTCTAGGTTCAGCATGCTCCACGTGCGATTTTGTTGCTGAACGGACATAAAATAGGCGTCCATGGCTTCTATAAAATGCGATAATGATGGCTGGTGATCAATTACGTGATGGATATTGGACACATGTAATTGCATCTGACCTTCCAAAATAGCGAGAAAGAGATCTTCTTTGGACTGAAAATGAGCATAAACAGCTCCTTTGGTAAATCCAGCATGGTCTGCGATTTTATCAACGGAAGCCCCGTGGAAGCCTAACTGAGCAAAGGTTTCAATGGCTGCATCAATGAGCAATTGCCGTGTTTCCTTTTTACGCTCTGCTTGGGTTAACCTGCGTCTGTTCATTCGTCCACCTCCTTCTCTTGACAAGCATACCATATAGAATTAACATTCCATATAGTATTTAAATCCTTATTGGTATGTAAGATACAAATGGCAGTTTTGTAGGATTTAACCGTCTACTATGTCATGCTATTTTGGAGTACGATAGATATAGATCATCTAGTAAGAGGGGACAGTGTACGAATGCAGAGGGAAGAAAGCGTAGCAACGCGGAATCGGCCTATGTCCAATATTTTGGCGCAAACGGTTAAGACGGGGATTATCAAATCGAATCTGATTCCGATGTTTGCCGGATTAACATTAGCTTTATATACGTATCACTTCAGTCTAATAGATAAGTTGCCAGAAATCTTATTTGCTACAATCGGCTCTATTTTAATCATGGGTGCAGCAGGTGCTTTTAATAACGTGTATGATCGCGATATCGATTCTGTCATGGAGAGGACGAAGAACAGACCTACAGTGACAGGAGAAATATCAACGAAGAAAGTTTTATGGCTAGCATCCCTGATGACGATTTTTGGCTTGGTGGCGCTCGTCTTGGCATCACCTTTGGCTGCTATTATGGGATTTCTCGGACTGTTTTTTTATGTCGTGCCTTATACGATGTGGACAAAAAGAAGAACGGTTTACAATACGGAGGTAGGGAGTATTTCTGGTGCAATGCCGCCGCTCATCGGTTGGGCTGCTATTCACCCAGATATCACGCATCCTGCTATCCTTGGTCTGTTTATCATCATGGTCATTTGGCAAATGCCTCACTTTTATGCGATCGCGATTCGCAAGTATGATGAGTACAAGGCGGCTGGAGTTCCTATGTTGCCTGTGGTCAAAGGTGCAAGACGTACCTACATTCAAACAAATGTTTATTTGGTTATTTTAATTGCTAGCAGTTTTTTATTCTGGTCATTAAGCGTTGGTCTTACGTTGATGGCCCTGCTCCTGAATATTTTATGGCTGGTTCTGAGTGTATTTGGATACCGGAAAATGGATTCGCAGAAATGGTCAAAAACGATGTTTATTTATTCACTGATTCATATGACGGTGCTGTTCTCGACGGTGATTATTTACTCGCTGATGGGGATTATTTTCAAGTTGTAAATCAGTGATCATACAAGCTGCCTTCACTTTGAGGGCGGCTTCTTTTTTTGTCTGGGAACCTTGCAGTATAGCGGGTTCTTCTCATGTTTAACCAAAAATGGGCGCATGATCATGGAACAAATACCCAATGTCACTTCATAAATCTAGAGTAGCTCCCATGATGTGACGGAGGTGAAAATGAATGGATGATTTCAAAAAAGAGCTAAAAAAACTAAAGGCATCTGAAATAAAATCGGATAAAGTACAGCGTTGGGACAAAGAAAAAATGAATGAAGCTACGCTCGTTCGCGGACGGTGTGGCGGATGTGGAAGATGCGGTGGCTGCAGTAGATGCAGTTGTAGTCGTTGCAGTCGTTGCAGTTGCTCTTGCTCCTGTTCTTGCGTCTGTAGCTGTTCATGCAGTTGCTCTTGTTCTTGCAGTTGCTCTTGCAGTTGCTCTTGCTTCTTCCCATGCTTTGTCATATTTGATAACGATTAATGATCACACCCCGAATTATGCTCCTGCCAACAGTATTGTTTTGGCAGGAGCTTTGTTTTTTACGAACAGGAATGTGAGACAAATAGTCCTACATAAAATGGGAGTGACATGTCTCGTCACAAATAGATTGATTTCGCAAAGGGAGGGGGAGGAGAATGGATAGGTTGAATCCTTCGATGCGTATAAAAGTGAAACGGGATACCGTTTATATACCCGATGCAGATGGAAGTGTATTTTTTCGCAATAACATTGGGACCTTCCGCATGAAGGGTGACATGATCGAACAATGGGTAGACCAATTAATGCCCATGTTTAATGGCGAGCATACACTGGAACAATTGACCGACGATTTGCCGGATGAATACCAACAGCAAATATACCAGGTAGCGGGCACTCTTTTGCAAAATGGATTTCTCCAAGATGTGAGTCAGGATAAACCACATGATTTATCCCGAGAAATGATGTCAACGTATGCAGCGCAGATTGAATTTTTGGACCAGTTTGGCGGTTCGGGAGGGTATCGGTTTCAAAAATATCGAGCAGAGAACGTTTTGGTAATCGGAGCGGGCCCATTTCTCCTTTCTGCCATCCATGCATTGTTAGAATCGGGATGCGTTCAATTCCATTATGCAATGACGGGTGAGACTCCGACTGATCGTGAGCGGCTAGAGACGATCATCGAGAATTCGCGCAGGAAAGACCCGCATGTAAAGCTGGAAGAGCTAGAAGCAGCGCCATGGGGGAAGGTAGAGTGGTCGGAGGCAATCGAGCCATTCACTGCTGTTTTGTACACATCGGCACATACAAACAAGGATGAAATAAGTGTCATTCATTCTGTGTGCAGAGAGCAAGAGAAGGTGTTTATTCCGGCGCTTTTCGTACTCCAAAAAGGAATGGTAGGGCCGCTGGTTCATCCGCAATCAGAGGCTTGCTTTGAATCGGCTTGGCGTCGGTTGCATCGACAGGCTTTGAGTGCGGACCCTGATCATCATGCATTTTCTATGACCGCAGCAGCCATGTTGGCGAATATCGCTGTTTTTGAATGGTTCAAATACGTTACAGGGTCCATAGAAACAGAGGTCCCCAACAAGGTTTATTTGCTAAATCTAGAGACATTAGAAGGAAGCTGGCAGTCATTCATGCGGCATCCGATGCTGAGTGAAGAGATGAGCATGAAGGTATTGGATGAACGTGATCTCCAATCGCGTCTATCAAAAGAGGCAGAACAAAAGGAAAGTCTACTGTCTCTGTTCCCATCATGGACCTCATCGGGTACGGGAATTTTTAACAGTTGGGATGAGGGTGAGCTAACGCAATTGCCGCTCACTCAGTGTATCGTTACGGCAGTCGATCCCGTCGCAGATGGACCCGCAGAGCTTTTACCATCGGTTGTATGCGCGGGTTATAACCATGACGAGGCGAGAAGAGAAGCAGGATTACTTGGGGCAGAGATGTATGTCGAAAGAATGGTGAACCATCTCGCTACCCAAAACATGGCTTTTCAAATGGGGATAGATGGAAACATCGGAATTGGAGCAGGAGAAACGGCAGCAGAAGGGTTAAGTCGGGCGTTACTGCATTATTTAACACTCACGTATGTGTCAGAAATGAAAGGACGACAACCAACAGCTAGACCTGTGCACGCTGGAACGATTGCGGATGAGCAGTCTCAGTATTATTTGCGGTCATTCTCTACATGGGGTGAAGAACCGAAGATTGCCAAAGGCCATGATGTATGCGGTTTTCCGGTTGTTTGGGTGGGAACGCGCTCCGGTTGGTTTGGGAGTGTTGGCTTACAGGAGCTAGACGCTTTACAAAAAGCGTTGATGTATGCCTTGCATCGTATCCAGAATCCAGCAACACCATTGTCTAAGTATGTACTTACAGCGCAATCTGTAGCATTGACGGGTGAAACATTGGAATTGGCATTCATCCCTAGCAAAGAAGAATCTGAACATGAAGTCTGGCAGCACGCTGTCGAAGTTTTAGCGCTTCATCACAAAAAACCTCTGATCATAAATGCGGCGATAGAGCCTTTCTTGGAGGAAGACCTTGGCGGGGTATTCGCTTTGCTGCTCTCTCGGGAGGTGCTTCAATGAGTGCTGACATTCTTGTAATCGGAGATGGTGTATTAGCAGAGCTGATTTCAGAACGTCTCATGGCGGATTACCGCGTGTGGCGGAGTGAGAAAATGGAATCAGCGACAAGGGTAGCAGACTTGGCACTTCTGTTACACGATACCTATCATCCCTCCTTGTATCTGCATGCAGAGAAACATTTCCAACAAGCGAATATTCCATGGCTGCGCGGTTTTGTTTCATTCGGAGAAGCGATTGTAGGCCCGTTGGTACGACCAGGTCAAACAGGGTGCTCCCAGTGCGCAGATATGCGTCGTTTGATGGCGGGACGCGATCGGCAAGAGATGTGGAAGGTACAAAAAATGCTGAGCGAAAAAGGCGAAATACATCGGGATCCGTGGTCATCTCGCTCTGGCTTGCTACAGGTGGCACACCACGTAATCGCGGAGGTGTTACGTTTCGTAGAGGGCAGGCAAGCCCACTTATCGGAGCATATCCAATTCATTGATTTACAAACATTGACAAGTACCCGCCATTTCTTTCTGCCAAATCCATTATGTTCGGTATGTAATCGGTTGCCTGAGGATTCAGAGGATCGGGCAAGAATACGCTTGAAGCCCAACATAAAGCGAAGTCCTGATAGTTACCGCACAAAATCCATTGCTGAGTTGCAACAAGCACTTACCTCCGAGTATTTGGATTCCCGAACCGGATTTTTGAACGGGAAAGTCCGTGATCTCGTGTCTGTTTTTGCAGATGTAAGTGTCAATTTGCCTTTATTTTCGCATAATGAGGGCACAGCAGGCAGATCCGTTTCGTACGCGGATAGCGAGTTAACGGCGATTCTGGAGGGAATGGAAAGATATTGCGGTGTAATGCCGCGTGGTAAGAGGACGACGGTTCGCGATTGCTATGCAAATCTTGCACCCCATGCCCTTGATCCGACGACGGCAGGAACCCATTCAGAAGAACAGTATGCCCTTCCTGATTTTCCGTTTCAGCCGTTTGATCCCAAGCGAGAAATGAACTGGGTATGGGGTTATTCCTTTAAGGAAGAGCGACCCATTCTCGTACCTGAACTCATGGCCTATTACAGTATGGGATTCGGGGAGGGAGTTGTATTTGAGACTTCAAATGGTTGTGCGTTGGGTGGCAGCTTGGAGGAAGCGATTTTTTACGGCATCCTGGAAGTGGTTGAGCGTGATGCATTTTTGTTGACCTGGTATGCTAGATTGCCATTGCCACGCCTGGATCCGGCTACAATTCATGATCGTGAATTGCTTTTGTTGATCGATCGAATGCAGACAGTTGCGAATTACGATTTGTACTTGTTCGATGCGACGATGGAAAATGGCATCCCGAGTGTATGGACGATTGCGAAAAACCGAAGCAAGGAAGGAATACACCTTGTTTGTGCAGCAGGAGCGCACCCAGATCCCATCCGCGCTGTAAAAAGCTCTATTTACGAGACAGCTGCCATGCTCCTGCCTTTGACAGACAAGTACGAAGCGAACCGAGGCAAATATTTGCGTATGCTCCAGGATTCGTCCTTGGTGAAAAAGATGGACGATCATGCGATGCTTTACAGCTTGCCAGAAGCAGCAGAGCGCTTATCCTTTCTTTTGGATGATGCACGTCCGATGGTCTCTTTCGCTGAACAATTTCCTAAAAGAGACCAGCATCGTGATCTAACAGACGATTTGCGTGAGTTGCTCGACGTGTTCCAAAAGTTAGATCTCGATGTCATTGTGGTAGATCAAACGACACCAGAGGTCGGGCGCCATGGCTTATCTTGCGTGCGCGTATTGATTCCTGGCATGCTTCCGATGACTTTTGGCCATCATCTCACGCGAGTAACGGGATTGAAAAGAGTATTGGAGGTCCCTGTGAAGCTGGGTTACGCGAAACAACCACTGCGTGTAGACGAGTTGAATCCTTTTCCGCATCCGTTTCCATAACATGCATCTGGGAGTGAGCCGGATGAGTCTCGAAAATTTCTTGTACCGCCTTCATTTTGATACAGAAAACTCTCGACCAAGTGACCTTGAAGTGGATTGGGGGGATGCGCCACTGACATACAAGCTGTACAGGGGACTACCTGTCATTCCACTGCCAGAAGATGTGCCTCTATCGCTCGTAGATCAAACGGTTTCACAAGAGATGTCTCTACCTCAATTGGGCGCTTGGCTATGGTATAGCTACGGACTCATCCAAATCAGCCAATCGTTTTTAACCACGACTACGGCAGATGCAGGATCTGAGTCGTTTTTGCCGCTTGTAACGAATCGAAGACCGGTTCCGTCTGGGGGAGGGCTCTATCCGAGTGAGCTGTACGTGTATTTGAAGCTGTCGAGTATTCCTTCAGGTCTATACCACTACGATGTGGCTCATCACAGACTCGTGCAATTGCGCGAAGGGAATTTTGATCACGTCCTTAGCCGAGCGCTTGATGGCAGTTGTCCGGTACATGCATGTTTTGGAGTTGCTTTCGTATCCATCTATTTTTGGAAGAACTTTTTTAAGTACGATGAGTTTTCTTATCGATTGCAGGGGCTCGATGCTGGTGTACTGTTAGGACAATTGCAGGAAATGGCAAACCAACTCGGTGTGACGACCGCAATACATTACCAGTTCCTAGATAGAGCGATGAATGCACTGCTAGGATTGTCTGCCGATCAAGAGAGTGTATACGCGGTAGTTCCCTTATCGCTCCAAACAGAAGGGGAGAGGCATTCGCATTCACCGGCACAATGGACAGAGCGAGGAGAGAAGACGGCAATCGAGCTAATCAGAGAGCTGCCTGAGCAAAAGCATGTGCATGTGATGCGCTCAAAAAGAATGAGACAATATCCTGCGCTCCTGGAAATGAATGAGGCTGCCATGCAGGAATCTACCCATACGTTTACACGTTATTCGGATCAGTTGGAAAGCAAGTGGCCTCGTCGTTCCGATGAGCGAATCCTTCTCCCTCGTTCGCAGAAACCAAACTACGATCTGGCGCAATATTGCCGGGAGCGTTTTTCGCCGGAAGTGGATTTTATCAGGAGGAAAACAGACCAGAATCAGGTAGCGCGTATCATGGAAATGACGATGAGTGCTCTATCGTATGGAAATGATTTAGGAAATAATCTGGAGGTAGCGTGGAGTAGGATTTCTCTCTTCGTAAGCATTCATCAGGTAGAAGGGATACAAGATGGCGCATACGCGTACGAACCGCTGGAGCACGCTCTTTATCCGATTGTCTATGGAGATTTTCGAGCACGTCTTCAAGACGGAATGACACTGGACAACGTGAATTTGTATCAAGTGCCGCTCTGCTTTCATGTGGTGGGTAAACGCGATCATCTGATCAACCAGTTAGGTTACCGAGGGTATCGCATTCAGCAGATGGAGGCGGGAATCGTCGTGCATCACTTGCTTTTGGCAGCATTCACGTGTGGAATGGGCGGCCATCCGCTACTCGGATTTGACGTGGAGAATTGCGATGACCTTTACAACCTAAAGACTGAAGAGAAAACCTGCCTGATTCAAATTCCGGTCGGGCACTATCGCCCCCGCGCCAGATTTCAGGGCGGGCTTCATGGATAAAAACGTGGAAGACCCGAGTCGCGTTGACCCGGGTCTTGAATTATGCCCTAATGATGGCTTGGATACCTTGAATGAGACGGTCAATTTCCTCGTGGGTATTGTACGGTGCCAGCCCCGCTCGTATCCAACCGCCACTTTCATTGATTCCCAAACAATTGGCGAGTGTTGTCGCATAGAAGTCCCCGTCCGCAACGAATATGCTATGCTCTTCACACAATCGCTCACATATTTCTTGGGGAGAAAACCCTTCGATCCGAAAAGCGATCGTCGGTGTTTTCGGTACATCTTCACCCGCTTGATAGAGTGTGACGCCATTCATTGAGCCTAGTTCTTTTCGCAGCTTTTCTGCCAGCTGATTTTCATAGGCTTCAATCCATTCGTAGCCAGAGCGGATTTTTTCGGAGAAGCTATCACCGAAACCAAGCGAAGCAACAAATTCGATAGCGGGTCTGATTCCTGCGATTCCTTCATGATTTTGTGTTCCGGTCTCCAATTTATCTGGATAAAAAGAGGGGGCGGGAACCAATTTGTAAACATCGAGTGCTTCAAAAATTTCTTTGCGGATGACAGCGATTCCCACATGAGGGCCAAAAAACTTGTAGGCGGAACAGAGTAGGATATCGGCTCCAATTTCGTCCCGATGGATAGAGAAGTGAGGGACCGCATGCACGGCGTCGACAGCGACAATGATTCCTTTTGCACGTGCTTTTTGGGAGATGGCAGCGAGATCATGGATCGTTCCGACAGCATTAGAAGCAAGCCCGATTGCCACAAGTCTGGTCCTGGAAGTAAGTATGGTGTCGAGCTTATCTAATTGTAATGTAAGTGTCTCTTTATTCACCTTTAACCACCGAACGGTCATTCCACGATCAGCAGCAACAGTCAACCACGGGTCTACATTAGCACGGTGATCCATCTCGGAGACGATGATCTCATCCCCTTCATTCCAATGTCGACCTAATGCACGCGCAATGGCAAAGGTCAGGGTGGTCATATTCGCACCGAAGGCTACCTCCAGCGGCTTCACGTGGAAGAGGTCTGCTATAGCTTGCTTGGCATCTGCGAGGATAGCTTCTGTCTCCTTACTCGTTGGAAAAGAGCCGTGTAAATTGGCCCCACCGTTCGCCATATAGCGATAGATCGCGTCCATGGAGGATTTTACGACTTGCGAGCCGCCTGGGCCATCCAGATAAGCAACTGGTTTGCCTTTGTACGTTCGTTGTAGTGCGGGGAATTGCTCCCGAACTTTTTCAATGGGGAATTGTTCCGATGCAACTTCTAATCGCCAATCATTGGAGCGCATAAAACTTCCAGGAGGGTATTCAAAGACGCATTCTGACTGCAGCGTGAAACCTAGCTTACGGCAAATGGCATTGGAGCCGGGGTTGTCCACAGAGGGATAGGCATGAATAAACTTGTGTCTTCGTTCTTGGTTGATGCGTGTGATGAGTGAGGCTAAAGCCGCAGAGGCGATGCCTTTCCCTTGAAAGGGGGGCAGGACGCTCCAGCCTACTTCGTATACGTTTTCTCCTTGCCAGATGCGGTCCCAATAGCCGATGCTTCCGACGGGGGTGTGATCTGGCAGCAGTACGATGCTGAACATCTTGCTCGTTAGCTGTCCGTCCTTATTGACGTATCGTTCGTGCCGAGCAAGTAGCTGCTCTTCTGTCTCCGGGCCTCCAAGATGTTCCATCATGGCTGGTGCATTCAAATAACGCAGCAAGGGAAGATCGTGATCGGCCCAGGGTTGAATGCGGACAAGCTCAGTATTTAGCGTTGTGGACATTTTCTCACTCCTTACCAACTGGATTTCCGTGGTGTCCATCATCATTCGTTATCTCTCATTATTCGGAAAAGATTCCAATTAATCAATCTTCAATTCGTTTGAGAAAACGGGGTGGAAAATTATGCTATAATGGTTGGTGCCCGAGTGATTCTTATTATCGGAGTATGTATAAAGTAGCTGAGGTGTAGGAATAGACCCTTTCTGAAAAAACATTTGGAGAGTAAATCCAACGTAAATATCGTCACGGACATTGAAGGGAAAGGGAAGGGGTACCTGTTCATGAATGAAAAAAGCATCCATACACAACGGCTCATATTGATTCCATTTACGCATAGAATAGCGACGAATATTTTGCAAGAAAATTACGAAGAATTATTGGATATGCGGCTTACATTAGGCAAAGGCTGGCCTGATGCAGATGCGATGGAAACGATACCCAAAATCATCAAAGCACTCGAACTCACAGGGGAACCGACAGGATTTGAATCGTGGATGATCATTTCAAAAGAGGGCATGAAGATCATCGGGGATGTAGGGTTCAAGGGAGTCCCGAATGCGGCGGGAGAAGTGGACATCGGCTATGGAATTATTGAAGCCGAGCGAAAAAAAGGCTACGCGTACGAGTCGGCTGAAGGCCTAGCGAATTGGGCGTTGTTGCAGCCAGATGTGAAAACGATTACGGCGAAGTGCTTGCTAGATAACATAGATTCCGCAAAAATATTAGTCAAAATGGGCTTTGGAGAAATAAAGAGAGACGACACCATGATTTACTGGTCTAAGCAGAAGCAATAGCAAGCTAGAATAGAATCAGATATAAAACGAAAAAAAGGACGCACACATGGCAGTCCTTTTTTTATGGAGAACATCAGTTGCTAGTATTTTTTATGGGTATGTTGTAGATGTGTTTCGTTCCATCTTAATACGTCACTTCGAGTACACCTGATGGAAGGGACGGGCCTTTTGCTTTTACTTTTTTCTTTGTGGAAAACTCTCCTGACTTCGAGTCGATTCGCAACGTAATGGTCGAATGGAAGACCTGAATCGATACGCGTTTGATATCTTTATTGGAGGCTTTCCCTGTCACTTTGAGTTCGTAATACGATTTAGAGAGCTCGCTCGATTCAGACTGTAGCTCGATTTCATCTGGATTGAGGGCCAGCCCTGGAAGAAATTTCGTCTGCATCTTTACGATTTCCTTTTTGCGTTCCTTATCTTCAGGTCCAACGAGGATACGTATGGAAGAATTCAATTGAAAATAGTCTGGGGTAAGATCATCCGGCAGTTCATCTGTTCGGAAGTATTCATCTTGCTCAATCGTTCTTCCAGGTTTTAAGGTTCTCTCCTTGATGTCCGGGGTACAGGCAGGTTCGTCTTCAGGGTAGGGAAGCTCCCAAGAGTCTCCAGAGGCATACGCTTCTAGTCGTGTTGTCACACCATAACAATGACCAGTCGTGTATGTGATCGGTTTCCGCGAAATATTCGTGACAATCGTATTTACGTGGTACACTGGTGAGTCGTATTTTGGATTGTCGTTTTCGGTAACAGTAACTTGAAACCGAAGTCCTTCTTTCTTGAATGGCTTCTCAATGAATAGCATGCCGGTTTCTTTTGCTTCGGCCACGTTTACATGAACGGCGCTAGCAGTCATAACCAGTAAAAGACATACGAGTGATTGGACAATCTTGCGAAACACACAGTTCACCCCTAACGATTCGTTTTTATAAAATGGGCATGGAGGCACCTTTTCTATATTCCATATAGTAACTCTCTTTGTAATATTTTTCGATCAAAAAAAGTCGAAATGAAAAGTTTCGAAGGAAAGGTAACCCAAGAGTTCCTTCTTTCGTATTGAAATAAAGGAAAAGATTATTGCTTTTCATTGAACTATACAACGCGTGTCTCTATACTGGAGAGATAAGCATTGGCAAATAATTGTGAGGGATAGCATGCAGAACTGGATGACCCAAATTATTGAACAATATAGTTACTTCGGTATCTTACTCATGATGGCACTGGAAAACATATTTCCACCCATACCTTCTGAGGTGATCTTGACCTTCGGTGGATTTATGACGACGCAATCATCGTTAACGGTTTTTGGTGTAATCTTGTCAGCTACAATCGGTTCGGTGATCGGAGCAATCATGCTTTATGGAATCGGTTATTACCTAGACGTCCAAAAAATAGAGAAGATCGTAGAGAGATGGGGGCATATTCTGCGCATTAAAACGGCAGATATCCATAAAGCGAACGAATGGTTTGACCGATATGGGTACTGGACGATCTTTTTTTGCCGCATGATCCCATTAATCAGAAGTCTGATTTCCGTTCCTGCTGGTATGACCAAAATGAATTTCCCGCTGTTTTTGCTGTTTACAACACTCGGTACGTTTATTTGGAACATCGTCCTAGTGATGGCTGGTCATTTATTGGGGGAATCGTGGGAAGACATTCTGTACTATTTCGATCTATATTCCAATGTCGTTTATGTTGTACTCGCATTTGCGGGGATAGCCTTTCTCATTTTTTTCTTCCGCAAACGAAAAGCAGATGCCTAAAACCTTCAGACCATCTTTCCTTTAGGAAAGGTGGTTTTTTCATTTAGAACCAACAGGTAAACATATTATAAAAAGTTGTAATTTTCTTGCAAATACAAGATGTCGAAATTGCGGTAAGGTGTAGGGAGGGAAGTAGGTGACATGGGCACCGCCCTTATTCTTGAGGCTGGGGGAGATGCAACTTGATCGATTTGTTACTCGTAAACGGCGTAGTCATTACGATGGACAAAGACCGTCGAGTATTACAGGACGGGGCAGTCGCCATCGATAAAGGAAGAATTTTGGAGGTAGGCGACACTCCACTTCTAAAAGACAAGTATCCCGCGCAAAAGGTAGTCGACTGCGCGCATCATTGTATACTGCCAGGCTTCATTGACGCACATGGTCATGGCGGACATTCGTTGTTCAAAACGATTGCGACGGACAATATTAACGACTGGATGCCAATCATGACCAACACATACAAGCACTACGTGACAGACGATTTCTGGTACTACGAGGGAAAGCTGTCAGCACTGGAGCGGCTTAAAGCAGGGATTACGACAGGTGTTAGCGTCTTGGGCTCGATGCCGCGCTCAGATGATCCGATCTTTGCCTTGAATCACGCCAAAGCGTACAACGAGGTCGGTGTTCGGGAAATCGTAGCGACAGGTCCATGTAATCCACCTTGGCCGCATCCCTTCAGCCGCTGGGTCGATGGACAAAAAATAACGAAGGAAGTCACCTATGAGCAGGTGCTCGCTGGAGCAGAAGCCGTGATCGAAGCCCTGAATCACGCGAATAACGATAAAACCAGAGCTTACATAACTCCATTTGTCATCGTGACCTCTGTCAATCCGTCCTATCCGACACCTGCTGACCAATTGTTTGGCTTAACCGATTTCGACCGGTACCAAGCACGGAAAATCAGGGAGATTGCGAAAAAGTACGACACGCGCATCCATTCCGATGCTTTTGGAGGCATGATTCACCTAGCGATTCAAGACAAAGAGTACGCGCTGCTCGGTCCAGACGTACACTTGCAGCATTGTCGGGGAATTTCTTTTGACGAGGCGAAAATTTTGGCCGAAACAGGAACGAATGTGAGTGCTTCTCCTGGTTTTGGTCAAATCAATGCACGCACCCCTATTACGGAATTACTGGAGATGGGAGCGACTGTTGCGATCACGACAGATGGCACCTCGCCGATGACTCCTTTTGACATGTTCCAGGCCATGCGCAGAATGCAGCTGCTACAACAAGCGGCGCTGCGGGATTATTATTACCTCCCGCCGGGCAAGCTGCTGGAAATGGTAACGATTGATGCGGCACGCTGTGTCGGCTGGGATGACGAGCTGGGGTCGCTTGAGGCTGGTAAAAAAGCGGATGTCATTACCGTAAATATGCATCAGGCCCACTTAAATCCAGAGAACATGCACGTCCATCGTGTTGTCTATCAGGCAGTCGGTGGAGATGTGAACCATGTCATTGTCGATGGTGAGCTGATTATGGACGAGCGCCGTGTTTTGACTGTGGATGAAAAGCAAATTCTCAAAGAAGCGAATGAAGAGGCGAATCGGACAATCGAGCGGGCAGGACTAGAAATCTACATGCAGCCAAGCAAGTATTTCTGGGGGCATGCGCGAGCTTATTTGGATGAGAGAAGATTTGATCCGACGAAGTTGTAGGGGGAAAAGGAGTAGGTAAAGAAGACGACGTCTAATGCTGCACATAAAACTTGGATCTCGCATTGAATAGGAGAAGGTGCCCGCCGCCTTCCCTTTTTTATTGGATTATAGTTGACAAAAACGATAGGATTAATCATTATTTATTCATAATCCCCATCGACAAAGTTGGAATAAAAAGAGGTGCAGCCATGTATCTGACTATTGATAATGTTACGAAACATTTCGTGAATCAGCAGAAACAAAAAGTAAAGGTGCTGGATGATATCAATCTGGAAGTGGAAAAGGGCAGCTTCGTTTCTATTGTAGGCCCCTCTGGCTGTGGAAAATCGACGCTGCTCTACTTAATTGCCGGATTGGATCAACCGGACAGCGGTGACATATACGTTGCTGGCAACAAAGTGAATAAGCCCGGGCCCGAAAGAGTCGTCGTTTTTCAAGAAGCGGGATTATTTCCATGGTTGACGGTTTTAGAAAATGTTACATACGGGCTCAAGTTGAAGAAAATGTCTACAGCGAAAGCCAACGAAAAGGCGTTGGAAGTACTCAAAATGGTTCATTTAAGCAAGTATGTTCATTCCTATCCCCATCAGCTCTCAGGAGGGATGAAGCAACGTGTAGCCATAGCTCGGGCACTTGTCATGGAACCCGATATTTTGCTGATGGATGAACCGTTCTCGGCGCTGGATGAACAGACGCGGATGGTTCTTCATAAGGAGTTGCTTGAGATTTGGCGGACGACCAAGGTCACGATTTTTTTCGTCACCCATAATATCCGGGAGGCCGTTCAGCTTGCGGAGAGGATCGTCGTTTTTGCCACACGCCCCGGAAAAATCAAGGAAATCATTGCGGTTCCTGCCTTGCGCGATGGAGTCATGCCGGACAGTGTGACATTAAACACGGAGCAGAAGGTGCTGTCGATCCTGCAAGAAGAGATAGAAAAGGTGCTGAAGGAGGAAATGGGCAATGACTATAGCTTTAAGACGGGTCATCTTCATCGCTATGATAGCGGCGATATGGGAAGTCACATCTAGATTATCTGGGCTGCCATCTTTCATGTTTCCCAGCTTGACCCAGGTTTTCGAAACACTCGTAAATGGATTGATAAGCGGACAAATTACCGCTGCGATTGGAAAAAGCATGGGACGAATCCTGTTGGGCTTTCTCATTGCCATTATTGTCGGTCTGATATTGGGTTACTTCATTTGGAGGTACAAACTCGTAGAAGATACGCTTGGCTTTGTGGTGACGGCGCTTCAGTCTATCCCGAGCATTGTTTGGTTCCCGCTTGCGATTATTTGGTTTGGCTTAAATGACTTCTCCATTTTGTTCATTGTGACGATCGGGGCGACCTGGACGATGACAGTCAACGCGACCAGCGGTTTTAAAAATGTCCCGCCATTATATCAGCGAGTGGCCAAGACTTACGGTTCGTCTGGCTTTCACTTTGTACGAACAGTCATTCTTCCTGCATCTGTCCCGCAGATCATCTCCGGACTTCGAATCGCTTGGGCATTTTCCTGGCGGGCACTCATGGCTGGTGAATTGCTCGGGGGTGGCGGTGGTCTTGGGCAACTGCTCGAGATGGGACGTTCACTTGGACAAATGGATTTGGTGATATCAGTCATGATCATTATTGCGATCATCGGTACCATCGTCGATAATGTTGTCTTTTCACGCATCGAACGCAACGTTCAGATGAAGTGGGGAGTCCATTCATAAAGAAAAATGGCTAAGGAGTGTGTCGTCACATGCTTAAAAAAGTGTTCAGTACTGTTATCGCATCTCTATTATTGATGGGGATTGCAAGCGGCTGCTCTACTGGCGGAGCAGCATCCTCTGAGAAGGAAGTAAGGATCGGATATTTCCCAAATCTGACCCATAGCGCCACGATCATCGCGCTGGAGAAAGGCTATTTTAAGGAAGCCTTCGGTGCTGATATGCAGATTCAAACAAAAACGGTCGCCAATGGCGGATTGTTTATGGAAGCAATGGCAACGAAGGCGATTGACGTAGGGACAGTCGGGCCAGGGCCGCTATTGAACTTTTATGTCAAGCATCCTGGGTATCGTTTGATTTCAGGAGCGGTTAATGGTGGAGCAGTGCTCGTCATGAATGGTTCAACCAATATTACGGAACTAAAAGATTTAAAAGGTAAAAAAATCGCGATTCCGGTAATCGGAAGCACGCAGGATGTCATGCTCAGAAAAGCACTGAATGAGGTTGGTCTGAAACCGACGACGAATGGTGGAGATGTGGAACTGTATGCTGCGGCTCCAGCAGATACGGCAGCATTATTCGTGCAAAAATCCGTCGATGGTGCAGCAACTCAGGAGCCGTGGGGATATGTACTGGAAAATCAGGCCGAAGGAAAATTGCTTCTGGATTGGGATCAATTCGCTTGGGGGAAAGAATCAACCAATACGGTGGTAGCAGCCAGCGATGAATTTCTGAAAAGAGAAGGATTGGCAACCGCCTATCTGCAAGCACATAAAAAAGCAGTCAAATTCATTCAGGAAAATCCCGAAGAAAGCCAAGAACTGATCATCAAGCATTTGAAAAATCTGACTGGCAAAGAGCTGAGCAAAAAAGAAGTGCAGGCAGCCTTTTCCCGTTTGGAAGTAACAACGGAGGTCAATGATAAAGTTATTCAGGAAATGGCAGATATTAGTCAGGAAGCCGGCTATATTTCCAGTAATAAAATCGACGGCTTGATCGATTTGAAATATTTAGAAGCAGCGAAATAATATCGGGTGAGAAGGATGGAGATTCAGCAGGAGTAACGAGAGGTAGAAAGGAATTAGATGGGAAAGGAGGTCATGCCGCGATGAGACCACATGAACAAGGAAGTAATCAACCGAACGACACCTCATTGGAGACACAGATTCACACGGATTTCCAAAAAGAAATGACGTACGGCGATTATTTACAGCTTGATCAAATTTTGTCGAGTCAACAATGTCAATCCACGCATCATGATGAAATGCTGTTTATTATCATTCATCAGGTGAGTGAGCTATGGATGAAACAAATTTTGCACGAACTGTCAGCAGCATATGAATGCATCTGCAATCATGATCTGGAGCCTGCTTTCAAAATGTTCGCGCGAGTCTCGCGTATCCAGCAGCAATTGATTAAATCGTGGGATGTCCTTTCTACATTGACGCCAGCTGATTACCTCCAGTTCCGTGACAAGCTGGGTCATTCCTCCGGATTTCAATCCTATCAAAACCGATTCATCGAATTTACGCTAGGATATAAGAACCAGCATGTCCTAGCGGTGTATGCACATCAACCAGAGCTTCATTCCCAAATGAGTGCGGCCTTGCAGCAGCCTAGCATTTATGATGCGGCGATCAGGGAGATGGCTGCTCGTGGCTTGCCGATTGATCCGGAATGTTTGAATCGCGATTGGTCACAACCATATCAACCAAATCAGAGTGTAGAGCATGCCTGGCTGACCGTGTATCGAAATGTGAACCAGTATTGGGATCTGTACGAGTTGGCAGAAAAGCTGGTGGATATCGCCAGCCAGCAACAACAATGGCGTTTTAACCATATGACGACAGTCGAACGCATCATAGGCCAAAAGCCGGGAACAGGAGGGTCATCAGGCGTCATGTACTTACGCAGAGCACTCGATCACCGTTTTTTCCCGGAGCTTTGGAGCTTGCGGACACTGTTGTAAAAAAACTCTTCAAAAAAAGCGAGAAAAGCGTCTTGGGGACCCAGGGCGCTTTTTAGCATGTAGTACTCTTTTCACATCTTTTCACATATCTTTCCTAATATTGGGTACAAATACCCTTCTTTTCCTAACAAACATATGTTTTCATTTTTAGTGGTATACATATATTTCAAGAACAACCAGAAATGGAGTGGGCATTTGGATGGAAACAATGAAACCACCTATGGAAGTGTTATATGCAAAACAGCTGAATGCGCTGCGTTCCCATGACACAGGGACAAAACCTCCCAATTGGCTGATGTCGCCAAGAGCTGTGCGCGATTTTATTTTAGGAACGGATGAACCTCTCTCTTATGAGGGCGAAAGTATACCGATTACGAAGAAGTTCTATGGAGACGATGTGCTTATTGAGCGTGCGATCGTCACGTTGGCAGGCAATCGCGGCTTGATGCTCGTCGGTGAACCAGGAACGGCAAAGACGATGCTGTCTGAGCTGCTGTCTGCGGCCATCTCCGGTACGAGCACGAATACGATCCAAGGCACCGCTGGCACGACAGAGGATATGATCAAATACTCTTGGAACTACGCGATGCTGCTGGACAAAGGTCCTTCTCTGCAAGCGCTGGTTCCTTCGCCGCTATACACCGGTATGAGCAAAGGAATTATTACGCGATTCGAAGAAATTACCCGTTGTCCGTTTGAGGTTCAAGACGTGTTGATTAGTGTTTTGAGCGACAAGGTGATGAACATTCCCGAGCTGTCAGACGGCATCCTGTTTGCCAAGCCCGGTTTTAATATCATTGCAACAGCGAACTTGCGGGACAAAGGCGTCAATGAAATGAGTAGCGCGCTCAAACGCCGTTTTAACTTCGAGACGATCGCGCCGATTAATCATGTGAAAATGGAAGCACAAATTATCGAATCCCAAGCAAAAGTAATTCTGGAGCAAAGTGGCGTGAATATCGAAATCGATCGAGATGTGGTTGAGATATTGGCGACGACCTTCATGGAACTGCGTATGGGCGAGACCAAGGAAGGATTCAAAATCGATTCCCCTCAATCCGTGATGAGTACAGCCGAAGCCGTATCCGTCTATGTCCAAAGTGCAATGACTTCCCATTACTATGATGGCAGGCCCATTTCCATGGATCGACTGGTACAGAACATGCTGGGAGCGGTCGTCAAGGAAAACCAAAAGGACGCAAATATCCTGAAAACCTACTTTACCAAAGTGGTCAAAGAACGGGCAAAGGAAGAGGGTCTATGGGGAACTTATTACAGCGAGAAGAAATGGATCAAATAAACGGTCAAGACCGCTTCATAAAATCATTCGTCGAAGAAGAGGTCTACAACCTTAGCAAACAGGTCGTCTATTTCCCGGTTCGTCATCATAGTCCTGCCTGCTCGTTTCATTTGAAAAAAACGATCGAAGAGTATCAACCGGAAATCATTCTGATTGAAGGCCCGGACCATAGCAATCATATCATTCCGATCTTGACGGATGAACGGACGAAGCCTCCTGTGAGCATTTATTACGCGTACGCCTCAGGGGAGCAAAAATACGTCTGTTACTTTCCGTTTCTTCTGTATTCGCCGGAATATGTAGCCTTGGTTGAAGCAAAACGCCGGCAGATACCTGCTGCTTTCATTGATCTAAGCTACGGAAGTCGATTGGAAAGCTTGGAAGACGGCCATGATTTGAAAAAGAAGAATGAAAAGCTGTCCTATCACGATGAGCGCATGCTGTCAGGCTCGCAGTTTATTCAGCGATTGTGCCAGACGATGAAATGCCGGAACTTCGATGAGCTGTGGGAAAAGGTTTTTGAGATTGATGGTATCCGCAAACAGACGCAGGATTTCGTCAAGGATGTCTTTGCCTACTGCTACCTGTCTCGAAAATGCTATGATGACGCTACTTTGGAAGCGGAAGGCGATTTAATTCGCGAGGCGCACATGCGTCAAAAAATTGCAGAGGCAAAGCAAAAGCATGCGAGAATTCTCGTGGTTACCGGGGGATTTCATACATACGGACTCATCGAGGAACGCAAGACTTCCTACAAGATACAAAAGGTGCAGGAAGAAAAAATATATCCGATGGTGTACACGTACCAGGAAGCGGATCAGTTGAATGGATACGCAAGCGGGATGCCGTACGTTCACTACTACGAGAGTGTGTGGAAGGCACTGGAGAAGAAGGAGCGTGCTCCCTTCTCGAAAAGCGCCTTGGTGTACCTCCCGCAACTGCTTAAAAGGCTGCGTGATAAAGGAGAAACGACGTCGACTGCGGATGCGATTGAAGCGTACAGCCTCATGAACGGCATGGCAGTCATGCGGGAAAAGGCCGAGGGCGGCGCCTATGAGTTGATCGATTCCGTTCTCTCTGCTTTTACAAAAGGCGAGCGCTCGATTGCAACCTCACAGCCGATCGAGACATTGCGAGAGCTGTTGACAGGAGACGGAATTGGTGAGGTTGCTCCAAATTCACTGGATGTGCCTATCGTTCGCGATTGCAAAGACAGATGTAAATCTCTAAAGCTCGCGATCACGACAACAGGGCGCAATCAGAAGGTGCTAGAGCTGTATGCCAAGAAGTCACATCGCGAAGCCAGCCAGTTTTTTCACTGCATGCAGTTCTTGGGTACAGAATTTTGCGCGAAAGAATCCGGACCAGACTGGATGAACAATCGAAATGTCAATCTTGTCCGAGAAACATGGCGCTACAGCTATTCCTCCTTCGTCGAAGCCCGTCTGATCGAGAGCTCAGTTTACGGTGGGACGGTGAAGGAGGCAGCTGCGCAAAAGCTAGCCGATATGGTAAAAGAAATGCCGCAGCACCAGAGCCATGAGCTGGCAAAATGGCTTATGATGGCGGTCGTCATGGGATTGGAAGAGTTGTCGGAAAGGCTCTTTGAATCTGTAGAAGGGTCCGTTAGGCAGGATGGACATTTTCTCTCTCTTTGCAAAACATTGAAGACACTCACGATTCTTTTGGAGCAAAAAAGGTTGTTCGGTCTGATCGAGACAGAACGGCTGGAGAACCTGGTGGAAGAAGTATATTACCAGGCTGTGACCAAAATCGTCGAGCAGGGAAACCCGAACCCCAACGAACTGGATGAGTTGGCGGATCAGCTCAAATTCCTGTACATGCTGAGTGAGAAGAGACAGGCGGATGATTCCCGAGAGGTATTCAGTGATCAACTGCTGGAATTGCTGCGTAACGACAAGCTCCCCGCGAAACTGGAGGGGGTGGTGGTCGCAATCTTGTGCAATCTCGAAGTGATCGAACGCGCAGAAATCTCCAGACGTGCGCGTGCCTATATGTTCGGCTCGCCTGAGCAAATGCTGCATACCGCCGCGTATTTACATGGCGTTTTTATCGTGGCTCGTGACTACCTCTTTCATCAAGAAGAAATCTTGCGCGATCTGCATCAGATGATTACATCCTTGGCCTACGACGACTTTTTGCAAGTGGTGCCTGAACTGCGATTAGCGTTTACATATTTTAGCCCAATGGAAATTAGTATGCTCTCGGAAAAAGTGGCAGCTCTCTTCCAAACGACGGTGGATCAAGTCACGAATCCAGTCATCGATGAGCGTACCTTGCGTGATGCCCGCATGCTCGATGAAGCGATCAAGGAGGAGTTTGCCAAATGGAACCTGATTTGAGCCGCGAAGCCTTGAACCGCTGGCGGTTGTTATTGGGCTCTCATGCCGAGGAATCATTGGAAGGCAGCGGGGTCTATCAATCATCCGAGTTTTCCTATCAGGAACTAGACTCGATTCTTGAATTTTTATACAACCGTGAATACGGCGAAGAGCAAGGCTATCGAAAAGAAGGTGGCCGGGGAGATTCGGCATTGACGGTTCCCGTCTGGTTGAATAAAATCCGCAAGCTGTTTCCCAAAAAGACGGTAGAAATCCTCGAGCGGCAAGCTCTGGACCGCTATAACATGAAAGAGCTGTTGACAGACAAAAAAGTGTTGGAAAGCATGGAGCCCAACATGACCCTCTTGAAAAACATCCTCCAATTTAAAGGCAGGATGAAAGGAGAGGTCGTGAAAAGTGCAAAGGAAATTGTACGCAAGGTCGTAGACGATCTGCGGCGTCAGCTGGAAAATGAGGTGCAGACCAGCATTGTCGGCAAACGCAATCGCCACAAACGCGGCTATACGAAGTCGATGAAAAATCTGGATGTGCATAAAACGATTCGCAAAAATTTGAAAAACTACGATCGCAAAAAAAGCCGTTTTATCATCGATGAGCTGTATTTCCACAGCAATATCCAGCATCACAACAAATGGAACATCGTCATTGTCGTGGACGAGAGCGGCAGTATGATGGACTCTGTGATTTACAGCTCGGTTATGGCAAGTATTTTTTACAAGCTCGCTGCCTTGAAGACGCATTTGGTTATTTTTGATACAAAGGTCGTTGATTTGAGCGATAGACTGGATGATCCGGTCGATGTGCTGATGAGTGTGCAACTTGGTGGGGGGACTCATATTGCCCAAGCGCTCAAATACGGAAGAACACTGCTCGAAAATCCATCGAAGACGATATTTATCCTCGTCAGCGATTTGGAGGAGGGCTATCCGATCAAGGAAATGTATCGCCAAAGCAAGGAAATTATAGACGCAGGCTGCAAGTTTTTAGTGCTGACGGCTTTAGATTTCGAGGGCAACGCTACGTACAACCAGCATGCTGCAAGGGTATTGAGCGATATGGGAGCAAATGTCGCCGCGATTACGCCTGATGAGCTCGCGCAGTGGATTGGTAAGGTTATCAAATAGAGAGAAGGAGGAGTAAGGAATGGTTTTACGAAAGACAGATCTGAATCCAGTTACGAAGAAATTTGTGGAGGAATTTATCAGTGCAAGTGATCGAAACAAGCATTTGTACGATCAAGTGGCTGATTACGTTGCAGGTGACACAGACGAATGCCCGGCAATCGTAGAGGACCCGCGGTTTTACAGCTATACGGTTCGATCCGAATTTGACAAGCTAAAAAAACGCGGAGAAGAGCTGGCCTTCTATCGAGCAGCTGTGCTGATCTACAAGGCTAGCAACCGTTTTTACGATAAGAAAAATGTGATGGATGAATGCTTCCTGGACCAGATCGAACTGCAAAGTATGAAGGAAATCAATGATGCTGACATCCGTGCAAAAGATCAGAAGGCATTGGAGGCCATGAGAAAAACGGTCGAGCATTTCGGACATACGTTGTTTGGCGAATTTTTGTTAAAAGCTGCAGAGGATTATCGCGCAAGCATCAGCCGTGATTACTCCTCGACATTTGATAGGGCCGAATTTTTGCTATTCATTTCGTATGCGTACACGATTTCTCCGAGCTTATTGGAAGAAGCAAAAGAAAAGCTAATGCCGATCTATTATTACCTGGTTACAGGTGATACGCGCGAATATATAAAAGAGCTGCATACCATTGCCAAAGAAGTCGTGACCATGCAGTTTTCGAGCAACAATTTGCTAACCAACGAGTCGTTGTATCCTTCATACGTCAAAGAGAAAAAGGCTGCATTGCGAGAAAAGTATTATCCAGGAGAGCAGGTCAAGGAAGGCTCCCTTTTGAACCAGAAACATTTGAAACGTTTTATGGAGCTAGTCATCAGCTTGCTGTACTTCCGCATTCACGTCAAAGGCGGGATCAGTGCATTCCTGAAGAAGGAAGAGGAGATGGATCGGGAGCTGCACAACACCTTGCAAATCCTTTTTGACATGTTCCCGCTTGATATCTTGTCCGAAGATAAGAGACTGTTTGGACTCGTACACATGGATGAGCCTTACGATCTACTGCTGGGACTGCGCGAGCATTTGCTATCCCCGCCGACAAATTGGGAGCAAGTGAAGCAGCTGGTGCAAGAAGACGTAACGAAATCAAGACGAGCGCTTGAGCTTGCTTCGATTCCGATGGTCAAAGGATTTTTACACAAAACGCTGGCGGCAGAAGGCGTGGATCTCTCCGATTTCCAGCCTTCTTTGGAAGGGATTATTCAAGACGCACTGCGACGTGCGAAGGGCTCGACAAAGCTGGCGAACTATCTGGATGACAAAGCTGTCCTAGAGGATGTGCTCGAGCATGTGCATCTGGAAGACTTACAACTTGTAAGGCAGCAGATGATCCTGCTGAGCTTCTTGCCTGTGGACCATCCGTTTATTGCTCGTCTGATTCCGTTCATGTGCCAATACAAAGACAAGTCCAATCGCAGAGTAGGCCATATGTGCTTCGCTCATGCGTTCCAGGATCGATTGACCGGTATCATCGATCATTACCAGAAGGACGAAGCTGTAGATATCGAGACACTTTTCTACCAGATTTTGTCGATCAAGGAGACGCACTATTATTACACAGACGTCAATGAAGAGGTGTATCGTTCGTTGGTCGTAGCGAATCCGGAAATGAGTCTGGCTCATTTTGACAAGCTGGATACAGAGCTTCGCGTGTTTGTGATGCAGACCCTATTAGCGGCAAAGGAGAAGCTGTCAGAGGAATTGCGCAACCAAGCGATTCTGCTCGGTTTGGGTGACAGCTCGAAGAAAGTGAGCGGCCTTGCTGGTGCAGCGTTTCTTCAGGCCAAAGACAAGGAGCTTTATTTGCACGTCTATCAAACCGAGAAAAAAGCAAAGGTCAAGGAAATGGCGCTTGATGCGATTCGCTCCCTGGACAATAACAAGGAGATTTTCCAAGAGCTGTTGACAACAGAAAAGAGTAGCAAATTTAAAACGCTGCTACAAACATTTATCGACGCCGAGGAGCAAGGGCCAGATGCGAGCTTGACCCATTTAGGCAACCTGACCGACAAGCGCAAGCTCACACGAATTAAATGGATGCCACTGGAGCGCATGCCAGTCCTTCGTGACCAAGACGGCAACGAGCTGGGTCAGGAAGTAATGGAGTACATGCTAACCGCTTCCATCGATTTTCCGACAGCGCCAAACCAGTTGGTACTTGACTTGAAACCGTCTCTGCAAGCGGCATCTGTTGCTGACTTTACCGTAGAAGTTTTGCGCACATGGCTCGATAATGGAGCAGTCGCCAAAGAAAAATGGGTCATGCCGCTCTGCGTCGCTTTCGGAGATCGACGTATAGTCGATACGATTGGTCAGATGATCAAGGATTGGACAGATCACTCTCGCGGTGCTTTGGCTGCGGATGGCGTGCGTGCTCTGTCGTTCTCGAATGATTTGACGGCGCTGCGTCTAATTGACCAGATCAAGCGTACGATCAAAAACAGGCAAGTCAAATCAGCAGCAGAAGAGGCGCTGTCCATGGCGGCTGCGAATCAGAACATTTCTGCGATGGAACTGGAAGACCGACTGGTTACCACGCTTGGCTTCGATGCGTCCGGCAAGCAAGTGTTTGACTACGGGGACCGCACCTTCACGGTCAAAGTCAGCAACGAGCTGGAGCTGGAAGTCACGAACGACAGCACAGGAAAAGCAGTCAAAAATCTGCCTGCACCGTCCGCGAAAGACGATCAGGAGAAGGCAGAACAAGCACGTTTGACTTTTGCTCAATTAAAAAAAGACCTAAAAAATATGGTGAAAGTGCAATCTCTTCGTCTGGAGGAGTCCCTGTCCAAATCGCGTTATTGGTCAACGGCAGCATGGAAACGTCTCTTTGTGGAGAACGTTTTGATGCAAAAATTCGCAATCGGGCTCATCTGGGGTGTATACGAGGATGGTAAGCTCGTAGATACGTTCCGCTATATGGACGATGGGACATTTAACACCGTGGACGAGGATGAGTATGAGTTGGCAGATGAGCAGCTCATTGGTTTGATTCACCCACTGGAGCTGGACGAAGAGATGTTGAACGGTTGGCGTACTCAGCTGGAAGATTACGAAATTACTCAACCATTCGAGCAGTTGAATCGTGAAGCGTTCCTGCCTACGGAAGAAGAAATAAAAGCCAATGAATTGCTCCGCCTACCTGTTGAATCATATTCACCTACCGCTTTTGCGAAAATGATGGAGAAATTCGGCTGGGTCAAAGGTACGCCGCTCGATGCCGGTTATTATTATGAGTTTTACAAACTGTATGACGGAATGGTGGCTGAGCTGAAAATCAGCGGGGCGAGCATTTCGTATTGGGAGGGCATGGAGGATGTGAAGCTGGAAGCGTTGGCTTTCTTCCCAAATAAAGATGCCGAGTACAAGCATTTTTACTTCAAGCCAGTGGATCGACTGAAGCTCACCGATATTCCAACACGCATTTTCAGCGAAACCGTCTATGATGTCATGCGAGCAGCAGGAAAATAACGATGGCGGATTTTACATCAGAATTTCATCGGTTTATCGCGCTGTGCAACGAAGAGTATCTGATCAAATACGCGAACAAAGGAATTTACAATCGTTCCATCAAGGAAATGGAAAAAGGAATGAACGTTTCCTACGAGTTCGGGGACGATTACGTCGAGTGTGCGCTGTCAGATGACAGCGTATGCCGACTTCATGCAGATATTAATCGTTTTTCCTGCTCATGTCCATCTGACAAGATATGCAAGCATATCATCATCTCCATCGTCTACTATGCCCAAAACCATTTGCAAGCAGGAGCAGAGACCGCGGAAGAGCTGGAGACCTACAAGCCTGACTTTAGCTGGCTCTTGCAATTGCAGCCGACTCACATTAGCAAGACTTTTACCCCAGCACAGCTGGAAGAAGTGTTGTTTCGCCTCGACTATTTCGAGGAAATGGAGATCGTTGAAACATCCTTTTTAACCATGACATTGCGCACCCAAGATATATCCGTATCTTTTGACAGTGAATCGGAGATCGGGAAAAGCATGTGCTCCTGCAAGGCGAAAGGCAATTGCTTGCACAAGCTGGAGGTCATTTTGCGCTATCGGGCCATGCATCAGTTACAGGATCGTGAGCAGTTACAAGCATCCGTAACCGATGTCAGCTACGAAACAGATGTTGTAGCGGAAGCCAAATCGCTGATCGCAGAGATTCTTGGCATCGGCTTGGCGAAGCTATCCCAGACAATTTGTACACGGCTGGAGCTGCTTGCTATTGCTGCGCATAACGGCAATCTTCCCCGCGTGGAAAAGGACATTCGCGGCATTCATGGGGAGCTGAACTTATTTTTTCAGCGCCATGTCAAGTTTTCAACGGAAGCGCTGCTCGATCGACTTTCCAGGGTGTATCTTAGTTTGATTGCTCTAGAGAAGATCGATCACACCGAAGCGAAAAAGCAGCTGCTCGGCAGCTTCAAAAGTAAGTACCATATGGTTCCGCAGTTAAGTTTGTATGCTTTGGGAGCAAATCCATGGGAGACGCGGTCAGGGTACAAGGGGATTACGTATTACTTTTATTCGCTCTCTGATCAGCACATCTACACGTATACAGAAGCGCGCCCCGTGTATTATGAAGGCATATCCTTTTCCTTTAAGGACAGCTATAAAGGCAAGGTACCCTGGGGCGAGTTGATCTCGATGGAGGAGCTCTCTCATTCACAGGTCATCCTGACACAGGCGAAGACGAATCGGGAGCAGCGCTTGTCTTCCAGCGAGGATACACGGCTAACCATCGTTCCTAGGGACAATATCGAAGAGTTGGATCTCGGCAAGGTGCTTGTTGGCGACTGGTCAAGTGACTGGAAGGACACGGCAGGCGATATGTTTGAGACTGCGTTGGACTCGGTTTTTATATTGAAAGCGAACAAGTTCAATCAAGTCGAATTCGATCAGAAGACACAGCAGTTGCTTCTGACGATCGAAGACGAACAATGTCATTCCCTCCAATTGAGCATCTCCTATCAGGGGGAATTCGCCCGCAATATACGTCATCTCGAACAAAACAAGCGGCTGCTAGAGCTGCGCGATGTGTATTTGCTTGTGCAAAAAATAGGAGATGGGCTTTATCCGATCAGCATCATGCAGGGCAAATCGCTGACGAGCTTTAAGTTAGACCTATAACGGTGAGGGAGTGGACGTAAAATCATGGAGGAGTTATATTCCTTTACCGAAAACCTGACTGATTGGCAGGAACGCTTGTTACTCAAAGGAATCCATAAGTTTGACAGGCAAGATTTGCAGGAGCTGAAAAAGCTGCAAGAACTCGCGACCGAATACGATATGAGCTTCCTCGCCTCATTGATCGAAGACCTACAAGTGGAAGGCAATCGCTATTTGCAGGAAGTAAAAGCGGATGCGGAGTTGTTAACGCAGCAGTATTTGTATGTGGTGCAGTACGTCAATATGATGAAAAAGCCTATGACTCGATCATTGTAATTCGGGTGTAGGATAAGGAGAGAGATTCTTGAAGAGTCTCTCTTTTTTCTATGGTCGGTACGTATAACTAGACTCACTGCGATCCCCGGGATGGAAATTTTCAATATGGGGTGGCCATTTTCCGCGACTATCATCCGTAGAGGGTATGACATTTTGATGAATACATATATGGGCTGTTAAAAAGTGAATTTGTCAGATAATCTTTGAATCACTCTCTCTCGCTGCCACAGGGGAGAGTTTTTTGTTTATATACAAAGTTGTAAAGAAACTGAAAATAAAGGTAAACAAAGTGAAAATATAATGACTGAATATTATCTAAAATAAAACATGTTTGAATGCTAAAACATTTGCAACAAGAATTGGGGGAACACAGATGAAAAAGAAGAGCTTTTATCACACGCTGATTGCCATGACAATCGCGGTATCTGCGGCTTTGGCAGGGTGTTCGTCGGGGCAGGATGCGTCCACTAGCGCTGGACAAGCAGGGGGTACTGCAGAAGCTGGCAAAACAGGAGGAACCCTCGTCATCGCTCGTCTGTCCGATGCGAACAACCTCGATCCGCATTTCCTGTCCCAAATCCCTTCAGCAGCAATCGTTCATCACAAAGTATACGAAGGGCTTGTCCGCATGGATAAAGAAAGCAAATATGTCCCATCTCTGGCAAGTGAGTGGAAGCAGCTCGATGACTTGACGTGGGAGTTCAAGCTGCGCCAAGGCGTGACGTTCCATGATGGAGCACCTTTCAATGCGGAAGCGGTAAAGGCAACGATCGCTCGCGTTCAAGATCCTGCCGTTGGCTCCAGCCGGATTAATATGTTTGAAGCAATCAAAGAAGTGAAAGTAGTAGATGAGTACACAGTACAGTTTCTTCTGAATTACCCGTACGCACCGCTCTTGTCTGTTTTGGCGAGTGCAGAGGGAAGCATCATCAGCCCGAAAGCCATTGAACAATATGGAAAAGATTTGAGCAAGCATCCAACCGGTACGGGTCCGTACAAATTCGAAAAATGGACGCCGGGCCAAGAAGTGGTTCTCGTGAGAAACGATACCTACTATGGCGGTACACCAAATTTGGATAAAGTCGTTTTCAAAACCGTACCAGAAGACACGACTCGCCTCGCCATGGTTGAGACAGGTGAAGTTCAAGTGGCAGAAAACCTGCCTGTGACGGACATCGATCGCGTGCAAAATTCTCCATCGATGCAGTTGGGGCGATACCCTGGGTTCTCTGTCGATCACATCGGGTTGAATACAAAGAAAAAGCCTTTTGATGATGTGCGTGTCCGCCAAGCCATTGCCCACGCAATCGACAAGAAAACCATTATTGAAGGCGTTTACAATAGCGTAGGAACGCCAGCTCACTCCTCGATTACACCAGCGATGGTTGGGTACAGCCCGAATGTAAAAGACATTCGGTATGACGTCGAGAAAGCCAAACAATTGCTCGCAGAGGCTGGATATCCGAACGGCTTCAAAGCAAAAATCGCGTTGAATGACAACAAGGCCCGCATTAGCGTAGCCGAGGTTTTGCAACAACAACTGAAGCCAATCGGCATTGACCTGCAACTGGATGTTATGGAATTCGGGGCATATATCGAAGCAGCATCCAAAGGGGAGACAGACCTGTTCATGAGCGGATGGGGGAATGCTACGGGCGATCCCGATTACAACCAGGCCAACCTGTATCACTCAAAAGCACATGGCGCACCAGGAAATCATTCCTTCTACAACAATCCGGAAGTAGACAAGCTGATTGACGAAGGACGCAGAGAACCAGACGCAGAAAAACGCAAACAAATCTATGAAAAAGCACAACAAATCGAAATGAACGAAGCACCGCTTATTCCGTTCCGATTCTCCGAGAACTTGGCGGCGATTCAAAAGAATGTACAGGGTGTATGGATTAGCCCTGCAGGCCATATCGAGATAGATGAAGTAACGATTCAATAATACGAGACGCCGCTGACATGCTTGTGTCAGTGGCGTTTTTTGGTTGAAAAGTAGAACGCCATCCCCTAAGATAGATTATATTTTGTTGACCAGCGTGTAGCGGAGGTGGACTGGCGTGAAGCAAGGAAAAACGAATGCGATGCGGATTTTGGATAAAGAAAAAATCGCATACACTATGCTGACATATGCAACGGATGATGGGAAAATCGACGGAATTGCCGTCGCCCAAAAGATCGGTCGCGAAAAGAATGTTGTCTATAAAACATTGATTTCGCAAGGGACGAGCAAATCGTATTATGTGTTTGTCATTCCCGTTGAAGCCGAGCTTGATCTCAAAAAAGCGGCCAAAGCAGTCGGAGAGAAGAAGATCGAGATGATTCCCGTGAAGGAGATCACCAAAGTATCTGGCTATATTCGTGGTGGATGTTCGCCAGTGGGGATGAAGAAATTGTTTCCAACGGTGATCGATCAACGAGCTCAGTCGTTAGAGACGATCATCGTCAGTGGCGGAAACATTGGCGTCCAGATCGAGATGGCAGTAGAGGGCTTGTTACAAGCAACGAAAGGCTCCTTGGCAGATGTATCTGCAATCTAAAGCAAAAAGGCCACGGCATTAGCTGTGGCCTTTTTGCTATTTATGGAAAGAGTCCCGTCCAAACCTGAATAGGGGTGTCGCATGAGCAGCAGTTCAATTCACCAGCAAGATAAGGAAGATGGGCAAGCAGCTCTTTATCCTCAATCTCAAGCGCACGGCGGTATAATTTCTGAAGTCCGCTGTCATTTGTCATGTCCGGTTTTTTGGCGATGATTGAAAATCGTTTCGCTGTACCGTGAGAAACGGGATCGTCTTCGTAAGCGAACAAGATCTCCTCCTCCTCATCGGGCCATATGTAGATAGACTGATCGCACGTCGGACACACCGTTACATATTCGTCTCCTGCTGAAAAGGTGAGAAGCATGTTGGCAATGTCTTTGTCCCCACGAAACGCAGCGTCCGCAGCCAGTATGTAGCGCTTGTCTGCATCATGCTCTCCCATCTGTGCTAGGTGAAGGATTAATTCTGTTTGCTCTGTCAGTGATAGAATGGAGCGGTGGTATTCACGGTAGATCTCTCTGATGGTCTCTTGATCCAATAAGGGTGTGGAATCTCGTAAAAACTCCGATGGCACATCCATATGAGGAGCATTTTCGCTACTGGCTTCGAACATGCCGCAGGTTATGAAGATGTCCAACAGAATATCAGGGTTCTCTGTTTTTAAAGCGATCTCTACTAAATAGGGAACTGCAGCATATGTACATGGATAAATTGTATTTTGATGATACAGAAGCTCCCAATACAACTCTTCTTTTTCTTCGGAAAAATAGTCGTGCTGAACATGCTGGATGAGCGCAGGGACGCCATCAGACAAACCATAAGGACCTTGTAGCTTACCCCATATAGGACTTGCTAAATCTAGCATCAGAACATCACCTCTCTTGCTGAAATGAGCCACTATTCCCATATCATAGTAAAACTTTCCTCATTCCGCTATAATTTGAGAATGATTATCATGTGCGTTTTACGCATCGGATGGGGTGGACAGAGTTGAGTTCTACAAATATTCAAGAAAACATTCATCTTTTTTTCGACAGAATGAATCTGGAATCACAAAATGTGGATCAGAAAACAAAACTGACCCTTCATCCAGAGATGGGTGAGGGGTATGTTCGTCGATTTCTTCCTCGGTATGATATGGAAGTGGTTGTATCCGACTATACATTTTACCGATCACAGAGCATCTCTCTATCTACGAAAAGCCCTATGGTAGAGCTTAATTTTTGTTTAAAAGGGGAGAGAGGCATAAGCGTGCAAGGCAAAGAGCACCAGCTGCTGCCAGGACTTTGCTCGCTTCAATTCATGTCAGAAGTGGAAGCAAGGTTTGAATATGTTGGAAATGAGCCGTTCTACATGATTGGCATCGGTATTCCTGTGTCGACCTTTCATCATTTTATGGAGGAGTCGAATGGACAGCGTTCCATTGAATTCGGACAAGTTCTTGGAAAACAATCGTTTCGTATCTTTCAGGAAAAGCTGTCTCCTGCCGCTTCCGTTGCCCTCCAGCGTGTGATGCAGTACGTTGCCAAACCGGGAACGAAAAAGATTGAGATGGAAACAGGCGTTTTGGGACTGCTTTCGATGGCGTTTCAATCCTTTCTGCTTGATAGCGAAATGGCGTCTGTTCCCTTATCGAAAAGAGACAAAGAAAAGATCGCGCAGGCAAGGGTGATCATGTTGGAATGCATGGTAGACCCGCCTTCATTACCTGAGCTGTCCCGAATGATTGGTATAAACGACTACAAGCTGAAGACAGGTTTTAAAGCAATGTTTGGTACGACCGTTTTTGGCTACTTGCGAGAAAAGAGGTTAGAAAAAGCCTTATTTTTACTTCAACAAGGGGAAATGAATGTGACCGAAACCTCGAGTGCTATCGGATATACGAATACGAGCTACTTTGCGGAAGCATTCCGGGAGAAATATGGAGTCAATCCAAGCGTATTCGTGAGACGTTCCTCTAAGTAGGTAGGCTCAGTATCCCGATAACCAGCAAACTATTCCGTCTACAGGTAGTATGGATGACCGGCCAGTAGTATCATTTGGGACGTTGATAACGAATCTCATTTACATAATGTTTTATGTAGGAGAGCCTCAAAAAGGAGAGAAGACGGAGTATGCAGCGACAAGGTACTATTTTTATGGCCCTTGCTATCATTTTCGTTCTGATGATAACAGGATGCAGTGGAGGAGCGAGCCCAAAAACAACTGCACCAACTACGAACAAACAAAAGGAACACCAAGACTCAACGCCTGTAAAGAGCGAGAGTGCTTTTCCACGGACGATCTCGCATCTATCAGGTGAAACGGTCATTCAGGAAAAACCAATAAAAATCGCAACGCCGTATATTGCTTTTGTTGACTATTTGGCCGTTTTGGATGAGTATCCGATTGCTGCCCAAGGTGTATCGACGATTACAGCGAATTTTCCCAGTCTCAGTAAACGAGTAGCGGATAAAAATATGATCGATCTGGGGATGGAGGTTGATCTGGAGAAGCTGCTGGCTGCTCAGCCTGATGTCATCATTGCCGCTAATGACATGCGCGACCAATACGAAAAATTATCGCAAATTGCACCCACTGTCATCTTGCCACAGGCTGGTGATTGGCGTGAAACCATACAACAAATGGCAGCCATTATTGGAAAAGAGGAGAAGGCTACGAATGTGCTAGCTGAGTTTGATCGGAAATCGGCGGCATACAAAGAAGAGCTCGCCTTTCGCAGTCAGGAGTCAGTCATGTTCATCATGTACAGAGGGAAAGAGCAGTTCATTACTTGGAACGATGGACGTTTCGATCCATTTTATGATGGACTTGGCTTGAGACGTACAGAAGGGGCCAATGAAAATGGACAGCTTTCATTGGAGAGCCTCGCTCAATTAAATCCAGACCATCTGTTCGTCATCAATAATTGGCAAGCGCCGATCCAAGGTGGAGTGAAAGAGGCCTTGAAAGGAAGCAACGTCTGGAATAGCTTGAACGCCGTCAAAAACAACCGGGTCTATGAATTGGCAGATCCGTCGTTACCTGGACCGATGGCTTTAGCGAAAATAGATGGGATTGAAGAAATCATGAAAGCGATGGGAAAGCAAAAATAACGGGTACGATCACCTTCCTGTATACTTAATCATAATCGGAACGAATCGGTAAGCAACTAAAGGAGATCCATACGTAATGAAAGCAGACCGTATAAATTTCCCGGCGGGATTTTGGGCGAGTTTACAACAACTAGGGATTGCCCCCCTCGACCTAGCTCACAGAGCGCGCCTGCCGCTCACCATTTTTACAGAACCAGCTGTAGTCACCACTGCCCAATATTTCAGAATCTGGCAAACATACGCCGATCTAATTGGTGATACTGCTGTGGGAATCATCAAGCTTTCCACCACCTTTGAAGCGGCACAATACCCACCGACTGTTTTAGCGACCTACCATGCTCGTGACTATCGCGACGCGCTTAATCGAATGGCCCGATACAAACAACTGTGCCCTCCGGAAAGGCTGCGTATAACAGAGGAGGGCGAGCGCTGTACAATCGAATTGGAGTGGATGCACAGCGAGCAACCCGGTCCACCAGTCTTGGTTGGAACCACGCTAGCCTTTCTTCTAGAACTTGGGCGACGGGGCACTGGCACGCGTTTAACTGCACAGTCCGTGGAATTTTCTCACTCGATGGGGGATGTCACTGCTCTCGAAGCTTACTTCGGTTGCCCGATACGGATTGGTGCCACCGTTAACCGATTAACACTCCATCGACGCGATCTGGACCGCCTCTTTCTTTCGTATAACAAAGAATTGTTGGAGATATTGACACCTGTATTGAACCGATCATTGGATGAGCAGTGCAGTCATTCCATTGCGGAGATGGTCAAGTGGATCTTGAAGCGAAGTCTAACAGGAGGCCGCCTTGATATTCGAGCTGTTGCCAGCGAGTTGGGCATGAGCGATCGTACCTTGCAGCGCCGTCTTACGGATGAATGCACAACGTTCAAGCAACTGTTGACACAGGCTCGGCATGAACAGGCACGAGAATACTTGGCCGACCCCAAGCTCGATATAAAAGAAGTGGCTTTCTTAATTGGATACGAAGATCAGAACTCATTTTACCGGGCCTTTCGCCTTTGGGAAGGCGATACACCTTCCAATTGGCGTTCCGAATACTTTAGGGTCAACCCCGCCGTCAAAGAATTCCCAAGCTAACCCGTCCCAAGCGGGGCTACCATTTTCCCGGTTTCACTATTTGTGGCGGGTAAAGCAAGAAATTTGGCGTTGTACGCTAGTTACCGAACGATCCAGACAAAGTACGATAATCTCAATCCGGAGCATAAGGATGTTCCAAGATTAACTTCTAGTCAGCTTGCCGTGAATGGCTACAAAGGAGACAAGTGTTATGGATATGGGATTAAGGAACAAAACTGCTTTCGTTACTGGATCGACGAAAGGTATTGGGAAAGCAATTGCCATAGAGCTTGCCAGAGAAGGCGTCAATGTCCTCGTTAATGGACGAAATGATGAAGAGGTAGAACGAATCGTACATGAATTGAAGTCGCAATTCCCGGCTACTTCTCCTCAGAATGCTACGGCTGATATTGTGGATAGGCTGCAAAGAGAAGCTATATTTGAGAAATATCCCAACGTGGATATTCTCGTTAACAATTTGGGTATTTATGAAATCATGTCCTATGAAGACGTTGACGATGAAGTATGGGAAAAATACTTCCGAACAAATGTCCTTGCCGCTAATGGATTATCTAAATTTTACTTACCGAACATGTTGAAGAACAATTATGGACGAATCATCTTTATAGCAAGTGAAGAAGCGATCATGCCTTCAGGGCAAATGCCTCAGTATTGCATGACGAAATCGATGCTATTATCACTGTCAAAAAGTCTATCTAAATTAACGGTAGGAACAGAAGTCACTTCCAATACAATCATGCCAGGACCAACGCTTTCCGAAAATGTATATCAAATCATCGATCGTTTGTTTCCTGATGATAGGGCATTTTCGGAAAAAGAAAAGCAATTTATGGCAGCAAACCTGCCCCAATCCGAATTACAGCGGTTTATCAAGCCTTTTGAAATAGGCAGGCTCGTAGCATTCGTATCCAGCCCTTATGCAACCGCATTTAAAGGTTCACCAATCCGTATAGACGGGGGCATGGTGCCAACTATTTTTTAACAGGTTGGAACAAAAGGGAAGGATAGGAAAAAAGCTGACCCGTTATATCCACACAAGCGGGTCAGCCACGATAAATTCATTTTTGAATCTGTCTTGCGCCAATCAGGAAACAGTCAGTTCCGAAAATGCTTCCCGCAACCGCTCATACGACAGCACTCGTTTTTGAAAGTCTTTGATAGGTGCTGTAATGATGACTTCCTCGATGTCGTACTGATCCTGGATGGCGATGAGCTTTTTACGTACCGTGTCTTTCGTTCCGTGAATGACATTCGCTTCCTTTACCTCAATCGTATACGGCTCGACGGATTGAAGCCCGAATTCTTCCGCCTTTTTCAGACTGGTGACGGTTACGGTTTTTCCGCTTTGCAAATGGATTTTGGCGACCTTGCTTTCCTTTGCTAATTGAGCCGCTTCTTCTTCGGTATCGGCTACGATGACAGAAAGAGCAAGGAGTGCTTGCGGGTTGGCGATTCTGCCTGGACGAAACTGTTTTCGGTAGGCTTCCATGGCGGCTTGACTCACCGTCTTATCATGGTTGATAAACAAGGCAAATACGTATGGAATACCCCGGGAAGCGGCTAATTCTGCGCTTTCGATACTGGTACCCAATAAGAATAGATCAGCAGGCTCGGGCGGAGTCGGAATGACTTTTAATCCATAAAGGGAATGCGCAGGTATTAGCTCGTCATGGAGAAAGTGCTCGAGTTCTTCAAGTTTTTCTGCAAGAGTTCGGTTGGTTCCTGTGCTCTCCTGTTGCAGTGCTTTTGTCGATAACGGAAGCCCGCCGGGAGCTCTGCCAATACCGAGATCGACGCGACCAGGTGCCAGGGAAGCCAGTACATGGAAATTTTCAGCTACTTTATACGGGCTGTAGTGTTGTAGCATTACTCCACCGGAACCGATACGGATACGTTCTGTTTTCGCCAGCAAATGGGCGATGAGCACCTCTGGTGATGAGCCGACCACATGATCTAAGTCGTGATGCTCAGACACCCAAAATCGGTGATAGCCGAGTTCTTCGGCCTTCTTGACCAAGGCAATGGTATGCAAAAAGGCCTCTGTTGCCGTTTCTCCTTCTTGGATGGGACTCTGATCCAAAATGCTTAGTTTTAGCGTCATGTTGTTGTTCGCTCCTATTCGTAAAGTAAAAATAGAGGCCCCCTGATCGTACGTTTTCATGTACAAAGGGGGCCTCTGGATGTCCAGTCGGCTAATTTCATAGTTATTTGCTAGGATTTTATCGGTAACCCCATTTCATTGTCAATGACTTTTTCAATCCTTGGTAATCGTGATGCAGTGAAATTAGCTGTTGACGTGGCAAAGCTGCGAATGATAATATCCCAAGTAATCCGATGTGAATTAAAAATGTCGACCAGACAACTGGAGACTTCCTGCCAATGGGTAGGGGGTCTTTTTGTTTTTGGATCGCGCCGGAAGACAGCGTGGGGAGAAGGAGGAGTTGTACATGTCAGCCAAACAAAAAGTGATTGTATGGGGAAGAAGCGGGTGCTCATTTTGTACAGACGTCAAGGCTATTTTACAAGCGAATCAACGCCCTTTCGAATGGATTGATGTAGAAGGAAAAGACGTGCTCCGCGATGTGCTGGAAGTCAAATACGGCACGCGCCTGGTCCCGGTGGTGGAAATCGGCGGGGATGGCAAATACGAAGCATTGCTTCATACAGAACTGGATCAGTTACAATCGCGATTGTCAGTCGGTAGGGGGGATCAACATGGGGAGCGTACAAGCGATTAGGGAGGAGACACATGCATCTCTTCCGTCCAACGGGAAGAAGATTGAACCGATAGAGAGCATGATTGAGTTTCACGAAGTCCATAAATCATATGAAAGTGGCGGCGCGACGATTGAGGCATTAAAAGGTGTTACGCTGAACGTGCACAAAGGCGACATTTTCGGTGTGATTGGCTTAAGCGGCGCTGGAAAAAGTACGTTGCTTCGCACGGTCAATCGATTGGAGCAGCCCACATCTGGCAGAGTGATTGTCGACGGGAATGATTTGTCTGTTTTGTCGGTCAAACATTTGCGGAGCCTGAAGAAAAACATCGGCATGATCTTTCAGCAGTTTAATCTGCTCTCTACGAAGACCGTATTTGAAAATGTAGCCATGCCGTTGCGCCTCGGAACCACTTCGCACAAGGAAATCCAGGAACGCGTAGGCGAGCTCCTGTCATTTGTAGGCTTAACAGAAAAAGCGCAGAGCTATCCCAATCAGCTATCCGGCGGACAAAAGCAACGCGTCGGGATCGCACGTGCACTGGCGACCAATCCGTCCATTTTGCTGAGCGACGAAGCAACCTCGGCATTGGACCCGCAAACGACCGCGTCCATTCTGGAATTACTCACAAGAGTGAACGAGGAATACAACGTCACCATTCTCATGATTACCCATGAAATGAATGTCATTAAAGAGGTTTGCAACCGTGTTGCGGTCATGGAGCAAGGCGCTGTCGTGGAACAAGGAAATGTCTTGGAAGTATTTGCGAATCCCCAGACAGAGACGGCTCGCCATTTTGTCAAATCAGTAGTACGTGACGACATTCCATCTAGTGTCTACAAGCTTCTTGAAGCGAATCAAGGAAGATCCAAGATCCTCCATATTCGTTTTATCGGAGAAAGCTCTGGTCAACCGATGCTCTCGCAAGTAGCGAAGCGATTTGCCAGTGACGTCCATGTCCTATTCGGAAACATCACCGAGCTGAAAGGAGTACCATTTGGCAACTTGATTGTCGAATTGCAGGGCAACGAACGGGAAATTGCCCGCGCGTACCAATACATCCTGCAACAAAACGTCACGGTTAAGGAGATTTCATAACGATGGAAGTCACATTCGACCAAGTCATCCAAGCCGTATACGAAACGATTTACATGGTGAGCGTATCGCTCGTGTTTGCGACATTGATAGGCCTTCCGCTCGGAGTTTTGCTCGTGGTCACGCGCAAGGGCCACATTTTAGAGAATCCGTTGATTTTTTCGATCTTGAATCCGATCATCAACGTCCTTCGTTCGGTTCCATTTATCATATTGCTGGTGGCAATTATCCCATTGACGAGGCTGATTGTCGGGACCTCTATCGGCACGACAGCGGCGATTGTGCCGCTCGTCATCTACAGCGGACCTTACATGGCTCGCTTGGTGGAAAACTCCTTGCTGGAAGTAAACGCAGGGATCATCGAAGCAGCAGAAGCGATGGGAGCAACGCCATTACAGATTATTTTTCGCTTTCTCATCCCGGAAACACTCGGGTCGATTATTCTCAGCATCACGACAGCTACCATCGGCTTAATTGGAGCCACAGCCATGGCTGGTGCAATCGGTGGCGGAGGGATTGGAGACTTGGCGATTACATACGGATATCAGCGGTTCAGCACCGTGACAATTGTTGCGACCGTCGTCATCCTCGTCGTGCTAGTCCAAGGGATTCAATCATTCGGCAACGTGCTTGCCCGTAAAATTCGCCGGAACTAAGGCAACAGAAGAGACAGGAGAGAGCCATCGATGAAAAATGTAGCGCTTACCCTACTATGCACCTTGATAGCCATGCTCGCAGTCGGTTGCGGAAAAACTGAGGAACAGACAGGGCTTACAATCGGCATTCGCGGGTCGGAAAGCCGTACGTGGGACTTCGTGAAGGAGCAGGCGGCAAAAGAAGGATTGCAAATTGAATTGGTTTCATTCAACGCGAATGTCAATCCGAATAACGTCTTGCTCGATGGGGAAATTGACGCCAATGCATTTCAGCACGTCGCTTTTTTAGACCAATTCAATACGAAAAACAACTCGCAAATCGTGCCCGTTGGTTCCACGATCATTGCACCCCTCGGAATCTACTCCGATAAGTTCAAAAAAATCGAAGAAATACCGGACAGGGCAAAGATCGCCGTACCGAACGATGACTCCAACTGGGGACGTGCCTTGCTACTGCTCCAAGAGGCTGGACTGATTCAAGTCGTGGACAATTTCGATGGATTTGGTGGGGCGGATAAGATCAAGGCGAATCCCAAGCATTTAGAAATTGTCCCCGTCGATGGTGCAACGACTCCTCGTGTCATGAAGGATGTGGCGGCCTCCATTATCAATAACGGTGTAGCAGTCGAGGCTGGTTTTCTATTAAAAGACGCTGTGTTTCACGAAAGCAAAACGGCGAAGCCATACATCAACGTAATTGCGACGACAAAAGAAAAGGCAAACAGGGAGGACGTAAAAAAGCTGGTGGCGATCTACCAGTCCCAAATCGTATCGGATTTTATCACGGAGACGTATAAAGGAAACTACATCCCGACGCAAGTAACTGTCGAAGAACTGAACGATTTTAAACAATCGTTTAAGTCTAAACCATAACGCGAACGAATGGGAGAAGAGCAGATGGAAAAGCGACAAATTCACTTATCCGCTTACTTAGTTGGTACGGGCATACATGTAGCGTCATGGCGGTTACCGACAGCGAAAAGAAATGCGAGTATCGACATCGATTATTACAGGCAACTGGCTCAGACGGCAGAGCGTGGGAAGTTTGACATCGCCTTTATTGCAGACAGCTTGGCAGTCAATGAAGCTTCGCATCCGAATATTCTCAACCGTTTTGAACCAATCACGTTATTGGCAGCTTTAGCCGGGGCTACGTCCAAAATCGGTCTCGTCGCGACTGCATCTACCACGTACCATGAGCCTTACAATCTGGCTCGGCTGTTCGCTTCTGTCGATCATATCAGCAATGGTCGCGCAGGCTGGAATATGGTCACAACGGGTGATGCAACAGGAGAAACGGGGCGCAACTTCAGCCGTACATCCCATGTTCCACACGATCAACGCTACGTGCAAGCAGAAGAATTCATCGATGTCGTGCAGGGCTTGTGGGATTCGTGGGAAGATGACGCATTTGTGCAAGACAAAGCGACGGGTGTGTTTTTTGATCCAGAAAAAATGCACAGACTTCATTACAAAGGGCAACATTACACCGTACAAGGACCGCTGAATATCGGCAGGTCCAAGCAAGGACAGCCTGTCATCGTGCAAGCGGGAGCATCGGATCCAGGACAACGACTGGCAGCACGAACAGCAGAAGTCGTCTTTTCGCACGTTAAAGATTTCGAGCGTGCCAAGAAGTTTTATCACAGCCTGAAAAGTAAGCTGCCTGATTACGGTCGCACGCCAGATGAATTGCACATTTTGCAAGGCATTTCCCCGATCATTGCGGATACGAAGGAAGAGGCAGAGGCGATTTATGAGCAGTTGCATGACTTATTGCTTCCTGAACAAGGCTTGCGATTTTTGTCAGGTTATTTAGGCAAAGTCGATTTCAGCAAATATTCGCTCGATACGCCAGCTGCGGAAGTCATTTTTCCAGAAGAGAATGGCATCCAGAGTCATTTCGAATGGATGACAGAGCTGATTCGCGAAAAGAATCCGACCTTGCGCCAGTTGTATGCGCTACTTGAAGGAGGAAGCAATCGGGAATGGATCGGAACCCCTGAACAAATCGCAGACGCGATGGAAAAATGGTTTGCCCAAGGGGCGGCAGATGGATTCATGTTCATCGCTCCGATTCTCCCGCATGGCTTGGAGGTGTTTGTCGACAAGGTCATCCCGATTTTGCAAGAAAGAGGGCTTTATCGTCTCGAGTACGAGGGCGATACGCTACGAGATCATCTGCATTTGAAAAAGCCGCTCAATCGGTTCCAGGTCCGAAGCAAACAATTGACAGAAAGGAGATAGTGCAGTGGGAACAGGCATAGAGGCATTACGATCAACCGAACTGGAGTCAAAGCTGATTGCGATACGTAGACAATTGCATCAATATCCCGAGGTTGCCTACGAAGAGTTCGAAACCACTCGCGCTATTCGTGAATGGCTAGAGGAAGCGGATATTCGTATCATCGATCTCCCGCTGCAAACAGGCGTAGTGGCAGAAATAGGCGTGAACAATAGCGGGCCGATCATTGCCCTACGCGCAGATATGGATGCATTGCCGATTCAAGAGGAAACAGGCTTGCCGTACGCATCGAAAATCCCAGGGCAAATGCATGCTTGCGGTCATGACTTTCACACGGCGGTCATCCTCGGTGCTGCTTATCTATTGAAGCAACAGGAAAAGACACTGGCAGGAACAGTGCGGCTTCTTTTCCAACCCGCAGAAGAAAAAGGAACAGGTGCGAGGCAATTGGTGGAGAGGGGCGTGCTGGAAGGGGTTCAGGCGATCTTTGGCTTGCACAACAAACCTGATCTGGAAGTCGGGACCATCGGGATTAAACCGGGACCGCTGATGGCGAGCGTAGATGGCTTCGAGATCGATGTGGAAGGGATCGGTACGCACGCAGCTATCCCACATGCCGGGGTCGATCCAATCGTGGCAGCTTCGCAAATCGTCACGGCTTTGCAATCGATTGTCAGTAGAAATGTAAGTCCGTTGGATAACGCTGTCGTGAGCGTGACGACCATTCACGGCGGAACGACTTGGAATGTGATACCTGATAAAGTCGTTCTTGGCGGTACGATCCGTACTTTTCAAGAGGAGGTACGTGCGCGAATTCCCGATCGCTTGCGTGCGATTATCGAGGGAGTGGCGTCAGCCTATGGTGCCAAAGTTCATCTGCGCTGGTTTGCAGGACCACCACCTGTTCACAATGACGAGAAGCTGACGAAACTGTCCATCGATGTAGCAAAAAAGGTAGGCTTGCAAGTCGTAACGCCCGATCCGTCTGCTGCTGGAGAAGATTTTGCTTACTATCAATTGAAAATACCGGGCTCCTTCGTTTTTTTCGGTACATCTGGTACCGAGGAATGGCATCATCCCGGATTTACGCTGGATGAACGGGCACTTTTACCTGGCGCTCATTATTTTGCCGAACTGGCTGCTAGCGCATTAAAGGACAGGTGAACGAATGGTAAACATCCAGAACCTCACGAAATCATACAAAACCTCAAAAGGAGACATCCCTGTTTTGCAGGACATCCATTTACAAATTGAAAAAGGAGATATTTTCGGGATCATCGGGTTTTCAGGCGCGGGTAAATCAACCCTGATTCGTTGTCTCAATCGGCTGGAGAAGCCAGATTCTGGGACGATTGAGATCGGAGGAAGAGTGATTACTGATTTAGCCGAGAAAGAACTGCGACAGGCAAGGCAGAAAATCGGCATGATTTTTCAGCAGTTTCATCTGCTGGATGCAAAAACGGTCTATCAAAACGTCGCTTTTCCTTTGGAGGTAGCTGGTCATCCGAGGCCATACATTCATCAGCGCGTAAGAGAAATAGTAGATCTCGTACAACTCGGAGACAAGGAAAACACATATCCGTCCCAGCTTAGCGGCGGTCAAAAGCAGCGTGTCGGGATAGCCAGGGCGCTGGTCAATTCCCCTGATTTACTGCTAAGTGACGAAGCGACATCCGCGCTCGATCCGCAGACGACGTATTCGATTCTGGAGCTGTTGAAGGAGATCAACCGCCAGTTAAAGCTGACGATTGTGCTCATCACGCACGAGCTGGATGTGCTTCAGCACGTATGCAACAACATGGCGGTCATCGAAAACGGCAGAATCGTCGAGACCGGGAGTGTGGAGAAGTTTTTCCTTCATCCGGAAAGTGATACCGCTAAGCGATTTGTCCATATTATCGACTATTACCGTGACAAGCGCCATGTAATGGAAGGAGTCGGGGCGGGTATATGAACGCAGATTTGGTTGACTTACTATGGGAAGGATTACTTGAGACGCTTTACATGGTATTTTGGTCATCCTTGTTCGCTTTTTTGATCGGAATGGTTTTGGGAATCACCCTCGTCGTGACGGAAAAGGGCGGCCTTCTCGAATCACCAAAACTGAGTAAAGTGATCGGGTCAATAATAAATGGCGTTCGGTCTCTTCCTTTCATTATTCTGATCGTGTTGCTACTGCCGTTGTCGAGACTCATTGTGGGAACTTCGCTCGGGCCGACAGCTGCTATTGTCTCTTTATCCATTGGTGCAGCACCATTTTTGGCGCGTATCATTGAAAACTCACTCAAGGAAGTAAGTGCAGGGAAGATGGAAGCAGCCAAATCCGTCGGAGCTTCGCCCATCACAATCATTTTCCGCGTGCTCATTCCGGAAGCGATGCCAGCCTTAGTGCGAGGTGTCACGATTGGGATTATCGGCATTACGGAATTTACCGCAGTAGCTGGGGCAATCGGTGCTGGGGGACTAGGCAGCTTGGCCATTCGCTTTGGCTACCAACGTTTTCGAGAAGATGTTCTCATCGCAACCGTGATCATTATCATTCTGCTTGTCCAAGTCATTCAATGGTCAGGGGATTCGATCGTCAAAGCGATCCATAAGAAACGCTACAAGTTTGAATAAAGCAAGGATTCAAGCTGTATGAAACCAGGGGAGTGGAAAGCATGGGGAAAAAGAGTCTCGGAATGATCGTTGGATTATTTACCGCTGTTAGCTTGGCGGTCGCAGGGTGCTCAACATCAGCCTCCTCTAGCAACAGCACGGGTCAAGCGACAGAACCGAAGAAAGAAGTCACCTTGAAAGTTGGAGCCGCGCCTGTCCCGCATGCTGAAATACTGGAGTTCATCAAGCCAAAGCTCAAAGAGCAAGGGGTGAACTTGGAAGTGGTCGTGCTAGACGACGAGGGGCAACTGAATCCCGCCCTAAAAGAGAAGCAAATCGACGCGAATTTTTTCCAGCACGTGCCGTATTTGGATTCGGTCAAAAATGAACAAGGCTATGATTTTGTCGTCACGACGAAAGTTCACGTGGAACCAATCGGATTCTATTCGGACAAATTGGGTTCGAAGGACGAAATCAAGGAAGGTGCGAAAATCGGCATTCCAAACAACCCGTCCAACGAATACCGGGCGTTGATTCTGTTACAAGAACAAGGCTGGATCAAGTTAAAAGACGGTCTAACCAATTACGCCGCAACTCCGAAAGACATAGCAGATAATCCGAAAAAACTGGAATTCGTAGAAGTAGAAGCAGCTACCTTACCCCGGGTGCTACCCGATCTCGCGGGATCCGTCATCAATACGAACATCGTTCTCGAAGCAAAGCTTGATCCGAAAAGCGCTTTATTTCGTGAAGGTGCGAATTCCCCCTATGCGAACGTGATTACGGTGCGAAAAGGAGACGAGAATCGGGAAGAAATCAAAAAGCTGGACGCTGCTTTGACTTCAGCCGAGGTCAAAAAGTTCATCGAGGACAAATATGGAGTTGCCGTCGTACCCGCCTTTTAACTCATCGAATGGGAGTGCGCGTGAGACATGAGAGGAATCCACATAGGCAATCTATGCATTCGTGATGCAAGAGTCGAGGACCGCGATCAGATTGAGGAGCATCTACTCGAAGCCTACCAGCAATATGAGCAGCATTTATCCACCGTGAAATGGGAGCGATATAAAGAAGAAATCAGGCAATCCGTAACAAACAGTAGGACTCTCGCCTTCATCGTTGCGGTCTTGGACAGCGAAATAGTAGGCAGCGTTCAGCTATTTGTTTCCTCAGAAGCCGCTTATGCCAAGCCAGAACTCGGCATCGATTCCCCCATCATACGGTTTCTGGCCGTTTCACCGAAAGCGAGGGGGCATGGTATTGCGGCACAGCTAATTGCGGAAAGCATCCATCGCATGGAAAGACTAGGAGCAACGACGCTTCATCTCCATACAACAGACATGATGGCATCCGCAATCAAATTGTACGAACGCCTGGGATTTACGCGAGCCATAGAGAAAGACTTTTCAAACGGGGAGACACTTGTGAAAAGCTACTGGCTGCGACTGTAAGGAAGATTCACAAAAGTCCTGATGCCACTGTTCATCAGGACTTTGTCTTTGCTTACTCTGTTTGGAACGAACCGAAAATCTCCAGGTAGTGTGCATTGTACATGATGCCGAGGACATTCCCAAATGGATCAAGGACCGAAGCCGTTATGAATCCGTCACCACGCTGGATCAGGGGTTCGTACTCTCTTGCTCCCATGGATAAAAGCTTATCGAGTACGGATTCAATATCGTCGACGTGCCAATACATCACAGCGCCCCCCGGACCAGGTACCGCAGCAACAGGTGCGAAACGGCGGTCAATGAGGCCTAGTTCGTGCTGGTAGTCTCCAATGCGAAACTCGACATAGGCGAGCTGTCCATCTGGTCCAGACCGCTCGAAGTACGGTGCAATGCCCAGTAGTTCCGTGTACCACTTTTTTGCCGCCTGCACATCATCCGCCCAATAACTGATCGTAGCAAAGCCCCGCAAGGTTTGGTTGTGACTCATCATCGAAGTTCCTCCTTTACATGGATGGTACTTCCGATTATAAGGACCAATTACTGACAACAGTCTGTCAGTAGTTTGCCATTCTTTCCCCTTAACTGTACTTACTCAGCACATCAAAAAACTCTTTCAGAAAATGATAAAACAGCTTTTCAGAAGGGGGGAGCTCACGGTTGTTGGGGATGATAATGCCCACTGTTCGCGTCACCAACGGCTCACTGATCGGGATTTTCACTGTCTCACGGGGAACGTTATCCGTTAATGTAAGCTCTGGCAATAATGTGACGCCCAAGCCTGCCGCCACCAAACCTTTAATGGCATCGATGTCTTCCCCTTCAAAAGCAACTTGAGGAGAAAAGCCCATTTGCGAGCAAGCATTGACAGCGATATTGCGAAGGATGAAACCGGGTGGAAACAACACAAAAGTATCTTCCTGCAACTGACTGAGACGCAAGCTCGGTTGCTTGGATAGCGGGTGCTTCGCGGGCAGCAGCGCGACGATATTTTCAGCGAAGAAGATGTGGCTGCGTACATTTTTTTCCTGAGTGGGAACAGGTCCAAGAAAAGCCAAGTCGATTTCACCGTTGATGACCGAATCGATCAGCCCCTGATAAGAGCCTTGCTTTAATTGAAACCCGATGTCCGGATACCGAGCTCGAAAACCGGAGATGACCGTCGGCAGGGGATTGGCGGCGAGGCTGCTCGTAAAACCAACACGAATCGTGCCACATGACGGGTCGAGGAACTCCTCAATCTTCTCTTTTGCCTTCTCGATTTCGTTCATCGCCATTTCGACGTGCTGCAAAAAGATTTTTCCAACTGCCGTCAGCTTGATATTGCGACCTTCGCGGAGGAACAGCGACACACCGAGCTCCTCCTCCAGATTGGCGATTTGCCGACTGAGGGCAGACTGGGCGACGTGCAAATGATGTGAGGCTTCGGTGAAGTGCTCTCGTTTGGCAACCTCGATGAAGTATTGAATCTGTCGTAGCTCCATGAATACCCCCACCTTACCCATTTATCTCGATTTGAGATAGATTTTGCATAAATTATATATTGTTTGTATCGTTTCACTCAATCTAAAATTAACATACCAGAGAGAGCAAGGAGAGTGGAGATACATGACGACACAAGGAATGCCTGCTAAGCAAGGGTTATACGATCCGATTTTCGAACATGACGCTTGCGGAATTGGTTTTATTGCAAATTTGAAATCGAAATCGACGCATGATATGGTCCGAAAGGGTCTGAAAATTCTGTGCCAATTGGAACATCGCGGCGGTCAAGGCAGTGATCCGGAAACGGGAGACGGTGCAGGGATTTTAACGCAAATTCCACACAGCTTTTTCAAAAAGACCTGTAAAGAGCTGAATATCACGCTGCCAGCGCCAGGCAAATACGGTGTAGGTATGCTGTTTCTTCCGATGGATGAGGCGAAGCGGCAAAAGTATGAAGCTCAGCTGGAAGCGATTGTCGCAGCTGAGGGACAAAAGCTGCTCGGCTGGAGAACAGTTCCTGTCGATGCGACGAAAATTGGCAAAACGGCTGTAGCGAGTCAGCCTTATGTCCGCCAAGTATTCATTGGAGCCAACTCGAATATACAGGACCAAATAGCATTTGAACGGAAGCTATACATCATTCGCAAGCAGGTGGAACAGGCAACAGGTGCTGATTTTTACGCCGCTTCCATGTCTTCGCGTACGATTGTCTATAAAGGATTGCTCACACCAGGACAACTGGATGCTTTTTACCTTGATTTGCAAGATAATTCTTACACTTCTGTTTTCTCGGTCGTTCACTCGCGTTTCAGCACGAACACATTCCCTACATGGGAGAGGGCACACCCGAATCGTTATTTGATTCACAACGGGGAAATCAACACCTTACAAGGAAACATGAACTGGATGATGGCTCGTGAAAAAATGTTCCAGTCCGAGGCGTTTGGTGCTGATTTGGCAAAAGTGGTGCCAGTCATTGATATGGCGGGTAGTGATTCAGCGATTTTGGATAACTGTGTGGAGTTTTTCTCGCTGGCAGGTCGTTCCTTGCCGCATGTCGCGATGATGATGATTCCTGAACCGTGGGATCAGGATGAGCGAATCGACGAAAATAAGAAAGCTTTTTACGAGTACCATAGCTGCCTCATGGAGCCGTGGGATGGTCCAACAGCTATTTCTTTCACGGATGGCAGACATATCGGTGCGATTCTCGATCGAAACGGATTGCGACCAGCGAGATACTATGTGACATCAGATGATACGATTATTTTCTCATCAGAGGTTGGAGTTCTCGAAGTACCAGATGAAACGATTGTCCAGAAAGGACGGCTTAGCCCTGGACGGATGCTGCTCGTCGATCTCGAAGAAGGCAGAATCGTATCTGACGAGGAAATCAAGCAAAAAATCGCAAGCGAACAGCCATATAAGGAGTGGGTGAAAAATAACCTGCATGCTATCGAGGATTTACCGGCAGCAGGTCGCACGGAGGAGCTGCAAGGAGATAGCCTGCTTGCGCACCAAAAAGCGTTTGGCTATACCCAGGAGGAAGTCGACAAGGTACTAGCCCCGATGGTTGCTGAGCAGAAAGACCCCATTGGTTCGATGGGCGTAGACACACCACTCGCGGTACTGTCAGATCGCGCACAGCTTTTGTACCACTATTTCAAACAGTCATTCGCCCAAGTCACGAATCCGCCAATTGATGCGCTACGGGAGGCTTGCGTAACTTCGACCCATACTGTGCTTGGCGCGGAAGGAAACCTCTTGGCACCGGATGCGAGCAATTGCCGCAGAATTCGTTTGACCAATCCTTTGATCTCCAATCAAGAGCTGGCGAAGCTTCGCGCGAACCCATACCAAGAGTTCAAGGCGAAAACATTGTCGATATTCTTCTCGGCGCAAGGGGGAGAGCAAGGACTGAAGCTGGCACTTGATCACTTGTTCGCTTCGGCGGATGAAGCAATTGCTGCTGGCTACACCTTGCTGATTTTATCAGATCGCGGAATGAATCAAGATTTGGCTGCGATCCCTGCCTTGCTCGCTGGAAGTGGACTTCATCATCATCTCGTCCGCGCAGGAACACGTACCAAAGCGAGCATCATCATCGAATCCGGAGAACCACGTGATGTACACCAGTTCGCCATGCTGATTGGTTACGGTGCCGACGCGATCAACCCATACGTCGCCATCTCAACTGTAAACAGTCTGGTTGAATCGGGTAAGCTGAAGGATCTCACCAGCGACGAAGCAGTCGAAGTGTACCTGCAATCAGCTGTAGAGGGTGTCGTAAAAGTCATGTCCAAGATGGGCATTTCGACTATTCAGAGCTACCGCGGCGCACAAATTTTTGAAGCGGTGGGCATCCATTCTACCGTCATCGATCGCTATTTTAGCCGTACGCCTTCTCAGATTTCGGGGATCGGACTGGATGTAATTGCGCAAGAGACGTTGATTCGCCATGCGAAAGCATTTTTGCCAGAGCATTCCGAGGAAGCATTGGAGGCAGGCAGCGATTTTCAGTTCCGCCGTGACGGTGAGTTCCACCTGTTCAATCCGAAGACGGTTCATGCCCTGCAAAAAGCTTGTCGGGAAGGCAGCTATGAGCAATACAAAATCTATGCGGAGCAAGCGACAGCACAACAATTCGTAGCTCTGCGACATTTGCTCGATTTCAAGTCCAATCGACACCCGATCCCGCTAAACGAGGTAGAATCTGTTGACTCCATTGTTCATCGCTTTAAAACGGGGGCGATGTCATACGGCTCTCTCAGCAAAGAAGCGCATGAGACCTTAGCGATCGCCATGAACCGTTTGGGTGCAAAAAGCAACAGTGGGGAAGGTGGCGAAGATTCGGCACGGTACATCATGGATGAAAACGGAGATTTGCGACGCAGTGCCATTAAGCAGGTCGCTTCAGGACGCTTTGGCGTATCCAGTCATTACTTGGTCAATGCCTCAGAGATCCAAATTAAGATGGCACAAGGAGCAAAGCCGGGCGAAGGCGGTCAATTGCCAGGAAGCAAAGTCTACCCATGGATTGCCGAAGTGCGCGGATCGACACCAGGAGTTGGACTCATTTCGCCGCCGCCTCATCACGATATTTATTCAATCGAGGATTTGGCACAGCTGATTTTTGACTTGAAAAATGCGAATCCACGTGCGCGAATCAGCGTGAAGCTCGTATCCAAGGCTGGAGTCGGAACGATTGCGGCTGGTGTAGCGAAAGGTCTTGCAGATGTCATTGTGGTCAGTGGACACGATGGAGGCACAGGCGCTTCCCCAAAATCAAGCATCAAGCACGCAGGACTGCCATGGGAACTCGGTCTTGCTGAGACACATCAGACACTCTTGCTGAACCAATTACGCGACCGTGTGGTTCTGGAAACGGACGGCAAACTGATGACGGGACGCGATGTCGTCATTGCAGCTCTACTCGGTGCGGAGGAATTCGGCTTCGCTACGGCACCACTTGTTTCCATAGGGTGTGTCATGGCTCGCGTATGTCACCTCGATACATGCCCAGTGGGTGTGGCGACACAAAATCCCGAGCTGCGCAAACGGTTTAAAGGAGATCCGCAGCACGCCGTGAATTTCATGCGTCTCGTTGCCCGTGAAGTTCGTGAGATTATGGCGGAGCTGGGCTATCACTCCATCGAGTCGATGGTCGGGCAGAGCCATGTGCTGAAGATGAGCGACAAGGCAAAAGAACATTGGAAAGCCAAGCACGTTGATTTGTCTACGCTCTTGTTCCAACCGGATGTTTCCGAGGAAGTGGGCCGCTATCATCAACGCAACCAAGATCACAAGCTGGAAGAAACGCTGGATCGTCAAAAACTACTCAAGCTGTGCAAGCCAGCATTGAATAAACAGCAGCAGGTAGAGGCAAAGCTCGCTATCACCAATACGAATCGCGTGGTCGGTACGATCTTGGGTAGCGAGGTAACCAAACGTTTTGGCGAACACGGTCTGCCGGAGGATACAATACGCCTGCATTTTACTGGCTCGGCAGGTCAAAGCTTCGGGGCATTTGTTCCTCGAGGGATCACGCTTCATCTTGAGGGAGATGCGAATGACTACGTAGGAAAAGGGTTGTCGGGCGGAAAAATTTCGGTCGCACCATCGAAAAAAAGCAAATTCACTCCCGAGCACAACATGATTATCGGAAACGTTGCGTTCTACGGAGCGACCTCTGGGGAGGCGTATATCAACGGGATGGCTGGTGAGCGATTCTGCGTTCGCAACAGCGGAGTGACTGCAGTCGTTGAAGGAGTAGGCGACCATGGCTGCGAGTACATGACAGGAGGACGTGTCGTTGTTCTCGGCCCCGTCGGCAAAAACTTTGCAGCAGGCATGTCAGGCGGTACTGCCTACGTTCTGGCGGAGGATAAAGAGAAGTTTGCCGCGATGTGCAATCAGGAGATGGTACTCCTGGAGACACTGGAAGATCAACGGGAAATCGCTCGAGTCAAACGCTTGCTAGAAAACCACGTCAGCCACACAGGCAGCCGTCATGCACAAGCTTTGCTCGATGAGTGGGAACGTACCGTCCAACAGTTTGTCAAAGTCATTCCAAAAGATTACAAGCAAATCGTCTCCACGATGGAGGAGTTGGAGAAATCCGGTATGAAGCGTCAAGAGGCGATTTTGGCCGCTTTTGAGATGAGCCAGAAGAAAGGCGATGCCAAAGCACCGAAAAAGAAAGCGCCCGAGCAATCCTTTGTCTCTGTGGGCAAATAAGGAGAAAAGCCGATGACTTATGCTGTGAGTCGTCGGCTTTTCTTTTGGTAACCAATCCCTTGTCCATGACGTCATAGGATTAGGTATTAGATTTTGCTAATAAGCCAGCGAAAGAAGGGATCATGGATGAAACGATTCACCATCATGGCTGTATCCATCGCTGCTCTGCTATTTTCGCCAGTCATCGCCAACGCCAAGGAAGGCGTGATCAACAGCAAGGGAGAATGGATCGTGGCACCTACGTCCGAGGAAGTGAAGGACACGGGTGGACTCTACGCTGCAACACTGGGAGACAGTCCAGCCAACCAATCCTGGGGTTTCATTAATCAAAGAGGAAAGTGGGTAATTAAGCCTCAATTCTCGTACGTGGGTTCCTTCGCTGCAAACGGACTTGCGCCTGCTGCACAAAACCTGAAATACGGTTACATCAATAAAAAGGGACAGTGGGTCATCAAGCCACAGTTTGACTATGCCGCCGATTTTTCCGCGAATGGACTCGCTGAGGCCCGCATAAAAGGAAACACGGAATACGGTAAGATCGGTTATATCAACGGCAAGGGACATTGGGTCATCAAACCGCAGTTTCATCCTATCGAGCAAGAGAAGTCCATGGTTGTGGACCGTTCCTTTTCCGCGAATGGGTTAGCCTGGGCATACAAGGATGGAAAAGTCGGCTTTATCAATACAAAGGGCCAATGGGCGATCAAATCGCAGTTCACCTATGCGAGTTCGTTCAGTGCAGAGGGCTTGGCAGTTGCGGATCAGAATGGAAAATTAGGCTATATGGACGGGAAAGCAAGTTGGGTGATCAAACCCCAATTTGAGCAAGCTAACAAATTCGTCAACGGGATAGCCAAGGTGATGATCAATGGCAAGGTGGCTTATATCAATAAAAACGGAAAGATTTTGCTCAAAACCGCCTATACAGATGCAGGCGACTTCCATCAAGGTCTGGCGTGGATTTTGTCAAACGGGAAGGTTGGTTATATAGACACCAAGGGAAAACTAGTGATTAAGCCTAGCTTCGAACCCGATTATGGAATGGATACAAGAGCAGGCGACTTTCAGTCAAATGGCTTGGCACCGGCCTTGTTGAACGGTAAATGGGGCTTTATCAACAAAAAAGGAGTATGGGTCATGAAACCTCAGTTTGCTTGGGTGAGGAGCATTTCTCCCGCTGGCTTTGCTGTGGTCGGTGTCCAGTAGCGTTTTTTTTTCAATCTGATTGGGAAAGAAGACAGAATTTGATATGATAAGAAAAGATTCGATAAATGATCGTACTGGCAGGTGATGTGATGTTTTTCCAGAATCAAGATTCGCAATCAAGTTATCGACAAACCCCTGAAAATTCTTCTCTATCCCCAAGCACTAAAAACTCAACGCCACATGTCTTACAGCTCGCCAAAAAAGTCGGAAATAAAGCCATGATCCATTTACTCCAAAAGCAAAAAAATAACCAACCTGTGATACAAGGCAAATTCAAGGGTATTGAACCAACCGATTACACAACAGATGAGTATGATAACGATCCGGATAATGAAGGTCAATTTACTGCTGTGCGAGCAGATAAAGGCCTCCCCACCTTTTTTGGCGTGTTGAAAGATACATATGGTGAGGACAACGTAAATAAACGATTCTTTTCCAAGACAGTTGAATTAGGAGATACATGTGATCGTCCTCATTCTGTTTCTGCTATCGTAAAAAAAGGCACATCGAGAAAAGATCGTAAAGGCGATTCTTTTGTAAGTGCGATCGGCAATTTGGGTACAGAAGAGCGATTGCTACGGGATGGAAAAAATGATGCAGCCAAAACCGCATACGATGGGGGACACTTGGTCGGTTATCAGATTGTACGAGGAATCGAAGCGAACCAAGCGTGGAATATAGCCCCGCAAGATGTGAAAAACAACGAGCATTCCTATAATAATACGATTGAAAAAATGCTACGTGGAGCGGGAAAAGGTACAGAGTATGTGTACAACGTTGAAGTGAAATACGATCAATGGAACTTTAGTGTGGATCAAGAACAATTGGTAAAATTAGGTGCATTGAAACAGGTTGATTCAACGAAGCCATGGGAAATTCAGCTGCCAGTCAGAATTCCGTTTAAATGGGATGCGAAGGCGGATATGACCAAGACAGATAAAAAGAATTGGAAATTTAGTAGTCCAACAAAGGGTGAATCTTCTTTCGAACAATTTTCTCAAACAATGGATGAAGGAAATTTGGATTTTACGAGAAAAAGTCACACAGCAAGATTCAATCTTGCATTTTCCGATAAGGACGGAAATGAGGAGCTCTATGACATTGATTCCAATAATTTCGATGCTAAGAAAGTGAAAGGGATTCGCTACTCCATGCATCAATCTTTACCTACAGATTTTTTGAAAAATCAAAATCCGGTAGATTGGATGGGGAACGAAGCAAATAAAATTGCTCATTTTGGTGAGGTTACAAAAGGGAAAGCTTCGTCCACCAATATTTTGGAAATCATGTCAGCTAAACTGAAGCGAAACAAAATTCTTATCGATGAGATTGAAGAAATTGACGATGTAAAGAAGCCAGAAAAAATGAGATTTATTCCAGAAGGGATTTCCCATCTAGACGAACGTGACGAGAAAAAATGTGTATTTATTTATCAATTAGATAAAAACAAAATTCGAAACGAATACATGGCACTTAAGAAAATAGAGGCGGATTACTACCCATTTTTTGATGTACAACAAGAAGAAGAGGAAAGGTTTGAGAAAGAAAAGGAGGACTTCGATACCATAGCAGATGAGTTCGCTACATGGATGGAGGAATTAGACAAAAAAGAAGAGGATGAGATTGAAAGTATTCAGCAAAAAATGGCCCAGTATAGCAAAATACTAGAGGCACAGACCCTAGCTCTGACATGGATAAAAAACCATCGGATAGGAAGGAATTTATACCAGGAAACAGTAGAAGAGATCTATCCACAATATAAAGAGAAAATATCGCGCAGCTTACAAGTATTACGATCGATAACTGGTTATGATTCTGACATCGAATATCATGATAGTAAAAACAAAATGAATATGAATGGGAAAAGAACACTGGAGGCTAGGGAAGATAAGCGTAAAAAAAGTAAAGATGATAAGGAACAACAAGAAGAATATAAAAAGATGATCGAATTAGCAACAAGCAAGTATAAGCGAAAATCAGTAGAAGATTATTTAAATAAGAAGTAATGAGGAGTAAGGCAATAGACATGTGCGGGAAGTAATGGGAACGAGGTGCAGGTTTTTGCACCCGCACCTCGTAATTGTCATACATAGATGAAGCTTGCTTTATTCTGCTCGGTCTCTATCGGCCTCATTATTCGCAACATCCCATGTGTCATTGCCGTCAGCCGCTACATTCTCTCCCATTTCGTTGCCAAGTGCACCCCCGGCAACCGCACCTGCAATGGTACCAAGCGGCCCTAAAATAGAACCTACGGCAGCACCTACTGCCGCACCGCCAACTGTTCCTACTGCTTCAGAAGCTCCACTGCCTGACATGTTTGCTTCGTTGTTGTCAACGTTGTCAACAGCATCGTTGTGATTGCGTTCGTTGTTAGTAGTCAAGATTGTCACTCCCTCGATTAGTGTTGGGAAGTTCTGCTATATCAAACGTGCAGCCCCAAGGCATAGGATGCCCCAAACAAATCATTTCATTCCAAAAATAACCTTGAAGCTGGAGGTATTGAGCAAATGATTCAATCCATCGTCCATATCGCGCTAGTGGTCAAAGATTATGATGAAGCCATTGCGTTTTATACCCAGAAGCTCCATTTTACCTTAGTAGAAGATACGTATCAGGCAGAGCAGGATAAGCGGTGGGTTGTCGTATCCCCACCTGGTTCTGTTGGCACTACGATCTTGCTTGCCAAAGCATCCAAACCTGAGCAAGAGCGGTTTATCGGGAATCAGGCTGGCGGGAGAGTGTTTCTCTTTTTAAACACAGATGATTTTTGGAGAGATTATCATGAGATGGTCGCAAAAGGAATCCAATTTGTGAGAGAGCCAAGCGAACAGCCGTATGGAATGGTGGCGGTCTTTCAGGATTTATATGGCAACCTGTGGGATTTGCTAGAACTGAATGAAGATCATCCAATTGCCAAACGAATGAAGTAGTGAGTTACCCAGCCAGACAAAAAACAGGTCTTACCTCCAGTGATGTGGATGGAAAGACCTGTTTTTCATTTCGGGTTACACGATATAGGATAGTCCCATGATCAAGATGATTGCCACAACAGAAAGAATGGTCTCCATCACTGTCCACGTTTTCAGTGTATCTTGCACGGACATATTGAAGTATTCCTTGATCAGCCAGAAACCGGAATCATTTACGTGAGACAGGATCAGGGAGCCAGAACCTGTTGCCAGTACCAAAAGCTCTGGGCTTGTTCCAGGGATTTGCATCGCGATCGGACCTACGATACCGGCTGCCGTCATCATGGAGACGGTTGCAGAGCCAGTTGCTACACGGATCAAGGCCGCGATTAGCCAGCCCAGGAAAATAGGGGAGATCGCAGATGCAGTAGCGAGCTCAGCAATATAGTCACCCACACCGCTGTTCAGCAGTACTTTGTTAAATGCGCCACCTGCACCGATGACGAGCAAGATTGTCGCGGTTGGGGCCAAGCAATCATTTGTGAATTTGAGAATATCGTCTTTGGTAAAGCCGCGGTTAAACCCGAGCGTCCAGAAGGAAACAATCACGGCAATCAACAAAGACGTAATCGGACTACCGATAAAATCAGCCCATTGGCGAATGGTATTTTCTTTTGGCAGCGTCACATCTGCAACCGTAGCAGACAGCATCAACAGCACGGGGAGCAAGACGGTGAAGACGGTGATCCCAAAGCTAGGCAAATCACGCTCGGATTTTGGTTCCGCCAACTGGGAAGCAAGCTCTGGAGAGATACTGGTCTTGACCCGTTTGCTAATCCAACTGCCGTAGAGTGGTCCTGCAATAATCGCGGAAGGCAGTGCGACAATGATCGAGAGCAAAATCGTTTTACCAACATCCGCCTGGAACAGATCGACAGCGGCCATAGCAGCAGGGTGCGGTGGCACGATCCCGTGGACGATGGACAGGCCGGCTACGAGCGGAATTCCGATTTTGACTAGGGAGACACCTGTTTGTCTGGCAATCGTAAACACAAGTGGAATCAAGAGAACAAAACCAACCTGGAAAAATACCGGAATCCCTACGATAAATGCCACGAACATCATGGCCCAATGTACGTTTTGCTCACCGAAGCGATTGATGAGAGTACGGGCTATGCGTTCGGCACCGCCAGATTCTGCCATCATTTTGCCAAGCATAGTTCCCAAGGCAAGCACGATCGCGATAAAGCCGAGTGTGCCACCCATTCCATCCTTGATCGAATCCACAACTTTTACAAGCGGCATGCCGGATGCGATTCCCACAAATCCAGCGGCCAATAACAACGCAATAAATGGGTTCAGTTTGAAGCGAGTAATGAGAACGAGCAGAAAGATGATAGACAGCAGTGTTATGACGAGTGGCATGATGAACCCTCCCTAGTTGTTGTCTCTAGTTGTTCAACCGCTTTTGGAATTCAGCTATCAGCTTGTACTCTTCCAGCAGGTTGTAATAAACACGCTCGTATATATAGAAAAGCTCCAAATAGACACTGGATCGTTCCAAATCAGGCTCATGGCGATGGGAAATATGAATCATCTTTTTCACATCTTGCAAATGATCCATTGCCCCCAATGCATGCATCGCCAAGAGAGCGGCACCAAAGCTCGAGCTTTCATGACTCTCCGGAATCAGCACCTCATACCCGAACATGTCGGACATAATCTGGCGCCATTCCCGCGAGCGGGCGAATCCACCCGATGCACGGATTTCCTTGGCTCCACCTGCCAGGTCGCGCAGGGCGATACCGATGCTGTAGACGCTAAACAAGATTCCTTCAAGTACAGCTCGGATAAAATGCTCGCGCTTATGATGGAGGCCGATACCGAAGAAGGAGCCTCTTGCTTGGGCGTTCCAGTACGGAGCTCGTTCGCCGGATAGGAAGGGGAGAAAGAGCAACCCGTCTGCACCAGCTCGAACATGCTCAGCAGCTTGGATCATGACTTCATAGGGATCGACGCCGAGCTGTTTGGCTTTTTCCACTTCGGGCCAACTGAATTCGTCACGGAACCAGCGAAGCATGATCCCACCGTTGTTCGAGGGTCCGCCAATCACCCAATGATTTTCCGTCAGCACGTAGCAGAATGTCCGTCCTTTTGGATCGGTGATCGGTTCTGGAACTACGGTTCTTACAGCGCCACTCGTGCCAATCGTGATGGCTACTTGTCCATGATCAATGGCTCCGATGCCGAGGTTTGCCAAAACCCCATCGCTAGCACCGACAACGAAAGGCGTATCTGGATCGATTCCGATCTCTTCCGCATAACGAATCTTCATTCCTCGCAGGATATGAGTAGTCGGTACAGGCTCACTGAGATGTTGCTTGGAAATGCCTGCGACTCGTAGCGCGTCCTCATCCCAGCTGAGCTTTCTCAGATTGAACAGCCCCGTAGCGGAAGCAATGGAGTAATCGACGATATACTCACCAAAAAGCCGATAAATGACGTACTCCTTAATCGAAATAAACTTGGCTGCCCGCCGAAACGTATCAGGCAAATTCTCCCGTAGCCACATGATTTTGGGCAGGGGAGACATGGGATGGATAGGCGTGCCCGTCGCTAAGTAAATCTGATGACCGACACCGTCTGCTTTTAGTCGATCTGCTTGTGCCACGCTCCGATTGTCAGCCCAGATGATGCTGTTCGTCAGGGGATTGCCACTCGGGTCGACAGCGATCAGACTATGCATGGCAGTAGAGAAGCCAATACCACCGATCTCGCTTTTGGCAATGCCTGCATGCTCCAGCGCTTGCTTCAATGCCTGGATGACAGCAGCAAAAATCGTCTCCGGTTCTTGCTCAGCCCAAGACGGCTGGGGAACGAGTAGCTGATAATCGATATTACCCGTACCGCGGATGGCGCCGGAAGGAGTGAATACAATTGCTTTGGTACTGGTTGTCCCGATATCAAGCCCGATAAAATAGGTTTGCGTCATAGAAGTCACCCCTAATTGAATGCGCTTTCAACGTGTTGTCATGGAGATAACGCGATTATATCGAAATTTTTTTCATTTGTTAAGCATTAAGAAAAAAATTATTTCATAATTGAACACTTCACACGATGCTTGTATGATTTGCATTTTTCTCCTGCAAGTTGCAAGAGGAGGGTAAGCAAAAGAAAAAACGCCTGATTTACAGGCGTTTGAGTGAGATGGCTTCGCGGATGTGCTGAATATTGGCGATCGTATCATCCTGCCTCCGTAAGGATACGGCTACATAGAGCAGATCAATTAAGCTAAGCTGAGCAAGCCTGGACGACAGGGCTTCTGTACGAAATACCGTTTCGCGTGAAGTCGTGTACAAGCACATATCTGCCAGACGCACGAGAGGAGATTTTCCATAGCTCGTAATGCCGATTGTTTTTGCTCCGGCATCCTTGGCAACCTGGAGGGCTGCCAAAATATCTTTATTGGACCCAGAGTGGGAGATGCCTACGACGACAGCACCTTTGGTAAGCAGAGAGGCAGACATTACTTGATAGTGAGCATCAGAATGATAGAGACAAGGGATGCCTGTCCGCATAAATTTGTGGTACGCATCCTGTGCGATGACGGCTGAGCCTCCCGAGCCATAAAACTCGATCCGGTTTGCGTTTTCCAAACAGGAGACGATTTTCATTAACTCATCTTTATTGATAATCTGCTGTGTATCTCGAATCGTCTCGATATTCGCTGTGAAAATTTTTTCAGCAATCGCACTGACGTCATCGTCGTCGAGGTTGATTTCTTGGTGAATGGTTTGCTTCGGATTCGTGACTTCACTCGCCAAGGCGATCTTGAATGCTTGGTAGCCGCGAAAGCCCAGTCTGCGACACAGACGAAATACGGTAGCATCTGCACACTGGCATTGGTCGGCTAGCTCCGTGATCGAGAAGTGAATAATTTCACTGGCATGCTCCAACATATAGTCGGCGATCTGTTGTTCTTTCCCGCTTAATTGCGTATAGATGGCGCGTAATTGCGTGAGCACGCGAGGAGCAGGCGGGGTGGAAGCGTTCATCAATAGGTACCTCCTAACGTTCCATTGTGGATCTGTACTGATAGTATAAGGAAAATCAGACTCCTTTTCATAGGTTCGAAAAAATTTTCTTCATTTTTGATGAAAGATGAAAATTTTTATCTTATAATACGTGATAACGGATATGATCCAAAAAGGAGTGACGTACACGATATGAAACTTGCGATCCTCGGATTAGGAAAAATGGGGTACAATCTCACGCTTAATTTGCTCTCGCATCAGCATGAGGTCGTCGCCTATGATGTAGATTCTACGCGAGCAGAAGAGTTGAGTCATGAAGGCGCGATTCCAGCATTTTCGGTGGAAGATGCTGTGGCGAAGCTGCCGATACCTCGCGTAATATGGCTGATGGTACCGGCAGGAGAGATTGTGGATCAATTGGTTGATCAACTCTCTACCTTGCTTGCTGCAGGGGATATCGTCATTGACGGTGGCAACTCTCATTACAAGCAATCATTAGATCGCTATGCTCGCTTAAAGGAAAAGGGCATTCACTTCATGGATGCAGGTACGAGCGGAGGCATGGAGGGAGCGCGCCACGGAGCATGTATGATGATTGGTGGAGATCGAGAAGCCTTCACACATATTGAGCCAATGATTCGCGACATTAACGTCGAAAACGGATATTTGTATGCTGGGGAAGCGGGCAGCGGCCACTTCTTGAAAATGATTCATAACGGGATCGAATACGGTATGATGCAGGCGATTGGGGAAGGCTTTGAGGTACTTGCGAAAAGCCAGTATAACTACGATTTTGCCGAGGTCGCACGCGTATGGGCAAATGGTTCCGTCATTCGTGGCTGGCTGATGGACTTAACAGAGCGAGCTTTTCGAAAAGACGCCAAGCTCGATGAAATCCGTGGGGTCATGCATTCTTCCGGGGAAGGAAAATGGACGCTGGAAACCGCGCTGGATCTACAGGCAGCCACACCCGTGATTGCGATGTCCTTACTGATGCGTTACCGTTCGTTGGACGAGGATACGTTCCACGGAAAAGTGGTCGCAGCCTTGCGCAATGAATTTGGCGGACATGCCGTAGAAAAGAAATAAGAAATGGGATGACCGTAAAGGTGCTTCGGTGGTTGAAGCTCCGGGGTCATCCTTTTTTGTTTTGTATATGGAAGAAGAAGCAATTTTCATTTGGAAAGCAAAGTATGCATGTATCGCCCAGAAGTTTGCCTGGTCGAAACGTGCTTTTTTATTTAGTAGCTTCTAAAACGATGGGAGGATGGAAAGATGAGCGTTGAAGAGGTTGTTTTGTACAAGAATGAGAAAGGAATCGTGACCGGGAGAAAAAGCATTTTCGGCCGGCGCTGACATCTCGTATCTGCATCAAGCGACACCGTTGGAAGTAAGGGATTTTGCTCAGTTGGCCGTTTCGGTCACGAGTCAGATCGAATCGTTGGGAAAAGTAGTCGTTGCAGCAATAAACGGCTATGCGTTGGGCGGGGGCCTTGAGATCGCTGAATCGTGCACGCTGCGTATTGCGGTTCACCATGCCAAAATGGGACATCCAGAAGTACGAATTGGAGCAGTGGCGGGCTTTGGTGGAACAACCAGACTCCCTAGGCTGCTGGCAGTGAAACTAACGTGGGACGCGATTCATCGAGGGAGTAACCTGACAGTAGAGGAGTCCGCACTGCTAGGCGTAGACTACTTCGGACTCGTGGCATCCACCGAAGACTTCCGGGAAGGAACCAAAGCTTTCTTAGACAAGACTCCACCGCGTTTTACAGGAAGATAATCATACGAGCTTCAATACCTCACACAATTCAACCAACCGCCTAACTCCGTACATCTGATGGCGATTGCGATCGTGAATGCTTCTGATCGCATCCGTCGTCACTTTTTTGGCCTGTTCAATACTTTGATTTTCTACTGCTTGTACAATTTCTTTCATGTTCGTTAGAAAATACACCGTATTGCGCAATGTGCGGATAAGCAAAATCTTCCGTATATCCATGGGAGTGAATTGGCGGTAGCCATTCTCAGGATCTCGTGGCAGTACAAGCAAGCCTTCTTTTTCCCAATGGCGGATCGCAGACGTTGTGACTCCTGTGTAAGCAGCGACTTCACCAATCGTCATGCGGTTTCGCCACTTTTTGTTTGGAGGCAAGGGGAGATCGAGATTTTCCAAAAGCTCGAGTGTTTGGTCTGCTGCGACCTTCTCTTGTTGGAGGTTGGCCTGTTCTTTATTCACGAGCCAAAAGGCAGCATCCATATCCGCTTTTTGAAGCGATCGAAGGACTTCACAGGTGACAGCGACACCAAAGCCGGGAAACATGGCGCGCAGGCAACGAAAATAGGCAAGATGGATTTCTGTATAAATTCGATACCCATTGTCTGCACGATCAGGAGCAGGAACGACTCCCCATGATTCATAATGGCGCAAAGCACTCGTACTAATATGTAACTCGCGAGCGATCTCAATCGGCTTGTAATAAGGCATCTGACGCACCTCCCGCTGGTTTGTTATCGCGGATTTCACTATACCAAGAACAGCAAATTGAATCAAATGCTTCTGTTAATGGGAAAGTCGTAATACTTTTACCCTGTTCAGCAGGTAGATGGAAAGGCGAATATTGTCAGTAGGTATTCATTCTTCTTTTACAGAGGTGAGACAACGTATGGCCATTGTTCAGCTACGATCACAGAATCCGGACTTTTCGTACATGATCAAGAAAAATCCGAATTCCGGACTGAGTTTACGATCCATTCGAAAAGGCATCGCATACGGGTGGTTTTCCAATACGGATACATACAACGTTTACTTTAAAGACGCAGAAAATGAGGTCTCCTATAAACAAACCGAACAGGAGCATTTTGAATATTTGAATGTCTCCCGGTACAATACACCCTTGTTTCCGTTAAACGCGATTAATGAGTTTTTTTCCGCTCCGATGAAGCAACATGACGAGCGGGATGCAGAAGGGTATGAGCATGTTTTTTTCATCAACATGATTCACATCGAACGACTGCTGTATCTGACATTTTTTGAGAAGCACCTCAAGGACTTTATCTTTGAACTCAAGCACCACGCCGATAAAAGCTACGCTCTGACCATCACAACGAGAACGAGTCTGCATCAGCTTCTCCACGTTGTGAGTGTGCTCTGTCTATTCTTGAGTATGTTTGGAAAAGAGTACATCGACATATCCGATAACATCCTGGATAAATACATCAAAAGCATCCATGTTATCGACGCACCTTTTTACATACGAAGCCTGTTCGCTCGCAACTTCCTAACAACGAGAGAGCGCTATCGCAAGTACAAGACCGAGATCGAGAAGACGAACCGCTACCCCAATCAATTGGAGTACGGCAGCACCGGTTTGCAGAGAAGGAACTACATCGCGAGTAAGCTACCTTTTACCAAATCTATTGTTGATATCGGATGTGGAGAAGGCTTTTATGCGATCCCGTTCGCTACCAAGCTGCCGCAGTATTACTATGCCATCGATATCGATGAACAATCGCTGGAAGTAGTCAGACGCAGGGCTGAGGAAAAAGAAATCTCGAATCTGATTTTGTTCCGCTCGCTTGATCAGTTTTTGCAGGATTACAACGGTGAGCAGGTAGATGTCATTTTGACTGAGGTCATCGAGCATATGAGCAAGGAAGAAGCGAGAGTGCTCATTAAGCAAATCTGTAGTCGATTGGATTTTGACCATTTTGTCATAACTACACCGAACTCGGATTTCAATCCGTTCTATGAACTGGAAGGCTATCGCCACGACGATCATAAATGGGAAATGGGACAAGAAGAGTTCCAGGCATGGATGACTGAGATCATGGAAGAAGCCGGGGTGCAGGGCCAATTTGTATCCATTGGTGACGGCGTGAATGACATACACACCACACAAGGCGTCATTGTCCAGAGAAAGGGGGCGTAACGATGCTGTTACAGACGCAGGTTCACACGATTTTTATGCTCGTCGGTCCCACTGAGTGTGGGAAAACGACTTTTGCCAAGGAAGTACTCATGCCGAGGCTTTCTTTTGAAGATGAACAAAAAAACGCAAAAGCAAATGTCCAATACATTTCCTCGGATAGCATTCGCCAGGAACTGCTGGGCTATGATTACGACAAGTATGATCAGGTGATGCTTGAGGCCAGCGAGCAGGCATTTCAGCTCCTGTTTGAAAAGCTACGCTTGGTGACATCGTTTCCGATCAACGCCGAATTCGTGGTTGTCGATACAACAGGACTAGCAGAAGACTTCCGTTCGAAAGTCCGCGAAATTGCAGCCGAGAACAATTACCGATTGGAGGTGATCCTCTTTGATTATCGCAATCGGGAAGATTACTATGCATCCGAGCGGTCAAAAAAACTGATTACCAACCATATTCTCCGGTTAAAGCAAGAAGTGCTTCGGGCATTATCCAAGGAAGGGTACCACAACATACACCGGATACGGCACAAAGATTTTTACGCACTAGCTGATGGGGTGGCTAATCCACGTTATGAGGTCGAGATCGAAAATAAGGATGCCTATCTGGCTACGATCCTTCCCAAAGACCAAACATACATTATCATCGGAGACATTCACGAATGCGTCCACGAATTAAAAGGTCTCCTGCAAAACTACGGATTCAAGCTCGAGGACAATCGTCTCATCTCGACTGACAAGGTGCAGCATACCAAAATCATCGTAGCAGGGGACTGGATCGACAAAGGAGCGCAAACCAGGGAGATCATCGAGTTTCTATACGAAAATCAACAGCATTTCTTGTTTGTTGTCGGGAACCACGAAAATTTTGTCTACAAGTACTTGCGAAAGGAATTAAAAGGGGTAGACCCGCAGCTATTGGAGAATTACTTTGATTCCACACACGTCCTGGAAAAAGATGCTGAATTAACAGCGATGTTCAATCACCTGTATACGCTCGCTCAGCCGTTTTATCGATCGAACGCACTGACTGGTCCGTCCTATTATGTAACACACGCTCCCTGCAAAAAGAAGTATATGGGAAAGCTTGATACACATTCGATGCGGCGCCAACGTAATTTTCGGATAGATCGAACAGCTTCATTGGAAGAGCAACTCGCATTTTTGACGGGTGAAGCGGTCAGTAACCATCCGTACCATATTTTTGGACATATTGCGGCACAAAAAACGTTTCGCCTGAAGAACAAGCTCCATCTCGATACAGGATGTGTGCACGGAAATGCTTTGACCTCCGTCGTGATCGCACACAAGCCGTTTTTCAAATCGTTTCAGTCTGAGCATCGGGTGATGACTGATGAGCTGCCGACCTTGTTCCATGCAGAAAAACAAGTATCCATGGAAGATTTGGAAGAGGAAGAACTCCGTCGACTCCGTTACTGCTCGCAAAATAAGGTCAATTTTATTTCCGGAACGATGCCTCCGGCGGATAAGGATCAGGCGACTCAGGAATTGGAGTCTTTGAAGGCAGGGCTGGACTATTTCGTGAGTCAAGGCATTCAGCAAGTCGTGTTACAGCCGAAATACATGGGTTCGAGATGCAATCTCTATCTCCATCATGATCGCGACAAATGCTTTGCGATCAGCAGAAACGGTTATGCCATCAATCAAGTTGATTTGACACCAATTTATGACAAGCTACATGCAAGGTTCCGCGAATACATGGAGCAGAATGAAATGGCAATGCTCATCTTGGATGGCGAATTGTTGCCGTGGAGTGCAATAGGGAAGGGCTTGATCGAAAAGCAGTTCAAACCAATCGAATCCGCGCTGCACAGTGAATTTGCATTTTTGCAGGAAAATGGTTTTGAAGAGGCGCTTCACCAACTCATTCACAACTATGACGAGAGCGGATTCGAAAAAGACCAGTTCCACCTTTCCAAGAGTGCGCTCACGGAAAAATTCGGATCGAGCTTGTATCAAAACTACAAGTATGTACGAGAAATCAAAGAGAGCTACGTTCCTGTCGACAAGCATTTGGAGGCCTATCACATTTACCAAAAACAGATGGAGCTCTATGCAGGAGAAGGGGAGCTAGCCTACAAGCCATTTTCCATTCTAAAGGCCATCTATTTGAATGGGGAGGAGCAATTGCCGAAATGGGATACATCCGATATGTATCGCTTCGTAAATGACGATCATTTTCTCGACATCGATTTGTCTGAGCCGAATGCATATGAACTAGCGACACGTTACTTTTCCACGATTACACTGGAAAACAAGATGGAAGGAATCGTGATCAAGCCAGAGGTTATCGATCAGAAGGTCGTTCCTGCCATGAAGGTTCGCAATCCGGAGTACTTGGCGATTATTTATGGCTACGACTACCGTTTTCCACACAAGTACCGAAAGCTGTTCAATCAGAAAAATATTACGCAAAAGCTCAAGACTTCGATGAAGGAACACAGGCTGGGGGAGCGGATGCTTGGGTTCAAATTCGACGACATTTCTCCAGAAAATACGGAATATCAAAAAGTAGTCGCAACGATGCTCTTTGAAGTGGCGAAGGAAAAAGAGATCGATCCGCGATTGTAAATGAAAAACGAGAAGCCGCTACCACACAGGCTTCTCGTTTTTATTCGTAGAGCTATTTGTTGGAGGAAGGAGTAGCATTATCCCAGGCTTCAATATTATCGAGACCTTCAATACTGTCCTTGTAGAACACAGGATCTTTTCCTGCTTTTTTCTGTTCCAAATAATCATGTAGCGCAGCATAGGCGACTTTTGACAACATGGCGATAGCAATCAGATTGACGATGACCATGAGGCCCATGAACAAATCGGCCAAATCCCATACGAGCTGTACCTTTGCCACTGATCCGAACAACACCATGGCGAGTACACTTAAACGATATAGCATGAGCCATGCTTTGCTTGTCTTTAAAAACTCGATGTTGGTCTCGCCATAATAGTAGTTCCCGATCAATGTACTGAAGGCGAACAGGAATACCATAATAGCAAGGAAGCCAGACGCCCAAGAACCAATATGAATGCTCAGTGCTGCTTGGGACAGCTCAATGCCACTCAGTCCTTGTTGCGTGTATGCGCCGGACAGCAAAATAATGAAAGCTGTGCTTGTACAGATCACGAGGGTATCGAATAGAACACCGAATGCTTGAATCAAACCTTGCTTCACTGGATGGCTTGTCGTTGCTGTAGCTGCAGCGTTCGGGGCACTACCCATACCAGCTTCGTTAGAGAACAAACCACGCTTGATGCCGTGCATCAGGGCTGCACCCAGGGTACCACCAGCGAATTGCTCGAATCCAAACGCGTTTTTCACAATCAACGCGATCAGTGCAGGCATCTCGGTGATGTTCATCATCACAATAAACAGGGCCATACCTATGTACAACACTGCCAAGACAATCACGATGTACTCAGACATTTTTGCGATGCGTTTCACACCACCGAAAATAATCAATGCAAATGCGATCGTCATGATAATTCCGATTGTCAATCGGTCAGTACCGAACGAATTTTCAAAGGCAATCGTGATAGTATTGGATTGCACGGCGTTAAATACAAGACCAAACGAAAGGGTGATGAGGACAGCAAACAGTGCTCCCATCCAACGTTTGTTCAGCCCTTTTTCCATGTAATAAGCCGGACCGCCACGAAAACCGTTTTTATCCTTGATTTTATAAATCTGAGCGAGCGTACTCTCAACAAAACTGGATGCCGAACCGATAATGGCAATGACCCACATCCAGAATACGGCGCCAGGACCACCTAAAGCAATGGCAATGGCAATTCCTGTAATGTTCCCTGTGCCGACACGCGCGGCCATACTAATAGCGAAAGCTTGAAAAGGGGAGATGCCACCATCGTCTTTCGCTCTGCCTTCTTTAATGGAACGGATCATTTCCGGCAACATACGTACTTGCAAAAATTTACCTCGGAAGGTAAAGAACAAGCCTAACGCGATTAGCATGACAATGATAATATAGGACCACAAAAAATCGTTTATGGAAGCTGTTACATCAAGTAGGAATTGTTGCATCGTGTCACCTCGAATTTTTTTATGAATGTTTCCTTAGTATTCTCTAAAAAATCGTTACATCCCATTCCTGAGCCATATGTTTTAACAAAGAAACGCCCGCTACACTGTTTCCACAACCATCAATGGAAGGTCCAAAAATACCGATTCCACAACCATCTTGAAACGGTGAATGTGGTTTGCGGTTAGGAGGAACCAGTGTCATGATTCCGCCAGAGACGCCACTTTTTGCTGGCAGGCCAACATTCGCGGCGAATTTGCCCGATGCATCGTACATGCCACAGGTGAGCATCAGTGCTTTGGCTAAACGGACGACATCTTTCGGGAGAACTTGTTCGTTGCGCATTGGATGGTAGCCATCGAGTGCCAAAAGGAGACCGATCAAGGCAATTTGCTCGGTGGTTACTTCAATCGAGCATTGGGTGAGATAGACCTCCAAAGCGTCTTCCACTTCGCACGCCAAATAGCCAGTATCTTTTAAATAGTGGGCGAGTGCCCGGTTTCTGTGAGAGTTTTCCCATTCGGAAAGAAACACTTCCTCGTTCACCGTTGGCGTTACACCAGTAATTTTACTGAAAAATGCATACAAGTAACGCAGTTTATGATCCGGTGTTTGACCAGGGAGAAGTGAAGAGGTCGTAATCGCTCCCGCATTGATCATCGGATTAAAAGGCTTACCTGGTTTGTTCATTTCCAAACGGATAATGGAGTTGAATGCATCTCCAGTCGGTTCTACATCTACCCGATCCAACACGTAAGGGATACCATGGTAGCAGCAAGCAGCAATAAAACTGATTACTTTGGAAATACTTTGCATCGTGAAAGGAACTTCCCAGTCACCCGCCGTGTGCATTTTTCCTGTAGGCTCGATGATACAAATACCTAACTGATTCGGATCCGTTCTGTCCAAAGCAGGGATATAACTGGCACATTTTCCTTCAGATGCCTTGGAACGATATTGTTCCACCCATTGTTGTAATTCATCCACGAGTAAAACCTGTTGAATCAACGCCTTTCCCCCCAAAAATCGAATACATTGCTCTAACGCGAAGTGTATAGAAAGCGCTTCCATGCTTCGCGAAATACATATAATGATCACTTTACAACCACCCTACAAAATAAAACAAAAACTCACAGATTGTTTCATGTGAGTTTCACATTTTTTTTGAGACTTGTGCTTTTTACACATTCTCGATAAAAATAGATAGGGGCATCAAGAAACAACATGGGAAGTGAGAGGCATGCGTGTTCAGACACAAGTAAAACGAGATTGGTATATATTGGCGCTCATGCTCATTACGGTCCCGTTGGCAGGAGAGTTGAAATTTTATCCCGTCAATGAGACATTTCGAATTAGCTTTGGAGCTCCTACCTTTTTCTTCTTTTTATTACTGTTTCAACGAATTCCATCTGTGCTCGCTGGCTTTTTGACGGGGATGACGGTCGTATGCTTTCGGATTGTGATCGACCTCATCGCGGGGAATCATACAGCATGGGAGGCTTCCCTCCAAGCGCATTATTCTAGCTTTTTCTTTTATTTCGCCTATTCTGTTCTGTTTTATCTAACCGGAATGCGCCGTTTTCACAACAGGACGATTCTGGTTGGATTGATGGGGATGGTCATTGAGGTATTGGCTGATCTGTTGGAGGTTCTATCCCAATATGTGCTACTGGATACTGTCCTCACTTGGGGAGCGGTGCAAGAGATGCTTGTCATCGCGCTATCCCACAGCTTTATCGTGATTAGTTTTCTCAATATGATGAAGCTGTACGAAGCACAGTCGCGGGAGCAACAGACAAGAAAACAGAACGAGCATATGCTGATGCTGATTTCAAACCTGTATGAGGAATCGATTCATCTGAAAAAAACACTGCAAAATGCCGAAAGTATCAGTATGAAGTCTTTCGAGCTATACCAGGGCTTGCATGAGCTTCATAAAGAACAGGTAGTATCTTCGAATGTAGAGAGCTTCGCCAAGCGTGCATTGATTGTCGCAGGCGAGGTTCACGAGATTAAAAAGGACAACCAACGTATTTTTGCTGGGCTTCACAAGCTGATATCCGATGAAAGCATTTCGGACTACATGGACATCCATCAGCTCGTGGACATTATTAATCGAAGCAATATGAAGTATGCAACTTTGTTGGAGAAGGACATACAAATCACAGCTTCCATTTCGGGGACACATCCGCTCTACCATGTTTTCATGATGCTTTCCCTAATCAATAATCTGGTGGCAAATGCAGTGGAAGCCATCCAGCAAACAGGAGCTATTTCCATTGAAATTGATCGGATAGGCGATGTTGTGGAAATCAGAATCAACGATGACGGACCGGGGGTACCTCCGCGGCGAAAGGCTTTGCTGTTCAAGCCTGGCTTTACTACGAAATACGATCGAACCGGCAACCCCTCTACAGGGATCGGACTGTCTTATGTACAACAATTGGTGGAACAATGGCAAGGAGAAATCTCCTTACAGGATGGAGTAGATGGGAAGGGGACAACATTTCTCATGCGATTACCAATTGATCCGATAACGAAGAAAGAGTGAGAAGATGCTGTTTTATTTAGTTGATGACGATGATGCGGTACGTCTCATGTTGACAGAAATCATTGAAGACGAGAATCTGGGCGAAGTCGTGGGGGAAGCATCTGACGGCTCGATGGTAGACGGTCATACGTTAACCGCACGCAACGTAGATATTTTGCTGATCGATTTGTTCATGCCCAACCGGGATGGGATTGAGACGATTCGACAAGTGAAGCCGACATTCACAGGAAAGATCGTCATGATTTCTCAGGCAGAAACGAAAGATTTGATTGCCCAAGCTTACGCCCTTGGAAGTGAATACTACATTATCAAGCCCGTAAACAAGATCGAAGTCGTGACCATCCTCCAAAAAGTAATCGAGAAAATTCGCCTAGAGCGTTCGATACGGGACATCCACAAATCGCTGAATGCCGTCATGCAAGTGGACCAGCAGCCTTCCGGACAACTTCGTCCGTCACAGGGCAAACCCCTTCGAGAGGCGGGTCAGTTTCTGTTAACGGAGCTGGGTATCGCGGGAGACAATGGAAGCAACGATTTGCTAGATATTTTGGACTTCTTGCATGGATACGAACAGACGCATACGTTTAAAAATGGATTTCCAGCCCTGAAAGAGATTTTTGTGGCAGTTGCACAGGACAGGATCGGAGTAGCAGTGGACGATCCACAAGTCGCCAAGGTTGTCAAAGCTTCTGAGCAGAGAGTCCGTCGAGCGATCTATCAGTCGCTGAATCATTTGGCGTCTCTTGGGCTTGCAGACCTCTCGAATTGGAAGTTCGAAAATTACGCTTCGCAGTTTTTTGATTTTACATATGTGTGGAAGAAGATGGCGGAGTTAAAGAGCAATGCCGCATCGCCTGGTTCAGATATTCGGATTAATATGAAAAAGTTCATTCAAGTGCTGTATGCAGAGGCGAAGCGTATTCAGTCGGAAGCGTGATTGTTCTGTGTCTGACGTGAAGAGGTAAGTCCTGATCATGTTGATTAGGGCTTTTTGTTTTGTATGGGAATGCAATTGTTTATTATTGACTAAACGTTCATTCAATAATAAACTGGGATCATATACCAAATCTACAATTCACGGAGGGATCACCGATGGATTTGTACTATGAGGTTACAGGAGAAGGAAAACCAGTTATTCTCTTGCACAGTGGCGGTGCTGATTTGCGAGATTGGACGTTCGTCGCGCCGATTCTGGCGAAGCATTATCAGGTCATCGCTTTCGACGGACGCGGATGCGGGAAATCGCCGTCTCCAACAGAGACAGCGAACTACGTCGATGATTTACTTGCTGTCATGGACCATCTCCAGCTGGACGAAGCCACGCTCGTAGGGCACTCGATAGGCGGTCGAATTGCTATGGATTTTACGCTGACTTATCCGCAGCGAGTGAGCAAGCTCGTGCTGATTGCTCCTGATGTGACAGGGTATACACCGAGTCAGCCGTTCACGGAATGGATGCAGAAAATCCAAGCAGCACCGGATGTTGACCGAATGGTAGAGCTGTCCTTATCGGCCTGCCCGTACCGCTTCGTGATGGCAAGTCCGCAGAAGGACCTACTGGTAGAGATGGCGAAGCATAATCTAGCGAAAATGTTCGAGTGGGCGACATGGGAGTCCGTATGGCCGCAGCCCCCTGCCATTGAGCGGCTCAAAGAATTAGCCAATCAGGCATGCTTCATTATCGGGAAGGAAGATGCCCTGGATGCGCAGCGGATTGCTGAATATTTTAAAGAAGTATTACCAGAGAGAAGGTTTATCGAGATTACGGGTGCTGATCATAAACCGACGTTGACGCATCCTGAAGAAATCGCTCGCGCTATCACTGAATTTTTGGAGGATTGACTAAACCGTGCCTCGTACCCCAGCTGAAAATGAACGTATTCGCCAAGCCGCAAAAGACAAAATCCATGCAGCTGCGATGACGCTCTTCATAAAAAAAGGCTACCACGCGACCTCAATCGACGATGTAGCGAAACAGGCCCAGATATCAAAGGGACTGCTTTATAATTATTACAAAGGCAAAGAAGAGCTTCTCGCCGCGATGGTCCAGGTACGGATCGAGGAAGTAAAAGAAGTGATGGAGGCTGCTACGAAGCTCGCAACGCCGCACGAACAGCTGCGCCATATTGTCGACGGTGCGCTTGATAACGTTTACCAGCGACCGGATGTCTATCGTTTTTACTTGAATTTGCAGACGCAGCCCGAAGATGATCGGGTACTTGCTTCTTACAGAGAGCAATTAAATGAGGAGTCACGCAGGCAGTATGAAGTCCAGTGCCAGATATTCAAACAGTTAGGCGTAAAGCAGCCCAGATTGAGATCGCTCTATTTTTCTTCCGCGCTCCAAGGCGCAATGCTGATGATGACGACTTATCCGGAAGGGTTTCCGGTTGAAGAGATGAAGGAGCAGATTGTACGGGAGTATTGTTGTCCTCCAGCAGAATTATAGCGTTACGTTCAAAAATGAAGAGGCTATCCCATTCGTAAATGATACTGGTGGGGCAGTCTCTTTTTCTGTACGTTTGGTATAACTGCTAATAGTTAGAGGGGGAAAATCATTCGATTTTCAAAATCACGCGCGCGGAAAATATATCTAAATATTTAAAATTGACAGAAATAAACAAAACCAATATATTGGTTTCATGGACACAAACCTAATCAAACAAATCGAACGCCCCACATTACGCGAACAAGTATACCAAGGCTTGAAGAAAGCGATCATCATGCTAGAACTAAAGCCAGGACAACGAGTCAACGACAACGAGCTGGCGGCTTTATTTGGCGTCAGCCGAACACCTGTGAGAGAAGCGCTCAAACGGTTGGAGGACGAAGGGCTTATTGAATCCGTTCCGGGCTCTCTAACACGGGTGACCCCCTTACTTGAAAAGGAGGCGAAGAACGCTTTTCCTGTTGTTGCGGCCTTGCACGGGTTGGCAGCACGTTTGGCGATGCCACTTGAGTCAGAGGTCATCCGTAGTCTGGAGGAGTGGAATGAAAAGCTGGAGGTCGCACTCGAACAGCAAGATGTGATTAAAGCGATCGAAGCAGATGACGGCTTTCACGACTTGATCCTCGAGGCTGCGGGGAATCGTGAAATCTACCTGGCACTTGAGCGAGTTGTACCGAAAATTCGGCGTTTGGAATTTGCTCGGTTCGGTTCCTTAGAAGGGGTGGAATCAGTAGAACAGCACCGCAGAATCATCGAAGCGATTCGAGACAACAACAGTCAGCTTGCCTCTTCCTTGATGGAAGAAAACTGGATCAACCTCGGCAAATTGCTTACGAACCATTCCAATGATGAATAGGGGGTAATGGCATGAGTACGGTTGAAATGAAGGGGGAAGTACATGATTCACGTGTTTTGCAATGGGCGCGTTCCATTATCGAAGAGAGTCCGTCCCACCGTCTGATCCAGCAAGAGATCGTGAATGCTGTCAACCGCAATGCGATTTGGCGAGGCGAGGAATGCCTGAATTTGCTCGCACCAGAAGCACCCACCACGCCCATCGTACGTCAACTGCTCGCTTCTGAGGTTGGTACTCGCGCTGCGGAAGGACATATCGGCAGCACACAGAGATGGTTCGCTGGCACGAAATATATCGATGAAATCGAAGCGTTATGTGTTGAGCTATTGAAAAAAGTATTCCAAGCCAATTTTGCTGACCATCGATTGGTAGCGAGCATGATCGGTAACATGACAGTCTACGCGGCGTTAACGCAACCGGGCGACACGATTATGACGATCTCGCAACCGTTTGGGGGGCATTCCAGCAATCGGGTAGACGGGCCTGCTGGCATTCGCGGTTTGCAAATTGTCGATGTGCCAATGGACCCCGTTGAGCTTACCGTTGATCTGGACGAGTTCGCAAAGGTCGCACGACAAGTTAGGCCAAAGCTCGTTACCTTAGGCGCCTCAATGACCTTATTTCCATTTCCACTGAAGGAGATGGCTGAGATCGTGAAAGAATGGGGCGGTCGCATTTATTTTGACGGTGCACACCAGCTGGGGTTGATCGGTGGCGGTCAATTTCAGGACCCGTTGCGAGAAGGGGCATGTGTGATAACTGGCTCTGCTGGCAAAACGTTTAGAGGTCCACAAAGCGGCATCATCGTCTGGAACGACCCGGAACTATCGGTACCGATTACAGATGCCATCTTTCCAGCACTTGCCGCGACGCATCAAGTCAACCGAGTAGCGGCATTGGCTGCAGCGGCGGCCGAGTTTTTGGCGTTTGGCAAGGAATACATGGCGCAAATTGTGACGAATGCACAAGCACTGGGAAAAGCATTCGATGAACGGGGAATTCGTGTGCTTTGCGCGCACAAAGGCTATACACGTACACACCAAGTCATTTTGAACGTAAAAGAGTTTGGCGGTGGTTACGAGGTAGGCAAGCGGTTGGCAGAAGCGAACATCATCACGAACAAAAATTTGATTCCAGGTGACGGACCAGAGGATTGGGACTTTCCAAGCGGTCTGCGTATCGGGACGACAGAAGTCACTCGCTTTGGCATGAAGGAACAAGAGATGAACACGATTGCAGAGCTGATTGTAAGTGTGTTGTCAGGCAGGGAAAAGCCCGAGGTAGTCCAGTCTAAGGTGATCGAATTGCGCAGATCGTTTAGCAAGATGCAGTTCTGCTTCCCAGAATAGAGTAGGTAGGATAAACACCGTATGTCAGAGTTCAGACCTGGCATACGGTGCTTTTTCGAGTCGTATGTGGACTCTCATTCTTGACAATGTCATTTCTTTTCGTAAATAATCGATTGATACCATCAAAGAATGGGAGTCTAAACGGATGAGTACAGACCATACAAACTCGGATGTTACCATTGATCATACGACGAAAGAGCTGGCTCTCGTATTTGGTCAGTTAAAGCGGATCGGACATGTTTTCAGTCCGTCGAAAGACCTCCGTCAGAGCGAATTGAATTTGCTTGTTCACTTGACCTACGTAAGTCCCCCAGGCACGAACGGCATCAGAGTTTCCGAGCTAGGCAAGCAGTTGAAAATAACGTCAGCAGCTGTGACGCATGTCATTCAATCACTCGAACAGCTTGGGTTTATCACCCGTACCGTGGGACCAAAGGATCGACGCTCCATTCTTGTAGCCCCTACGAAAGAGGGCTTTGATTTTGTGGCAGCGAGAGAGCAAGAGCTGTTTAATCGTTTTCAGCAATTGCATGAGCATCTTGGTACAGATGATGCGCAGGCACTCATACGGATTTTAACGAAATCAATCAGATTCCTGCATACGTATCAGGATAGCGATGAAGCAAGACCATAGTTCGATGACGGACTATGGTTTTTTATTGTTTATGATAAGTACCTTGCTCCAGCTCTTTGCGGATCGAGTTCGCAGAGGGGCTCCATTGCAGCTGCTGTTCCGCACGCAATCCAGATATCCTCTGGTTGATGCTTGCCCCCCAAGCGGCTGGTCCTAATGCTTTGGCCGCATCCTCATAGCTCCATGATTCTACTTTTTCTATCCCAGCTATTTTAGCAATCGAAGTCATGAGTTCTTTCGTCGTGATCATTTCCTTGGAAGTTGCATTGAATAATGATCCTGGCTGTGCTCGTAAAAAAGCGCATTCGTAAAGTCTCGCTAAATCATCAACATCGATCGTAGACCATGCGGTTTGCCCGTCATCGATATAGTTGGCTGATTGAGAGAGCTTCGCCCTTTGAATCGTTGCTTGGACGAGTCCACCGCCTCGACCGTATACAAGCGTTGGACGTATGACGATCGTACGAATATTACGCTCGGCTGCTCCTAAAACTTCCTGCTCCTGGTTCGCTTTCCATTGGAGAAAAGGCAACGGATCAAGAGGAGAGTCCTCATTCACGACATTCTCGTACGTATCGTTATAGATCAGCGTACCGCTCGTATAAATAAATGGCTTCCCAGTGCCTTCCAAACCTTTCAGCATGGCTTGAACCGCTGCTACATCGAGTTTTTCCATATCAGGTGTGTGCGAGATCGCCATATGAATGACACCATTGAATTTTTTAACACTTTCTGTTAGCAGTGTGGTATCCGCAAGATCGCCAACAATAGGGGTGAACCCTTGTGAGAGCAACAGCTCCGCTTTCTCTTCCGATCGAACAAGTCCAGCAACCTGATACCCCAGAGACTGAAAATGCTCGGCGACTACAGATCCAACATAACCTGTTATTCCTGTAAGCAAAACATTCATGACAAAACCTCCTTCATACATAATTAATTTAGTAACTAAATTATATGGTACATTATTTAGTAACGTTCTCGTGATGTCAACAGCATTTATAATTAACTGAATATTGACAAAACAAAAGTTGGGTGTTATTTTCAGATTAGGAAAACGTTTACCCGTTAGATAGAAAGTGAGTGAAGAACCATTACTGTAACCATTAAAGACATCGCACAACTCGCCAACGTTTCCATCGCGACTGTTTCGCGCGTGCTGAACAATTCCAAGCCAGTCCGTCCAGAGCTGCGAGAAAGAGTCTTGAAAATCGTGCAAGAGACGGGCTTTCAGCCGAATGCGATTGCCAGGAGCTTGGTTAGCAAAGAAACCCGCATCATCGGGGTGATGATTCCCGATATCTCCAACAATTTTTACTCCAATCTCATTTACGGAATTGACAGCGTCATTAGCGAGTACGACTACAGCATGTTTTTGGCCATATCCGATGAAGTGGTGGACAAAGAGCTGAAGTACTTGCGACTGTTCAAAGAAAAACAAATCGATGGTGTCATTATCGCGAGTATTCATTTCCTGGAGGGCAATATCCAGACGCTGCAAGAGATTCAAGTTCCCCTTGTTGTTACCGGGCACGATTTGCCCGGCTATCAGATTCCTACTGTCAACGTCAATAATGTGCAAGCCTCCTATGATGCTACCGCCTATCTCATCTCGCAAGGCCATACAAAAATCGCGTGTATATCTGGTCCGTTATGGGACCCGCCGTGCGGTCTGGATCGTATGGGCGGTTACCGAAAAGCCATGCGGGCACATGATTTGCCCATCTATGAAGGATTCGTCGTGGAAGGAGAGTTCACAGCCAAGAGCGGTTACGAAGCCATGCGCCGTATTTGTGAGGAAAAAATTCGTCCGACAGCTGTTTTTGTCGCCACAGACCTGATGGCGGTTGGCGTCCTCAATTACTTGTACGATCATGGCATTCGTGTACCAGAAGACATCTCCGTCATGGGCTTCGACAATTTGGAGCTTGCCTCACTTTCACGCCCCATGCTCACCACCGTGCACAATGACCCGTTCATGTACGGAAAAGCCGCAGCAGAGCAATTACTCAGACAAATCCGCCATGAACCTGTAGAGAGAATGAGCGCCGTCCCACACCATCTCGTGATTCGCCAAACTGTAAGCGCTTTATTGGAGTGAGGCAACAAGTCTTACCATATAGAAGAAGCAAACGAGTTTACGCATTCAAAAGGGGTGAAGAGATATGAAGCTTGGCGTATTTACCGTTCTTTTTAGCGAGAAGTCGTTCGAAGAAATGCTGGATCATGTGAAGGCAGCAGGTTTAGAGGCGGTGGAAATCGGCACAGGCTGCTATCCGGGCAATGCACACTGCAATTTGGATGAGCTGTTGGAAAGTCCAGAAAAAAGACGAGCGTACAAGAAAGCAGTAGAGGATCGGGGATTGATAATCAGTGCGCTTAGTTGTCACGGCAACCCGTTGACACCAGATAAAAGCTTTGCGCAGCAATCCCATGATACGTTTGTGAAAACGGTACAGCTAGCCGAGATGCTGGAGGTGCCTGTGGTCAATTGCTTTTCTGGCACGGCAGGCGACCACGAAGGAGCGAAGTACCCGAGCTGGCCGGTTGCTCCTTGGCCCAATGAGTATCGAGACGTTCTCCATTGGCAATGGAACGAGAAGCTCGTCCCGTACTGGCGCGAATGGACCGCTTATGCGACTGAGCATCATGTCAAGGTTGCGTTGGAGCTACATGGCGGCTTTCTCGTACACACGCCAGGGACACTGCTGAAGCTGCGGGAACAGGTAGGCGAGGGGATTGGGGCAAACTTCGATCCAAGTCACATGTGGTGGCAAGGGATTGATCCGGTAGCTGCGATCAAAATTTTGGGCAAAGAAAAAGCCATTTATCATTTCCATGCGAAAGACACGTATATTGACCAGGAAAAAGTGAACATGTACGGGCTGACGGATATGAATTCCTACGCCAATCTACATGAACGTGCTTGGTATTTCCGAACCGTAGGCTATGGGCATTCGCAGCAGACGTGGGCCGATATGATGAGTGCACTGCGTATGAATGGATACGATTATGTCGTGAGCATCGAGCACGAGGATGCCATCATGTCGATTGAAGAAGGCTTTTCGCGCGCTGTTCAAAATCTACAGCAAGTCATCTTGCGAGAACCAGTCCAGAATCTATGGTGGGTGTAGGAGGGGAGAAAATGACGAATCGGCGCAAATGGAAAATCGGAATCATCGGTGCAGGTGGGATTACAGAAGCACACTTGGAGGCGATCAAGGAAGAGCCGCGAGCAGAGGTAGTTGCCATTGCAGATATTTCCGCAGAAATGGCTTCCTATCGTGCAAAGCGGCATGACATCCCACAGGTTTTCACCGAATACGAGGCCATGCTACAAGAGTCTGATACAGACGCGATCATTGTTTGTGTCCCGAACTACTTGCATGCAGAAGCAACCAAAAGTGCGCTTGCAGCAGGCAAACACTTGCTGTGCGAAAAGCCGATGGCGATGAATGCCCAGGAAGCAACAGAAATGATCGAAGCCGCGAAGAAAGCAGATAAAATCCTCATGGTCGCACAAAACAACCGATTCCGAAGCGATTCCCTACAAGTCAAAACGTGGCTGAAAGAAGGAAAGCTGGGAAACATTTATCACGCCAAGACCGGTTGGGTCAGACGAAATGGAATTCCAGGATGGGGAAGCTGGTTTACACAAAAAGAATGGGCAGGCGGCGGTCCGTTGATTGATATCGGCGTACATATGCTCGATTTGACCTTGTGGCTCTTGGATCATCCAAAGCCTGTATCCGTCCTCGGGCAAACGTACGCGCAATTCGGGCCTCACAAACGTGGCTTGTCAGAGTGGGGCAGGATCGACGATAGCGGGAAGTTTGACGTGGAAGATATGGCTGTAGCGATGATCACTTTTGAAAACGGATTGTCGCTTACGCTTGATGCAAGCTGGGCTTCTCACATTGAAGAGGAAAACGTTTTCCTTCAACTGTATGGACAAGAGGGCGGGGCATCCCTGCGTTTATTGGATAACCAGTTCACGCTTTACCACGAGTGGAACGGCGTAACTGCCTCGACAGAAATAAAACCAAAGCCTCAAAAAGAACGCGTACTCTTATTCCGTAATTTCATCGACGCCATCGAAGGGAAGGCAGAGGTTCTCTGCACACCGGAACAAGCCTTGTACATCAACAGATTGATCGAAGCCATCTACGCATCCGCACAAAAAGGTGAAGCAGTGCGTTTTAAAACATAGCATAGGGGGTTACTTAGATGAAAGTTGTGAAAAGACTTACATCCGTTGGACTTACCTTAGTAATGGCCTTTTCATTGGCAGCATGTTCCTCCACACCACAGCAAGCTTCTACGGATACAACCCCATCACAACCTGCAACACCATCCGCACCCAAAACAGAGCCAGCACAGCAACCAGCAGAAAAAATCAAGCTCGTCTACGCACGGGGCAAAGACTCAACGGATTCCACTGTAAAGCTCGTGGAGGCGTTTCAAAAAGCAAATCCGAATATCGAGATTGAGATTCGCGAAATGCCTGCGGATACAGGACAAAGCCATGACCAGTACGTCACGATGTTCAGTGCACAATCGTCGGAGATCGACGTGTTTGACCTCGATGTCATTTGGCCGGCTGAATTCGCACAAGCGGGTTATCTCCTGCCGCTCGATCGCCTGATGGAGCAAGATGGAATTGAAACCGGAAAATATATCAAAGGGGCCATGGATGCTGGGAACTTTGGCGGCCAGCAATGGACCATGCCCAAGTTTATCGACGCGGGTCTCTTGTTCTACCGCAAAGATCTCGTAACTGAAGCTCCAAAGACGTGGGATGACTTGATTGCCCAAGCAAAAGCAACGAAGGGCAAGGGCGGCACGAAGTTCGGCTACTTGATGCAAGCCAAGCAATATGAAGGTTTGGTTTGTAACTTTGTCGAGTTCAGTGCATCGTACGGTGGAAAAATTTTGGATGAACAAGGAAAAGTAGCGGTCAACAATCCAGCTACGATCAAAGGGTTGAAAAAAATGATCGAGGTCGTCAAATCCGATTTCGTCCCAACCAATATCACCACATTCATGGAGCCGGAATCACATACGGCATTCCTCGAGGGGCAGGCACCGTTTATCCGCAACTGGCCGTATCAGTTCGCGTTGGCGCAGGATCAGGCTCAGTCCAAAATCGTCGGTCAAGTCGCGATCGCTCCACTGCCAGCTGGCGATGCAGGCTCCGCAGCAGCACTCGGCGGTTGGATGGGCGGAATCAACAAGTTCTCGAAGCACCCGAAAGAAGCGTGGGCATTCCTCAAATTCATGGCAGGTCCAGAGGGTCAGAAAATATCCGCGGTAGAAGGTGGGCTCGCACCAACCTATTTGCCGGCCTACGATGATGCTGATGTTCAAAAAGCCAGTCCGTTGTTTGCCAACAAAGATTTCGTCGATGGCGTAAGCGCTGCTGTATCTCGTCCAACGACTCCGATCTATCCAAAAATTTCGGAAGTGATCCAGATCGAAGTATCCAAAGCGCTTGCAGGGCAGCAAACAGCCGAGCAAGCGGTGCAAAACATGGAAACGCAGATGAACGACCTGATGAAAAAATAAGCGGCAACATGTGGGGCTTCCAAGGGGGTCTAACCGGCTTCCTTGGAAGTTACAAAACGATCGGGCAATCACAAGCAAGCTTCTAGTGGGAAGGAAGGTGGTGAACGGATGAATCGATCAACCAAAATGTCTCTCTCAGAAAAACAGATGGGGTATTTGCTGATTTTTCCTGCACTGCTCATCATACTTGTTATCGCGATTTGGCCTGTCATGCGATCCTTTTGGATCAGTCTGCACGACATCCGGTTGAACGATCCGACGAAATCAGAGATTCACTCTTCATACGGACTAGATATGGAGCGCTACGTCAGTACGTTACCCAATCTGCTCCGGTATGTGAAGAGGGAGGTGGACTCTGCAGAAGGGTCATCAAAGGAAAAATTGAACGCGCTCCAAGCGCAAATCGAACAAATGAACACTTCCCTCAACCAAACAGGCGAGATCGCGAGCCGATACCAAATGATCGACCAGCTATTGCTGGAATTTAAACCAGTCCCCACAGAACTCAAATATGTGAGCCTCTCGAACGAACAAACAGACGCAATCAAAACTAGCTTGGCGGAAGTCAGGGCGGTTCTTTTGCAAATGAGTGAACAAAAGCTGCTTGCAAAGCCAGAGGGTGCTCTTGGCGTAATCCAAGGCATTGAAGCTTCGATTATCGAGCCCAACTTTGTTGGCTTTGCCTACTACAAGAAGTTTTTTACAGACGCTCGGATGTGGGGGGCTCTGTACAATACGGCGTTTTTTACCGTTATCTCCGTTGCCATTGAATTGGTGCTCGGTATATTGATTGCCCTGTTGATCAATCGACCTTTTCATGGAAGGAGTCTTGTTCGAGCAACCGTGTTAATACCGTGGGCGATTCCAACTGTTATCTCCGCGATGATGTGGAAGTTTTTGTACGACGGGCAAAATGGCATCGTCGCCTATCTTTTTGAGCAGGCAGGGCTGATCTCAGATATGGGGATGCTCTTGACGACTAAGGCTGGCGCCATGTTTTCCGTTATTTTGGCAGATGTGTGGAAGACGACGCCATTCATGGCCTTGCTCTTATTCGCTGGCCTGCAAACGATCCCGCAAAGCTTGTATGAAGCAGCTTCTGTGGACGGTGCAACCCGCACCCAGCAATTTTTTCGTATTACGCTTCCGATGCTGAAATCAACCATTTTGGTGGCATTATTGTTCCGTACATTGGATGCATTTCGTGTGTTTGATTTGATTTACACGCTGACAGGTGGGGCACCTGGGAACTCGACCGAGACCATTTCTATTTACGCGTACAAAACGATGTTTGCTCAAATGAGCTTCGGAGAAGGCTCCGCGCTCGCAGTCATTGTCTTTTTATGTGTGGCGCTGATCTCCATCGGCTATGTCAAAATATTAGGAGCTGATCTGCTGAGTGATGGCAGTGGCAAATAAGGAGGTGATTGGATGCGCAAACATACGGGTCCCTTGTTTTACGTGGGTTTACTGCTTTTCGTCTTTCTAGTGATGTTCCCGTTTTTATGGATTCTCCTCGCAGCATTGAAGCCACCAGCGGAGCTGTTTGGAGAGCGAGCCTTTCATTTTATCATCCAAAATCCTTCGTTTGACAACTTTGTCCGCGTCTTCACGGAAAGACCGTTTGCCCGTTACTTGTGGAATTCGACTGTCGTGGCGACGTTAACCACACTTTACTCCATTACGATCGCTTCTTTTGCTGCCTATGCGATTGCCTGGCTGTCCTTTCGGGGAAAGACAATTATATTGGGTGTCGTACTGGCTGTGTCCATGTTTCCGCAGATCGCTACTATTTCGCCTATTTTTATGTTCATGCAATCGATGGGCTTAACAAACAGCTACATCGGTCTGATCATTCCTTATACAACTTTCGCGCTGCCGCTTGCGATCTGGAATTTGACCATCTTTTTTCGCAAAATACCGAGTGATTTGGGCGAAGCAGCCAAAGTAGACGGCGCGAGCATTTGGCAGACGATGACCAAAGTGTTTTTCCCACTCGCCATGCCTGGGGTTTTTACGACGGCCATCCTCGTTTTTATAGCAGCGTGGAACGAATTTTTGTTCGCCCTGACGTTGAATACACAGGAAGCGATGAAGACTGTGCCTGTGGGAATCGTTATGTTTCAGGGAATGTTTACAATTCCGTGGGGAGAAATATCTGCTGCCTCCATCATCGTGACGATCCCTCTCGTAGTAATGGTGTTGATTTTCCAAAGGCGAATTATCTCTGGCCTTACTTCTGGGGCAGTAAAAGAATAAAAGGGAGTCATTCTATCGTTTGTCTCGCAAATGTGATTATGATACGGTGGAAGCAGCAATCAGAAAGCGAGTTGACGGACGCATGAATAATCTTACAAAATTTCAGATTAACAGACCTGCGCATGAAGTGTTCGAAGCTTTCGTGGACCCGGCGAAAATCGGCAACTTCTGGTTCTCTTCCAGCTCGGCAAGGTGGGAGGAAGGGAAGAACATTACGTTATTCTTCGATATTTACAACGCAGAAGTAGGGATTACCGTTCACGAAATCGAAGTGAATAAGCGCATCTTTTTCCAGTGGGCTGGAGAAGAAAATACCGTAACGATTACCTTAAAAGCGTTGGATGAAGCCACGACGATCATTGAAGTGAACGAAGAGGGTTTTCAAGAAAATGATCCTGCGCTCCTTCAAAAAATAGTCGACAACAAAGAAGGCTGGGTGTACGTCTTAAGCTGTTTGAAGGGGTATCTGGAGCATGGGATCCACACATTAAGAGAAGGGCTTGTGAAATAGCCCTCGGATGTTTTGCGAGACCACACTCTGAAATAACGAGAAAGCCCGAACCTACGCGTATCGGGCTTTTCCTTTTGCGCTATTTAATTCTGAGGCTGCGTTTTTTTCGCACGAGCGTGGATATGTTCACTTGCAGCTTATCCGCACACTGCTGCATGGTGTCTGTCTCTTTCAAGAGGCGTTGGATATACGCACGTTCAAACCGTTCGACCGCTTCTTTTAGCGGCAACAGCTCATCCATTTTGGCGAGATGGAGCGGCAGGGCTGTCTGCTGGGTATTGCGAATGGACACCGGTAACTGATCAAATGTAATTCGCCCATTTTCACACATGTGGAAAGAACGTTCCACCACATTTTTCAGCTCGCGTGTATTCCCTGGCCAGTCATAATCCATCAGTGCCTCTAACGCATCTGTTTCGATGCGCATTTCTTGCTGGTACTTCCATTCGAGCTTTTTCAAATAGTAGAAAATGAGAGCCGGAATATCCTCGCGGCGTTCACGCAAGGGTGGAATGGTGAGAGCAAGTACATTTAGCCGGTAGAACAAATCCTGCCGAAACCGTTTTTGTTCCACCATCGATTCCAGGTCGCTATTGGTGGCAGCGATGATTCGCATGTTAACCTGACGCGAGGTTTTTCCCCCGAGTCTGCGAATCCGCCCATCCTGCAATACATTCAAGAGCTTCACCTGTAAAGGAAAAGGGAGGTCTCCAATCTCATCGAGAAAAATGGTTCCTCGATCCGCTAGCTCAAACAATCCCTCCTTCGATTGACTTGCCCCCGTAAAGGCGCCTTTCTCATAGCCAAACAATTCGGACTCGAGCAAATGCTCGGGAATGGCCCCACAGTTTATCTTAATAAATTCCCCTGTACGTCCGCTTTGGGCGTGAATGTAATTCGCCATGACATCCTTACCGACACCCGACTCGCCTAGCAAAAGGACGGGGGAGTCGTTGGTCGCAAAGCGTTTGGCGAGTGAAGCGATTCGATGCATGAGCCCACTGCGATAAATGATCTGCTCGTCAAAGTCACCATCGGTTTGGATATGCTCCAGCGCCCTTTGATATGCCGAACTGATTTGACGTGTTTCCTCCAGCTCCTTCTGAAGCTGATTCAGCTCTGTGACGTCACGCACATTTCCCACGACAAACAATAATTCCTTGTTTGGATCGAGCAGCGGAGTAGCCGTGTTAATCGCTTGCCGACCGTTTGCATAATCGATCACGACACTATGGGTTTGTTTTGTCAAAATCGTACGTACAGCAGAAGAGTCAGGAACAAGATGCATTTCTTTTTGCTCCATAAAGCTAAAATTATTCAAGATGTCGGCGGGAACTCCCGTGATGTTCAAGTACGCCTCATTGTAGAGCAGGACGTAGCCGTTACGGTCACAGATCGCCAATCCATCGTGGGACGTACTGAAAATGGTTGTCAGCAATTTTGCCAGCTCATGATTGTCACTGGCCTGGAAATACTTGGTTTGATACATCGAAGTCCTCCTAAGTAGGCTTGTAAACGGAATAATCAGAATTAATCATCTGTGTGCAATCATGCATATGCAAAAATGAGCATTTTCGAATCGTATTGTTGTGAAATCGCTTTCAAATGATTGGCATGCTACTTGCTCTTCTATAGGGAGGAAAGCAGAAGCATGACGAGCAGAGTCACAATATCGAAAGACACCAAGGTGTTTTTCAGCGAAAAGAGAGGGATGTTTCCATGTCTTCATTATATCAGGTATTGAGTCCAGCGGGTGAGCTGGTAGGCGATCTCAAGGGGCAATTAGACGAGGCAACGATGATCAAGATGTATGAAAATATGGTGCTGGTTCGCCAGTTTGACCGCAAGTCGATTAACTTGCAGCGACAAGGCAGAATGGGCACGTATGCTCCCTTTGAAGGGCAGGAAGCTTCACAAGTAGGCAGCGCGATGGCACTGACACCTGGAGATTGGCTTTTCCCGACCTACCGAGACCATGCGGCAGCAATCGTCCATGGTCAATCCATGGCACGGGTGTTTCTCTATTGGATGGGCCACATGGAAGGGAGTATCAGCCCGAAACATCTGCACATCATGCCGCCATGTGTACCGATCGCGACTCAAATGGTTCATGCGGTAGGGACTGCTTGGGCGAGCAAGCTGCAAAACGAAAAGCATGTCAGCATCGCCTACTTTGGTGACGGGGCAAGCTCAGAAGGCGATTTTCATGAGGCATTGAATTTTGCAGGTGTGTTTCAAACGCCGACCATCTTCTTCTGTCAAAACAACGGCTTCGCGATCAGCGTTCCGTTTTCGCAGCAGTCTGCATCGAAAACGATTGCACAACGTTCGGCCGCGTATGACATCACTGGGGTTCGGATAGACGGTAATGATATCTTTGCTGTTTGGCTGACCATGAAAGAAGCCATGCAACGTGCGTTAGATGGCAAAGGACCGACGTTGATCGAAGCGGTGACATTCCGCTATGGCGCGCACACAACCGCAGATGATCCGAAGAAATACAGGGATCAAGAGAGCTTGTCCGAGGAATGGCGTCAAGAACGCGACCCACTCCAACGGCTACGTGTATATCTGGAGAATCAAGGGTTGTGGAATGAAACGAAGGAAGTAGAGCTAATCGCACGGGTGAATGAACAAATCGACGCCGCTCTTGTCGAAGCAGAAAGCTATCCGAAGTCCAAGCCGGAAGACATGTTCAAGCACGTCTACGCTGAACCATCGTGGATGGCAACGGAACAGGAGAGCGAACTCGTCAAGCCATCGAAGCAGGAGGGAATCCCAGCATGAAACGCAAACTGACGATGATTCAAGCAATCACGGAAGCCATGGATCAAAAATTGGCAGATGATTCACGCATGATGCTGCTCGGCGAGGATATTGGCGTAAATGGTGGCGTGTTCCGGGCGACCGAAGAGTTGATTCACAAGTACGGTCCGGACCGTGTAGTGGACACGCCGCTAGCTGAGGCGGGAATAATCGGGGCGGCAATCGGTCTTGCCATGAACGGGAAAATTCCTGTGGTCGAGATTCAATTCCTTGCTTTTATTTATCCGGGCTTTGAACAAATTGTTTCTCATGCTGCACGCATGCGCTATCGGACTCGCGGACAGTACCATGTACCGATGGTCATACGCACGCCGTACGGGGCAGGGATTCGCGGTCCTGAGCTTCATTCGGAGAGTGTCGAAACGTTTTTTGCCCATGTCCCTGGCTTAAAGGTTGTGGCACCAAGCACACCTTATGATGCGAAAGGCTTGCTGATTGCAGCAATGGAAGATCCTGATCCAGTCATTTTTTTAGAGCCGACCAAGCTGTATCGCGCATTTAAACAAGAGGTTCCGGAAGAAATGTATCGTGTGCCCATCGGAAAAGCGAAGGTCGTCCAGGAAGGCTCGGATGTATCCATTTTTGCTTGGGGAGCGATGCTTCGTGTCGCAGAGGATGCTGCGAAACAGATCGAGCGTGAAAACGGCTTGAGTTGTGAAGTCATTGATCTGCGCACGCTCTATCCATTGGATCGGGATACGATCATAGCCTCGGTCAAAAAGACTGGACGTGCAGTTGTCGTACACGAAGCGCATAAGACTGCTGGCTTGGGTGCAGAGATCATCTCCATCATCAATGATGAAGCATTGATTTACATGAAGGCTCCCGTGAAACGGATTACCGGATATGACGTGCCCGTCCCGCAATTTAGCATCGAGGATGACTATTTGCCAACAGCTGAACGCGTGAAGGACGGAATTATGGAAACGGCTACGTTTTAAGAGAAGGAGCGAGTCATATGGTTGAGTTCAAGCTTCCTGATGTGGGAGAAGGTATGCATGAAGGAGAAATCGTAAAAGTGCTGGTACGAACGGGTGAATCCGTTCAACAGGATCAGCCACTCTTGGAGGTGCAGACTGACAAGGTGAATGCCGAGTTGTCTGCGCCAGTGACTGGTATCATTCGTGAAATTTTCATAGCGGAAGGGGAAACAGTAGAGGTCGGAACTACCCTTCTCGTGATCGATGCAGGAACGGATGCAAAGAAGGAAGAGACAAAGCTTCCAGAAAAGGTCGTAAACCCGGAAAAAACAGTCAATTTTGCACCAGCTCGTGCTGATCACCGACGCTCATTGGCCACGCCATACGTTCGGCAGCTAGCACGGGAGATGAAGCTGGATATCGAGTTGGTCACGGGTACAGGAGCAGCGGGGCGTGTGACGGAAGAAGATTTGCGCCAATTCGCCAATCGACTGCAAAAATCTGCACCAGCTAAGTTTCCAACGACGGCTACTGGCAATGAGCGTTTGTTAGAGGCATGTACAGTCGCGGTTGAGACTGAAGCAGTTGTTCAGCCGAAAACAGGGTCCGCTACGCGTGTAGCCACCTCGTCACAGGGAGATATCGAACGGCTACCGTTAAAAGGCATCCGGAAAAAGATTGCCGAGCATATGGTGAAATCAGTCACAATCATTCCGCATGTTACTTCTGTCGATGAGCTGGAGATGGATCAGCTGCGTGCTTTGCGTGAAAAGTTAAAGTCACATGCGGATAAGCGAAATATCAAGTTGACCTTCCTGCCGTTCTTTATCAAGGCGTTGGTTATTGCACTGAAGGAATTCCCGACGCTTAATGCATCGATTGACGAGCATACGAATGAAATCTTGCTCAAGCGCTTTTACCATATCGGCATTGCTACAGATACGCCTGAGGGATTGATCGTACCAGTCATCAAGGATGCAGACCACAAATCGATTTTTCAACTCGCAGAAGAAATCGATCAACTGGCTCGCTTGGCTCGCGAAGGCAAATTGACCATGGAACACATAACAGGCGGCACTTTCACGATCAGCAATGTAGGTCCAATCGGGGGACTGCAAGCAACTCCCATCATTAATCACCCCGAAGTGGCCATTATCAGTTTGCACAAAATGGAGAAACGATGGGTTGTGCGTGAGGATGAAGGGGTCATTCGCTGGATGATGAACTTGTCACTTTCGTTTGATCACCGCCTGATCGATGGTGTGACGGCAGTGCGTTTTACCAACCGGATCAAGGAGCTGCTGGAAGATCCGAATCTATTGTTTGCGGAGATGGTATAGATGGTAGTCGGCGAAGTAGCAGTCGAAACAGATGTGGTTGTCATCGGTGGTGGGCCAGGAGGTTATGCAGCCGCTATTCGTCTCGGGCAGCTGGGGAAATCGGTCGTTCTAATTGAAAAAGAAGTACTGGGTGGAGTCTGCTTGAATCGCGGATGCATTCCGTCGAAAGCATTGATTCATACAGCAGGTGAATACCACAAGCTAAGTAGTCTGAATAAGCTTGGAATCCAACTGCCTACAGGGAAATCGACCTTCCATATGTCGAGCTGGCAGACGTGGAAGTCCTCTGTCGTTGCTCAACTGAACAATGGGGTCGATTATCTCTGCCAGGCCAATGGGGTTACAGTCGTAAAGGGGACAGCGACATTTCTCTCGAGTGATCGGATTGGCGTAGAGACGAGTGGCGATTTTGAAACGTACAAATTCAAACAAGCGATTATCGCGACAGGATCACGTCCATTCATTCCACCGTTTTTGAAAACAGATGGAGAATATATTCTGGATTCTACTGATATGCTGGCATTGGATGAAGTACCGGAAACACTGGCTATTATCGGCGGGGGTTATATTGGAATGGAGCTCGGGATGGCGTTTGCCAAGCTTGGATCACAGGTGACCGTCATTGAGGCAACCCAGCGCATTTTGCCGCAAACAGCTGCCCATCTCTCCCAAGAAGTGCTCAAGCAGGCAAAACAGCTCGGGACGACGGTAAAGATCGCGACAAAAGTAGAAAAGGCTGAGGTAGCGAACGGAAGAGTCACACTCGTATGTACTTCGGAAAAGAACGGTTCTGAAAGTATCACGGCACATAAAACGCTCGTCACTATTGGGCGAGTGCCTAACACAGGTGAACTTGGCCTTGCGCAGGCGGGAGTAGAAATGGACGAGCGCGGCTATATTCCGGTGACATCGACTGGTAGTACGAACAAGTCGCATATTTTTGCCATTGGCGATGTAACACCTGGCCCTGCGTTAGCCCATCGTGCGACGAAGCAAGGGATTGTGGCAGCCGAGGTGATCGCAGGGCTGCCTAGCAGTGTAGATTCCCCTTATGTCCCTTATGTGATTTTTACCGAGCCGCAAATTGCGGGTGTGGGGATGACACGAGAAGAGGCAGAGCTTCAAGGGTATAAAGTCAAAGTAGCAGCCTTCCCTTATCGAGCGAATGGCAGAGCACTCGCCATGGATGAAGGAGAAGGTTTTGCAGAAGTGATCGTGGATCAAGAAAGTCATTTGCTGTTGGGAATGCACGTTGTAGGTGCTGATGCATCGAACCTGATCGGGGAGGGTGTGCTTGCACTTGAGCTTGCTGCACGTGTAGAGGATGTGGCGTTAACCATGCATCCGCATCCCACTTTAAGCGAGTTATGGCTGGAGGCTGCCGAAGCGGTGTTAGGTCATGCCATTCATATCGTAAACAAATCAAAAGTAGCTGTGAACAAATAGGTTTATCGTGAAACCTTAAAGATAAGTGACGGATATTCATGACAATGATCAGCCTCAGAGCCTGTCAAGATTAGCACTTGCATGAATGTGCTACGCTTGAATTAATCTCGTGCAAAGGATGTGTGGTCATTATGAAATTGAATCACGTCAATCTTACCGTTACGGATGTTCCAGCTGCTTCTGATTTCTTGGAGAAATATTTTGGCCTGAAAAAGTTAGATACGTCGGCAGATGCCCGTGGCGATAATTTTGGGGTCCTATTTGACGATAACGGCCTGGTGTTTACCTTGATGAAGGGTGCCGAAGTCCAATATCCCAAGACATTTCATATCGGCTTCATCCAGGAGAGCGAAGAGAAAGTAAATGAAATCAATCAACGCTTAAAAGAAGATGGTTACAAAGTAGCTCCGCCAGTAAGATCGCACGGATGGACGTTTTATGTGAAAGCTCCTGGTGGCTTCACAGTTGAGGTACTTGCGTAACGCGTATACACATAGTCGAAAGCCTTCTTTTTCTCATAAGAAAAAGGGGGCTTTCTCTTTTCGTGCTCATAGATGTGATTGGCTTGAGAAATGAGAGACAAAACGCGAAAAGATGACTGTCAATGATCACCGAAATATTCGGGGGAATTTCGGGTGCGGGAAGTAATGTATCGGATCGATTGGAAGATAAATAAACGGGGAGGGGTGGCTCTCTGCGGAGACACTAGCCGAAAAAAATGCCAGAGTAACTTAAAATGATACAGTTGTATTATTTAAAATTGCGTGTTATGATGTTTTTGTAAAAAATGGAAGGAGATGGAAATTGTGTATATTTTGTAATGTTCGAATGTCGCTACCAAGTCTATTCCCCTGTCAACTTGCTTCTCTTCTGAGGGCGAGTAAAAAGAAGAGTAAGAAGGAGTGTTTTACGATGAAAAAGTTTATGACTAGTTTAGCAACACTAGCATTATTGACTTCAGCAGTTCCTGCATTTGCACAGGAGGGACAGCAAACACCTGTAACTACTGCATCCACACAATATTCGTCATCAACCATTTTATCAATATCTCCTAATGAAGACGAAAAGTATGAAGATGTGTTTCAAGATATTGGGGTGAAGTTTAATTATATTCCAGGTGTAGATAGATATAAGTGGGTTCGTTACAATATTACCGATGGATATGAGGATATGACTGGTACCTCGTACACTACTATCTCAAAAATTTATAGTTTCAGAATTGGAAAACTATACAGATTAACTGCTTATGCTGTAGACTCAAACAATAGAATTCTCGCAGTATCAGACCCGGTGGAAATTAGAGGGGAAAAAGGTTGGGATACGGTTATTAATTTTTGGTTGAAATAGTTACCTACTTAATAGATAGACAAAAAAGCACCCACGAGGTGCTTTTTCTTTTACAAAATGAACTCATTAGGCAACGGTTCCATCCTCGCCCTTTGTCCAGTACTCCTCATCTTTGTCTGGAAAGGTCATTTTGAGAACATTAATTTGCCCACCGATAGCTCAGATAAATTTAAATAGACAGGCTCTCTTTTTTTCCAAAATGGAATCCCATGTGATAAGCACGGTCCAACAGCTGCTCGATATGCGCAGGATTTTGCGCCAAGGTGTCATAAAGGAACTCAACCCTCGAATCGTCGATTCCGACGTAACTGGAGATCCCGACATTGAGGTGGTGAACCATCATTTGGTCATAATTTCTTTTTTGAAAATGATCTTCAGGAGCAGCTGCGAGACCGATCCACAATGCATGCTTATGATGCAGTTTACGTGAACCATAGGCAAACCCGTTGTTCCAGACGCGATCGATATATCCTTTCAACATGGCAGGCATGCTGAACCACCAGATCGGAAAAATAAAGGCTAACGCATCGTGCTTTTTCATGCGCTCCATTTCAATCTCGACCTCTTCGGAATATTTCTTATCCCCATTGTTCCAATCTGGCTCATCTTCCTCCCATAAAACAGGATGAAACCCCATGCGATGCAAATCCAAAACTTCAACCTCATGTCCTGCATCTTTTAGTCCCTGAACGAAACGTTCTGCAACGGCAAAGGTTAAGGAATTGGTTCGTGGATGGGTAACAACTGTCAGTACTTTCATTTTCATACACCCTCCATTTCTGTAGTAATTTGTACGCCAAAATCTTTGATGCGCGCGATAGCTGTGTCGATGGGGAGGAGGGTGTCAGGCAGATAAACTCCTCCATCAGCGGGTGGATTGCCATCCCATCCGAGAATGCGCTCAATCGATAGCAAAACCCCAAGGGCTGTCATATGGGCGTGACCCTTTGGATCAGAGATGCTAATACGGTAGGAGGCGGGTTTTCCCGTTTTCAAAAATCCCTTCATCTCGATATATAAATCTTGAGATGCCGATTTACCTGCGCGTGTACCAATCGAATCGCCCAAAACAAAATCAAAGCGGACGTTCGGAGCACCTGTGATCGATGCCAAATTAGGTACATCCAAGATCGCCATCGGGAAGCCTTCCACCGAGTAATCACCAGATAATCGCACCAATCTTCCATGTTGGGTAGCATCGACCCATTTCCATTGGGCATCTTGTCGCAAGAGAGCTCGACTGATAAAGCCTTCTGACTCTTCCAGTGTTGAAGGTCCAATCAGATCGCGTTCGTCGTGGAGACTCGCCAATTCAATGGATTCCACCAGGGCAAAGTCCATAGCTGCTTGTGCCGCGACAAATGTTAGAATACCCGTCTGCGCATGACCAAGTGGGACAATAGGTCGTTTCGGTGGTGTTTGCAGGGCTGCAAATGTGAGTGTGGATAGTTCATCTGCAAGCTTCGTAATCCCAATGTGAGCAATCCCTTTTGTCAAAGCAGCTTGTAGGAGCACATCTCCAGGATCTTGCAAGGCAACGACAATCAAATCCAGCTCGCCAAGATTCTCTATCGTTTGACCGCTCGTCAAGTCAAGGTAAGCTGTCTGAGAATGGCCGAGTTCACGAGCGAGAGGAGCCCCTTTTTCCGGATTGCGACCTGCCAGTACAATCTCGACATTTTTGTTGATGCTCCGGATTAGGCGAGCGATTGCACTGCCAATGACACCGTAGCCTCCTGCGATCAGTAGGCGATTTGCCATGTTTCTTCCCTCCCGTTTTACAAGTAAGGTGCTGGTATATCCGAATCATGCACCATATAATGGAATGTGAAAAGTACGCACTTTTTTGTGCTTTCGATACCAAAAAGTAACATAGGAACAAAAAGGTTCCTGTAAAAATCGTAAGAATGAGGGAGGATAGCCAATCGATGAGGCCAAAGCTCAAACATACATACCAGATTCCTTCTGAAGCAACGCTAGATGTTTTAGGTGGCAAATGGAAAACCTTGATTTTATGTCAGTTATACTACGGCCCAAAAAGAACGAGCGAATTGAAAAAACAAATGCCGGATATTAGCCAAAAAATCCTGACACAGCAGCTTCGCGAGCTGGAAGAGGACGGAATTGTCATCAGGACCGTGTACAGCCAAGTACCGCCAAAGGTCGAGTATGAATTAAGCGAATTGGGTGAAACGCTCAAACCAATCATGGATCTCATGTGTGAATGGGGCGAACGTTACCTTCGGGGGGAAATACCGGGGAAAGAGTCTTAAAAGCCAGTCGGTGGAAGGAGGAACAATCACGTGCATTCACCCTTGTTTCCATTTTCAGACCCTGCAAAAACGCGATTCGATACAGAGCTTTTCAATGGATTTGACAGAAAGATCAGAAAAGAAAAGGTCGCCAGCTGCCTCATCATTCAAGACGGTTATCTTGCATACGAACAAGGACTGATTGCTGATTTAGAAACTCCTATCTATTCCTATTTTCCATTTAGAGCAAAAAACGGTCGATCCCGTTAAACGCACGATTACGCTGTTCACTTGCTGTCGATGACTCCTGGATTTGATTGGCCAGATACGAGAGGATTGGGTCTTACGGCTTGGATTGGTGGAGTGAAAGAATCGATTCAAGGAAAAGTTGGTCAGAGGACAACTTCTACCCGCTTGATTTATTCAGAAAGTACATACTTGCAGCGGAATAGAACGAAAACCAGTTCAGGACACGAGCAGGTCCATAGAACTGGTTTCTTTTTACATGAAACATTTTACTTGGACGGTTCGTCTGTATGGACAAGAGTTTTGCTGGCGCCGAAAGTATTCTCAAGGACCTACCAAGTGAGCAGAGGAAGCAATTCTATGCTCTGCTCTTACAGTTGATTGAAAACAAGGATTTGTCCATTCCGTCCAAGGATGCATTCAAGTAAAGCAACGAGCAGGATGCAAGTGGATAAGGAAGGTCTTGTGTACCCATAATACCTTTGACAGACAACTAAGAATTCGGGGTGTTTAGAATGAAAAGATGGAAACTGTTATCGCTCATGCTGGTTACCGCGATGGGGTTAAGTGCATGTGGAGGTCCTGCTGCACCGGATGTACTGGAGCAAGTAGAGATTGTACCGAAACCTACGTTTACAGTAGGGAGTGAAGTCATCTTGAAAGCAAGTCACCAACCGGGGATGCAAGGGGCTAAAGCAAAGATTGTGGGCGCTTATGACACAACGGCCTATTCAGTGACCTATACGCCTACAACGGGTGAGCCCCCTGTGAAGGGTTATAAATGGATTATTCAAGAGGAAATCAAAAACCACATCAAGCAACCGTATGATCCGGGAACGGAAGTCTTCTTGAAGGCGGATCATGTGAAAGGGATGCTCGATGCATCAGGCAAGCTTGATACGGCAAATACAACGACGGTTTATATGATCGATTACACCCCCACGACAGGGGGAGGAGAAGTGAAGAACTACAAATGGGTGACGGAAGATGAGATATCGCCTGTCAAATGATCGATGCCATCCTCTTATGAAAAAAGGCAGCCTTGGCTTTTTCAGCGCCAAAGCTGCCTTTCTACTTTTCCATTGATACGAGCTGTTTGATGTTACATGCGACGGTACTTCCACTCAGCGAGCATTTGGGTGAGAGATTCCTTGTATAGGTCAATGGCTTCCAGCGTCTCATGGAATCGCTGGATAACGAGCTCACTTTGCTTCAAGCTGTCAATTTGTATTCCTTTTTCTATGACATTCTTCAATGATAGGATTCGCTCTAAATTCTGTAAAATCTCTTCTTCAATGGCGTTTGGTGCCATGATGTAATAGCTCACACGGTCACCTGTCACACTCTTTTTTTCCGCGAATCCAAATTTTAAAAGAATGCGTATATTGGTAGACACACTTCCTAGACTGACTTGCAATGTAGTGGCAATCTGCTCGGATGAAAGTGGTTCCTGTGAGACCATCAATAGTCCAATAATCCGGCCAGCAATTCTGGATAATCCTTGATTTTCGTGATGGAGAGCCATTTCTTCAATCAATTGCATCGTTTCTGCCGTTAATTTGTCCAACTTCATGACTCCTTTTTCCTCGTTTTTCCCGATTTCCATGCTTTTGTCTATTATACTACCAATAGTCATCGCTTTCTTCAGAAAATACCAAAAGAAAATGCGCCTGCTCTGCTGACAGGCGCTCATGTCACTCATTATTTTAGTGGCGTGGCAGTGCTTTCATGGGTTTGACGAAGGTACTCCATGATCATCAAGGCAGAACCTAGCTGGACACCGCACAATTCGCGCAGTGGACGCATCGACCAGTTAAAAAAGGAGAGTAGCTCTTGCAAGCCTTGATCCAGCCATTTTTCTGAATCTGCTCGAATCTCTGAAAGGGTGATGTTGTCAGGCTGGGCGTCCAGCATGCGGATCATCATGCTGCAACAGCATAGAGAGCTCCATAGAGTGCGTAGTTTCAAGTCAAACATTTCAGCTACTGTTGCGAAGCGCGCTAAAGCTGCATCACTTTCCGCTAATTTTAAATGATGGGAGCGAGTTTCCTCCATACCGATCAGGAAATCCTCTACAGATCGCTGAAATCTGGTTGGTACCGTTATGGATGCCTGTGCGCTTTGGTATTGTTTGGATAAAAAAGCAATCTGTTCCCCTTCCAGTTTGGCTATGTCCAGCATAGCATCCTTGTAGCTATAAGTGGTTTCAGTTTTATCTCCCATCCTTGGATCCGTAAACAACGATATTTCCGAAACAAGGCAAAAGGTACGGTAACGTGACCCAGCATAATCGCGGGATGAGCCACCCATGAGGATTGCTTTCGCAGGGTCTTCTCCAGTAGGTAGGATGCTTTGGTAGTAATCGTACATGGTAGACAGCTCAGGCAGCTGATAAAAACCGTCTTGGATAGGGGGCATGAATGGTGCCTCAGGTTCGCCGATCATCAGCGGTAATTGATGATCATGGGTCAGTTTTATGATCTGTTGGCACAATGCATCGGGAAGAGGAGTCGATACATAATAAAACGTTCCAGTTTGATCGGAGCTGTGCAAGCTGTTGAGGAGATGCGGCTTGGCTTCATCAATCGCCCGCATAAATGCAACGGTTTCCGGTATGGGCTCGCTGAAGCTGAACGTTTTATACGCATACGGGAATGTCCATTCAGCTTGTTCGAGTATACTGGGACGATAGTAGCTGCGGATGTAATAATCTGGAGAAAACGGGCCACCGTACCAACCTTCATTCAGTCGGCAGCCATCTACATCGATTTCCTTGATGATATAAAAGGTATAATCCATTTGCTCTAATAGGGCAGTATCCTCACATAGCTTTTTGCTGAGATACTCTAGCGATAGAGCTCCAATCGGCTCATTTGGATGCGGACAACCGACGAACAGCGCCCGATGTTGACCATTTCCGATTCGCAGCATGAGGATGGGGTGTCCGTCAGTAGAGTGACCAACGGTACTGAGGGTAACGAGATGTGGATAGGTGGCTGCTAATTCACGGGAAGAGGTGTCCAATTCCTCAATGGTTAGAAAATGTGAGAAATCAGGCATGTCTTGCAGCAGTTTTTGAATGAAATTAGTCAAGCTCCTCACTCCTTTTGAGATGGATAAGAAAGGATGAAACAAAAGCGATTCCTGCACCTACTAGCAACAGGGAAAAACCAGCTTGAAAGGAGTACGCCTGAATGAATGCGCCCATCGCGATTGGTGTAAAAATACTTGCCAGTTTTCCTCCGGTTAACAGAATTCCACTAGCAGTGCCCAAAGCAGCTGAGGGAATGATACGCATGGTTAGTCCAAGAATAGGTTGAGTGGTAAGGGATAGAAAAAACAAAGAGATCGACTCAAACAACAGAAACAGGTTGACATTGTCAGATAGGATCATAAGCGTAAGAAAAATCGTTGAGAACAGAAGGGACGGAATGACCATCGTTCGAAACTTTTGATGAAAATAACGGTCAAACAACCAACCGCCTGCCAAATAGCCAAGCATCGAAATGAGAAGAGGAAGCGATGCATATAAGCCTGATTGGGTAATAGCGAGATGTTTTTCAGTTGTTAAGTAGGTAGGTACCCATGTCAAGCATCCAACCATCACGATTTGAATTCCGCAGAGCATACTTGTTAGTTTCCACAAATGCCCGTTACGTATAAGAGATAGGAAAGGGATAGGTTTCGATTTTGATACTGAGCTTGAAGGTTGTTCAATTACGAAAGGACGGGGAAGGAATATCCAGAGAATGGGGGCCAAGAGCAGGCCGATTGATGCTGTAACAAAAGTAGCTTCCTGCCATCCCAGTATCGCAATCAATGGTGCTACCAGAAAAGGGGCAAGTCCAGTCCCAATTGGTTCGGCTGATGAAACGATGGATAATGTGGTCGTACGGATGTTTGCAGGTGTTCGTTCGGCAATCGCTTTTAACATAGCAGGCATTAGTGGGGCATCGATAAACCCCAACAAAAAACGGACAACGAGTAAGGCAGCAAAACCTGTGACCGCCCCTGTAAGCGCAGTCAATATTGCCCACAGTACCAAGCTGATTACAATAATTTGCTTCGATCCTCGTTTATCAGCAATGATCCCTCCCGGAATGGTAAAAATCGCGAAGCCTAAGAAATAAACACTGACAATCGCACCTTGCTCCACTGGATTCAGCTGAAATTCCTCTCCAATAAGTGGTAGTGCCATAATGATGCTGTACGAGCCAAGAACCCCTACGAGTATAGTGAGAAACAAGAGCACAGCACTAATCGAAGCAGACTTTTTCATGTGCATCACTTCCTAAAAGATGTTATGTGTATTATCTTAATTATTTTCATTTATTTTAGTCAATACTGAAATTACTGAAATAAGAGTCATTTGAAAAAACTCCTTAGCCAACTCTTAAACCATGTTACAATATGAAAAGGGATTTGTTTCCACTATACAAGATGTGTTAGAAATGAAAACAGCCCCTAATTATATGTATGGAGTTGAAGGAAATGCCCCAGCTTAGGGATATCATTACTCCCGTACATGAGTGTCTTTCCCCCGAACATACCTTGTCTGATGCTATTCAATTCGTACAGCGGACAAAATGGGATACGATTCCTGTTACCGATGAGCATCAAAAATTGCATGGAGTATTGACCAGAAGCAGCCTCAATCAAGCCATTCTGGATGGACAACCATTAGCGAGCGCCATTCATTCCCTCATTAAAAAAGACGTCATTTGGACTCACATTAACAGTTCAGTAGGAGACATCCAAGAAATCATTCAAAAATCAGAAGTGGGGAACATCGTCATTTTGAATGATGACCACCAAGTAACCGGAATGCTTACCAAAACGGACATCATTTTCACATTGTTTCGAGCAACGAGTTCTTTGAAGGATCAACTAGAAGAAATTCTGGTACGATCAGAGCTCGGCGCGATCATCACGGATGATTCTGAACGGATCACTTTCGCCAATCAGAAAATTTGCAATATGATAGGGCTGACACAAGCAGAATTGCTCCAGCGTGAGGTAACTTCGCTCATTTCAGGTATTCAATTAGAGTCCATGGAGCCTTCCGATCATTATCGGCTACAACTGGGGAATAGTCACGCCGTTACTCGTATTTCTCGCTTTGGGAAAAAAGGGTGCATCCTTCTGTTTCAAGATGTATCGCAAGTGGAAAAAATGGCTCAGGAGCTACAGAGCGTAGTCAAATGGAAGAGTATTTTGCAGACGGTCATCGATAATGCGTATGAAGGTCTGATCATGATCAATGAATGGAAAGAAGTTAACTTCGTGAGTCCATCTTTACTTGAGCTTTTTGAGTTTGAAGAATCGCAAATTTTATATAAGCCAATCCATGACGTTCTTCCTCAATTGGGACTCGAGCGCGTCATGAAATCAGGTCTACCAGAATATAGCGAGATGATGCAGGTAAAAGGCATCCGATATACCGTGCATCGCGTCCCCATTATGCAAGACAACGAAATCATCGGGGTTATCGGGAAAATCTCGTTCCGTGGACTGCACGAAATGAAAGAAGTCGTACGTAGACTGGAAAAGAGTGAAAAAGAAGAGAAGCAAGCCCCACAAGCGCAGCACGAGACCTCCCGATTCTCGTTTGAGCAGATTCTCACACAGGACCCTCAGATGGAGAAAATTATACGCAGCGCCATGAAGACAGCCAAAGGAAACTCGACTGTTCTGATCAGAGGCGAGAGTGGAACAGGAAAAGAGTTGTTCGCCCATGCGATTCACAGCATGAGCTGGCGTAGCAATGGCCCATTTGTAACAGTCAATTGTGCCGCGATCCCGGAGCATTTATTAGAATCAGAATTTTTTGGATATGAAGAAGGAGCCTTCTCGGGGGCAAGGCAAAAAGGGAAAAAAGGAAAGTTTGATTTGGCAAATGGGGGAACCCTGTTTCTAGATGAAGTGGGAGATATGTCGCTGCAGCTTCAGGCGAAAATGCTTCGTGTCCTCCAAGAAAAGGAATTTTACCGTGTGGGTGGAACAGAGCGTATCCAGGTCGATGTGCGCATTATCGCAGCAACGCATCGTTCCCTGGAGGAAATGGTCCGAAATGGGGAATTCCGAAACGATTTGTTTTATCGATTAAACGTCATCTCTTTTGAAATTCCGCCACTGGCGAAAAGGAAAAAAGATATTTTGTTGTTTATTCCTTTCTTCATGGAAGAATTAAATCGCCTGAACGGGACAAGCATTATCGGAATTGACCCGCTGGCGGTAAAAGCCATGATCGACTATGATTGGCCTGGCAACGTACGTGAACTTCGAAACGTAATGGAGCGCGCTATGCTGTTCAGTGAACACGGAAAAGTTGAGCTAGCGGATTTACCCGAATACATGTTGGGTCATGGAAAAAATGAAATGACCGCATTCTCATTTGATTCAGAGAGCACTCTTATGGAAAAGGCAGAAAGAGCTGCTGTACAGCAAGCGTTGGAGCAATCGGGCGGTAACAAATCCAAGGCAGCTAAATTACTGGGAGTAAGCAGATCTGTGTTATATGATCGTCTGAAAAAATACCAATTAAGTGTACAAGAGTAAATCATGGATGACTTCTGGATGAAACGGAAGTCATTTTTTTATGGCTACGTGTCTGTATTTTTTACATTTGTCTGTAAGGGGTGTTTAGTCGCCATACATAACAACATCTATCCAAACGGTAAGGAAGAATAAGAAAAGACTCATGTAATGATTGGCATAACACTTGCTTTTTCTGAATTTTGCGTCTGATTATCATTTTTACTACGAAGGAGGGGAGTTTTGGGATGAGATGGATAGTTCTAGCACTCATGTTTTTTGCCTACGTCATTAACTATGCGGATAAGGCGATCATTGGGTATGCAGCAGACCCTTTGATGAAGGAGCTTGGCTTAAATAGTGCCCAATGGGGGATGGTCGGGAGCAGTTTTTACTGGTTATTTGCGATCGCAGCTTTACTTGGAGGGACATGGTCAGATCGGATTGGCACTTCGAAAATGATCGTAGTTCTATTGCTTGCTTGGACCGTTCTGCAGTTTGGCTCCTATGCCATCATGACCTTGCCGATGCTGATCTTGTATCGATTATTGTTGGGGGCGTTTGAGGGGCCATTTGGGCCGGTTGTGATGAGCCATGCTGCCAAATGGTTTCCTCCCGAAAAACGAGGAATAGCCTTTGCAGTCATCGTCTCTGGTGCCAGTGTTGGCGGAATTATTTCAGCGCCCATCCTTGTCGCGATGATAGAAAAGTATGGCTGGCGTTTGACCTTTGCACTCTTAGGTGTAGTGAGTCTGGTTTTGGCTTTCATCTGGTTGTTTGTTGATCGAAAAAACAAGAATCACCCGAGTAATCAAATGGCTCTATCCAAGGTGAAAAAATTGAGATGGGCAGATATTTCTCCCGTGTTGCGCAATCCAGCATGTTTTCTCACCCTTGCATTGGCGTTCTCTGCTTTTTGGCTATCCACTTGGTTGCTTATTTGGCTTCCACTGTACTTGACAAAAGTGCTGCACTTAGAGGCGATGAACATGGCTTATGCCGTCGCTGGAAGCGGTGTTGCAGCTACAGTCATGGTATTGGTACTATCATCCTTTTCCGATCATCTTTATAAGAAGTCTAAGAGCGATTTCAAATCGCGGGTTCTGGTTTCAGGGATCGTTACGCTTATTGGTGGACTATCGCTCGCCTTTATGCCGGTATTTGATTCTTTTATCTGGATATTTGTTGCTTTGTGTTTAGCAAAAACATCGAGTTACAGCATTGCTGCAGTTGGACCGCAAATACTGATTAAGCTCATGCCTGAACGAGCTGGTTTCATGACAAGTATCTATTCGTTTATTACCAATATAGCCTCCATCGTTGCTCCGCTCATAACAGGAATCTTAGTGCAAGCAGCGGGCAATAACTTTGTGCTCGGATTTCATTACTCGCTTTACGTCAACGTGGGACTCTTCATTGTAACGGGGATTCTCTTTTTGGTGTTTGTCAGGCCGGATCAACCGTCCAAAGATATTCCGCTTCAAGTGGAGTCTGTGTAGGTGTCTGAAAACAAGATAATTGCGTTGAATTACCTGTTTGAAAATCAAACAATCCGATATTTTTCGTGTTGATTTTGTATAAGGAACTACTTTTTTGGTGTTGGCATGACATTTGCTTTCTCTTTTTACAAAACAAAATCGACAGGGAAGGAGAGACAGCGATGAGTCTGGTCAATGTTGAAAAACGGGAGAAAATCGCGATTGTCAGCATCGACAATCCACCGATGAACGCATTGAGTGCTGGGGTCAAAGAAGGATTGCGAGTCATATTCGCTGAGCTCCATGCTAGCGTCGACGTGCTGGCAATCATTTTGACAGGAGCTGGGCAAAAAGCATTTGTGGCGGGAGCCGATATCAAAGAGCTGCCAAAACGAATCGGAAATCCAAATTTGCTTCCTCAATTTATGGAGAATCACAACTTTTTTAACAGCATTGATTATTCTCCGAAACTGACGATTGCTGTTATAAATGGATACGCACTGGGAGGTGGCTGCGAGCTTGCCTTGACATGTGATCTGCGCATTGCGGAACAGCACGCATTTATTGGGGTGCCAGAAGTGAAGCTTGGGCTGCTCCCCGGGGCAGGCGGTACACAGCGTTTACCTCGCCTGATTGGAGAGGCGAAAGCAAAAGAATTGTTGTTTACAGGTGAGCATATTACCGCAGATGAAGCCATGCGGATTGGCTTGATCAATCGTGTCGTACCCACTGGCGAGGGACTGGCAGCAGCGCTGACTCTTGCGCAAAAAATTTGCCAAAACTCGCCTTCTGCTCTTCAGCATATAAAAAAAGCAGTGGATGAAGGGATGGAGCTACCTTTTCAGCAGGCACTCAAGCTAGAGGCTGAGTTATTCCAAGATTTGTTCTTGAAAGAAGACGTAAAAGAAGGCGTACAAGCGTTTTTAGAAAAAAGGAGCCCGCAATTTCAAGGGAACTAGACAATAGAGGAGAGAAGGGCAATGGATTTCAAAAACAGTGTGGTAGCAGTTACCGGCGGTGCTTCAGGTCTGGGAGAGGCTACCGTGAAAAATATCGTAGCGCATGGTGGAAAAGCACTCATGATGGATGTCAATGATGAGAAGGGAACCCAGTTAGCCGAAGCACTAGGCGACCAGGTTCTTTATGTAAATACAAACGTCGTCGAAGAAGCGGATGTCAGGTCAGCATTAGACCAAGCGGTTGAAAAATTCGGTAAAATAACAGCGGCCGTTAACTGCGCAGGTATCGGCGGTTCACAAAAAACGTATGGAAAAAACGGTCCATTCGATCTTGCACTTTTTACCAAAATTATTCAGGTCAACTTGATCGGAACTTTCAATGTCATTCGGTTAGCGGCAGCGAAAATCAGCGAGAACGAACCGAACGAGCAAGGGGAAAGAGGGGTTATCGTCAATACGGCATCTGCTGCTGCCTTTGAAGGACAAATGGGTCAGGCTGCCTACAGTGCGTCAAAAGGCGGAGTGGTTGGGATGACGCTTCCCATTGCAAGGGATCTATCCTCGCTTGGCATTCGTGTCGTTACGATCGCGCCAGGTCTTTTTGAGACGCCGATGCTAGGCAGGGCTCCCGAGCATGTTAAGCAAGCACTAAGCGCTATGGTGCCGTTTCCTCAGCGGTTGGGTCAGCCGAATGAATTTGCCCATCTCGTTCAAAGCATTATCGAAAACCCGATGTTAAACGGGGAAGTCATCCGTTTAGATGGTGCACTGCGTATGCAGCCAAAATAATCGAAAATAAAACGAAGTCTGGAGGAGAATACAGATGAACATTTTAGTCTTGTTGAAACAAACCTTTGATACAGAAGAAAAAATCGTGATACAGAACGGTCAGATCAATGAAGAAGGCATCGAGTTTATCGTGAATCCTTATGACGAGTATGCTGTCGAGGAAGCAGTCAAGCTCAAGGAAGAAAACGGAGCAGAGGTCACCGTGATCACCGTTGGCCCAGAGCGTGCGGAGGGTGCTCTTCGAACCGCACTTGCGATGGGAGCAGATAAAGCGATACTCGTCGATCCAGGTGAAAACGAAGCGGATGAATACACCATTGCTAGTTTGATTACGGCAGCGATTAAGGATCAATCATTCGATTTGATTCTCGGGGGCAATATGTCAGTAGATACCGGGGGAGGACAGGTTGCGATTCGGGTTGCAGAGGCATTAGGTATCCCACACGTATCTACGATTACGAAGCTTACAATCGATGGCGACAAAGCAACCGTCGAAAGAGACGTAGAAGGCGATATAGAGATCATCGAAGTCGGTCTTCCACTCTTGGCAACAGCTCAGCAAGGGTTAAACGAGCCGCGCTACCCGTCTTTGCCAGGCATTATGAAAGCGAAGAAAAAGCCAATGGAGCGTTTGACTCTGGAAGATTTGGCTCTTGCAAACGATGAGAGAAAGGCCCGCACAACGATTGTCGAGCAGTATTTGCCTGCCAAGAAGCAAGCAGGTCGCCTATTGAACGGAGAAATCAAGGAACAGGTAATCGAATTGGCACAACTGCTGCGTACAGAAGCGAAGGTCATCTAAAGAAAAAAGGAGAGGATTAACCATGAGCAAAAAGGTTCTGGTGCTTACCGAAGTAAAGGATGGAAAATTACGAAATGTATCTCTCGAGGCATTAACTGTTGCGAATCAGGTCGCGGCAGGAGGAGAAGTCATCGCGGCGTTGTTCTCGCCGAATGCGGAAGCGTATGTGCAGGATATCAGCAAATACGGAGCCAATACCTTGTATGTAACGAAAACCCAAGCGCTATCTACTGGCACTACCGAGGCGTATAGCCAAGCATTTACGCAACTCATTCATGAAGTGCAGCCAGATGTCGTCTTGGTCGGTCATACTTCATTGGGAAAAGATATCTCACCAAGAGTAGCAGCCAAATGCAGAGCGGGACTCATTTCAGATTGTACGGCTGTAGAGACAAACGGAGAGCAAATCACGTTTGTTCGTCCGATCTATGCGGGGAAAGCGTTTCAAAAAAAGAACTTCCAAGAAGGAATGGTGTTCGCAACCCTGCGTCCCAATAATTTTGAAATCATAGAGACAGCTGTGCAAACCGCGATCGTAGATTTTCAGCCAGAAATCACTGATCTTCGTACCATCATCAAAGAAGTCGTGCGAAAAACAGCAAGCGGTATCGATCTCAGCGAAGCCAAAATCATCGTCGCTGGTGGACGCGGTGTGAAAAGCGCGGAAGGCTTTCAACCCCTGCAAGAATTGGCTCAGGCACTTGGCGGTGCAGTGGGAGCGTCCCGTGGAGCTTGCGACGCTGATTACTGCGATTACTCCTTGCAGATCGGACAAACAGGAAAAGTAGTGACACCCGATCTGTATATTGCGTGCGGCATCTCAGGGGCTATTCAACACTTGGCGGGAATGTCCAACTCAAAAATTATCGTGGCCATTAACAAAGACCCGGAAGCACCGATCTTTCAAATTGCCGACTACGGAATCGTTGGAGACTTGTTTGAAGTCGTTCCACTGCTGACAGAAGAATTGAAGAAAGTTCTCGTATCATAATCCCAGGAACTGTCGGAAAAATTCCTCACCAAGATCGACATTTTGATGATGAAAATGCGTGAACGAATGATCGGAGGGCTTTCTTGATGGTTGATGGTACGGATCATATTCAACAAATATTCGAGTTACAAAAGAAACATCAGCATGTTGTCAAAAGAACCAGTGCCGCAGAACGTATACAAAAATTACAGAAACTAAAAACAATCATTCGTCCGCAACGGTGTCATTCATGAGATTGATCGTTTTATCGCCAGCTTGGAACAATGGATGCAGCCTGTCGAAGTCGCTACACAAAGCATGGGAGCAACTGCGAAAATTATTTGGGAGCCAAAAGGACAGTGCCTGATTTTCTCTGCGTGGAATTTTCCATTTTACTTGCTGTTTCTTCCGTTAATTCCTGCGATTGGGGCAGGGAATGTATGTATCTTGAAGCCTTCTGAAATGGCGCCAGCAACCAGCCGACTTGCGTCGAAAATCGTTCGCGAGGTGTTCGAGGAATCTGAGGTTGCCATCTTTGAAGGGGGAGTGGATGTTTCAGAAGCTTTGCTAGCCCTTCCATTTCACCATATCTTCTTTACCGGGAGTACTTCGATTGGCAAGCATGTCATGCAGGCAGCTGCGAAACATCTGGCATCCGTTACGTTGGAGCTGGGCGGCAAATGCCCTGTGATTGTCGACGAGCATGTTGATTTAGAGAAAATGACTCCTCGCATCGCATTTGGCAAATTTGCGAATGCAGGACAAATTTACCTTGCTCCAGACTATGTTTTTGTCAAAGAGCATCAACTTGAAGAATTTGTACAGCATGTTGAAGCGTATGTCCAACGTAGCTATTTTGAAAATGGACAGCTTACCCAAACAGATATGGCCAAAATTATTAATGAACGTAATTTGCAGCGTTTGCAAGATTTGTTGGAGGATGCTGTCTCCAGAGGGGCGAAAGTACGATTTGGTGGTACGATTGAAGATGGAAGAATTCACCCAACACTCGTAACGGATGTCCCTCTAGAAGCGAAAATCATGCAAGAAGAAATATTTGGACCGATTATGCCAGTCCTGACGTATACCGATTTGGATGAAGTGATCGAGTATATGGATTCAAAGCCCAAGCTTTTAGCTTTGTACATCTTCAGTGATCATCAACGTACTGTGGACAATCTGCTAGCCAGAACAACTTCTGGAGGAGCAACCGTGAATGATGTCATGCGGCATATGGCGGAACCGAATCTTCCTTTTGGCGGAATCAATGAGAGCGGGATTGGACGATATACAGGTGTTTTTGGATTCAAGGAATTTTCGCACGAACGCGGTGTTCTCTTCCAAGCACCAGTGGGAAGCAATCCGATGGAGGAATTTGCACGTGCTCCCTATAAAGGAAAGCTAGAGACGTTGATGAAAAGATTGAAATAATCGGATCTGCATGATTACGTTCTTTTCGAGGGGTGAGTGGCTTGAATAAACCATGGCTCGCATTTTATCCTCAAGAAGTTTCGCACGAAGTAGAGATTCCATCCATAACCATTTATGATGTGCTAGAACGAACGGCTCGTCTACATTCTTCTAATATCGCAATCTCTGACAGCGAGAGAGAAATCACCTATTTACAACTAAAGGAAGCGTGTGAACGGATTGCTTCTGCACTTTATCGACGCGGTTATCGAAAGGGTGATCGCATCGGGATCATGGTTCCAAACAGCATGGAATATGGGCTATCCTTTTTTGCTATTCAGCGTTTAGGGGGAGTGGTTGTTCAGGTCAACCCGAATTTTCAGCCTGCCGAGTTGGAACATCTGCTCAAAGATTCAGAAGCGACAGGGGTCATAGCCTTTCGAGAACAGAAAGAGAAGCTGAAGAAAATCGGATTAGCTGATCAAGTGACATTCATCGCAGCAGATCGGGAGATTTTTGAGGAAGACAATCTGCATCATTGGATTCTTCATGAGAGTCCCGACCTGCCGGAAAAGGATGTACAACCTGAAGAGCTTGCTGTCCTAACGTATACAGGAGGTACCACCGGCAGATCAAAAGGCGTCATGATCACACACACAAATATGATAGCGAATCTCTATCAATCATACGAAACAAATAAGTCCGTATTAAGTAAAGCTGGTCATTGTCAGCTAGGAATTAGTCCACTCTACCACGGTATGGGGCTGTTCAGCTTCGTTCAATTTGTCAAAATGGGGGCGAAGTACGTTCCTGTCGCAAAATTTGAGATGAATCGTATTCTGGAGTTGATCCGCAAGCATCGGCCTACCTATTTTACTGGTTCGCCTACGATGTATATTGCGATCTTAAACCACCCGGACTTGCAGAAAGATGACCTTTTGTGTTTTCAAATGTGTATAGGCGGTTCAGCTCCTTTGCCTGTTGAAGTGATGAAAAATTTTGAACAAAAAACAGGCGTTCCGATTATCGAGGGTTATGGCCTTTCGGAAGCGACATGTGCAGTGATGCGCAATCCACTGATTGGGCAACGAAAAGTAGGGAGTGTTGGTCTACCGCTTCCCAATTCAGATGCAAAAATTGTAGACACAGTTACCGGAACAAAAGAGATGCCGGTGGGAGAATCAGGGGAACTGATTGTAAAAGGCCCACAGGTCATGAAAGGATACTGGAAGAATCAACAAGAGACAGAGCGTACCATACGTGATGGCTGGCTGTATACAGGTGATATCGGGACCATGGACAGTGAGGGTTATTTCTATATTGTAGGACGAAAGAAAGATATGATCATCACGGGCGGCTTTAATGTATACCCGGTAGAAGTAGAAGAGGTCATTTACCAGCATCCGGCCGTGTTGGAGGCGTGTGTCTACGGTGTTCCTGATCCATATCGTGGCGAGACGATTAAGGCCGTCATTGTTCTCGTTAGACAAGCAAATGTGACGGAAGAAGATATTCAGAGCTGGTGCAGAGAACGCCTGACCAGATATAAGGTTCCTCGCTTGATCGAATTTAGGGAAGCGCTTCCAAAAACGCATGTAGGTAAAATCCTGCGTAGCAAATTGGTAGAAGAACGGAATAAACAAAATATCTGATCAATAGAAATGGGAGGTGTATGCACATGAGAGCTGCTGTTTTAGAAGCGTTTAACGAGCCTTTGGTCGTAAGGGAAATCGCCGATCCGACACTGACTCCGGATGGGGTCATCATTAAATTAGAAGCAACAGGCGTATGCCGGAGTGACTGGCATGGGTGGACAGGACATATGAGTATGATTCAATCCTTTCCGCATATTTTAGGGCACGAGATGAGTGGAGTGGTGGAAGAGGTCGGAAAAAACATACGCAATTTCAAAAAAGGTGATCGAGTGATTGTGCCATTTCATATCGGCGATGGGGTATGTCCGCATTGCGTCGCAGGTCACCACAATGTATGCGATAACCTCAAATTGGTCGGCTTCGATTTGAATGGCGGGTTTGCGCAGTATATTCATATCGGAGAGGCAGACCAAAACCTCATGCATTTACCTGAAAACATTGATTTTGTTGAAGCAAGTGCAATGGGATGTCGCTTCATGACTGCCTACCACGGAGTCATCACGCAAGGAAATGTGCGTCCTGGTGAGTGGGTAGCCGTGTATGGCGCTGGTGGTGTAGGACTATCTGCTGTTCAAATTGCTGCTGCTTCAGGAGCGAATGTCATTGCGGTGGACATCGCGGATGATAAACTGGCCTTTGCGAAAGAGCTGGGAGCAGTGGCTGTCGTAAATAGCAAGCAAGTGAACGCGCCAGAGGCTGTGCGGGAAATAACAAAGGGCGGTGCGAACGTCTCCATTGAAGCGCTCGGTATCCAGGAAACGTTTTTGAATGCTCTCCTGAGTCTCACGAAGCGAGGAAGACATGTCCAGATTGGTATGAGTTCGAATCCGAATGGAGGTCTTACTTCCGTCCCTATTAACTTTTTACTCCGGCAAGAAGCGCAGATTATTGGATCGATCGGCATGCCTTTGCCTGAATTTTCAACGATGCTTCGCTTAGTAGAAAGCGGGCGCCTTTCACCTGGGAGATTGGTAACGAAAACAATCTCCTTGGAAGAGATAAATGCATCATTCGAAGAAATGAATACGTATTCCGGTGTAGGAGTTACAGTAATTAATAAATTTTAGGATGAAGCGCCGCACTTTACGGGCCATCGCTCTTGCCGTAGTGATGGTCTTGCTGCTTTTACCAAATGCATACAACTAGGAGCTCATGGACAAAATATCCAATGAAAATTCAAAAAATAAACATTCTGGAGGTATATAAATGGCAGATTTGAAAGTCAATCAGTCATTACCTGCCACGTCTTTTACGAAAAAAGCACAGGAGGATGTTTATGCCTCTCTCCCTTTTGAAGACAAGCAAGATTTCGAGGATGCTAATAGAGGTTTCCTCGCCCCCATAGAAGCAAAAGTCATAAAAAATGAGGCTGGAAAAGTTGTTTGGGACATCGAAAAGCTCGGATTCCTTGATCAGCCCGCACCCGATACAGTCAATCCTAGCTTGTGGAGAAATTCGCAGTTACATGCGATTACAGGGTTGTTCAAGGTGGTAGAGGGCGTTTATCAAATACGTGGACAATCCATCGTCACGACCTTTTTCATCGAAGGAAAAGAGGGAGTCATTGTTGTCGATACGTTAGCCGGTGTAGAATCCATGCAAGCCGCGATGGAGTTATATTATCAGCATCGACCTAAAAAACCGGTTACCGCGATTATTATCAGCCAAAGTCATGGAGACCACTTTGCTGGTACCGAAGCAGCACTTCAGTATGCGAAAAATCCCGAAATCCCCATTATCGCACCACAGCATTTTACAAAAGAAGCGTTGAGCGAAAATGTACTGCTTGGTACGATCATGGCCCGGCGTGCAGGGTTTCAATTCGGGAAAAATCTACCGGTCAACGCTACAGGAACGGTTTCTGTCGGGATTGGCCCGGTGACCAATTCGGGTAAGTTCAGCTTTGCGCTGCCCACAGTTGATATCGTGAACGAGACGCAGACCATGGAAATCGACGGAATGACCTTCGAATTTTTATTAACACCCCATACAGAAGCACCTGCAGAAATGCATTTCTATATCCGCGATTACAAAGCATTGTTTGTCTCGGAAAATGCCAATAAATCCATGCATCAAATCTACACCGTAAGAGGAGCAAAAACACGAGATGCTTTGTTATGGGCAAACGCCCTGGATAAGACGATTGACTTGTTTGAGGCAGAAGAGGTGGATGCCCTGTTGATGATCCACGCTTGGCCTGTATGGGGCAAAGAAAACGCCATTGCCCATCTAAAAATGCAACGCGATCTGTATAAATATATGCACGATCAAACGGTGCGTTTAGCCAATCATGGATATACGATGGATGAAATAGCAGAAACGATCCAGCTTCCGGACGCACTGGATAAATACTGGGGAAATCGAGGGTACTATGGAACGCTAAAGCATAACGTAAAAGGAATCTACAACTTTTATCTCGGCTATTATAGCGCGCATCCTTCTGATCTAGATCCGCTACCACAGGTGGAAGCTGCCGAGAAATATGTGCAGTACATGGGTGGCGCAAGTAACATTTTGCAACAGGCAAAGGCTGATTTTGAAAAAGGCGAGTATCGTTGGGTTGCGCAAGTAGTAAAGCATGTGGTCATGGCTGATCCCACTCATACTGAAGCCAAAAATTTGCTGGCCAATGCGTTTGAACAATTGGGCTACCAAGCGGAATCCGCGAACTGGCGAAACATGTATTTGGTAGGAGCCGCTGAGCTGCGCAATGGGGTAAATAAGGACAACTCTCCAACTGATGTATCAGGAATCATTACCTACATGCCCATTTCGGATTTCTTAACACTGCTAGCTGTGAAACTCAACGGTCCGAAAGCAGAAGGCAAAAAGTTTACGATGAATGTAACGATCATAGATGCAGACCTATCCTTTGCCATGTACTTGGAAAATTCCGTTCTCGTGAACAAGCTAAATAAGCTGGACGCACATCCAGACGTTTCGTTTGTAACGGATCGAATGACTTTCTTTGCATTGATGCTTGGTCGTGTATCACTTGAGCAAGCCATGGCAACGGGAAAAATAGAAGTAACCGGTGATGCGACGCCAATCAATGCGTTTATAGCATTATTGGACGAATTTGATCCATTTCCCGCTATTGTGACACCTGAATAAAAGCTCAGCGAGTTAACCCTTGAGAAATCAAGGGTTTTTACTTTGTTCGTCCAGTGTTGATGTGTATAGATTTTGTACAACTGTTCTAGATGTGTACGATTTACTTGCGCATAAAATTTATATCGCATGCATTTCATTCAAATAAGAACGGAAGGTTTCTTTGGCACGGCATTTGCAATTCAGATAAACCAACAGTGTCATAGTGCAACAGCAAAGCGAGGTGAGAGTATGTCCATTACGGAACCCCCAAAACGGATACAAGCAGGATTTGAACGACATCTCGGCATTCAAATTACGCATAGGGAAGAAGGACATGTGGTAGTCGAGCTGCCAATTACATCCGAATTGTTGAACGCCGGTAATTTGTTGCACGGAGGTGTCATAGCGAGCTTACTCGACCACGTGATGGGTTTGACAATCCGATCTCAGACGGAGTACAGCCTGGTAACGGTCAATTTAAACATTCATTATTTGGCCTCTGCCAAAGAGGGTGATCTCGTTGTTGGAACAGCAAAAATTCGCCATATAGGCAAAAGCCTTGCAACAGGTGAGGGAGAGGTACGAAACAGTACAGGCAAACTGCTGGCGATAGCGAGTGCTACCTTTAAGCTTTTATCTACCAATTTGAATGAGGTGAAAAAATGAGCTTGTTGCGTGGCTATAAAGTTCTCGATTTCTCAACTTTGCTGCCAGGACCTTATGCAACGACGATGCTAGCAGATCTGGGAGCAGAAGTGCTACGTGTGGAATCGTTCACCCGACCGGACAGTATCAGGCAAGGCAAACAAGTAGATGGGGGTGTAACGGCAGCCCATGGCTACTTGAATCGCTCGAAATCTTCCATCGCGCTTGACCTCAAAAAACAAGAAGCGGTAGATATCGTAAAAGAACTCGTGAAAGAATACGACATTGTCCTTGAGCAGTTCCGTCCAGGGGTCATGGAACGACTTGGCCTTGGATTTGAGGCACTGCGAGCGATTAATCCGCGACTGATCTACTGTTCGATCACCGGATATGGTCAGACTGGTCCGTACCATTATCGACCTGGGCATGACAACAACTACTTGTCCATTGCAGGAATCAATGAGTACTCCCGGAGAAAAGGCTCGCCTCCGTCTCCGCATGGTTTTCATATCGCAGATATTGCGGGTGGTTCGCTCCACTCCGTGATTGGGATGCTGGCTGCTTTGTTGCATCGCGAGCGGACGGGCGAAGGTCAATACATTGACGTCAGCATGACGGATGCTGCATTCGTACTGAATACGATTCATGGAGCTGGTTATCTTGCGTGCGGAGTAGAGCCTCAGGCAGAGGTCATGCGGTTAAACGGCGGGATCTTTTACGACTACTATGAAACAAAAGATGGACGGTATTTTTCTGTAGGCAGTCTCGAACCTCAATTCCGTAAGCTGCTATGCGAAGCGATAGGTGGCGCGGATCTGTTGCCATTGTCTTTCAGTGAATCTCCAGACGATGTCCAAGCTTTTAAAAATTACGTTCGTAACGCATTTCGAGCGAAAACCTTCGCGGAATGGACAGCCATTTTTCAGGAGGTAGAAGCGTGTGTTGAACCCGTACTTACATTTGCAGAAGCGTGCGAGCATCCGCAATTGAAAGCACGTGAGATGATTGTGGATGTACCGAAGCCGGACGGAACCACACAGCGACAATTTGGTTTTCCGATCAAATTTTCCGCCGCCCAACCAGAATATAAGCATATCGGAAGCAAACTCGGTGAGCATTCGATTCCCGTACTGAAATCTCTAGGTTATACCGACGAACAAATTGCAACGCTTAAAGAAAACGAGGTATTTTCGTATTGAAAGTGTATGGATTTTATACAGTTCTATCATTATTTTTGTATTTAGCACATACACAATGAACGAAGGGGCTTTGACAGAGTCGATCATTGGCGAAAAAACGTGTTGGCACGACATTTGCTAAACCTAATAGTTGTGAAATGTGAAATGGTTAGTGATCGTCCAAAGGGGGAAGAGGCATGAGTCGAAAAACAAAAGTCATCGGTGTTAATATGGTACCGTTTACAAAGCCTGGCTCGCATGAACCGTATGAGGTGATGGCATCCAAAGCAGTCAAAGGCGCATTGGAAGATGCGGGCATTCACTATTCGGACATCCAACAAGCTTATGCGAGCTATGTATATGGAGACAGTACATGTGGTCAACGAGCTTTGTATATGGTCGGGATGACAGGGATTCCGATCATTAACGTCAACAATAACTGCTCTTCAGGTTCAACTGCTCTATTTTTGGCGAGGCAAGCAGTCGAATCGGGTATGGTAGATTGCGCACTGGCAGTTGGTTTTGAAGAAATGAAGCCAGGCGCATTGGCAAGTGCCTGGACTGATCGGACTCCTCCGTTAGGCTGGACACAAAATCGCTTAAAAGAGCTGTGGCCAGACGTGCCGGATTCCGCTTCGAATGCGATCAAGATTTTTGGTTCAGCAGGAAAGGAATACCTTGAAAAATATGGAGCTAACCCAGACATTTTTGCCAAAGTATCCGTGAAAACGAGAAGTCACGCGATTCAAAATCCGTATTCTCTTTTTCATAAGCCGCTGACGGTGGAAGAGGTATGGAACGCCCCAGCCTTAATGCCTCATTTGACACGTCTGATGGCTTGCCCTCCAACCTGCGGAGCAGCGGCAGCGATTGTATGCAGTGAAGCCTTCGCGATCAAGCACGGGATTACGAATGCCGTAGAAATTGTGGGTCAGGCGCTCACAACAGATACCGATGTTACACATGAATCTATCCTCAATCTAGTTGGTGCTGATATGACCCGACGTGCAGCGGAACAAGTCTATGAAATGGCCGGGATCGGTCCGGATGAGGTCAACGTGGTAGAGCTACACGATTGCTTCACACCCAATGAGGTCATCACTTACGAAGGCTTGGGCTTGTGTGAAGAAGGCGGGGCCGAGAAGTTCATCCACGATGGCAATAACACATACGGGGGAACCTACGTTGTCAATCCATCTGGCGGTTTAATGTCAAAAGGTCATCCGCTGGGAGCAACCGGTCTCGCACAATGCACAGAGCTGGTCTGGCAGTTGCGAGGTCAGGCAGACAAACGGCAGGTAGAAGGGGCTCGCGTCGCTCTCCAACATAACTTGGGCCTTGGCGGAGCTTGTGTCGTTACGATGTATCGTATCGGCTAATCCATACAAATCGGAGGGATGATTCATGTCTCAAACCATTCCAGCATCGAAACCAGCGACGTTTGATTTATTCAAAAGAAATCGACCTTTTCTCACGCAAGAGCATGAAATGTTTCGCACTTCTCTTCGCAAGTTTTTGGAAAAGGAAGCCGTACCGAACATTGAGAAATGGGAGGAAGAGCAATTCACTCCACGCGAGTTTTATCAAAAAATGGGCGAACAAGGATTCCTCTGCCCGCAAGTTGCTCCTGAGTACGGCGGACTTGGACTCGATTTTGGCTTTAATATGGTTCTGGCCGAAGAATTGAGTCGGGTTGGAGTAGGCGGCTTAGCAAGTATGAGCAGTTCGATCATCGTTCCCTATTTGGAACGCTATGGTACCGAGGAGCAGAAGAAAAAGTACTTGCCCAAATGCGTATCTGGCGAGATTACGACAGCGATCGGCATGACGGAACCAGGCATCGGCTCCGACTTGGCGGGAATGCGGACAACAGCCGTGCGAGATGGAGACCACTACATCATGCATGGGCAAAAAACGTTCATCTCCAATGGATTCAATGCAGGGCTGTTCTTCATTTGCGTCAAGACAGACCCAACTGCCACTCCTGCTCACAAAGGGATCAGCATCCTCTTGGTTGAGGACGATACACCGGGTTTTTCTCGCGGTCGCAAATTGAAGAAATTGGGGCAGCATTCTACTGATACGGCAGAGCTGATCTTCGAGGAGGCACGTGTCCCTGTATCCAATCTGCTTGGTGAGGAAGGCAAGGGCTTTTACTATTTGATGGATAAGCTGCAACAAGAGCGGATCATAATTGCAATCGGGGCTTTGGCTGTTGCCGAAGAAATGCTAAAGTCGACGATGGCTTATGTAAAGGAAAGACATGCTTTCGGAAAACCGATCAGTTCCTTTCAAAACACTCAGTTCGAAATTGCCGAAATGGCGACCGAAGTCACCATGGCACAGACCTTTCTCGATGATCTGACAAACCGGCATATGAAGGGCGAAAATGTAACGACGCAAGTCTCCATGGCAAAGTGGTCGATTACCGAAATGGCGCGGCGTATGTCCGCACGATGCCTACAGCTTCATGGCGGATACGGCTTCATGGAAGAGTACTCTATTGCCCGCCGCTATCGAGATGTCGCTGTCATGCCGATCTACGGTGGTACGACAGAAATTATGAAAAACATTATCGCGAAAAATCTCGGGTTGTAGGCAAAAAACTGTTAGACTTAACCACCTGAAAATCGCTTTAGGAGGAGAAGTTAGCATGAAGGAAGCTGAGATTCGACCCTGGCATGCGTTTTATCCAGACGGAGTTTCCCCCCTCGTGGAAATTCCGTCCATCTCCTTGTATGAATTTTTCAAGCGGACGGCAAGTCAATATCCCGATGAAAAAGCAGTAATAGACGGAGGAAAAACGTTTACCTACTCCCAATTGAAAGAGGTCGTGGATCGGCTGGCAGCAGCCCTCCAGCACCGGGGTTTTCAAAAGGGAGATCGACTAGCCATCATGCTACCTAACAGTGTCGAGTATGTGATTTCCTTATTCGCTATACTCCGATTGGGCGGAATCGTGGTACAGGTAAATCCGATGTATACGACTCACGAACTGAAGCACATCCTAGAAGATTCCGGTGCGATTTGGTTCGTGAGCGAGGGAGTGCAAGGGGCTAAACTGGAGCAAACCGGAATGGCTGAATCGATCACCTTCCTTCAAGTTGACACTCTGTCCGATGAGAGCGGAACCTTCTACCAATGGATTTCGGAAAACCACGCAGACGCTACAAATGTGGAGATTGCGCCAAGTGAAGATGTAGCACTTCTGCAATATACAGGTGGAACGACTGGTCGCTCAAAGGGTGTCATGCTCACTCACGCCAATCTGATCAGCAATGTTTTTCAGAACTTTCCTGTCATTTCAAAGCAATTGCAAATCCCCGGCGAAAGATTGTTAGGTATTGCACCTTTGTTTCATATATTTGGCATCGTGACCTTGAACAGAATCATAATGTTAGCGGGCACGTATATCATTGTGCGTCGTTTCAAAGTCGATCAAGCATTAGAAGTCATCCGTCAGTATCGCCCAACCATTTTTCCGGGCATGCCTACCCTCTATGTTGCGCTGCTGCAACATCCAGACTTGAAAAAAGATGACCTATCCAGCTTCAAACTGTGCCAATCCGGAACTGCGCCATTGCCAATTGAGGTGGCGCAGCAATTCAAGCGAAAAACCGGACTGAACATCATAGAAGGGTATGGTTTGTCAGAGGGTCTGGTCACACATGGCACACCGACTGCAGGCGCCATACGAGTAGGGACGATTGGCATTCCGCTCCCAGAGTGTGATGCAAAGATCGTGGATGTAGTAACAGGCAGGCACGAATTGCCCCCAGGCGAAACCGGGGAATTGATTGTCAAAGCGCCAAGCATCATGAAGGGATATTGGCGAAATCCACAGGAAACAGCGGCTGTATTGAAGGACGGATGGCTCTTCACGGGTGACTTGGCAACGATGGGGGAAGATGGCTTCTTTTCGATTGTGGGACGAAAAAAAGAGATGATCATCGCAAGCGGCTACAACGTATATCCCTCGGAAATTGAAGAAGTACTTTACCAGCATGAGGCAGTCAGCGAGGCTTGCGTTTTCGGCATACCAGACGAATACCGAGGAGAAACGGTAAAAGCGGTCATCGTACGGAAGTATCCAGGTGTCACGGAAGAGGAGATTCTCGAGTGGTGTCATCAAAGGCTGGCTCGTTATAAAGTACCGCGCGTCATCCAATTTCGAGATGAGCTGCCAAAATCGGCTGTCGGGAAAATTCTCCGCAGAGTTTTGGTGGACGAAGAAGTTAGAGCGGGAGGAGACTCATGAACAAACAAAAAGACGATCGAGTTGGGATCAAGCTAGAGCCCTTTACTTATAAAGTGGAGCGATGCAAAGTCAGGGAGCTATTGTGCGCACTCGATAATAATCAGTCCGTTGACGTAGAGGACGGGTTCATTCCCCCAACTTTTCCTACTATCATCGAATTTTGGGGTTCGCAAACGTCCATTTCGAAGATTTTGGGTCTGAAAATTGAAAAAGTTCTCCACGGAGGACAGGAATATGAGTACCGAGGCAAAATCAGAATCGGGGATGACATAACTGTTTATGGAGAAGTGGAGGACGTATACACAAAAGCGGCCATGACCTTCGTCGTCATCAAAAAAGAGTTCGTCAATCAACATGGTGAAACCGTCGTCGTTGGACGCTCGACCATCATCGAAAGGCACTAGGGGGTGAATGAACATGATCGGTAAACCATTCGAACCGCTATATAAAGAGGAAATCACACATAGCCAACTCGTACGATATGCCGGGGCCTCAGGTGATTTCAATCCTATTCATACGGTAGTGCCCGTTGCCGAAGAAGTAGGGCTTGGTGGCGTCATCGCACACGGCATGATGGTCATGGGCTTTGTCGGGCAAGCCATCCATACGTGGTTTCATGCAGATGATCTCCTGAAGTTCTCCGTTCGGTTTCGAGGCATGACGCGACCAGGAGAAAAAATCATCGTTAAAGGCTCCGTAGTAGCTGAAAAGGAAGATCGTTGGCTATGTGAAGCAGAAGCTGTCAATGAAGGAGGAGAAGTAAAGGTTAGTGCCCAGTTTGAAGTTAGAAAAGGGTAACAAAGGAGGATATCACTCATGATCAGCTTTCAGGTTTCGGAGGACATCAAAGAGGTAATCTCTGCGATTTATCGATTCGTTGAAGTAGAAATTGAACCGCTTCGCAAGAAATATCAAAAAGAGCTGGAAAATGAAAGATATTTTTACGACGAAAACGGCTTGTATTCACCTGGGATACAAGAAGCGTTGCAACAAGTTCGCTTAAAATCAGCAGAAGCTGGATTTTACACGATGTTTGGTGATCCTGAGCTGGGGGGAACGGGAGATGAATTTGGACCTATTGCTGTTGCGTTGATTCATGAAGCCATCTTGAAAAAATACGGGCTAGACCCACTAGTCATGGAGATTTTCCCTGCTGGTCTGTTTACGGGGGGATTGACACCAGTGCTGTTGGGCATGCACCCTGATACCAAGGCAGAGCTTTTACCCAGTATCGCAAAAGGTGAGGCTACCTTATGCTTTGGTCTGAGTGAACCAGACGCAGGCTCAGATGTATGGGCAATCAAAACGAAAGCGGTGAAGGATGGCGACTACTGGATTCTGAATGGTACGAAGCAGTGGATTACGAATGCGCATTACGCCAAATACGCGATTATTTTCGCTGTGACCGATCCGGAATTGGTGGAAAAAAGAAAGGGCGGAATTACCTGCTTCCTTGTACCGTTTGATGGAAAAACATGTGTAGCTACCTCATCTATTCCGTATATGGGACACTTAGGCTCTCGAATAGGCATCATCTCCATGGAAAATGCGAGAGTACATGAAAAGTTTATTATCGGGGATTTGCATCAAGGGTTCGGCAAAGCCTTGCACGGCGTTGATCTCGGAAGGATCGTCATGGCAGCATTATGTGTGGGTGCAGCACAATGGGCGTTGGACAAAGCGATCCAATACGCCAATGAACGAAAGACGTTTGGCGTCACGATTGGGAACCATCAGGCGATCCAAATCATGCTTGCAGATTGCGCGATGGAGATCTATGCGGCTCGAAATATGCTGCTTCACTGCGCTTGGAAAATGGAAAATCAAGAAAAGCTCCCGCTTAAGGAAATCTCGATGATCAAAGCTTATTGCACAGAAATGGTGCAAAACGTCGTCGATCGGTGCATGCAAATCCACGGCGGCATGGGCTTAACGAATGAGATGAAGCTGGAAAAAGTATGGAGATGGGCGAGAACCTTGCGAATTCCTGACGGTACGACGGAAATTCAAAAGCGTACGATTGCCAGACGCTTGCTCCAAGGCGATCAAAGCTTTCAGTAGAACTGGAGGAACTAAATGAGATTTCAAGGGAAAGTTGCTATCGTCACTGGCGCAGGAAAAGGAATTGGCAAATCGATCATCCAAAAATTCGCCCAGGAGGGAGCACTGGTTACCGTAGCAGATATTCATAGCCAACTTTGTGAAGAGACTGCTTTCGAAATCAATCGGGCTGGGGGACGTGCCATCACTTCGGTAGTGGATGTAACTAAATCCGAGGATACTAAAAAGTTAATCGAAAAGACCGTACAGGCGTATGGTAGAGTGGACATACTCATCAACAACGCAGGAATCGTACGGGATATGAAAATCACAGACATGCATGAGGATGATTGGAATCAAGTACTGGATGTATGTCTGAAAGGTGCCTTCCTTTGCGCGAAATATGCTGCGCCATATATGATCGAGCAACAATACGGGAAGATTGTCAATATTTCATCCCGCGCCTACCTGGGGAATCCAGGCCAAGCAAACTATTCCTCCGCAAAAGCAGGAATCATTGGCTTAACCCGATCACTTGCCAAGGAGCTAGGAAAGCACAACATAAATGTGAATGCGATTGCACCTGGTCTTATTGAAACAGAGACGTTAAAAAGCCATCCCAAATACGAAAAGATCAAGGAACTGCAAAAAAGAGACACGCCGATTCCACGAGTTGGCTTACCAGAGGATGTAGCGAACGCCGTCTTGTTTTTTGCTTCTGACGAGTCTTCCTATATTTCAGGTGATATTCTGCATGTGACCGGAGGACGATTCGGTTGAATATATCAGAACAAATCTTATATTTTGAAGACTTCGAGGTAGGAACATGCTTTACATCCCCTGCTCGAACCATTACGGAAGCAGATGTGGTTAATTTTGCTGGTTTGTCAGGGGACTATAACGCACTCCATGTGGACGCGGAATACGCCAAGAGCTCGATTTATGGTGAACGGGTTGCTCATGGTCTGTTAGGATTGGCTGTTTCCTCCGGATTGTTTACGAGGACGGAGCTGAATAGAAGGATGGCCCCGTCCCTGATTGCTTTGTTAGGTATTCAATCCTGGCGATTTCTCGGACCGCTCAAAATAGGCGACACCATCCAATTGGAAGTCGAAATTGTAGAAAAAGAAGAAACGAGCAAGCCTGATCGTGGAATCGTCTTTTTCAAACGCAAAATGCTCAATCAGCGAGGAGAGGTTGTCCAAGAGGGAACCACGCCGATGTTGATCCGAAGAAAGTAGACCAACCTGATACAAAGAGGTGAACATAATGTCTCTTGCATTAACCGATGAGCAAACGATGATTCGAGATACGGTGCGCAAATTTTTGGAAAAAGAAATATTTCCAATGGTAGATAGCTATGAGAAGTCAGGCAAAGCAGTATCAAAAGAAATTGTGCAACGACTTGTTCCTTTTGGGTATCTCGGGGGGCAACTGCCTGAGGAAGCAGGTGGCCACGGGCTTACTTACACGACGTACTTCACGATGATCGAGGAGCTATCAAGAGTCTGGCCGTCGTTGCGCGCAACAGTGGGACTCTCCAACTCGGTGTTGACGCACATTTACGAATACGGAACAGAAGAACAACGTAAGCAGTTTTTAGGACCATTACTGAAGGGTGAAAAATTTGGGTTCTTTGCCTTGACTGAGCCGAATGTCGGTTCCGATACATCCAGCATTCAAACCCGGGCAGAGCGACGAGGAGACAAATGGGTCCTGAATGGCTCCAAAATGTTTATCACCAACGGAGTAGAAGGGGAAATCGGCATCGTCATTGCCCAAACGGACAAATCCAAAGGGAATAAAGGTATTGCCGCTTTCATCATTGAAAAAGAAATCTCTCCTTATCAAGCCAAGCCGATTGAAAAAATGGGAACAACGAGCTGCCCGTTTGCTGAGCTCATTTTCGAAGATTGTGAGATTCCGGCAGAAAACCTGCTGGGTACCGTCGGAGATGGTTTGAGACAGGGGCTGAAATTCCTCAATGGAGCACGGGCGATGGTTGCCTTTATCTCCACTGGAATTGCTCAAGCATGTGTAGACGCTTCCGTGAAGTATGCCAAGGAACGCGTTCAATTCGGTAAACCGATCGGCAGCTTTCAACTGATTCAAGCCAAAATCAGTGAAATGGTGACGCTGACGAGTGCCATGCGTCTGCTCGGTCTCCAAGCGAGTCATTTACTCGATGAAGGAAAACCATGCAAAGTAGAATGCTCGATGGCCAAATACTTCGCGACAGAAAAGGTACTAAAAGTCGCAGAAGAAGCGTTGCAAATTCACGGTGGCTACGGCTATACAAAAGAATTTCCGGTTGAACGCTACTACCGTGATATCCGTTATTTTACGATCGCGGAAGGAACAAATGAGATTCAAAAACTGATCATGGGAAGAGAGATCCTAGGGATATCAGCATTTTCATAAAGGGGAGTTCATTTTACATACCAAAAGGAGGTCTCTATGAAGAACATGCTTGAAAATCAAGTGGCAATCGTTACAGGGTCAGGACGCGGTGTTGGAAGAGAGACAGCCTTGATGCTTGCAGAACAGGGTGCTCGCGTTGTCGTTAGCGATAAAGACGAAGCACCTGCAACCGAAGTCGTCTCGGAAATCAAGCAAAAAGGCGGAGAAGCGGTCTTGTTTTGCGGGGATGTAACGGAAGCAGATTTCGCGAAAAAGATAACCGAAACAACCATCTCCGAATTTGGAAGACTAGACATTTTAGTCAACAATGCCGGACTTACCTTAGACAACATGATTCATAACATGACGGATGAACAATTTTATACCATTCTGGATATCCATCTCGTGGCGCCCTTCCGTTTGATCCGCGAAGCGGCCCCCTATATGCGGGATGCAGCCAAAGAAGAGATCGAACAAGGCATTGTTCATCACAGAAAAATTATCAACGTTTCTTCCGTAGCCGGAATCCGGGGGAATGTGGGACAAGCCAATTATGCATCTGCCAAGGCAGGCGTTATCGGTTTAACAAAAGTCGTTGCCCTTGAGTGGGGAAAATTCAATATCAATACTAACGCGGTTGCTTTTGGCTTTATTGATACACGACTGACAAAGCCGAAGGAAGAGGCTGAGGTCATAGACGGGGTACAGCTAGGCATTCCGGAGAAAGTCCGAAGTATGTTTATCGATAAAATTCCGCAGAAGCGCCCTGGAGATGCGAAGGAAGCTGCCGCTGGCATTTTGTATTTGGCTTCTCCGCTCTCCAATTATGTCAACGGCCAAGTCCTGCAAATCAACGGCGGTTCTTATACGTAAGGAGAGAGTAGGCTTCCCAAGCATATCATTGGCGCATGAAAAGTCGCTCCGATTATATGCCTGTCTGACTTGAGGAGGTTCATCTATGTTATCCTTCCTAAACTTTGTAGCATTTCTCGCCATAACAGGGTATGCCACATACTTATTCGTACAAATCGTGTACAGTCGAATCGTCTTTATCAAGCTCGGCAAAAAAGCGAACCTGAAAAAGGATGCTGCGATACGGGTCAATGAATTTCTCACGCAAGTATTCGGCCAAACCAAGCTGCTGAAAGATCCGAAAAGCGGTGTCATGCATATCATCATGTTTTATGGCTTCATCATTCTTCAGTTTGGGGCGATTGAACTCATTATCAAAGGGTTCGTCAAGGGCTTTGAATACCCGATGGGAGAGGCTCACAAGTTTTTCAGTCTCAGTCAGGAGATTACGACTTTTCTCGTGCTTCTGGCAGTTGGGTATGCCTACTATCGACGCTATATCGAGAAAGTAAAGCGTTTGAAACGAGGGTTTAAATCGGGGCTCGTGATTATCTTTTTAACAACACTGATGCTTTCGATTTTCTTTACCTTGGCCTTTGAGCATCTATGGCAGGGAGATTCAGTTGGGGCGTATGCTCCGATCTCATCTTTGATCGCTAGCTTTTTCACTGGCATGCGCCCTGAAATAGCTGGTGCACTGTTCTATCTGTTTTGGTGGGTTCATCTACTTACGCTACTTGCGTTTATGGTCTATGTCCCGCAATCCAAGCACGCGCATGTACTATTCGCGCCTGTAAATATCATGTTGCGCGATACCAAACCTGTTGGGAAGCTCACATCCATTGATTTTGAGGATGAAAAGCAAGAGACTTATGGTGTCGGAAAGATCGAGGATTTCCGGCAAAATCAGTTGATAGACCTGTACGCCTGTGTAGAATGTGGCAGATGTACCAGCATGTGTCCTGCTTCAGGTACAGGCAAAACGTTATCGCCGATGGATCTGATTGTGAAAATGCGCGATCATTTGACGGAAAAAGGTTCAGCAATTACATCACGTACAGCATGGATGCCATCCTTTGTGTTTGCGCAGGTAAAAGGGAGCTTTCCGATGCACGATGAAGTGGCTGTTACCGCAGAACAAGCTCCCGCGCTGATCGGAGATGTCATTACAGAAGAAGAGCTATGGGCTTGTACGACGTGCAGAAATTGCGAGGACCAATGTCCGGTAGCGAATGAGCATGTGGAAAAAATGATTGATATGCGCCGTTATCTCGTGTTAACGGAAGGCAGTATGCCGCATGAAGCATCTCGCTATTTCCAAAATATCGAACGACAAAGCAATCCGTGGGGGATTAACCGTAAAGAACGGTTGAAGTGGCGAGAGGGGCGGGAAGACATCCATGTGCCTACCGTGAGTGAGGTAGAGGAGTTCGAATATTTGTTCTTTGTCGGCTCCATGGGATCGTTTGATCTTCGCAGCCAAAAGATCGCACAGGCTTTCGTCAAAATTATGAATACGGCAGGTATTTCCTTTGCTGTTCTGGGCAATGAGGAACGCAATTCCGGGGATACAGCCCGCCGGATGGGGAACGAGTTTTTATTCCAGCAGCTCTGCCAGGAAAACATCGCGAACTTCCAAGGATATGGCGTAAAGAAGATCGTCACGATTTGCCCACATACGTACAACACGTTTAAGCATGAATATCCAGAATTCGGTTTGGAGGCAGAAGTCTATCATCATACAGAATTGATCTGGAAGTGGATGCAGGAAGGGCGGATCAAGCCGACGAAGGAAGTCGAAGAATCCATTGCTTATCACGACTCCTGTTACATTGGGCGCTATAACGATATTTACGATATCCCGCGGCAAATCCTTACCCACATTCCGGGCGTTCAAGTGTTGGAGATGGCGCGCAACAAACAAGATGCGATGTGCTGCGGGGCAGGCGGCGGGATGATGTGGATGGAAGAAACACAAGGAAAACGGGTAAATATTGAGCGTACGGAGCAGGCACTCCGTCTGAATCCAACGACAATCGGCAGTAACTGTCCATACTGTCTCACGATGATGAGTGACGGGACAAAGGCAAAGGAGATGGAGCATCTCGTCAAAACGTTGGACATTGCAGAAATCGTGGAGAAAGCGATCTAAAAGAACGACGAAAAAAGAGCGAGAAACCGCTCTTTTTTTATTTGGGGAGGATTTTTCGTGACAATTGGCATTAGATATAATATAGTAACTTTATTACAAATCGTAAGTTAAAAACGCACCTTCACCATTGAATAGAGACGGTCTTTTATGGTCAGCTTGACAGTAGTACGAAGAACGCTCATTTGTATAAACGAGGAGGAACACGCTTATGAAATTTCATCAAAGTCCCCATACGTTTGTCCGACAAGTCAATCTCAAGGTGCAAAACCTGGATCGCTCCCTGGCTTATTATCAGGAAGTGATCGGATTCAAAATCTTGAACCAATCTGCCACAAAGGCGGAACTGACAACTGACGGCAAAACTGTGTTGCTCTCCATCGAACAACTGAATGATGCATTACCAAAACAAAATCATACGACAGGTTTGTATCATTTTGCGCTCTTGTTGCCAAAACGCTCTGATTTGGCAAACGTAGTGAGACACTTCTCTGCGTTGAATATGCGTATCGGGTCTTCGGATCATCTCGTTAGTGAAGCGCTATACTTATCGGACCCGGATGGAAATGGGATTGAAATTTATGCCGATCGTGATTCTGATCAATGGAGTTGGCATGAGGGCACCGTAGACATGGCAACGGAACCATTGAATTTTACAGATTTGTTGTCCAGTGGGGAAGAAAGCGCGTGGAAGGGTCTGCCTGCTGGTACCATCATGGGACATATTCATCTGCATGTATCGAGGTTGAATGAAGCTGAACATTTTTATACCAAAGGACTTGGCTTTGAGGTAGTGAACCGATATGGAGCACAGGCACTGTTCATTTCCACTGGAAAGTACCATCATCATATCGCGTTGAACACGTGGGCGGGTGTCGGTGCTCCACAACCACATCCTAAGAGCCCAGGACTTGAATCGTTTGTCATGGTGTTCCCGAATGAGGAAGCGAGAAATCGTGTAATCACTCAGTTAAGAGACATCGGCGCATCAGTACAGGAGGAGAGCGGTCATTTTGTAACAGAGGATCCTTCTGGCAATCGGATTCAACTGCACATTTGATTGGAAACCGCAGGAGAGTTTTCCTTTCGATTAACGAAAACGACCTGTGGGTTGCACGAATGGTTTTCCATCGTGCTACCTACAGGTCGTTTCATTATCTCATTTCGTAATAAATTGTATCCGTAATGATTAGTACTTTCTTGTAAGAATTCGAGAATGCTCTCCATCTACAGTGATTTCCCAGCCTCTTGGGATTTCATAAGCAAAGGCTGGCGAAGGATGCTTGACCGCTTCAATACTGGATTCAGTAGGGATACTGGTGATATTTACGATATGTTTTTCATAGAGACTTACATTTACCACGACCCAGCCATATGGTACAGGCTGGCCGGTACCGACCCATTTATTCTCCAGCTCTTGAGGTTGGTAGCGTTTTTTATTCTCATTTCGGATATCTATATAAGCCTGTCTCTTGTTGTTATAACCTCGACCGATTTCTACCCATCCAGAAGGGATGTTAAAGCTTAAGCTTCTTTCCACTTGCCCATAATTAGCGCCATTAATATATTTCGCTATTTCATATCCAAGCTGTGTACCGCGATGTGGCTCTTTTTCAATCGAAATCCATCCATTCGGAAAGAAAGTATCGTATGCCACTACTAACGTATCACCGTACCGCCAGTTTCCTTCAAAGATATATTTTTGTGGACGGACGATAGAGTCTTTTCCTTTTCCTACCGCATCTGCTGCTTGAGTCGGGACGAACAGGAATGATGATGCCAAGACGAGAATACCCAAACTTCTTACCACTTTTTTCATAGCTTAACTCCTCCATATGAATGCAATAAGTAAAAAAATTTCAATAAGTATGAGAATTCAAAACAAAAATTTAAATTCCTTCTTTTTATGGAAAAAAATTCTTGGTACTAAGTGGTCGAGGGAGTCGTGTCGTCGGAATGATAAAAAGTGAAACCTGTTGAAACTAAAATTTGGATATGATACAATGCTGTTAAATTAATGACGGGAGCTGAAAGGTATAATGGATTCTTTTCTTGCCTAAAAAATAAAACAAAAAAGCGAAATCCTTCGCATGTTTTATTCTTTATACGCAAGAAAGTTACATTATCTTTTCACTCAATCAATATATCCATATCTAACTCTTGTTTGAGTTGGATTTGCTGTATTTATTTGAGCTACAAGAGAGGGTAACTTTCTTGTAGCTTTTCTATTTTGATACAGGAGGATGATTGTATGTCATTAATCAATGTAAATAACTTGACGTTTGCCTATGAAGGCAGTTTCGATAACATTTTTGAAAACGTGAGCTTCCAAATCGATACGGATTGGAAATTAGGGTTTACGGGAAGAAACGGGAGAGGGAAGACGACCTTCCTCAACCTGTTGCTTGGTAAATATGAATACAGCGGAAAGATTAGTGCGCATGTCAGCTTTGAATACTTTCCTTTCCAAGTCGAGAACAAAGAATATCTTACCATTGATATCGTTCAAGACATTGTCCCTGACTATCAGTTATGGGAATTAATGCGCGAGTTCTCCCTCTTAAAGGTTTCAGAGGATGTTCTATATCGTCCCTTTGAATCTTTGTCTAACGGGGAGCAAACGAAAGTGATGTTAGCTGCCTTATTTCTAAAGGAAAACAGTTTTTTGTTAATTGATGAGCCAACCAATCACCTCGACATGCATGCAAGGGAGCTCGTCAGTGATTATCTCCATTCCAAAAGCGGTTATATTTTGGTGTCCCACGACCGGGCATTTCTAGACAACTGTGTCGATCACATCCTGTCCATCAACAAGACGAACATCGAGGTGCAAAAAGGGAATTTCTCTGATTGGTGGGAAAATAAACAGCGACAGGATAACTATGAACTCGCTGAGAATGAGAAGCTCAAAAAAGACATTAAACGATTGTCGGACGCAGCCAAACGTACAAGCAACTGGTCAGATGCTGTGGAAAAGACGAAAAATGGAACGTTGAATTCCGGTTCCAAAGTAGACAAAGGGTATATTGGCCACAAGGCTGCGAAAATGATGAAGCGCTCCAAATCGATGGAGCAAAGACAGCAATCCGCCATTGATGAAAAATCGAAGCTGCTGAAGAACATTGAAAACCAAGATAGCTTAAAAATTGCACAGCTTGCTTATCATAAAAATCAACTAGCCGAACTGGAGAAGGTCTCCATTTATTACGGAGAGAAGCTCGTATGCGCAGATGTCAACTTTACGATTGAGCAAGGCGAGCGCATTGCGCTGGCGGGAAAGAACGGTTCTGGAAAATCCAGCATTCTCAAGCTCATTTGCGGGGAGAACATCGAACAAACGGGGACCTTCAGAAAGGGGAGTCAATTGAAAATCTCGTATGTTTCTCAGGACACTTCCCATCTAAAGGGCAATCTCACTGACTTTGCGCGAGACAACGGGATCGAAGAGAGCTTGTTTAAATCAATTTTGCGCAAGCTGGATTTTTCCCGGGTGCAATTCGAGAAGGATATCTCTGCTTTTAGTGGCGGGCAGAAGAAGAAAGTTCTCATTGCGAAAAGTCTTTGCGAGAAAGCACATCTTCATATTTGGGATGAGCCGCTAAACTTTATTGACGTCATTTCTCGCATGCAAATCGAAGAGCTGCTCCTCGAACACTCGCCAACGATTCTTTTTGTGGAGCATGACAGGGAATTTTGCAATAACATCGCGACAAAGATCGTTGAACTGTAATAGGACGAAAAGCGTCTAAAAGGAAGAAGGTGGGGAAAACCGTTTCGTTTTCCTCACCTTCTTTTTTGTCGAAAGGGAAATTTGAGCAATCGAGAAGAAATACTGAGTAGTGAAATGTGGTAATTTTTAGATAATACTATACGAAAGAATGGCGGAGATCTGATGGGGAAAATAATTGCAAACGTAAGCAGCACATTGAATGGTATCTATACGGGACCGACAGGAGAAGAGGACAATATGGTTAGCTGGGCGTTGCCTGGAATCTTGGACGCCACAGAGGATGGTCTTGCGTTCTTCCAGAAGGTCGACGCAATCTTGATGGGGCGAGTCACCTATGAAGGTTTTGCAAGCTATTGGCCGTTCCAAGAGGGTGATTGGGCTGATGCTATGAATAAGACACAAAAGTTTGTCGTAACCAATAATAGTGAGCTAACGGAAGTTCATTGGGGGGACTACGCCAATAAGGTTACACTCCTTTATTCTGATGTCATGACGAAAATAAAGGAGCTAAAAAAACAAATCAAGGGTGATATCATTGTTCCTGCAAGTGCGGGTCTTGTTCAAAGTTTGATCAATGCTGATTTACTTGATGAACTTCGAATCATTATTCATCCGGTCTTAATGGGCAGCGGCAAATATTACTTTGACAACATCCATACACGTCACGACATGAAGTTGATAGAAACCAAGCTTTACGGAAAAAGTGGATCCATACAACTGCGATATGAGATCGGAGAGGCACAAGGAGAATAAAACAAAAAAAGTCCAATTTCTCATTTCACGGATGGAGAAATTGGACTGATTGTTTTTTGCTCTAATTCGTTCGTAAAGCAGGGTACACGAAAGACTTTAACGTAACGCCCGTAAAGGAACATCCAGAAGCCTTTGGATGACCGCCACCACCGTAATGCTGGGCGATCACAGACAGATTCACGTCTTCGCGAATGGTTCGAAAGCTGATTCTGCCTTTCCCAGGATCTAGCATCGCGACGAAATCAATCATTTCCGCATTCTTACATAAGAAATTGCCTGTCGTGGAGTGATATTGTTCGAGGAAAACCACACCCACTTGATACGTTTTTGGCTCGTCTAAATCGATTTCTACCGGAATCAGCTTCATTTGCTTCAGCTTTTTTTGTTCAAATTCATCGATTCGTTTTTCTTCTGTATAAATGAGGATGGATTCTACTTCGTCAAATACGAATTGATCCGTATCAGCACCTTCACCACGCAAGCGTCCCAGCACATTTTGAACAAACGTGTCTCGCTCGACCATATAGAATAAAATGTTCAGTTGATTAGCCTGTACAGTGCCGGTTGCATCCCAGTCCCACGTATCAAAGGCACGAACCAGCTCCACATAGTCAGAGAGAACGCCAGTAGGGGTCAAATATCCCTGGTTTACCAGGTAATCATAATAAAGGCTCGTTGCCGAAGTCTTTGTCCCTGATTCTTCTGTAATAACCTGTGCCCACTCGTACTTGGAAGCCAGTGGCAGGGCGGTTGGGTGATGATCGATCAAGATAAACGCATGTCCCTGATCGACTTTTTTCTGAATGAGCGTTGCGACCTCGTCATTGACACTTACATCGGTAATCACGACATACATCTCGGAGGTAAGCTCTTCTTCGACAAACTTTTGTACGTCTTGATTGACAGTGTAAGGAGTTACCCCGCGAGAATCGACTTCTTGATTGGAAAAAGCAATTTGACTCAGGATCGCACAGGATACGCCATCCAAGTCCTTATCACTGAAATGGACGATTTTTTGATGATTCATTGAGCATCTCCTTATCAAATGAGTCCAGATTTCGTAGTTCACTACCATAAATCATTTTTCCCAGGACCGCAATAGATAGACCATCTTTATTTCAATACCCTCAATCCAGCATCGGTTAACCTCGTCCCAAAAGGCCCCCGGCTTTTCACAATATATCCACGCGATTCAAGTACATCCAATCTGCTGCGAATCTGCTGCTCGCTCAGTGGCTTTGCCCAATCCTTGCTCATCTCGGTTATTTTCCGTCGATTTGGCCTTTCGCCACGTTCAGCGATGGTTTGAATACTCCGTAAGATAAGCAGCAGCTCGTCTTCTTCATCAGGAATGACCGGCGCTTCGGTATGTGAATGATCGCTTTTTAAAAAGCTATTTTCCCACGGCATGTCCTCAATTTGGATGATATCCTCGTCACAGACAGCCAGCATGTAATCGATGGTGTTCTTTAACTCCCGCACATTTCCAAACCACGGTAGGGTAGTGAGCCTCTCGATGACTTCCGGCTTGATAGTCACTTGTGGGTGTACGCTTTGTCGGATAAAATGCCGAACGAGCAGCGGGATGTCATCGGTTCGAGTTCGCAGGGAGGGGAGATCGACAAAGAGAACACGTAGCCGATGATACAAATCTTCCCGAAAAGTCCCTTGTTCGATCATATGCAGCAAATTTTTGTTAGTGGCAGCAATGATTCGAACATCGATTGGAATGATTTGGCTTCCCCCGATGCGCATAATCTCTTTTTCCTGCAGGACCCGCAGAAGTCGTGCCTGTAGCTTCAGGCTACTGTCACCGATTTCGTCCAAAAAGATCGTGCCGCCGTTTGCTTGCTCGAACAAGCCAACTTTTCCACCTTTTTTAGCCCCTGTGAATGCACCGTCATCATAGCCGAACAGCTCGCTTTCCATCAAATCCTCAGAAATGGCGCTGAAATTGACAGCGAGAAACGGCCTCTTATCCCGCAGCGATGCGTTGTGGATGGCACTCGCAAAAAGTTCCTTGCCCGTGCCGCTCTCTCCTTGGATCAGGAGGGTGAGGTCTGTTTTTGCCAGTTTTTTTGCCTTTTCCTTTGTGCGCGTGAGGATTGAGCTTTCCCCAATCATATCGTCAAATGTGTATTTGGCCACAAAGCCTTTCTTTTTCAATTCGGAGCGCAGCGATCTTTCCAACTCGATTGTCTTTCTCGCATTCTTGAACGTAGCGACGAGTGATTGGTCATTGTTTAAAGGGAAGCGGTGAACAATGACTTCAACCTCACCGAACGTAAACCAGCGATCCTCTTCCTGTGAGAGGGCAAATAAAAAGTCGATAAGCTCAGGATGATCCATGACATCACGAATATGTCTGCCAATAACACGCTTGGCAGAGACACCGAGCAGAAGGCCGAGCTCCTCATTGAAGACCGTGATCTTGCCATCTTGCGTAATTGTCAAGATCCCGTCGTTTACGCCATCCAGCACCTCATTCAAATGCTTATTCAAATCTGTGGCGATCTGGTTGGCATCAGCCAGCCGCTTGCTCAATTGAATGATTTTACGCAAATAGCGCTGAGAGATCACATCTCCTGGCTCGTTCAGTTGGAAATGGTCGAGTATTTGATGAATTGTCGAGATGTCCATCAGGCGGGGACCGATACTCACTACATCTTGAACATGGTCAGGGATTAGCTCGAACGCCCCTGGTGTCACTGCGAGATCAATTTTTTCTACGTGCGGAATGCCGGGATAATACGGTATGTAATGAATGTGGTCAATCCCCAGCTTTTTCAGTGATTCAATGGACTCCAAACATGTTTCTAAGGAGTCATTGACGTAATAAGCTTTGGTTCCAGCTGGTAAGTATAAGAGCCTGTCGATGTTTTCGTAATTGATGATCCTATTGGCGATGATGAGCTTGCAATTTGTTCCAAGGCATGCTCTTATTTTTGGCTCTTCTAATACGAGCGGGTGGGAGAGGACGACCAATTGATTATGAAGGGTTGTTGGAAGCTCCTCCTCGACGGAATAACTACTCATCCGCACATACCCGTCCATAATCTCCTGAAGTTGATTGACAAGCGCGATTCGGGTGTCTTTGCTGCCAGCTAGTAAAATGAATTCGTTCATCATGCCTTCCTCGCTTTTGGTTATTTGGGTGTGTTTGGTTGAATTAATTGCAAGAAATAACAGAATATTCTATATCGTAAACCAAATAGTATTTCATTGCACGATTAATTGATGGAGAAAACCAGCAAATATCAACGGTTCAGGACGAGGAAGCAGCATAGACTGCTGCCTATTTTTTTGGCATAGATCATGCTAATTAATTCAGTAGTTTCACTTCATTGATAGAAAGGGGAGAGATTTACGTGCAGATGAGAAGAAGAGTGAGATTACTCACAGTCAGCTTTTTGATGGCAACAGCCATGCTATCTGCCTGTACGAGCAATTCTGGTCAACCCCCGCCAACAAGCGGACCAGCGCCTGGAAATGCTCAACAACAAGAAGTACCAGCAAAGGCAGTACGAAATGCGGAATTAACAGTGGCTCTTGAAGCGGAGGCCACCTCACTTGATCCTTGGAATTCCACGGATAGCAACACGCTGCATATTTTGTCCACGATGTTCGAAGGATTGCTTACGCTGGATGAAAATCGGGAGGTTGTCCCTATTCTTGCAACCGATTACAAATTAAGCGCTGATGCAACTTCTCTGACTTTTCATTTACGCAAAGGAATCCTTTTTCATGACGGTTCACCCTTTGATGCAGAAGTAGTGAAAAAGAATCTGGATTACGTACGCAACAAGGAGAATGGCATGGCAAGAGCGAGCTTCTTTGGATTTATCAAGGAGGTTACTGTAGTAGACCCGTACACGATCACTGTTGTGGCGAAAGAACCCAATTCTGCGATGGTTGCCTATATGGCACATCCTTCTGCCACCTTTAAATCGCTGAAAGAATTGCAAAAAAAGATCGATGATCCGAAATACAACTTGGACCGCAATCCAGTAGGGACAGGACCCTACCAATTCCGCGAATGGAAGAACGGGCAGTTTGTGAAGGTAGCTGCCTTTGATGGTTACTGGGATAAAGAGAAGCCGGCAAAGCTAGCAGCGATTCTGTTTAAGCCTGTGACGGAGGCGAGTACGCGGGTCAATATGCTCAAAGCCAGCGAAGTAGACATTGTGACAAGTTTGCCGACCCTGGATGCGCGGAGTATGGGAACAGATCCGAATCTGGATGTTTACTCCGGTCCATCGCTCAACATGATTTATGTCGGTATGAATACAAAGCTGGATAAGTACAAGGACAAGCGGGTGAGGCAGGCGATGAACTACGCGATCAACAAAGAACAATTGATCAGTCAGGTTGCTGACGGTTTTGGCACAGCTGCCGATTCACCGCTTTCGCCATTGGTAAAAGGCTACGCGAAACAGCAAGGCTATCCGTACAACGTTGACAAAGCGAAACAGCTTTTGACAGAGGCTGGTTATCCAGATGGTTTCGCAGCTACGTTGTGGACGCGCAATTCAACGGAATTCGTCGCGATTGCTGAAAATATCAAAATGCAGCTGCAAGCTGTAGGGATCAAAGTAGAGGTGCAAGCTTACGAGAGCGGCACGCTATTTGAAAGGCTGGATGCCGGAGAGGGAACGGATCTCTATATTGGGCGATGGGGTACGGGTACAGCGGAAGCGGATTGGGGAATGCGACCGAACTTTGCATCTGACCGAATTCCACCGAACTATAATAACTCTGGCTATTATCAGAACCAACAAGTCGATCAGCTGCTAAATGAAGCATTGAAAGCAACGGCCAACAGCATGGCACAGCAAAAATACACCGAAGCACAAAAAGTCATCATGGAGGAAGCCCCATGGATATTCCTGTACGTCCCGGATGTGGTGATCGCAAAACGGAAAAATGTCTTGGATGTTGGGGTTACTCTTGATACAGTTCGTCTCCAGGCTGCATACAAACAATAAGTTAGTTTTCTAAAGAGAAGGTGTAGGAAATGGCTAGATATATTTTTGGTCGCATATTGGGCATGATTCCCATTTTAGTGATCATCTCGATCCTTTCTTTTTTGTTCGTACATCTTACCCCTGGCGACCCGATCCGCATCATGTACGGTGCGGAAATGGATATGGCCACCTATGAGAAAGTAAAAGCGAATCTAGGCTTTCATGATCCACTCTATGTGCAGTACGGTCGTTATCTTCAGCAAATTTTGTCCGGCGATTTCGGTGTTTCCTATAAAACAAAGACCAATGTGTCTGACGAGATCGGTAAGCGGTTCTTATACACGCTTGGATTAACGTTTGCCGCCATGTTCTGGGCGCTGATTATAGGCCTGGTTGTCGGAATTTATTCAGCGGCTCGGCGCAAGTCGATTTGGGATCGCATCGGGATTATCTCAACCACGACGATCATTAGCATTCCGGAGTTTTGGTTCGGACTCATGCTCATGCAAATGTTTGCCGTGCAGTTGGGGTGGTTCCCAACCAGTGGCAGCGGAACCTTTGCGCACCTTCTGCTTCCGTCGATAACACTAGGATTCGGAGTGTCTGCGATCATTGCCCGCTTTACACGCTCCAGTGTCCTTGAAGTATTACAGGAAGATTTTGTACGCACAGCCAAGGCAAAAGGGCAGCGAGAGTCAGTCATCATTTGGACGCATGTATTGCGTAATGCGCTGATTCCCGTGATCACGATGACAGGGTTGCAATTTGGCTTTTTGCTCGGAGGAGCAGTCGTAGTTGAGCAAGTTTTTGCCTGGCCAGGGCTGGGATCGTATTTGATTGATTCCGTTCTCGCTCGCGATTATCCGGCCATGCAAGCGCTCATTCTGCTCTTTTCCGTCCAGTTTCTCATCGTCAATCTTCTTGTAGATATCAGCTACAGTCTTGTGAATCCGCAAATCCGTTATGAATAACAAAGAGGAGCAGACGAATGAAAAGTCAGAATACTCACTCTCCCATTCAGCTATTTTTGAAAAAGTTCAAGAAACAGACGATGGCGGTAGTAGCCTTCTGGATATTAATCGGCATCTTTCTGCTAGGGTTGGCAGGGCCATGGATCACACCCTATGATCCGAATCGGCCTGTGACAGAGCAGTATGAGGAAAAGGGAATCGACAAAACGAAAGAATTGACCGGATCGATTCAAATAAGCGGGATCATGAGTGATGGTACAGAACGCCCTGTGTCTGAGCTTATGCTGCAAAGTACGAACCGACAGATTTCCACCGTCAGTGAATCGAATGGCTCGATCACCATAACACCAGTCGGGCAAGGAAGCACAACGGTGCTGATGGCAAAAGGAGATGTCGCTACGCAGATCAAGCTAGACGTTTCTGCAGAGGACTCCCCACCGATTCTTACGCAGCTGCTGCTTCAAGGTCCGGCAGGCATGGTAAAGAAGGGGGACATCTTCCAGCTTGAGCTAGAGGCCAGACTTTCTAATGATGTTAAGCTGATCGGCTTAGAACAAATTCGTAGCAACCTGAAACAAGTAGTGGGGGCGAACAAGGCTGTCTCACAAGAAAACAACGGGTTCGTAACAGCCAAGAAAAAGCAATCGGAAGAGGACGGACAAATTCATTACCAGTCGACAGATGAAAAAGTAGTACGTGTAACGCCTGATGGGATGGTGACCGCACTTGGTCAGGGTATCGGGCAAGTGAAAGTATCAATCGGGCCTGTATCTACCATTGTCCCGATAGCTGTTGAAACATCGATGCAAGAGCCTGTACTCGTCCAAATACAGCCTAGTCAGACGCATATCGCACTTATGGACAATAGGAAACATCAACAGCCATCCCTACTGCACTGGTTCGGAACCGATCATCAAAATCGGGATATCTTCAGTCGTGTCTTGGCTGGGACTCGTGAAACACTGTTCATTGGTTTCGTATCTGTCGGGATCGGTGCTGTTATTGGGACGCTGCTTGGCCTATTAGCTGGATATTACGGAAGGTGGATTGACTCGATCATTACGCGTCTAACCGATATTTTGTTGGCGTTTCCGGGGATATTGCTCGCGATCGCAGTGATTGCCGTGCTAGGGGCTGGGATGGTTAACATTATTTTTGCAGTAGCAGTTTTTACGGTTCCCATCTTCATCCGCATCGTCAGAGGGAGTGCTTTAGCGTTAAAGCAAATGACGTATGTGGAAGCGGCTAAATCAATCGGTGTGCAGGATTTTGTGATTATCATACGGCATATTTTGCCCGGTATGCTTCCTGTGGTCATGGTTTATTTGACGATGAGAATTGGTACAGCGATTCTGCTTGGAGCTGCTCTTAGCTTTCTCGGTCTAGGTGGTGACATAACAGCTCCGGAATGGGGGGCGATGTTGAGCGCAGCCAAAGACAACAGCCGGAATTTTTTCTACCCAACATTTTTTCCTGGGATCGCCATTGTACTGACTGTCGTCTGCTTCAATTTGTTTGGCGACGGTCTGCGAGATACGCTCGATCCCAAGCTAAAGGAGTAGAAGTGAACGAATGAATACGCCTATTTTAGAGGTCAACCAGTTACAGGTTTCTTTTAAGAAAGAAAAGGAAGAGATAACTGTCGTCAACGGTATTTCCTTTATTGTTCATGCGGGTGAAACCTTGGGGATCGTCGGAGAATCCGGTTGCGGCAAAAGCATTACCTCACTATCGATCATGCGCCTGATCAGCCCACCCGGCCGCATTACGAATGGACAAATTGTTTATAACAACAGGGATTTGACCCAACTCTCCGAGGAAGAAATGCGTGTGGTCCGAGGAAACGAGATCGCGATGATTTTCCAGGAGCCGATGACCTCCTTAAACCCTGTTTTTACGATCGGCCGACAAATCGATGAGATTATTCTACTTCATACGTGCGCATCCAAACAGGAAGCAAAAGAACAATCCATTGAGATGCTAAAGCGCGTCGGTATATCCCGTGCTGAGCAAATCTACCGAAGCTATCCGTTCGAATTGTCGGGTGGAATGCGGCAACGGGTAATGATTGCGATTGGGATGGCATGCCAGCCAAAGCTGTTGATTGCGGATGAACCAACAACGGCGCTGGATGTAACGATTCAATTGCAAATCTTAGACCTGATGAAAAAATTGCAAGAAAAAGAAAATACAGCCATCATGCTAATCACTCATGACCTGGGGGTGGTCGCTGAGATGTGTGATCGCGTTCTGGTGATGTATGCAGGAGAAGTCGTGGAAGAAGCTGACGTCGATGATTTATTCCATAATCCTAAGCATCCTTATACCATTGGTCTACTGCAATCCATGCCCTCTTCAGTAGAAAAGAGAAGCCGCTTATATACGATCAAAGGGCAAGTCCCGCCAGCAGGGTCGATCACCAAGGGTTGTCGCTTTGCAGAACGGTGCGATCGTGTTATTGACCGTTGCTGGGTGGAAGACCCCGCGATCGTTTCGGTCGGCAATAATCATACGTGCCGCTGCTGGTTACATGCCTAGGAGAACGGGAGGTGTTGGGATGGACCCATTAGTAGAAGTACAACAGTTACAGGTGTTTTATCCAGGGAAGAGCAAGCTGCTGCAAAAAACGAAGAGTGTAGTGAAGGCCGTCGATCATGTTTCGTTTACCATCAATCAAGGAGAGACGCTCGGGCTGGTAGGAGAATCCGGATGTGGAAAATCGACGATGGGCAGGGCGATTTTGCACCTGACAAAACCAACTTCAGGAGATATCAGCTTTGCAGGCAGGAGTCTGTCCTCCTTATCAGCGAGTGAACTGAGGCAACAGCGCAAGCATTTTCAAATGGTGTTCCAAGATCCATTCTCGTCGCTTAACCCACGATTGACGGTAAAGGAAATTCTAGATGAGCCGCTAAAAGCCCATAGATTGGGTGATGAACATCAGCGTTTGGAAAAAATACATCATATGATGGAGGTTTGCGGGTTAAATCGCACGTATGCTGAGCGGTATGCTCATGAATTTTCGGGTGGGCAGCGGCAACGAATTGGCATTGCTCGTGCACTGATTCTTCAACCACAGCTAGTAGTGGCTGATGAACCCGTCTCTGCACTAGATGTATCGATCCAGTCGCAAATCTTAAATCTCATGCAGGATTTACAAGAAGAATTTCAACTGACTTACTTGTTCATTTCCCATGATCTCGGGGTAGTTCGGCATATATGCAATCGTGTAGGAGTCATGTATTTAGGGAGAATGGCGGAGCTTGCGACAACGGAACAATTGTACGCCAATCCATTACACCCTTATACCAAGACGTTGTTATCCGCCATCCCAGTGGCAGATCCCCGATTGAGGAAAGAACGAATCATTTTGCAAGGGGACGTGCCTTTACCAGCCAACTCTCCACTGGGCTGCGCTTTTGCCAGTAGATGTCCGAATGTGATGGAGATATGCAAAGAAATCAGACCAGATATGCAGCAGGTAACCGATTCGCATAGTGTGGCTTGTCATCTCTATGTCTGATCAAAAAGGAAACCATAGATAGGAGAGAATATAGCATGAGCTTAGCTACTGTTCAGCGTCTGATAGTGGAGCGTAAAGAACTTTATTTACAGCAACTGTTTGCCTTGTTGAAACAGAAAAGCATAAGTACAACCAATGTAGGCGTACGAGAATGTGCGGAGCTGTTGAATGAGATGATGCAGGCATGTGGGATACAGAGTCGCCTAATGGAAACAGCGGGACATCCAATTGTATATGGAGAATGGATAAAGGCTGAGAATGCATTCACAGTATTGATCTATGGTCACTATGATGTCCAGCCCCCTGAGCCGCTCGAGGAATGGCTGTCGCCACCCTTTGAACCGAACATACGAGACGGAAGGATTTATTGTCGAGGAGTAGGAGACAACAAAGGTCAGTTAATGGCTCAGGTACTGGCGATTCAAACGTATTTGGACAGCTTTGGTGAGTTGCCAGTCAATGTGAAGCTGGTATTTGAAGGGGAGGAGGAAAACAGTAGTCCTCATCTCGCGACTTTCGTTGAAGAGAATAAAGAGCTATTGGCATGTGACCTTGTTTACACATCAGATGGGCCCATGCATGGAAGTGGTATCCCTTCTGTTGAGTTAGGTGTCAGGGGTATTCTTGGTGTCGAACTGGTAGCACACGGAGCAAAATGGGATCATCATTCGGGAAATATGGGAAATATCGCACCCAATCCGGCATGGATGCTTATTGACTTGTTAAAAACGATGCGTGATGAGCAAGGGAGGGTGCTAATCGAAGGATTTTACGATAATATCCGCCAACCGACTGCCTATGAGCTGGATTTGCTTCGCAAGCTTCCTTTTGAACGTGAGGTGTTAATCGAGCAGATCGGATATCCAGATATCGAAGCGGACGCCGAAACCTTTTATCGCTTGGTATCCTTGGAACCGACTTTCAATATTTGCGGTTTTCACAGTGGATACGGGGGAGACGGCTCCAAGACGATTATTCCTGCCACTGCGCGTGTGAAAATGGATATACGGCTAGTCATCGATCAAGACCCAGACGATATTTTTCAAAAGCTTTGCGAACATGTGAAAAAACACAATCCTTCCATAGAGGTCTTGCATCATGGAGAAATGAAACCTTCACGTACTTCTGCTGAACTGGAGATCGTGAAAGTGGTTACACAGGCAGTCAGAGATGCGTACAGAGTAGATCCTCTTCTTGTACCTGGAGTCGGCGGGAGCCTCCCCGATTATGTCTGGACTCAGATTCTCGGAGTCCCATCCGTGATGGTCCCGTATGCGAACGCAGATGAGGCGAATCATGCGCCGAATGAAAATATGGTAGTGGACCTTTTTTATCAGGGCATTTCATGTACATGCCATGTGATTCATCGATTAGGGGAGCTTTCAAAGTAAGAATCAATAAGTAGTAATTTGCTATTCATATCCATATGTAATATAATGCTTGGGTTAATAGCACTCCACGTATCAGTAACGGCACGGGCGTGTTCGCGATTGTTCGCGATCGCCCTTATTTCTAATACGCGAATAAAACAGTGGAGAGAGAATATAGAAAAGGTGGTCCTCAACATGAAAAAGTCTACATTGATCCCAGCTGCACTTCTGTTAGCAGTCCTGACTGCTTGCGGCAACACGCAAACTGCAGAGCAACCAGCAAAACAAGATCAAGCGGCAACAGGTACCCAACAACCAGCAGGTGAAGCAACTACGCAAAAACCTGAAGAAGCGAAAAAAGAAGAGCAACAGGTGATCGTTGCTCCACAAGAAATCGTTGTGTACAAGCAAGGGGAAAAAACATCCCTGAAGCCGGAAGATGACAAGTTCAAGGAAATTCTTGCGCTAATGAATAAACGTTTTGAAACACCTGCGGACCAAATGCGTTTTGATGACAGCACCCAAGCGGTGGAGAAGGACAAGAAAGAGGCTTTGGCAGTTGAATTCAACTACGCTGAAGTAACGACAAACACTTTGCCAGCGACTGTTGGAACTGATAACAAAGCAGAAGTAAAGGCGAAGACACTGTTCTTCGTATTGAGCGGAGACAACAAAAACCATATGTTTGATTCAGAAGATGGCAAAGCTTATGGAACAGCACCGTTGCACTTGACCGAATCCACTGAACTGACCGAGCTGTTGAATAAGTAAGCCAATTACCCAGACTGTCGAGCAATCGGCAGTCTTTTTGCTATAAGAAATGTCTGATCAAAGATAACCCTCTTGATCTTGGGTCAATCGATCAAGAGGGAAGGGCATGATAAACTATTTCCTTTTTTGATCCGGTTCCGATTGCACGACAGTTAATGCCGTATCGCCATCGGTTTCCACCAGATGCTTCAACATAGAGAGCTTATTGTTCCAAAACTGCTCGTAAAAGGAAAGCCATTGCTTTACTTCTGTTAGGGGACCGGGATGCAACCGATAGATTTTCTCGCGACCTACCTTATGTCCCGTAACCAAATCTGCGTCAGCAAGTATATGAAGATGCTTGACCACAGCCGTTCGGCTTATGGGGAAATGAGAGGTAATTGCAGAGATAGGCAATTCTTTTTCAGCTAGCAAGCGAAGTACTTCTCGACGAGTAGGGTCAGCGATCGCTTGAAATACATCAACCTTTTCTGCTGAAGCAGACATTTAGCCTTCCACAACCTTTTTCAGACGCTCATGTACAATTCCAACCCAACCTTGATTCATCTTCTCACGAATCATTGCGCTCTTCGCGTTTGCTTTTTCGATGATCTCATCTGCCGCTTTCCATCCACCATGAATGAGGGTAAACTCCGTTTTATCTCCCAGGTCTTTTAAAAGAAACGAGACTACCCAACCGTCTGTATCCCAAGCAAAAGAAAGGCGATGAGGTGCTTCTACTTCCAACACTTTGCATGGGGACGGTCCAAAAGGGGATTGGATATGAAACTCATGACCTACCACTGGTTGAAAATCATTCGGCATAAACCAAGCAGAAATAGCTTCCGCAGTGGATACTTTCTCCCATACCTTTTGAATAGGGGCGTCGAAAACAATGGTTTGTTTAATATCTTCTACGGTTTGTTGATTGTTTTGTTCCACGATAAATCTCTCCGTTTCGTAGTGAAAATATAACACCTTTTGGTTTTACTTCATGATGATATAACACCATTTGGTTTTATGTAAATGGTATTTTTCCTCCAATGATCAACGTTTATACAAAAAAAGGAGATCAGATTTACTGAAGCTCCTTTGTCATATTCATGCATCGACGCATTATTTACTTATTCTTTATATTGATTCGCCTGGGCTTGAAGTTCTTTTAAAAATTCCTTACCGACTTTGGAAAAGTATTGGTTTTTTCGTTTGATGCAATAATAGGAGACCACGGGCTCTGTTGCAATGACGGGCTTACAAATAATATCTTCCCCTTGAAAAAATGGATCAGCTTTCGTCGTTAGGTAGGTTTCAAAGCCCAATGCCAATCCTTGTGAGATGAAATGTTTTTTTGTTTCATAATTTTGAGATTGAACCAAAAAATTGATTTTATCAAACTCCCCAAAAATATAGGCATGAAATTTTTTTGTGTCACTCAAATTGGTTGATCCAACAAGCGGGTAGTTATATAGATCCTCCATGTAAAGAATGTCTTTGGATGCCAATTCCGAATCCTTTCGAAAGCAAACCATCATGGAGGTATCGGTGAGATGTGTTGAGGTAAGTAGTTGGTTTTCTTCGTGGGAGGAGGGAAATGAGTAGATAATGCCAATGTCGACATCACCATTTAAAACGTCTTTTCGAACTTGCGTAAGATGTGCTTCTTTCACATGAAGATGGACTTTTGGGTATTTCAAATTAATAGAAGCCAATGTTTTTGGGATGATGGTTCTACAGATGCCAGGGACAGTTGAGATGGATAGCTGTCCTTCAAACTTGGAAGAATCATATTTCGCCTCGTTTTTAAATTCCTCGATATGGATTAATATTTCCTGTGCACGAGCGATCAGCTTTTTCCCCAGTTCAGTTGGCTCTAATCCTGTTCGAGAACGATCAAAAATCTTTACACCCAGCTCCTCCTCCAAACTGCTAATCGCAAGGCTTATACCTGGAGAAGATACAAAAAGTCGTTCGGCTGTATTCGCAATCGATCCCGTTTTTGCTATTTCAGTTATGTAGATTAGTTGCTCGATTCGCATAGCTTCACCTCAGTACCATTGATTTTCAAGTAGACTGCTTAGGCTTGCTTATATGAGCCATTAATATTTACATAACGAACCTTTTCATTTCTAAACTTTCAAAATAGATAATACCAGAATATCATGAATACAAGATTCCGAACAATCAGAATTATCGTTTTAATGACATTTGACCAAACTTGGTCCGAGTACGCAAAGAGGTGAGTCGTATGAAGGAAAAAAACATCGTGACTACTATGGAAAACAAAGTCTGCATCATCAAATTGAACAGGCCAGAAATCAGAAATCCTTTAACGGAAGTGGCATGGGAACTACTCGATACCTTTAGGGAAATTCAATATGACGACCAAGTCAAAGCGGTTATCATCACGGGTACAGAACGTGCGTTTAGTGCTGGTGGCAATTTGAAGAACGTTCAGGGCGATAACTCGAATGCCTTTTCTACCCGTAAAAGAATGAAACAGTATTATGAGCTGCTCCACATGATGAGAAAAGTGGAAAAACCCATGATAGCAGCAGTAAATGGCGCCGCAGCAGGAGCAGGAGTCAGTCTGGCATTAGCCTGTGACTTGGTGATTGCAGCCCGTTCCGCTTTCTTCATTCAAAGTTTCGTGAAAGTGGGGGCACTTCCCGATTTCGGTGGGATTCATTTTTTAACACAATCATTAGGGCCTCACCGAGCAAAAGAACTGATGATGTTGGGAGAGCGCATCTCGGCAGAACAAGCATACCAACTCGGGTTGGTGAATGAAGTAGTCGATGATGACATCTTACTGGAGCGGGCATGTTCCATAGCGCAAAAGATTGCAGAAGGGCCAAGTTTGTCAATTGGACTGATCAAACAACTCGTTCACTATAGCGCAAATGTCAGCTTAGAAGAATTTTTGGAGTTGGAAGCCTTTGGTCAAGGAGTATGTTTTCAGACGGAAGATTTGAAAGAAGGAGTTACTGCATTTTTTGAAAAACGGGCTCCACAATTTAAAGGGAAATAATGTGAGATTTCCTTGTTGGTGAGGTGCGTCATCGTGAATATGGGGAGTTCACTTGTCAGAAACGCGAATATGATGCCGGATAGAGTCGCGATCATCTATCAGGATCAGACATACACGTATGAACAGCTAAATCGAATCGTAAATCGACTGGCACATGGCTTGCTTTCACTTGGGATTACAAAAGGTGAAAAAATATGCTTCATGATGAAAAACTCCAATATCTTCCCGATCGCTTTGTTTGCGGCCGCCAAGATCGGTGCTGTCACGGTTCCGATTAACGTTCGCCTGACGAAATCAGAAGCAGCATACCTCATCGATCATTCGGATGCCAAGCTGGTCATTTATGATGAAGAGTATGGAGCGTTGATTGAACACGCTCGATCTGCCAAGGTCGCTCATTGTATTGCTGTTCATCATGCGCAAGTAGAAGGACATTTGTCGTTGCAACAGGTTCTGACCGAAAATGAAAATGAACCTGATGTAGTGGTTGAACAGCATGATGATTCTCACATCCTGTATACATCCGGAACGACTGGAAGACCCAAAGGAGCCGTATTCGATCATCATCGAGCTATTTTGTTCATTTTTCATTCGCTTGGTTTGAGTGGGGAAACAATGAACAGCCGAATCTTGCATTTCATGCCTTTCTTTCACGGTGCAGGATTCAGTATCCTCTTCAAGGATTTATTTTTGGGACAAACAATTGTCATTCAACAAAAATTTGATCCTGTTGAAGTTCTAAAAGCAATTGATCAATACAAAATTCAATCATTTATTGCCGTTCCAACGATGTATAACATGATGCTGCAAGTCCCAGATGCAGACCAATACGATTTATCCTCGATTGAAAGTCTAAGGTATGGTGGGGCACCGATGTCCCCAGAACTGATCAAGAGAAGCATGGAGCTGTTTAAGACGGATCAGTTTAACAACCGCTGTGGATTGACAGAAGGCGGACCTTCCGGGATTTACTTATATCCGGAGGATCATAAGGAAAAGCTGGGGACAAGCGGAAAGGCAAGATTTTTGACGGAAGCCAAAGTCATTGACAAGGATGGAAAAGAAATTGCCCCTGGAGAAATTGGGGAATTGCTTCTTCGGAGCGACATGATCATGAAGGAGTATTATAAAAATTCAGAGGCTACTGCTGAGGCAATTCGTGACGGGTGGCTATATACGGGAGACTTGTGTTCCGTTGATGAAGATGGCTTCATAACACTTGTTGATCGCAAAAAAGATATGATTATTTCGGGTGGCAGCAACATCTATTCCGTTGAAGTAGAGAACATTCTTTACGCTTTTGATGGTGTATGGGAAGCAGCAGTGATAGGAGTTCCCGATGAGAAGTGGGGCGAAATAGTGGCAGCGGTAATCGTCGCAAAACCTGGTTATACCATCGATCGAACCGAGTTAATTGAATTCTGTCGGAAGCATCTCGCTGGTTACAAAATTCCTCGCGCAGTAATCTTCACGGACGTTTTGCCAAGAAATCCTTCTGGGAAAATACTGAAATATGAATTGCGGAGCCGTTACATAAAACATCAATCCGAATCCACTTCTTCAAATGAAAGGAGTCGGTAGTTTGAAAAAGCCATGGCACGCCTTTTATCCGAAAACGATCCCCGTTGAAATGGAAATTCCTCTGTGCTCCATCTACCATTTCCTTGAGCGAGCTGCACAAGATTTCCCTCATCATCCAGCTATTATCGAAGCGGATCTGGCGTTTACTTATACCGAACTGAAGCACGCAGTGGATCGTTTTGCCGGTGCCTTGCATCGACGTGGATGCAAGAAGGGAGATCGCTTGGGAATCATGCTGTACAATTGCAAAGAATATATCATCGCCTATTTCGCAGTTCAACGAATAGGGGGGATTGTCGTCCAACTGAATCCCATGTTTCAGCAGCGGGAATTGCTTATCATGCTGGATGACTCGGAGCCGAGTTGGTTGATTTGTGATAGCAGTCAGATCGAGAAACTAGAAAGTACCGGCTATCACCATAAGCTGACGATCGTAACCACAGATCACAATCCAGCTGGATATGCCTACTTCTATCAGTGGATCGAAGAACAAAACAATACACTCCCTCCTTTGCAAATCAATAGCAAGGAAGATATTGCTGTCCTACAGTACACAGGGGGGACGACAGGAACACCTAAAGGGGTAATGATTACGCATTACAACACGGTAGCGACCACGTACCATACCTCGATCACAGACGAAGGGGCACTTCAGCGTCCCGGCGAACGGTTTCTTGGTGTTTTCCCGTTGTTCCATGGTGCAGGCTTGATGGTCATGATCGCCTCTATCTTCCATGCAGGTGTCTACATTCCCATCATGCATTTTCGCATCCATGACACTCTTCCCATCATCCGCAAGTATCGTCCCTCTCATCTCTCAGCGTCACCGACTGTCTTTGTCGCATTAGTGAATCATCCTGATTTTCGGGAGGATGATTTGCGTTCATTGAAAATATGCAGATCAGGTGCTGCTCCGATCCCGTTAGAAGTATTGCGAGCCTTTGAACATAAGTCGGGCGTCCGTATTTCTGAAGCGTATGGACTTACAGAATCCAACGCTGTTATCGTTCGGGTATTTGGAAAAGGTGTTCGAAAAACAGGGAGCGTAGGGTTACCAGTCCCAAATGCCGATGTAAAAATCGTGGATATGGAAACAGGTTTGAAAGAAATGCCACCGGGAGCAACGGGTGAAATTGTTTTGAAAAGTCCGCAAATCATGAAAGGATATTGGAAAAAACCAGAAGAGACAGCGCAAACGATCCGTGATGGATGGCTCTTTACGGGTGACACGGGCATGCTGGATGAGGATGGCTTCTTGTATGTTGTCGGAAGAAAGAAGGAAATGATCATCGCAGGAGGATACAATATTTATCCCAACGAGATTGATGAGGTCCTGTACATGCATCCAGCCGTTGCAGAAGCGTGTACATTCGGTGTCCCGGATGCCTACCGTGGAGAAACCGTCAAAGCAGCTATTGTTGTGAAGAAAGACCATTCGCTGACAGAAGAAGATATTGTGGAATGGTGCAAAGAACGGTTGGCGAAATACAAAGTGCCCAGATTGATCGAATTCAGGGAGCAATTGCCGAAATCGGCAGTGGGCAAAATATTGCGCCGTACATTGGTTGAGGAAAATCGTACCCATTAATATTTTCTTAATGTACCTTTTGCGTTCTAAACTTTATGAAATACGAGCATAAATTTATTATTCATTTAAAGATTCTAATTATTCGCAAATATGAAAAGTGACTTCATCAATCTACCAAAGGAGGCGAGACTATTGGGTAAAAAAGTAAAAGTAATTGGTGTCAATATGATACCGTTTACAAAACCTGGAGCACACGAGCCGTATGAAGTCATGGCAGCAAAAGCGGTAAAAGGTGCACTGGAAGATGCGGGAATTGACTATTCCGAGATCCAGCAAGCATATGCAAGTTACGTTTACGGTGACAGCACGTGTGGTCAAAGAGCGTTATATCAGGTGGGGATGACCGGGATTCCGATTTTTAATATCAACAACAACTGCTCCTCTGGTTCCAATGCGCTGTTCCTGGCACGACAAGCAGTAGAGTCTGGCGCTGTAGAGTGCGCACTGGCAGTTGGCTTTGAAGAAATGAAGCCGGGCGCATTGAAATCTCATTGGGATGATCGAACACCAGCAACTGGCTGGTTGCAGGATCGCTTGAAGGAATTGTGGCCAGAAGTACCGCAGTCTCCGAATGCCATCCGCTTGTTTGGTTCAGCAGGTAAGGAGTATCTGGAGAAGTATGGAGCAAATCCAGACATTTTTGCAAAAGTCTCCGTGAAAACAAGGAATCATGCCGTTCAAAATCCGTACTCGCTATTCACACAAACACTGACAGTAGAAGAGGTCATGAGTGCTCCGGAATTGATGCCTAGACTGACACGTCTTATGGCCTGTCCACCAACCTGCGGCGCGGCAGCGGCTATTGTTTGCAGTGAGGAATTTGCCAAAAAGCACGGTATTTCCAACGCAGTCGAGATCGTGGCGCAAGCGCTGACAACGGATATGAATGTCAGTCACGACAATATCCTCAATCTGGTGGGAGCAGATATGACACGTCGTGCCGCCAAACAGGTCTATGAGGCAGCAGGCATCGGCCCAGAAGAAGTAGATGTCTTGGAACTCCATGACTGCTTCACCCCAAATGAGGTCATTACCTATGAGAGCCTGGGGATATGTGAGGAAGGTGGAGCAGAGAAATTGATCAATGATGGCGATAACACATACGGTGGCAAAGTGGTTGTCAATCCTTCTGGTGGCTTGATGTCAAAAGGACATCCAATTGGAGCAACGGGTCTTGCCCAGTGCACGGAGCTTGTCTGGCAGCTTCGCGGGCAGGCACAGAAACGGCAGGTGGAAAATGCAAGAGTTGCCTTGCATCACAACTTGGGTCTTGGTGGTGCTTGCGTCGTAACTATGTATCGAGTTGGATAAAAACGAAATGGAAGGAAGAGTGGAAATGGCAAAAATGTTGGAAAACCAAGTAGCGATCGTTACAGGGGCTGGACGTGGAATCGGCCGTGAAACGGCATTGGTATTAGCTGAAAATGGCGCGCGAGTCGTTGTGGCAGATCGAGATGAAGAACCGGCAGCAGAAGTAGTTTCTACGATCAAGGATCTCGGAAGCGATGCGATCGCATTTTGCGGAAACGTAACAGATCCAGTCTATCCGAAGCAATTGGTAGATGCGACGATTTCTGCCTTTGGCCGACTGGATATTTTGGTGAACAATGCTGGCTATTGTATTGACGGCCTTCTTCATAAAATGACGGACGAAGCATTCCAGGCAATGCTAGACATCCATCTGATCGCTCCCTTCCGATTGATTCGTGAAGCATCCCCATACATGCGCGATGTCGCCAAAAAAGAGATCGAACAAGGCATCGTTTATCACCGCAAGATTATCAATGTCTCCTCCGGTTCCGGGGTGAGAGGAAACATGGGGCAAGCCAATTATTCTTCTGCAAAAGCAGGTGTCATTGGATTAACCAAGGTGGTAGCGAAAGAGTGGGGGCAATTCAACATAAACAGCAATGCAGTTGCCTTTGGCTTCATCGATACTAGGCTTACTCGTCCCAAAGAGGAAGGTCTTATTGTCAACGGAGAAGCAGCGGGCATCCCAGAAAAAGTAAGGGAGAAGTTAATCAGTAACATTCCGCAAAAACGAGTTGGCAGCGGAAGGGAAGCAGCTGAAAGCATTTTATTCCTCGCCTCCCCCTTGTCCAACTATATCAATGGACAAGTGCTTGGGGTAAACGGCGGTTCTTTGACGTAATCATTTCGTCCAATTTATGCAGATGAGGTGAATGAGCGTGTCAAATGTGAAAGATTTGATCGGGCTGGAGTTTAAACCTTACACCATGCCCGTAGAAAAAGGAAAAATAAAAGAATTGGCACTCGCTATCGGTGATGACAACCCGATCTATTACGATCTAGAGGCTGCTAAAAAAGAAGGCTACGATGGCATTCCTATCCCGTCAACCTTTTTGCAAGTTATTGACTTGTGGGGCGGCATGGGTTCCGTTGAAAAAATGGAGAAGTTGGGATTAAAACTGGCGAGAGTTTTGCATGGACAGCAATCCTACGAATACTTGGGTGACATTGTCACGGGAGACGTGCTGTCAGTCACGAGCAAGGTTGTCGATGCCGAAACGAAGACAGGAAGCAGCGGATCGATGGACTTGGTCACATCTGAAAATCAGTATCGAAATCAGCGAGGAGAACTGGTAGCTATTACGAGAAACACGATCGTGCATCGTCATTAATGGGGCATGAGAAGAAAGGAGAACGCCATGATATTTTATGAGGATGTAAGTGAAGGATACGAGTTCCCTGTTCTGGAAAAAGAACCGATCACCCGCGTGCAGCTCGTTCGGTTTGCAGGTGCTTCCGGCGATTTTCACCCGCTGCATCTGGTGGAAGAGTTCGCAGAGAAAGCAGGCATGAAGATCATCGCTCACGGAATGCTGGTCATGGGGATGCTGTCCCAAGGAGTTACTTCCTGGGTTTCTCGAAAGAATATCCAGAAAATTCAAGTGCGTTTTAGCAAAATGACACTTCCTGGCGAATCGATCCAGATTGTCGGAAAAGTTCTGGAAAAAAAGTTGGATAACACTGTAGTGGGAGAAGTACTGGCAAAGAACAGCGAAGGAGAAGTCAAAGTTTCAGGCATCTTTGAGGCGAAATTGCCATCAAGGTAATAGATTTGGTCTGCGTTTCCTAACTGACCGGCTTGAGTACCGTGAAATTGGTTGCCACTATAGCCCTCACGGTTCTCATAGACGGTCTTTCCTATATGTATGAACAATTCAAAAAAGAGGAGGGGTGCATGGTGTCATATTCAACGACTTCATCTAAAACAAATACATTTGATTTATTTAGGAGAGAGAGACGTTTTCTCACCCATGAACATGATATGTTCCGAACTTCTTTGCAAAAATTTCTCGAAAAAGAAGCTGTCCCTTACATCGAGAAATGGGAAGAAGAAAAATACACGCCACGAGAATTTTATGAGAAGCTGGGTGCGCAAGGGTTTCTTTGTCCGCAGGTGCAGCCTGAATATGGCGGTCTTGGCCTCGACTTCGGCTTTAATCTCGTCTTGGCGGAAGAGTTACACCGTGTTGGCGTAGGTACGTTGGCAAGCACGAGCTCTTCGATTATCGTCCCTTACCTCGAAAGATTTGGAAACGAAGAGCAAAAGAAAAGGTATTTGCCCAAATGTGTGAGTGGAGAGGTAACGACGTCAGTGGCGATGACAGAGCCTGGGATCGGATCGGACTTGGCGAGTATGAGTACAACGGCTATTCGTGAGGGCGATCACTATATCGTAAACGGGCAGAAAACCTTTATCTCCAACGGTATCAATGCATCGCTGTTTTTCGTTGCAGTCAAAACCGATCCAAAAGCAACTCCAGCTCGGAAAGGTGTCAGCATCCTCTTGGTGGATGCGGATACACCCGGATTTTCCCGCGGACGCAAGTTGAAAAAGCTGGGCCAGCATTCTACAGATACGGTTGAGCTGATTTTTGAGGATGCGCGTGTTCCTGTCCCTAATCTATTAGGAGAAGAAGGCCAAGGCTTCTACTACTTGATGGAAAAATTGCAGCAGGAACGGCTTTTGATTGCTTTGGGTGCAATGGTCATAGCAGAAGAGATGCTCAAGTCAACCATGAGCTATGTAAAAGAAAGACATGCTTTCGGGAAACCGATCAGTTCCTTTCAGAATACACAATTTGAAATAGCAGAAATGGCAACCGAATTAAAAATAGCGCAGACCTTCCTTGATGATTTAACAGAAAAACATATGCAAGGCGAAAATATCGTTACCCAAATTTGCATGGCAAAATGGTTCATTACAGAAATGGCAAGGAAGATGTCAGCCCGTTGCTTACAGCTTCATGGCGGATACGGATTTATGGAAGAATATCCGATAGCCCGTCGTTATCGGGATGTTGCCGTGATGCCAATCTATGGAGGCACAACAGAAATTATGAAAAATATTATCGCCAAAAACCTTGGCTTATAGGGGGAAAGGAATTTTCACAAAGAACAGACTGCCGACAGATAGCCCTGTCGGCTTTTATGTGACCTTGTACTCATCCTATCAAATAATCCCTTGGCGGTAGAGCTCTCCAACTGCATGGGAACGATTGTTAGCGCCCAGCTTTTGAATCGCGGATTTTACGTATTGTTTTACGGTTAATTCACTGATATTCATGGAATCTGCCATTTCTTTCGTACTCTCACCCCACGCGATTTTTTTCATCACTTCCAGTTCTCGTTTGCTTAGCTGCAAAGAGTTTTCTACCCGCTGATAGTCTTCAATGAACTTCCCAACGAGCTTGCCATACAGAGTGACAGACGCAAGGATTTCGTCATCAATGATTGCTCCCGTATGGAATTCTTTGGAGGATATAAAGCCAATGACGACCGAACCGTAGCAAATGGGGGAAACTAAAACGGCATGCGCATTGGAGGAATGAGGGTAATTGCTGCTGGTTTGTTTAAAAAAATCAATGCCAGAACAGTACTTGGCCTTTCTTTCACGGATGACATCCTGCAAAAAGCTGTATCCCCGAATATCATCACGTTTTTCCCGTATATGACTTAATCCTTTTGCTGAGAGAGAGATAATTCCTTCTCCAAAATAGCCAATAGGCGAATAGCGATATAAAGACGCATCCTGGACTGGAAATAGCTCCATATAGTGCTCAAGAATTTTATATAATTTTTCTTCATGATTCGTTATGGCATCCAGCTTTCGAACTTGTTCTTCAATGGTATAGGTTGCAATCACTTTGTCATCTCCTTTTGGGGGAATCGATGCGCTACAAAATGGGAATATTCCAATTATACAGAAAAAAGTAGGCTTAAGATAAGGATTATAGCTCTTCTCTGAATCTATTTCCTTCAAGTATACATCATATCAAGGGAAGGATGGATGCTTCGTGGCAAATATAGATCCAAGAGCAAAAGTTTATTTGGAAAGGATTAACCAATTACCGCCCCTTCATAAATTGGAGCCGCAAGCAGTAAGAGACATATTTGCACAGATTCCTGCTGTCGAGGTAGAGCTTGCACCGCTCGCAAAAGTTGAGGACAAGCTGATTCCTGCTGGAGCGGATGCCGAAATAAACATCAGGATGTACACACCGGAGGGTCAAGGTCCGTTTCCGCTTTTTGTTTATTATCATGGTGGCGGTTGGGTAATCGGTGATCTTGAAACCGTAGATGCTAGCTGCCGGATGCTGGCTCATCTATCAGGAAGAATCGTCGTATCGGTCGATTATCGATTGGCGCCGGAGCATAAGTTTCCTGTTCCCGTCGCTGATTCCTATGCAGCGTTAAAGTGGGTGAGTGAAAATGCTTCCTCTATTAATGGAAGCGCTTCCGATTTGGTAGTTGGTGGTGATAGTGCAGGAGGAAATCTTTCTACCGTTCTCTCGCTTCTTGCAAAAGACCAAAACGGCCCGGCAATAAAGGCACAGGTCCTTATTTACCCAGTGACGGACATGCGCTTTGACTCTCCATCTTACATGGAATTTCAAGAAGGGTTTGGTCTGAATCGGGACCTGATGTTGTGGTTTTCCAACCATTATATCAATCATGAGTATGATAAAGGCAATCCGTATGTAGCTCCACTATCAGCGAGAGATTTGAGCAATCTTCCTCCTGCTATCGTGATCACTGCCGAATGTGATGTATTGCGCGATGAGGGAATCGCATATGCCGAACGCTTGAAGAATGCAGGAGTAAAGGTTGAAGCGGTATGCGAGAAGGGGTTAGTACACGGATATTTTACGAATATGGCCGTATTTCCGGAGCAGATAAAAGCGACGATTTCTCGCATAACGGAATTTCTGCATACAATCGATCAGATTGTAACCAAGTAGGGTAGGGGGCTTGGAACGATGTTGAAAGGAAAACGATTGATTTTATCACTGGCTACTGTTCTGACAACGCTATGCTTTTCTGTTATTACCCCTGCTTTAACAGCTCATGCACAGGCTAACGTTATGGTGTCGCAGGGAACGGTATCAACGAAACAGTCACGTGAGAATCTTGCGTACAGCCTGGGTATCCAAGCCTACATTTACGGTTATCCTCTTGTGACATTGGAAAAAAAGAAGAGGAGTGCTTTACAAGATAAAAGGCCCTTGAATCAGTTTTTTCATCTTCAAGCGCTGCCTGCTGCTGATTATAGAGGCGTGGTCTCCCCGAATCACGATACGTTGTACTCGGCTGCCTATCTTGACCTTACCCAAGGTCCACTGGTTCTGCACGTACCTGATTTCGGAAAAAAATATTATACCATTCAATTGATGGACGCTTGGACCAATTCTTTTGACTATATCGGGACGAGAACCACTGGCACAAAAGAAGGAAAATTTTTAATCGTCGGACCAAACTGGAAAGGCGATCTGCCAGCAAATAGGAAAGTCATCAAGTCCCCGACCAATACAGTGCTTGCTGGTGGGCGTATTTTAATAGATGGAGAAACAGATATTCCGAATGTAACCGCCCTTCAAAAACAGATGACGATTACACCCCTTGTCCAATCAACGAAGATCAGCTCTTCCTCGAATGCATCTGCTGCGATATTGGACGAAAAGGACCCGTTGTCGTTCTTTCGCCTTCTGACCAGCTCCATGAAATCCAATCAGCCAGCTTCAGCGGATGAAGCTCACGTCAAGCAGTTCGAACACATTGGAATTACCCCAACCGATGATTTTGATGAAACTACGTTGGATGAAACGACTCTGGCAGGATTAAGGCGCGCTGTAAAAGATGGGGAAGAAATCATTGCAATGGCAAGTGCTGTAAAAGGACAAGGACAAAATACATGGAGTCTAAACCTCGATTACGGAACATATGGGGTGGATTACCTAAAGCGAGCAGTTGTCGCTCGTACGGCCTTCGGTGCCAACATCCCGAGTGAGAGCGTATACCAAAGGACGGATGTGGATCGCGATGGAAACCCACTATCCGGAGAGAATCGTTATGTCATTCGCTTTTCAAAAGATAACCTTCCTCCTGTTGATGCTTTTTGGTCATTAACCCTGTATGGAGCAGATTATTACTTCGTACCAAACCGTCTCAACCGTTATGCCATTGGCGACCGCACGAGGGAACTGAAATACAATGCAGATGGGTCTCTCGATATTTACCTCCAGAAAGATCCGCCTGCAGGAAAAGAATCGAACTGGCTACCGACTCCAGTAGGAGATTTTAACTTGATGCTCAGACTGTATTTACCCAAGCCGATTGTTCTGGAAGGCAATTACGAAATCCCCACGGTGCAAAAAGTAAACTGACAAACAGCAAAGGAGGAAGTGCTTGTGAAAAAGGCAGGACTGTTCATTACAGCATTGAGTGTACTGACGTCCATGGCAACGGGTAGTGCATATGCAAACGAAAACAAGCAATATCATGCAGGAAGTGTTCAGCCACAGACTTCGGCCACACGAAATTCGGCGCCACTCGTGCAAGCTCCGTACCGTACCAATTTGGCGTACAGTGTAGGGGTGGATGCTTACATTTACGGTTATACCCTAGTGGAAATGGCAAGAACGATGCAGCAGTTCACTGAGAAAACGCCTTTAAACACATTCCATCACGACAAGGTGCTGGCAGATGCAAGCTTCAAAGATTTTGTCAAACCGAACAATGACACGTTGTACTCAACAGCATGGCTGGATTTATCAAAAGGTCCGCAAGTGTTGAGCTATCCCAAAATCGATCGATATTTCACCTTACAAATGATGGATGCATACAGCAACTCCTTCAAGTATATTGGCGGGTCCAATTTGGATGATTACAAAGGTGGAAAAGTAGTGATTGTGGGGCCTAATTGGGAAGGAAAGCTGCCAGGTAACGTAGAGGTCGTTCGGGCGCCTACGGACATGCTTTGGATTCTTGGTAGAACATTTGTGAATGGCGAAAAAGACTTGCCCAACGTTTATAACATTCAAGAAGGGTATACGCTAGCGCCCTTGGATGCTAACCAGAAACCAGGTGCGATCGATCTGCCCAAAATAGAATCGGCTGACTTCGATGATCCGTCAAAATTTTACCCATTACTCGCTGAATTGATGAAGCTTTACCCGCCACCAAAAAGGGACGAAGCTTTTCTAAGCAAGCTGGAGTTCATCGGCTTGGATTATCAGGCAGGGACATTTCACGCAGAGGATGATCCTGTTGTATGGGAAGGTTTGACGAAAGCAGGAAAAGATGCAAAAGAGATCATAAAAAATTCCATCAGTATTCTGCAAAGACCCAACAATGGAAATTGGCGAGTAAACAATGAGCGAGTGGGTATTTATGATACCTATTATTTAAATAGAGCCATGGTTGCCATGCGTGGAATTGGTGCCAATACACCGGGAGAAGCTGTTTATGCATCAACTCGTGTGGATGATGGCGGGACTCCGTTGGTCGGACAGAAAAAATACGTGATTCATTTTGAAAAAGAGCAGATCCCTCCGACAAAATCGTTCTGGTCGATTAGCCTATACAATTTTGAAAATCACTTTATCGATAATGAGTTGGACCGCTATTCCATTGGCGATCGCACGGAAGGGCTGAAATACAATGAGGATGGTTCGCTGGATATCTACATTCAGAGCACACCACCGAAGGGCAAAGAGACTAACTGGCTGCCATCGCCTACCTCAACGACAGCTCCAAATTTTAGTTTGGTAGTAAGAATCTACACCCCGGATGAGTCTTTACAGGAGAATACCTTTGTCATACCGGCTATCAAAGTAGTGAATGAGTAAAGCTTTGAACCTCTCCTTTTGAGGGAATGTCCACGTGTGGAATTAGGAATATTCGGATAACTAACAAAGCCATAAACTTTAAGTAGTTGCTTCAACTATTCTACTAAATGATTTCATGGGGAGGTTGGAACAGGAATGACATCAACTCAGCACAAAGCCCAGGTGAATTCGAATAACGACTTCGACGCAGTGATCATCGGCGCAGGATTCTCAGGACTATACATGCTCTATCGCTTGCGTGAAGCAGGATTTTCTGTACAAGTCTACGAGGCCGCTCCAGATGTGGGAGGCGTATGGTATGCCAATCGTTATCCCGGAGCGAAATGCGACTCGGAAAGCATCATCTACAATTACATGTTTTCTGAGGAGCTCTATCAGGAATGGACTTGGTCCTCTAGATACCCGGAACAGGCAGAAATTCTGAGTTACCTCAACTATGTAGCGGACAAATTCGATTTGCGGCGTGACATCCAGTTTCATACGCGCATAACGGCGGCCCATTTCGATGAGGTACAAAACATGTGGCGACTCCAAATGGAAGATGGCACACATGTAACGGCGACGTATTTTATTACGGGGGTCGGTAATCTCTCCTCCTCCAATATTCCCAAGTTCAAGGGCTTTGATAGCTTCGAAGGCGAGTGGTACCACACCGGACATTGGCCACATGAAAAAGTAGAATTCAAGGGGAAGCGAGTTGGCGTGATCGGTACAGGTTCAAGCGGCATCCAATCGATTCCGGTCATTGCCGAGGAGGCAGCGCATCTGTTTGTCTTTCAGCGGACACCAGGGTATTGCACGCCAGCGAGAAACCATCCCTATGATTCGGAATTTATACGCCAGACGAAATCCAACTATAGCGAGATAAAACGGCAAACACGTGAATCTGCAACTGGCTATCTTCACAAAGTGCAAAATGATCGATCTGCGTTGGAAGATACACCGGAAGAACGCCAGCGGGAATATCAAAAGGTCTGGGATCGGGGAGGCTTTGGGTTAGGCAGCACTTACAATGACTTGATCATAAACGCAGAAGCCAACGAAACAGCAGCCGATTTTATTCGCTCCAAAATAAGCGAAGTTGTAAAAGACCCCAAGGTGGCCGAGCTTTTGAAACCAACTTATTATTTCGCTGCGAAACGGCCTGTTCTGGACACCAATTATTATGAGACATATAACCGCGACAATGTCACGCTAGTCGATGTGAAGAGTAGGCCGATTACCGAGATAACACCCAAGGGAATCAAAACGACGGAAGAAGAGTATGAACTGGATATCCTCGTTTTTGCAACGGGTTACGATGCGATGACCGGGCCGTTGTTTAAGATTGATATTCGTGGAAAAGACGGGATCTCACTCAAAGAAAAATGGGCGGGAGGTCCGCAAACGAGAACGTACCTTGGCATCGCAAACACTGGTTTCCCGAACATGTTTATGATTACGGGTCCTGAGAGTCCTTCCTCCTTGTCCAACGTTCCTGTTTCCATTGAGCAGCATGTGGAATGGATTGGCGATTGCATAGAATATTTGCGCGAACATGGGATTGCATCTATTGAGGCGAAAGTGGAGGCAGAGGAGGCTTGGAGCACGCATTGTAGTGAAGTGGCTGATTCGACACTCTACACGAAAACAGATTCCTGGTACACAGGTGCAAATATAGAGGGCAAACCACGTGGATTCCTCATCTATGTAGGCGGTGTTGGAGCTTATCGCAAAATTTGCAACGAGGTCGCAGCCAAGGGCTATGAGGGCTTCTCCTTAACACCGGCGTCCACTAGAGAAACCATATCCTAGAAGTAGATGCAAATGAAGAAAAGCAAATGACAGGAGATGAAAAGCATGTCCAAAGTTTTGGGTGTACCGCAAGAAAGCTTAGCACAGTTCCTTTCCGGCACAAAACAAATGCTGATCAACGGTGAATGGGTTCCTTCTCTCTCCGGCAAAACCTATGACTCTATCAATCCAGCAAATGGGGATGTCATTGCGAAAATTTATGAAGGAGACGAGGCAGACGTAGATCAGGCAGTTCGTGCAGCAAGAGCAGCATTTAACGGGCCTTGGTCCAAAACTTCTCCTGCAGAACGAACAAAATTCCTCAATAAGCTCGCCGATTTGCTGGAACAACGCGTCGAAGAATTTGCTTATCTCGAGACGCTGGATGGCGGAAATACGATTACGCTAACACGCTACGGCTTCGTCCCAAGTGCAGTCGCTCATTTGCGCTATTATGCCGGATGGGCGACAAAATTAACAGGACAAACGATACCGCTTACATCAGGTGGCAATTTTCATGCCTATACACGAAGAGAGCCTTTAGGGGTATGCGGACAAATCACACCATGGAACTATCCTTTGCTGGGGACTGTCTGGAAGTTAGCTGCTCCGCTGGCCGCAGGGAATACCGTGATTTTGAAGCCTTCCCAGCAAACCACCCTTACAACTTTGCTACTTGGTGAGCTGATCATGGAAGCGGGTTTCCCCGCAGGAGTGGTGAACATTGTAACAGGCTCCGGCCGTAAAATTGGGGAAGCGATCACGAGTCACCCTGATATCGACAAAATCGGTTTCACAGGGTCAACGGAAGTGGGCAAAGGCATCATGAGAAAATCCGCTGACACTCTGAAAAAAATCACACTGGAATTAGGCGGGAAATCACCAAACATTATTTTTGCGGATGCTGACCTAGACAAAGCGATTCAAGGTGCGTTTATGGGAATGTTTACCAACCAGGGCCAGATATGTGTGGCAGGGACTCGGCTCTATGTGGAAAAGTCAGTCTTTCAACAGGTCACAGAAAGATTGGTTGAAATGGCACAAAAAATGAAAGTGGGGAACCCACTAGACCCGGCTACACAGATGGGACCGCTGATTTCCAAAGAGCACTTGCAATCGGTGAAAAATTATATTGAAATCGCCAAAAAAGAAGGAGCTACCGTTTTAATAGGTGGGAACGTTCTACAAGAGGGCGAGCTGGCAGGCGGTAATTATTTGGAGCCTACCATTCTTACTGATCTCGAAGAAAATTGCACTGCCGTAAAAGAGGAGATATTTGGCCCGGTCTTGTGCGTCATGCCGTTTGAACAGATAGAGGAAGTCATTGAAAGAGCTAACGAAACCGAATACGGATTGGCTGCCGGTGTATGGACACAAAACTTGACAACTGCGCATAAAGTCATTGATGCGTTAGAAGCAGGAACTGTCTGGGTAAACACTTACCTTAAATCGGATAATGGTCTTCCCTTTGGTGGGCATAAGCATAGCGGAATTGGCGTGGAAATGGGCTATCAAGGTATTGAAGCATACACAAAAACGAAAAGTGTCTTAATTAGCCTCAATTAGATCAATCAAAACCATATCAGGGGGTAAACAGAATGAAGGCACTGGTACTCGTAGATAAACAGAAATGTGAAGTGAAAAATGTTCAAGATCCCACACCTGATAAAGACGGGATTCTTATTAAAGTAATGGCAAATGGAGTATGCCGGAGTGACTTGCATTTTTGGCTGCATGGACAACCGGCAAACCGTATTTTGGGTCATGAATTCTGCGGCGTCGTAGAAGAAGTGGGTAGGGAAGTGACCCATTTTAAAAAGGGAGATCGGGTAGTTGTCCCATTTATCGGAAGTGATGGAACGTGCCCTTTTTGTCTCAGTGGGAAGTCAAACCTGTGTGACTCCAGGTCATTCCCTGGGATGTCCTATGATGGCGGCTACGCAGAATACGTCGCCGTTCCAAAAGGAGACCGGAATGTCATCCACTTACCAGAGGAAATTGACTTCCTCGATGCTTCGGCCTTGGGCTGCCGCTTCATGACCGCTTTCCATGGTCTGGTCGATCGGGCACAAGTTATGCCTGGGGAGTGGGTGGCCATTTATGGATGTGGTGGACTTGGACTTTCTGCGATCAACATTGCCTCAGCAATGGGAGCAAATGTAATCGGTGTGGACATTCAAGATACGAATTTAGCGTTAGCCAAGCAGATGGGAGCAGCTTATACCATTAACAGCCGTAAAACGAACCCCGTCGAAGCCATCATGGAACTCACGAAGGGTGGAGCCGACGTGTCTGTAGATGCACTGGGCCATTCCGAAACATGTGTAAACTCGATTCTCAGCCTCAAAAAGGACGGACGTCACTTGCAAGGGGGGCTTATTACACACGATGGTGGAAATGTTACGATCCCTGTGACTGAAATGGTCAAGAAAGAGATTCGCTTCCTTTCTACCTTTGGCATGCCGGTTCATGGTTACTCCTCTTTGCTCTCTTTTGTGTTGCAAGGAAAACTTTCTCCTAGCAAAATGGTGAATTGCGAGGTTTCTCTTTCTGAAGTGAACGACATTTTTGAAGGAATGACCCAAAATACGCTGACCGGAACATTTGTTGTCACAAAATTCGAATAAGACAAGCTAGTCATTGCGAACATTGGGAAGGGTCTGCTGGTTATCACAGCAGACTCTTTTTAGCAAACGAAATGTTATCTCAAGAATTGATTATTCCAATCTGCCAGTTTGATTTTTATTACGATGGTTCTCATGGCTTTAGTGAGCATCCTATTGTTAACACCGAAGGAAAACGTCGAGGGGAAATCCGGCGTTTTTTTTGTTTTTTCACCTGACCAATGTGCTCCAATCTTGCGTGAAAAGGGTATAATAAACTGGCAAAATGTATCAAGTGTACAGTTACTTCCATTCAAATACACCAATGGATAAAAGGAGATACAATGACGGACAAAAAAGTAACGATTGAACCGGGATGGAACTTCGACAACAGCTATACAACGCTGCCGAAATCATTTTATTCCCGAATGAGCCCACCTCCTGTGCATTTACCGAAGCTCGCCATTCTAAACGAGTCATTGGCAAAGTCGCTCGGGCTGAACGCCGAAGCCCTTCAAAGCGCCGATGCTGTAGCCATGCTCGCGGGAAACGAGGCTCCAGAAGGCGCAATGCCTCTCGCGCAAGCATATGCCGGACATCAATTCGGTCACTTTACCATGCTGGGCGACGGACGGGCCCTTCTGCTTGGAGAGCAGATTACACCTTCCGGAGAGCGATTTGATATCCAACTGAAAGGTTCAGGCAGAACACCTTATTCACGCGGCGGCGATGGTAGAGCGGCCCTTGGCCCGATGCTGCGCGAATACATCATTAGCGAGGCCATGCATGGACTCGGAATTCCTACCACTCGGAGCCTTGCAGTAGTGACAACCGGCGAGTCTATCTATCGCGAAGCCGAGCTGCCTGGTGCCATTTTGACGCGTGTTGCAGCCAGTCATATCAGAGTAGGCACGTTTCAATTCGCGGCAAGATGGTGCTCGATTGAAGATCTCCGCGCGTTAGCTGATTACACCTTGCAAAGACATTTCCCAGAGATCGAAACAGAAGAAAACCGTTATCTCCTCCTACTGAAGGGAATTATCAAGCGTCAAGCGGAGTTGATTGCCAAGTGGCAACTCGTAGGATTTATTCACGGAGTCATGAACACCGACAACATGGCGATCAGCGGCGAAACCATCGATTACGGTCCTTGCGCTTTCATGGACGCGTATGATCCCGCAACGGTATTTAGCTCCATTGACGTTCAAGGTCGCTATGCTTACGGAAATCAGCCGTACATTGCTGTGTGGAATCTCTCTCGTTTTGCGGAAACCTTATTGCCGTTGCTGCATGAAAATGAAGCGCAGGCTGTGAAAATGGCCGAAGATGCCCTTGGCGAATTTAGCAAGCTGTATCACAGCAATTGGCTCAGAGGAATGCGGGCAAAGCTCGGACTGTTTAACGAAGAGGAGCAAGACGAAGCGTTGATCGAAGGTCTGCTCACCATGATGAAGGAGCACGGTGCAGACTATACGAATACATTCCGTGCGCTCACGATCAATCAACCAGAAGGTACCGTGCTGTTTGGCACGAGCGAATTCACGGAATGGCATGAGCAGTGGAAAGCACGACTAACAAGACAGCCAGAAGACATCGAAGCGGTACAACAGGTAATGAAAAACAGCAATCCGGCAGTCATCCCTCGAAACCATCGTGTAGAAGAAGCGTTGGAAGCAGCATGGAAAGAGGGCGACAACACTGTGATGGAACGGCTTTTGGCAGTCCTTTCTGATCCATATGCGTACACGCCTGAACAGGTAGCATACACGACTTTACCAGCGGAATCGGCACGTCCTTACCAAACGTTTTGCGGTACGTGATAGCAAGCAATCAGAGTCCAACGATCTTTCACACGTTGGACTCTTTTTTCATACATCCGATCCGCGTTAAAATATGGAAAGCAAAGAAAAAAGGAGCAATCGTTTTATGGATAAAAAAGCAAAGCAAATCTTGGTGAAAACATTTTGGAGCAGCAACGGATGGAAGAGTCGCCCATTCGATTTTTCGGGAGCAGATTTTGAATACGCCAAAAGCAAAGGCCTCATGTTTGACCCGCTGACGATCAGTCATGAGGAGTGCATAGAGAAAATCATTGCTCAGCATGAAAAAGTGACGAAAGAACAAGTCGCCGCAGCATTTTTACACAGTCTCTCGACGCGAAAGGTGTACCTGCGCAGCGCCTTGTCTAGTTGGGCTTTGACTCAGTCTTTGACAGCCCATACATTCGAAAGTAACGTCGGCAAGTATATAAATCCAGAAAACGGTACCTATTTCGCCATGTACGGAGACTGCCATCTTTGCGACCGCTATCATATTGCAAGTCGAGAGCAGTATACGAATGAAGACATGAATGTCCTGAATTTCGAAAGAATCAAATGGGGAGGCATCCGCCTGAATTATCTACCGTACCTCATGCTTGATCTGGAGCTGTTAAGCAAGGAAGAAAATCTTACGGTACAGGAAGAAGATGTAGCCATCCTCCGTCAGGTGTTAGCCATCATCGCCAGCAGTGAGCCAACCGATGCCGCCCGTCAACTGGAGAAGCGCCTTACTGGAGCCTTTCCGTCTAGCAAGAATGAACGGGATGTCTTCATGGAAATTCTTGCATCCGCTGGAATTTTGGCTCCAAGCAAGGACAGACCAGGGCGTGGCGGGAAGAACGACTTTTTCGCTGTCGTGAATTGGCGCGGTGAAGATAGCTATTCCGAGCAAGCTGTCCAGAACTTCTTTGGTCCGTGGCTGTAAAGAACAGAAAATCTAGGAACAAAGAAGGGTGCCATCTATACGCGAAGTGTGTATAATATTGGAAAAGTAAGTCGAAAAGTTAGTTTCTATTGAAAGGAGGTGAGATATAAGTGAAAAAGAAATTAATCGTCCTGTCAGGCATTGCGGGCAGTGGCAAAAGCAAGTGGGCACAAGAAATTGCCAAAAAGGAACGGGCAACCATCGTGTCTACGGATGAAATTCGCCAAAACTTATTCGGTGATGAGCGAAAGCAAAAAAGGTCAGCGCAAGTATTTTTTGAGGTTTATTCGAAAATCGCAACCGAGCTGGCGACTGGAAAGAATGTCATCTTAGACGCAACCAATATTGACAGAGAGAAAAGAATGAAAGTCCTTGCCAAATTTCCCGATGTCCAAAAGGTATGCTATTACTTCGATGTTCCCTATTCTGTTTGCCTAGAACGCAATCGATCCCGAAAGAGAACCGTAGACGAATACATCTTGGCGAAGATGCGGAAGAACTTCCATTTTCCTATTAAGAATGAAGGTTGGGATCACATTCATCTCTTGCACGAACCAGCTCCTTATGCCATTGGAAAAGAAGAGTTTGTTCAATTGCTTCAAAATGAACCTTCCTATGAAGAGCTGTTTGCCAAGTTGAATGCCATTCCGATCTTCCAAGAGATGTATCAGTTTAATCAGGAAAACCCTTATCATCAGTACCCTTTGTGCAAGCATACCTATCATGTTGTCGATTATGTAAACGCCTTTTACACGGAAGAAGATAAATTTCTCATGCAAGTGGTCGCCTTGTTTCACGATACAGGAAAACCATTTTGCAAAACCTACAAGCCGATGAAAGGCCATTACTCCTACTACGGACATGAGCATGTTTCTGCGCAAATTGCTTGCCATTTTTTAAAAGAATTAGGATTCGAAGATGATTTTATCTTCGAAGTCGTCAACCTGATTCAAATGCACATGAAGATTAACTACGGAACGCAGCAAGATATTTCCGAGATTTATCATTTGTTGGGCGATGAGTACCTATGGAAGCTGTACTTCTTTAAGGAAGGTGATGCTTATGCGAAATAAGGAGGTGAATAACGATGTTGAAAAAATACCCGAGAACCTTTCATTTACCCTGGTCAAGAAGTAGAACCGACGATGATAAAATTTTGCGAACGGTTCATCATTTCGAGGGAAAAGAAGTAGTCGTGACAGAGAAGTTGGATGGCGAAAATACCACTCTTTACCGAAATCATATCCACGCAAGGTCAATGGATAGCAAAGACCACGCATCTAGACATTGGGTAAAGATGCTGCACGGGACGATTTCGTTTCATATCCCGGAAGGCTGGAGAATTTGCGGAGAAAATGTATTTGCGCTGCACTCCATCTATTACGAACACCTAACGAGCTATTTCTACGTTTTCTCTATCTGGAATGAAAACAATGAATGCTTGTCTTGGGACGAAACGGTAGAATGGGCCGAACTACTTGGCTTAGAAACAGCGCCTGTCTTATATAGAGGGATTTGGAAGGAAGAGACCATAAAAAGTTGCTACACCAAACAATCTGTCTACGGCGGGGAACAAGAGGGCTACGTGGTACGAGTAACGGAGAGGTTTCCGTACGAAGATTTTAAACAATCTGCCGCCAAGTTTGTGCGTAAAAATCATGTGCAAACCGACCAGCACTGGTTATCGAAGCCAGTTGTTCCGAATGGGATAACACAAACCAGTTAAAGACTTTTGATATAGAAGGGAATGAGAACAATGTAATTTGCTAAGTGGTATTGACCGTCTAATAGAGTATCCAAATTCCATTTTGGCTATTGTTAAGACAGTCATTCCATAGGAGGCGAGAGAGATGAACGAAGAAATGAACGAAGAAGTGAATGAAGAAATGATGTCAGCGGGCTGGGATGCCATTGATCAGGAGATGAGAAAGATTTATGGAGAGCAGGAGCCTAAGCATTACGGGACGCTCATCTCGTATGCGCTGGGTGGTCAGGATCCATTGGATGGAATAAGCGCCTACAAAGCGGACGAGCCTTACCCGCATTGGCATTTTGTCACATATGGTTTTACTGAGTTATATGAAAAGGAATCCGAGAATGAAGAGGAAAGCGGCTTTGGCTTTGAATTGACGTTTCGATTGGCACGAAAGGACGACGAGGAAGAGCCGCCTGCTTGGGCGCTGAACCTGCTTCAAAACATGGCGCGTTACGTATTCAACACCGGCAATGTTTTTCAAGCTGGTGATCATTTGGATGCAAACGGTCCGATATGCCTGGGTGCCGATACCCAACTGACTGCGCTCGCTTTTGTCATGGACCCACAGCTTCCCGAAATCGATACGCCGCATGGTCGGGTGCAATTCTTGCAAATGGTCGGAATCACAGGTGATGAACTCGATGCGATGATGGCTTGGAATACACGTGGCGTACTCCAATCTGGCTTGCCGTACATGCCTTCCTACATAACCGATCTCGAGCGAGATTCTCTCCTTCGCAACTCTACAGTTTCGGATGCTGTTCAAAAAGGAATGGAACAAGAAGGCTCCAACACTGCTTTTTTGTATGTCAGCCAGCTAGGATGGGAGTCAGGTAAAAAAGGCTTTTTGAAAAAAACACCTTCGACCTTAAAGCTGGGAGCGAAGCAAGCGGAAGTCATCGGAAAGATTCTCCGCGGACGTATGCGAAAAGGGGAAAGCCTGAGCCTGCTGGGACCTGATGTCCGGGTTGTATTTGAGGCAGGAGAAAAGCCTGAATGTATTCCAGAAGAGGACGTCATTCGATTTGTCCTCGATGATGCGACAACGATTGCGCTTACCAAGCAGTTGGTTCCAAAGGAAAGCAGCTTTGAGATGCCTTCCCTGAAAGGAATTGCCATAAACATTGTGAAAACCAATATTACCGATAGCGAGGGCAATGTCGTCAAGGTCATCGGTTAAGACCGTAGCGCTGTTTTGGCGAGGAGGAGAGTCAGTCAATGAATCAGGCAGCAGAAGCATTTCTAAACGAAGTATGGACTTCCATCCAAGAAATTTACAAAAAAGAGAACCAGCGGATCAACGAGATCAAAGACTGGAGTCGACTGCAGGTGGGGATCAAAGACTACCTGAGAGTGGCATGGAGAAAAGGAAAACTCAATTGGGCCAATGGCAAAATCCACGTGGATGTCCATGAACCTTACAGTTGGAGTGACGACTCGTACAAATACGACGCGGGTCCTTACATGGAGGAGCTTACAGAGGAAATTCTCATGCAAGAATTTTTTCCCGCACTGTGTGAACGCATGGAATCCCTTTTTCATTCCACCGACTATGCTTCTCACTTTTTTAATTACCGCTTCGAGCTCGTCTTCGAATTCGAGTGGGAACAATCGATGCAATGCCATACTCACCATTTCGTAAACGAACAAAAACGCGAGAGTCTAAAACAAGCATTGGATCAATTTATTGAGACAAAAATTAAGCAGGAGCTTCCCGTACGTCCGAATGAAAGAGATGATTTTTTCTTTGCTCATTGTCTCGTCAATCCCGATTTGATGGAACAAAAGCAGGAAGTTATCGAACCGCTTATCCAGCGTCTTAGCGAAAAGCTGCGCTCCAATAAAGAACGCAGTGATTCATGGACATACTACTTTACTTTGGCTTTAAAAGGCTGGGCGGATGAGCGTTTTTTAGTCAAATTTTTCGATCGTACCGGGCATTATGGACTGGATTGGGCTTTGAAACCTGAGCAGGAGCGTCAAGAACCAAAAATGGAGGAGCTGGACTTTTTCCTGTACATCGCTCTCGCAATTGGTAACAAGGAACCAGACACCCGCAAGAAGTTTCTGGACCTCGCTGTTCAGCTCGGTTCCAAGCAGGCTACGGACTATGTAAAACGGGGCAGCGGTCGCTTTGAAAACGAGTATAAAGGCACTCTGATTCAAGCAAGCGCCAATGACGTTTTGCAAGCGATCGACATCCGTATCGTATCTGAAGAAGAAGCCGCCTACGGTGAAGCACTAGATTTTATCAACGGTCTTTTGCGTGAAGGTTTTCCCAAAGGGTACAAGCTCAAGCTGAAGAGCAGCGAAAAGCACTACCTACCAGTAAAAAAGCTGGCGAAGTCAGGTCTCCACCAGTTTTTTGCGAATGCGTCCCGTTATCCTGTCTTATACCCGAAAATCGCAGAATATGCCGAGCTTGCGATGGAGGAGTTTGCGTGGTATGGGGATGTAGAGCCTAGTGAGAAATCCGTCATGCCTGGCACCTATGCGGTATTGGCTCTCGGCTTGTCTAGCAACGATTATTTTCCACTCTTTCGTCGCTATATGGAGCTGGTCGACACGGAGCATCAGTCTGCTCAGGACGATTTTGCTATTGCGTTTATCGAGGCGCATGGTGTAACCGTAGAGAATATGCCAGTACTCGTCTCTCTGGTGCTTGGCAGTAGCGACTCGGCGAAGCCTTTGAAAAATATCACCATCGATCGTGCAGAACTGGTGGACGCACTCATAGGGGAGCTTGCAGCGATGGAAGATTACCTGCGGGAAACCGTTATTTATCGCCTTTTCGGCGGGAATAAGAAGCTCGCACAGGCGGTAAAGAAGGAATCTTCCCCGATCAAAGACAAGCTTGTACAACTGCTAGCCTTGGTCGAATAGCTTCATTGACAATATTTAGAAGGCCATGCTATATTGAATTCAACTACATGGAACGGAGGGTGAATCATTTGCGCAATTGTTTATTTATTGGAAAAGCCAATCCTATAATAAATAAACAAGAAGCCAATTTCACCCGCAAATTTATATCTTGAATTCCTGTATGGTTTATTTTCCATATAGCGTTTTCTAGAACGAGAGCAAGATGCTTCTGTTTATTGGACAGAAGCATCTTTTTTTGTTGTCAAAAAAGGGGGTGATACAGATGAACAAAGAGTAAAGGACGAGAAATGGAAAAACGAAATGGGGAATCCAAATGGTTGAACTGCACAATATCACGATCACCACCAAAAAAGACGGCAGGCCTCTCATTCAAAATTTGCATCTGACCCTGCAAAACGGTGACAAGATTGCCATCATCGGGGAAGAGGGAAATGGAAAAAGCAGCTTATTAAAATTGATTTACGCAGAACAAATGATTGCCGAGTATTGCACATTTGAAGGGAAAGTGTTGAGAAACGAATGTTCCATGGGTTTTCTTTCACAGGAGCTATCGGACGAAGAAAAACAAATGACCATTGCCGACTTCTTTGCCGAAAATCAATGGACCAAAGAACTGGTAAGAGCGATGGATGATCTCGGCATTCATGCATTGGATTCAGATAAAAGGATGGGTGTTCTGTCCGGTGGTGAGCGTTTCAAATACCGCTTTTTAAGTCTGTTGGCACAGAAGCCTGATGTTCTATTACTGGACGAACCCACGAATGATTTGGATATTCAAACAATGGAATGGCTAGAAGAATTTATCCAACAGACGGCTATTCCTGTCATATACGTATCGCATGACGAAACATTTATTGCGAATACAGCAAACGGTATCCTTCATATGGAACTGACGAAGCGCAAACAAGTACCCAAATATACGTTTTCAAGAGAACCATATGAGAATTACCTCGCGAATCGTGAGAGCCACTTGAACAAACAAGAGCAGATAGCCAGAAAGCAAGCTACTGATCATCGAAAGCAAATGGAGAAATGGCATGACGTTTGGAATAAGGCAGAACATCAACATCGGAACGTATCCCGCTCAGACCCGCGACTGCAAAAGAAAATCAAGTCTCTGAAAAATCAAAGAGAGCGTATGGAGAAAGCATCGGAAACGTTTCTAGAGGCACCAAGTGTAGAAGAAGCAAGCGAATTCCGATTTGATTCTGCGGTACATGTGCCTGGTAGTAAACAAATCCTCGAGTTTTCATTGGAAGTACTGCAAATAGCGAACAAACAGCTATCGAAACAGATTCATTTATCGATCAAGGGACCAGAAAAAGTCGCGATTATTGGGGAAAATGGAATCGGAAAAACGACGTTGTTGAAAAAGATCATGGATGAGCTAGTCCAGCACTCGTCATTAAAGATCGGTTACATGCCCCAAAACTATGAAGACCGACTGGTTTCAACGAAAACACCGATTGAATTCTTGGAAAGAACCGGGAATAAAGATGCGATTACCAAAGCGTATACGCATTTAGGCAGTATGAATTTTACAAAAGAGGAGATGCATCACCCCATTAAAAACTTATCTGGGGGACAGAAAGCGAAATTGCTTCTGGTAAAAATGATTTTGGATCAGTGCGAAATATTAATACTGGATGAACCGACCCGAAACTTTAGTCCTTTGACGACTCCTGTTCTGTGCCGCGCCTTAACGGCTTTTGACGGTGTGATTATCAGTATTTCGCATGATCGACGGTATTTACATGAAGTCGCAACAACTGTTTATGAGCTAACTGCCGAAGGTCTCATGAAAATAAAATAAAGGATAGTGGCGGAATCATTGCTACATGGTTGACATTGCTATTTGAATTCAATATACTGACTTTAATTTCATATGAAACATACGTTGAAAGAGCCCAGTAGCAGCTTATTCCCTGTTCTAGAAAGCCGGGGGTTGATGGAACCCGGTACACAATAAGCGAGCGAATTACACTCTGGAGTATCTCGGGTAATGCCGAGCGGAATCGCGAACGATAACTCGCTACGAGTGGCATGAATGGCCTGCGTTAACGCTTGGGTCCATTGGTGCAAGATGGGTGGTAACACGGTTATTCAATCGTCCCTATGTCTACAATAGACAAGGGGCGATTTTTTGTTTTTTTACCATAGGAGATTGAAGGAGTGTATGGCAGTGAATATTATCGACGAACTCGAATGGCGCGATGCCATCAATCAGCAAACAGATGCAGAAGGACTGCGAGAATTAACGAATGAAAAAGCAGTCTCGTTATATTGTGGTGTAGATCCAACAGGTGACAGTATGCATATCGGTCACTTGATTCCTTTCATGGTACTGAAACGCTTCCAACTAGCTGGTCATCGTCCGGTCATTTTGATCGGTGGTGCAACAGGTACAATTGGCGATCCGAGCGGCCGTCAATCCGAGCGCTCTTTGCAAACACTGGAACAAATTCAGGAAAACGTCGACAAACTCACCGCACAGATGAAAAAGCTGTTCATTACAGAAGGCGACAACCAAATCCGTTTGGTGAACAACTACGACTGGACGCATAAGATCAATGTCATTGAATTTTTGCGGGATTACGGGAAAAACTTCAGCATCAATACGATGCTTGCCAAGGATGTTGTATCGAGCAGACTGGAAAGCGGCATTTCGTTTACGGAGTTTTCCTATCAAATTCTGCAATCGCTGGATTACCTGCATCTGTACAAACATGAAGATGTTCAGCTGCAAATTGGCGGCTCCGACCAATGGGGCAACATTACTAGCGGTCTCGATCTGATTCGCAAAAAAGAAGGATCAGAAGCAAAAGCATTCGGTCTCACCATTCCTCTGATGCTGAAGGCAGATGGTACGAAATTCGGGAAGACAGCAGGGGGAGCCATCTGGCTTGATCCAAACAAAACAACACCATTCGAATTCTACCAATTCTGGGCAAATACCGATGACCGCGATGTTGTGAAATACTTGAAATACTTCACGTTCCTTTCTAAAGAGGAAATTGACGAGTTGGCTGAAAAAGTACAGACTGAGCCACACAAACGCGAGGCGCAAAAAGCGCTGGCGGAGGAAATGACGAGATTTGTACACGGTGAGGAATTGCTGGAGCAGGCGAAGCGTATTACAGCAGCTTTGTTTACTGGTGATATTAAATCGCTATCGGCAGATGAGATCGAGCAAGGTTTCAAAGAAATGCCGACGTACGAATCTACGCTCGAAACGAAGAACATCGTTGACTGGCTTGTTGAGATCGGCATTGAGCCATCCAAGCGTCAAGCACGTGAGGATATTACAAAAGGCGCTATTTCGATGAATGGCGAGCGGGTTTCCGATCTGGAACTGGAAGTAACGCCAAGTCTCGCTATCGGCGGTCGCTTCATCATTATCCGCAAAGGCAAGAAAAACTACAGCTTGGTAAAATTGTCTCAATAGATGAAGGAATAAGAAGCTTCCCTGGAAACCTGAAGGGAAGCTTCTTCTTTTAATTGCATGATTTTCGTGTTTGACAGTCCTCCAACGTATGATTGTGGAAGGACAGCGCTTTGCGATCTAAACTATAGCTGATAAAAGTCAGCAACGATGCTACGATCGCGACAATCGCACCAACCCAGGAAACATCAATGAGTTCCCGGTTTGTCGTAATAAATCCACCCAAAGCTGATCCGAGGGCGATCCCAACATTGACTGACACAGGAGTTAATGAGGAAGCCAAATCTCTGGCAGCCGGGAAATGTTTATCGGCCAAATCAATAAAATACAATTGCATCGTGGAATTCATGATATAAACGACCAAGGCCATAAATGATAAGCTGATGAATCCACCGAGAAGGGTATGGGACGAAACATAAAGAGATGCGAGAATAGCGGCTTGCATCAGATACACATACCGAAGCTTTCCAATCCCGTTGTGAGCTGCCAGTTTTCCACCAATCAGCGTGCTAAAGATCGAAATTACCCCGTACAGTAAAAATACGAGACTAATCGTTTGGTCCGGCACGAAGAGCACTTCTTGCAGCAAAGGAGTTAAATACGTATATACCGTATAGGTTGCTGCGATACTTAAAGCCGGGATAAAAAAAGCGATGATGATACGTGTATGGGTCAGTAACCCGATTTGTTTTTGCAAGGAACTGCTCGATCCCTTCAATCCTTTTGGGATGGTCACTGCACTGGCAAGGAGAGATAGGACGCCTAGTAGAGCCGCAAACCAAAAGGCCATTTGCCAACCTCCCCATTGCCCAATAAAAGTACCAAGTGGCACCCCAATAACGCTGGCGATCGTGAAGCCCGAAAAAATGATCGAAATAGCGGTCCCCCTTTTCTCAGCAGGCATCGTTTCACTGGCAACCGCCATGGCAAGTGCAATCAAAACCCCGGTCACAACGGCAGTCAAGATTCTGGAAACAAGAAGCAATACATACGTCTCGGATAGGGCAGTTAGAATATTCCCTGTAATAAAGATGCCGATCAACGTAAGCATGAGTGGATACTTGGCAAATCGGCTGAATATCGCAGTTAAGATCGGTGTACCGATGGCAAATGAAATGGCAAAGGCTGATACGAGCGATCCTACTGTTGAAATCGAAATGCCCAACTCGAATGCCACATCACTAAGCAGCGAGATGATGACAAATTCACTCGTACCTAGAACGAAGGTCAATATAAATAAGGTAAAAGTTAAGGACTTTTGCTGTCTGTTCAAAAGCTGAATCTCCTCTCCACATGTTCGATTGTTAAGCTTTTTCTACGGCAATCTGGAGCTCGGCGACATAAGAGTCCGGGTCTTTGGGATTTTCACGACGAACACAAATTTCACGACGCGGCTCATTCTCTTTGATCCGGTATCCATTTCGTTCAATCCATATCGCCAATTCGACACTCGCAGTGCAACGGCATGTCGTCCGGCAATGATGGATGAGTGTAGCCATCAACGGAATTTCCGGCAATCGCTTAACGGTAAAAGGTGGTTCGGTCTGCAAATCGTGAGTAAGCAAACGCGCCACTTCCACATCCATGTTGTCATCGTACTCCTCACAGCCATGCCAAAGAACCATTCTGGAGAGAGAAGATTGACCTGAACGCCCCATATAATCGTCCAGCTTTTGAAAAAGCTCCGGAATTTTATTGAACGGCGTTCTTTGACGATAGGATAGGACAAGTTGAGGTTCTACTTTTTTTAGAATAACGTCATGCGAAGACAAGCTTTTCTCTTCATTTTCGATGGCATACAGACGATCGTTGATCAGATTCAGTCTTGCTTGCTCCTTATCCAGAATGGATTGAATCTCGCTTTGCTTGATTCGAAACATCCCCCTGATTTGTTCGAGTGGGATTTGCTCGCTCATCATCTGGCGAATTTGATCCAAGGAAAACCCCAATTCTTTATAAGCCAAAATCCGATTAAGCTGAAACATTTGGTCAGCCGAATAATACCGATAGCCTGAAAATTTGTCGGTATGAGCTGGCTTAAGCAAATGAACTTGATCATAGTAAACGAAGTGTTTTGACGGAGACTTGACTAATCTTCGCAAATTCACTGATTTAAAACATGGGGCAACCTCCATACTTACGTTTTTTCTGTACCGAGTATAACTTTCCAGTTAAGGGGAGAGTCAAGCGGCAAGGGAAGGGGAATGGGCAATAAAAAACCGGTGGGTTTCGATACCACCGGATGTGACCGATGTGAGAATGAATTGGTCCGTTCATCGTTTGCACGATATTCGGAAGCGTGGCGGACTTTTCCGACTTGATTCGTAGAGCCTTGCTGTACGTATCTGTGATCATTCATGTGATCCAGATTGACGATGAGCTGTTTTTGCGTTGCATTCAATTCAAGTGACGATACGTTGGGAGCATGGTACAAAAAAGCTGATTGCTTCCCTTGACCGAATTTCGCACCTTGGCGATCCAGCCAGTAAGAAGCTTGGAACTTCTGTGTGTCCACTTTCCGGTTCTTGCGGTATACCTCTGTTACATTTGGTTTGAAATGCAGGGCGAACGCCTCTCGAAAAACCTTTGCCACTTGCTTGTAGCTGGTTTTTACAGTGATATCGATGGCAGGGCTATTTTTTTGCCATTCATATTGTGTAGTAACCACTGAAATCGGAGTATGAGCTGTGACGATGACTGTGTTACCAGTAGCCGTCTTCTGTGATCCACCTTTACGTCATCCCATTTGCGAACTCAGTGGCTGCCCCGTTTGATAAAAATGTTCCGGTCGATAACTTTCGTCGTAGCAGGCGAGAAGTACACGTCATTTCCACGGACGGCAGTTACTTTTGCCTGATGGACAAGCGGAGTATTCATTCTGCCGCCAAACGATTCGGAGCGAAATTTCGATGGCTGCTCCTGGTTGAAATGCTGGACTTTGATCCAACGTTATTTGAGTGGCTCCTTTCGGAAGGGAAGGAGTCATTGCATTGTAAATCGTGCCATATTCGGCTTGGTACTGAATGGAAGAGAGGATTTCATTTTTCGCCAGATCAGTAATGCGGACATTGCCTGCCTCATCCCAGATGAACACATAATACGGATTTTGAAAGGAGGACTCCTTCGCAAGCGTAGGTATTGGAAAAGAAAGTACCAAGAATAGCAATAATAAGAAGGGAATGGCGAAAAACCTTTTTGCCAGCATGATTTAGACCTTCTCAAACAGCAAGAATAGATATATAATTAATTAAATTAATTAACTAATACAAAGGAGCTAACATGTACCCGTTCTTTTCAAAAGTCGCATTCACACATCGTATGTACAATAACCAATTGCAAGAGGAGTTACTTCCATTCGGTATATCCGTCACGCAATGGGCGTTAATTCGTTATTTGAAAAATAACGGTTCTGCTACTTTTAGCGACGTCGCCGATTATTGGCAAGTAGAGAAGCCGGCCATAACACCCATTGCGCAAAAATTAGCCGCTCGTGAAATCATTTCGATTTCATCTGGATCAGACAAACGGCAAAAAATTATGTATTTGTCAGAGAAAGGTGAAGCGCTACACAAGACGATTATGGAAGCGACTGATCCGTTCTTGGAAGAAATATTGGAGGGCATCTCACCAGAAGAAAGAGACGCAGCATCCACAGTACTCGAAAAAATAATCATGAACCTAAAGAGAAGAGGGTAAGCAGTGAAAAAGGATAGGCTTTGGACGAAAGAGTTCGTTATTGTTTCTTTCATCAATTTTCTTTTGACACTTATGTTTTTCTTACTAATGGTTACGATTGCTTCTTATGCCAAAACAGAATTTCACGCTTCAACTAGTTCAGCAGGATTGGTTTCCAGTATCTTTATCATTGGCGCTTTGATTGGTCGATTACTAACCGGTAGAGCTATTAGTCATATTGGTACGAAAAAAACGCTTTGGATTGGGTTAGGATTTTTTGCTGTCACTTCGTTGCTTTACTTTTTTGCAGTCCATATCAGCTTTTTACTGGTCAATCGATTGCTGCAAGGGATTGCCGTTGGTATTGCCAGTACAGCAACAGGTACCATTATTGCTCAAATCTTGCCAGCGTCTCGCAAGGGTGAGGGGATTGGCTATTACAGTTTAAGTGCGATTTTAGCCACTGCGATTGGTCCTTTTCTCGGCATGATCTTATTGCGGCTTGAAAATGGTTTCACCTGGATCTTTACGATGAATGTTGTGTTTTCCCTGATTTGTTTGATGTTTTATGCCATGGCAAAAATCAATGTTCCGCTTGCTTCCGCAAATGTGAAAGAGGAAGCAAAAGGTTCTCTGCTTTCGAAATTCATCGAGCCGAAAGCCTTGCCGATTTCATTCATCGCCTTAATAATCGGCTTCAGCTATTCGGGTGTCTTGTCATTTCTATCGTTTTATGCGGAAGAAATTAATCTGTCCTCAGCTTCCAGTTATTTCTTCTTGGTGTATGCCATTGTCATTATCCTTTCGCGACCATTCTCAGGAAAGCTAATGGACGCAAGAGGGGCGAACATCGTGACATACCCAAGCCTGGTGATATTTGCGCTCGGGATGCTTCTATTCAGTCAAACCTCAACTTCCTGGATGCTGCTGCTATCTGCTGCATTAATTGGAGTAGGCTTCGGTAACTTTAACTCCATTGCCCAAACCGTAGCTGTGAAGGTAACAGCTCCGCATCGCTTTGGATTAGCAACCTCTACGTACTACATTTTGTATGATCTAGGATTAGGAATCGGGCCCTATCTGCTCGGTTTTATCGTACCGCATACAGGATATCGTACGATTTTCGTCGGGATGGTTGCCTTCATCCTTTTCAGTATCCCGCTTTATTACTGGCTACACGGAAAACGAGATCGGGAATTGATGCGTGCTGCCTAACTCATCCAAGTAAAAAAGGGGGAGTTTGGCCCCCTATAGAAGATATGCAGGCTGCCTTTAGTCGGTAGCCTGTTATTTTTTCCGCAGTCTTTTTGATACGCATGATTGTGGAAAGTTCGAGGGAAGTTTTAGTGAAAGTAGAAAAATGATAACGAACGGTTGAAAATCATAGTATACTTTTGGGTGGACATATTAATGGAAAAGTTTATGAACAAACAGATCAACTTAGAACTCACTAAGGTTAGGAGTCAACTAGAAAATGATGGAGAAAGTACACTGGCGAGATATAAAGAAGTACATAATGATCGCGACTTACACCGTATTGCTGTTTGCTGTGGTCTGGAATTTTCCTTCTGTAAAGTCATTTATCTATGAAATATTTGACTTATTAGATCCTGTGATTTATGGGATTGCCATTGCTTACATCTTGAACATTTTAATGAGATTTTATGAAGAAAGACTTTTCTCACCCCTTAACCGCGGTAACAATCGAATCTGGTTAAAAGTAAGGCGTCCTTTTTCAATCCTGTTAACGCTGGCGACTGTCCTGGTATTTTTTACATTTCTCATGTGGTTTATTGTCCCTCAGCTTCTCACGAGTATTTCCATGCTCGCGTCAAGTATTCCGAATGACATGCAATCATTAAAGGCTTTCGTCGATGGTTTTGCAGAGAGATTTAACTTGTCCGGCGATTTATGGAATACACTTATGGAGAAGTGGAATGAAATTGTAAATAAGTTCGGCCATTTTTTCCTGACTTCCATCCCTGTATTACTGACGTATACGAAAATGTTTACTGTTAGCTTTATCGATGTCATCATGGGGCTGATGTTGTCCGTCTATTTGCTCCTCTATAAGGAAAAGTTGACGCTCATTGCGAAAAAACTCGTTTATGCCTATTCGTCAAAAGCAAAGGCGGATCGGGCTGTAGAAATTGGACAAATCACCAATCGAGCTTTTAGTGGCTTTATCTCAGGCCAGCTAACAGAGGCTCTCATTCTTGGCGGGCTTTGTTTTGTGGGGATGTGGGCGTTTAACATGCCGTATGCACTGCTTGTGAGTGTGATCATTGGTGTAACGAGCATCATTCCGATTTTTGGTGCTTATATCGGGACGATTCCGAGTGCCTTTATTATTTTAATGATCGATCCAGTGAAGGCTATTTGGTTCTTTGTCTTTATTCTTGTCTTGCAGCAAATCGAAGGTAATTTTATCTATCCAAGAGTGGTAGGTAATTCAATCGGATTGGATGGCTTATGGGTGATAGCAGCCTTATTGGTTGGGGGAGCATTGTTCGGGTTGATGGGAATGCTGCTAGGAATCCCTGCCTTTGCCGTCGTATATACCCTCGTCAGAAGCACGACAAATAAGCGACTGAAGGACAAGAATATTATCCTGAAAGAATAGGTGTCCACCGTTTCAATTCCTCAATGAAATCGTAAATCTAAAGGCTCACACTTTCGAATGAAACCAGAAAGTGTGAGCCTTTTTTGCAGGGATTGAAGAGTGGTTTGGGTAAAAAGTAGCACAATTAACAAAAAATACCTAATTTTTAACTGATTTCCAAAACACTCTCTGTTATAATGAATAACAGTTTCTCAAACAGGTGCATATGAATACGTTATTCTGCTGGATTGTAAGGAGGTGTGCAGGCCAGCACATTAGTTTTCAGGTAATGTATTTTTTCCATTCGAATTGGTCAGGATTCATGTCCTGATTCCATTAGTCTAGAGTACCAGCGCACATGTTTCGACCAAAAAGTGGAAAGTGACTTTTGTCCTGAAAACCGCTTTGAGCAAACAGGGAATTATCCCCATTGTGAAAAAATGTAAAATCGAGGAGAATTTGTAGGTGAAAATTGGTTCATGACCATAGTAATATAGAAATGGTTAATACTTACAAAAAAGATACAAAAACCCACATATTTTGTTACATTTGGCCATTATATTAAATGGTGTTGATGAGGGAGTTTCCCATGTGATCCATTCGTCACTGAGGCTTCATCTTCAGATTTAGCGGACCATTTCCTTGCAGTTTCGTTTACCTGTTTGGCCATCACATTTTATTGTCACACTTCATGATAGACAAAAGTTTGCCAATTATCGGAGGGGACACATGTTGGGAAATCATACCAATCTCATCGACTTGGAGCGGGAAAAAGAACAGGTAGCCTTGTTTAATGATACAAAGGCTGAATATCCACAGGATAAGTCGATTCATCAGTTGTTCGAGGAACAGGCAGAAGCTGTGCCACACCGAGTTGCCATCGTTTATGAAAATGAGCGATTAACTTACCAGGAGCTCAACAGGAAGGCTAACCAATTAGCAAGAGCACTGATCGAAAAAGGGATAACAACAGATAGCATCGTCGGTGTGATGATGGAGAAATCCATTGAAAATGTGATAGCTATTCTGGCCATCCTCAAGGCTGGCGGAGCGTATGTTCCCATCGATATCGAATATCCCCGAGATCGGATTCAATATATCCTGCAAGACAGTCAAACCAAAATCGTCATCACCCAGAAAAACGTCAGTAACCTTGTTTATGACGTCGGATACCGTGGTCCTGTAGTCGTACTCGAGGAAGAACAGCTGGATTCTCGCTCGGATTCCAATCTTCACTTGCCAAGCAAACCTACTGATATGGCGTATGTCATCTATACTTCAGGCACAACCGGCAAGCCGAAAGGAACCATGCTGGAGCATAAAGGGATCGCTAATTTGCAATCATTCTTTCAAAATACGTTCGGTGTAACACCTGCAGACAGGATTGGACAGTTTGCCAGCATGTCTTTTGACGCATCGGTATGGGAAATGTTCATGGCTTTACTAACCGGTGCCAGCCTCTACATCCTTTCCAAACAGACGATTCATGATTTCATCAGTTTTGAAAACTATTTGAATAAAAATGAATTGACCATCATCACGTTGCCACCCACTTATTTGACTCACCTCAACCCAGATCATTTTACAACACTTCGCATCATGATTACGGCAGGTTCAGCTGCTAACTTCCCTTTAGTAAATAGATGGAAAAATAAAGTTAGGTACGTGAATGCATACGGACCTACGGAAACAAGCATTTGCGCGACCATATGGGAAGCACCTTCCAATGTGCTCCTCAACCAAACGATCCCAATCGGTAAACCGATTCAAAATACGTACGCTTATATTGTCAATGAAGAGCTACATTTGCAGCCAATTGGCAGTGAAGGCGAATTATGCATAGGTGGAGTAGGCTTAGCCAGAGGATACTGGAATCGTCCAGATTTGACCGCCGAAAAATTTGTAGATAATCCGTTTGTTCCAGGAGAGAAGATGTATAGGACAGGTGACCTGGCCAAATGGCTGCCGAATGGAGAAATCGAGTTTCTCGGCAGAATCGATCATCAGGTGAAAATCAGGGGTCATCGGATTGAGTTGGGAGAAATCGAGTCCGTTTTGCTGAAACATGAACAAATAAAAGAGGCAGTGGTAATCGCTAGGGAAGACCAACACGATCAACCCTATTTGTGCGCTTACTATATTTCGCAACTGGAAGTAACTCCTGCGCAGATCAGAGAATTTGCCGCTCAAAAGCTACCTGCGTACATGCTTCCTTCTTATTTCGTGAAGCTGGATAAAATGCCGCTCACGCCGAATGACAAAATTGATCGCAAAGCATTGCCAGAACCTGATGTTACTGCTGAGACAAATCCTGCTTACGAACCTCCCAGAAATCAGACAGAATCGATTCTCGCAACCGTTTGGCAAGAGGTATTGGGAATCGAGAAAATTGGAATTCGCGATAATTTTTACTCACTTGGTGGGGATTCCATTCAAGCGATCCAGGTCGCTGCTCGTTTGCATGCCTATCAACTAAAACTAGACACGAAAGATTTGCTGAATTACCCGACAATTTCGCAGGTTGCTCTCTATGTCAAAAGTACGACGAGGAGAAGCGAGCAGGGAATCATCGAAGGCCCTGTTACCTTAACGCCCATACAACAATGGTTCTTTGAAAAGAACTTTACAAATATGTTTCATTGGAATCAATCGTATGTGTTGTATCGTGAACAGGGATTTGAGCCTGAAGCCATCCGTAAGGCCTTAGATAAAATCCTTTCGCATCATGACGCGCTACGCATGGTCTATCGGAACGAGAATGGGAGAATCGTTCAACAGAATCGAGGATTGGGTAGCGAATTATACGATTTCCTTCAATATGATCTGACCTCGCATTCGGATGTCCAGCAAGCAATCGAAGAAGAGACGAAACGTTTGCATAGCAGCATGAATTTAGAAGAGGGACAGTTGGTAAAGGCAGCGCTGTTTCATACGCTCCAAGGCGATCATTTGTTTTTGGCCATCCATCATTTAGTCGTGGATGGAATCTCTTGGCGCATTCTGTTTGAGGATCTAGCAACTGCCTACAGTCAAGTTCTAGCAGGAAAAGAAATCGTTCTCCCAGAAAAAACGGATTCTTTTAAAAATTGGGCAGTATGGCTGAACGAGTATGCAAATAGTGATGAGTTGGTGAGAGAAATCCCGTATTGGGAGAATCTTGAATCAGAAGCTAGGCATGCTTCCCTTCCGAAAGACTATGAAACGAATGGCTGCAAACAGAAGAGTATCCGCAACATACAGGTCGGATTGTTAGCAGAGGAATCCGAACAATTGTTGAAGCAGGCCAATTCTGCTTATCAAACAGAAATTAATGATTTGTTACTGGCAGCGTTGGGGCTGGCCGTTGCAGAGTGGAGCAGGCTTGACCAAATCGTGATTAATCTGGAAGGGCACGGACGCGAGGATGTGATCGAACACGCTAACGTGACAAGAACAATCGGATGGTTTACGTCCCAATATCCAGTTTTACTAGATTTGAGTCAAATGAATCACTTACCTGAACATATCAAATGCACGAAAGAAAACTTGAGGAAGATCCCCAATAAAGGCATTGGCTATGAAATTTTAAAATATATGACAGAACCGGAAAAACGACGTTCCTTGTCCTATTCCTTGTCTCCCGAAGTGACGTTTAACTACTTGGGTCAATTTGACTCAGGCCTTAACAACGAATTGTTTACCCGTTCTCCGTATAGTTCAGGTAACTCGCTCGGTGCTGATGGAAAGAACAATCTGAGTCCCGATTCCGAGATTTATACCGCCTTGAATATTACAGGAAGAATGGAAGGTGGAGAGCTTCTCATCACGTTTACTTACAGCGAGGAGCAGTTTAGAGAAGAGTCCATTCATCAACTGAGTGAGAGCTATCGAAAACATCTCCGGGCGATCATCACTCATTGCTTGCAGAAAAAAGAAGTCGAACGGACTCCCAGTGACTTTAGTATGAAAGGACTTCAAATGGAAGAAATGGACGACATCTTTGAATTACTTGCCAATACACTTAACTAAATAAGCGCTTGCTAATATTTTGTGGGCAAAAACATGTTCTTGACTTACATTATTATGAAAATATGACAAATACAGTTGATATCGAGGTGCCGGAATGAGTGTTTTTAGCAAAGAACAAGTACAAGATATGTATTTATTGACGCCCATGCAAGAGGGAATGTTATTTCACGCCTTGCTAGATGAAGAACATAACTCTCATCTTGTACAGATGTCCATTTCGATTCAGGGCGATCTTGATGTTGGTTTGTTTACCAATAGCTTGCATGTGCTGGTAGAGAGATATGATGTGTTCCGCACGCTGTTTCTCTATGAAAAAATAAAGCAGCCTTTGCAGGTTGTCTTGAAGGAACGGCCCATTCCCATCCTATTTTGCGATTTAACTGCATACGACGAGCAAGAAAAGCAGCATCGCTACACACAATACAAAAGGAATGACCAAGAGAAAACCTTTCATCTGGCGAAAGATTCGTTGATGAGAGTGGCTATTTTCCAAATGACGGAGAGCGAATTCCAAATCATCTGGAGCTTTCATCACATACTCATGGATGGTTGGTGCTTTAGCATTATTTTTGATGACCTGCTTTCCGTCTATTTATCCTTAAAGAACGGGGCTCCAATTGCCCTCGATCCGGTGCAGCCATACAGCCAATTTATTCGTTGGCTGGAAAAGCAAGATAAAGAGGCTGCTCTCGCATATTGGAGAGACTATCTGGGACAATTTGAACAGCAAACTTCCTTGCCGAAGTTTGGGAAGTCTTCTAGCAATGCCTTTCTACCTGCACAATATCGTTTTGTGCTGGACAGCATGCTGACGCAGCAGCTTTCTGCGATCGCAAGTCAAAATCAAGTGACATTGCCGACTGTGATTCAAACCTTATGGGGGATTCTCCTCCAATCCTATAACGCTACGAATGATGTGCTATTCGGTTCTGTTGTAGCCGGGCGACCAACTGAAATCGTCGGAATCGACAAAATGGTTGGGTTGTTCATCAATACCATTCCATTCCGCATTCAAGCGAAAAACGATCAAACCTTTGCCGACTTGATACAGGCTGTGCACCAAAGAACACTGCAATCCCAGTCATATGAGCATGTGCCTTTGTACGATATTCAAAACGATTCCGTATTGAAGCAAGATTTGATCGATCACCTGATGGTCATCGAAAACTATCCGTTGGTTGAGGCCTTGCAGAAAAAGGCCTCGACACAGCAAGTAGGCTTTACTATTTCTGATGTCGAGATGTTTGAGCCTACCAATTATGACATGACTGTCATGGTAATGCCCAAAGAAGAGATTGCGATGCGGTTTGATTATAATGCTGCTGTTTTCGATGAAGCCTTTATCCAAAAAATGGCTGGACATCTCAATCAGATTGCGGCTTGCGTGGCAAACAATCCGAAGGTCACGATTCAACAGGTTACCTTGCTGACAGAAGCTGAAAAACAACAGCTAATGGACAGAAACCTCGATACTTCAGCGGCTTATCCAGCAAAAACCATGCACGAGCTCTTTATGGAACAGGTGGAAAGGACACCCGATCAGGTTGCTGTCATATTCGGAGAACAGCAGTTGACGTATCGGGAGCTAGATGAAAAGTCCAATCAGCTCGCCAGATTTTTGAGAGGAAAAGGGATTGCTGCAGACAGTCTGGTTGGTACGATGATGGATCGCTCCATCGAGATGATTGTAGGAATTCTTGGGGTTTTGAAAGCTGGTGGTGCGTTTGTACCGATTGATCCAGAACTGCCAGAAGAACGAATTGCCTACATGCTCGAGCATAGCGGGATTCAATTGGTAGTGACCCAGCATCATCTACTAGAGAAAGTCACTACTTCTACTGAAAAAATAGATATCAGCGCTCCAGCCATCTGGGAAGAGAGTAGTGCATCTGTCGAAACGATCAATCATCCAGATGACTTGTTTTATATTATCTACACTTCAGGAACGACAGGGAAACCAAAAGGCGTCATGCTTGAGCATAAAAACATGGCAAATCTGATGCACTTTACGTTTACCAAGACCAACATCGATTTTCATGAAAAAGTATTGCAGTATACCACATGCAGCTTTGATGTTTGCTACCAGGAGATTTTCTCCACGCTGCTTTCCGGGGGACAGCTCTATCTCATCACGAATGAGATGAGACGTCATGTAGAAAAACTGTTTGCCTTTATCCAGGAAAAACAGATCAGCATTTTGTCCCTCCCTGTATCCTTCTTGAAATTTATCTTTAACGAAAAAGATTATGCGCAAAGCTTCCCGCGTTGTGTCAAGCACATTATCACAGCCGGGGAACAGCTCGTCGTCACTCATGAGCTACAGAAATATCTGCGGAACCATTACGTATTTTTACACAATCATTACGGGCCGTCGGAGACACATGTGGTAACCACCTACACGATGGACCCAAGCATGGATATTCCAGAGCTGCCACCAATCGGAAAACCGATCAGTAACACAGGCATTTATATCCTGGATGAAAAGCTGCAGATGAAACCAGACGGCATTGTTGGGGAACTGTATATCTCTGGTGCGAACGTAGGGCGAGGGTATTTGCACAATCCAGAGCTGACTGCGGAGAAGTTTCTCGAGAACCCGTATCAATCAGGAGAAAGAATGTATCGAACGGGTGACCTCGCTCGTTGGCTGCCAGATGGCAATATCGAGTTTTTAGGGCGAATCGACCATCAGGTAAAAATCAGGGGTCATCGTATCGAGCTGGGAGAGATTGAATCGCACTTGCTCAACCACGCATTGATTAAGGAAGCCGTGGTCATCGATAGAACGGATGAGACAGGCGGAAAGTATTTGTGCGCCTATGTCGTTTTGACAGACGAAGTCAGTAACGAGGAGCTGCGTGCTTACTTATCACGAACGCTGCCAGAGTATATGATCCCTTCCTTCTTTATGAACTTGGAGCGGATTCCAGTCACACCTAATGGAAAAACAGACAGAAGAGCCTTGCCCGTACCTGAGGGGAATGCTTTTACGGGAGCGGATTACCTCGCTCCGACAACCGAACTGGAACAGAAAATGGCAGCCATATGGGAAAACGTACTCGGCGTGTCCCCGATTGGCATTCGGGATAATTTTTTCACACTGGGGGGTCATTCGCTAAAGGCGATTCATCTCATTTCCCGGATGCAAAAAGACTGCCAAGCAGATGTTCCGCTTCGCGTGTTGTTTGATAGACCAACCATTCAAGAAATCGCCAAGTATGTGGAAGGTGAAGAGGAAGGAACGTATCTCGCTATTCCGCGGGTCGTCATGCAAGAGCACTATCCTGTATCCTCAGCGCAAAAACGCATGCTGATTTTAAACCAGCTCGATCCGGATAGTACGGTGTACAATCTGCCCGTTGTGACGGTACTCGATGGGGAATTGAATGTGCAGCAGCTGGAGTATGCCATTTCCAATCTGGTGAGTCGTCATGAATCGCTGCGAACCTCCTTCCATACCATCAACGGTGAGCTGGTTCAACGCATCCATCAGGAATGCAAACTGCCAATCACTTACATGGAAGCGGCAGAAGAACGTTTGAATCAAGTCATCACGGATTTCATGCGTCCGTTTGATTTGGAAAAGGCTCCATTAAGTCGGGTTGGACTGGTCAAACTGGGAGAGCGGCGCCATGTCATGATCATCGATATGCACCATATCATCTCAGACGGAGTGTCTTCGCAAATCATCCTGAACGATCTTGCACAGCTCTATCAAGACAAATCCTTGCCAGAGCAACGCATTCAATATAAAGACTTCGCGGATTGGGAAAAGGGTCTGGCACAGACAGACGAATACAGAAAACAGGAAGCGTTTTGGACCGAGCGATTCGCTGGTGAAATTCCTGTTTTGAATCTGCCTTTGGACTACTCTCGACCGTCTGTTCAAAGTTTTGAGGGGATACGTTATTCATTCCGCACAGAAAAACAGCTGCTAGATGGCTTGCAACGAGTGGCGGCCGATACGGGGACTACGCTCTACATGGTGCTCATGGCAGCCTATCATGTTTTACTCGCAAAATACTCCGGGCAAGAAGACATGGTAGTCGGAACCGTGACAGCTGGAAGAACGCACCCTGACACCGAAAGCATAACGGGTATGTTCGTCAACACGCTGGCAATGAGAAATCAGCCGGTGGCAACCAAAAGCTTCAAGCAATTTTTACGAGAAGTGAAGGACAATACACTCGCTGCATTTGAGCATGGGGAATACCCGTTTGAGGAACTCGTTGAAAAGCTGGCGGTCAATCGAAATCGAAGCCGCAATCCATTGTTTGACACCTTGTTCATTTTGCAAAACATGGATGCCGATCCGATCAAGATCGAAGGCATGACAGTGACACCTTTCGTGCCAGAGGGCAAAATGGCGAAATTCGACTTGTCGCTCGAAGCAACCCAAAACCATGCAGGTCTCATGTTCTGCTTCGAATTTTGCACCAAGCTGTTCAAGCAGGAGACCATCGAACGAATGTCGCGTCATTACATCCAAATCTTGCAACAAGTCATCACGAACACGGACTTGGCTCTCTATCAGATGGAGATGCTCACCGAGCAAGAAAAGCAGGAATTGCTGGTCCATTTCAATGACACATTCAAGCCTGTTGAGTTGGAAAGCACACTTCCACAGCTATTTGAAGAACAAGTACTGAAAACCCCTGATCAAATCGCGCTGGTTTGCGGGGACAAACAGTTGACATATCTGGAGCTCAATAAGAAAGCCAATCAGCTTGCTCGTACATTACGGAAAAAAGGAGTAAAGGCTGACGAACGAGTTGGGATTATGACAAATCGTTCCTTGGAGATGGTGATCGGAATCCTCGCCATTCTCAAGGCTGGCGGAGCATACGTGCCTATCGATCCAGAATATCCGAATGATCGCATTGCTTACATGCTCGAAGATTGCGAAGCTCGTTTGCTGCTTACCCAAGAGCATCTTGGAACAATGGTTGTTGCTGGAGTGGAATGCCTGTATCTGGAGGATACGAGTAACTATTCTCGGATCACCACAAATCTTGACCCGATTCATACGGCTACCAATTTGGCTTATATCATTTACACATCGGGTACGACAGGTAGGCCAAAAGGCGTTATGGTGGAGCACCGCGGTATTGTCAACAGTGTGACGTGGAACAAAGAAGAGTTTGCCTTATCTGTCCATGACAGAGGTTTGTTGGCTCTATCCTTTGCCTTTGATGGTTTTGTCCTTACCTTCTTTGCGTTGATTCTATCCGGTTCAACTGTTGTCTTGACGAAGGATGAAGAAGCCAAAGATCCGATAGCGCTCAAAAACCTAATCTCAACATGGAGCTGCAGCTACACGTTATGCGTGCCAAGTTTGTTCCAAGCGATCTTGGAATGCAGCACCACCGATGAAATCAGTCCGATGAAAATGGCCGTGCTCGGGGGAGAAAAGCTATCACCGAAGTTAGTTGAGATGTGCAAAGAGATGAATCCGCAGATGATTGCTGTCAATGCGTACGGTCCGACAGAAAGCAGTGTTATCGCCACCTATCTGTGCGATACGCTCCCGGATGCTCCGATCACCATTGGACGGCCAATAGCAAACACAAGCATATACATCGTGGACCATTCGCACCAGCTGCTACCAATCGGTGTAGTGGGAGAGATATGTATAGGCGGACTCGGTTTGGCACGCGGATATTGGAACAAACCGGAACTTACCGAAGAGAAGTTTGTTTCCAATCCATTTGAGCCAGGTGAACGCATGTACAAGACCGGCGACCTTGGCAGATGGCTCCCTGACGGCACGATTGAATTCGCAGGACGCCTGGATGAACAAGTAAAAGTGAGAGGATACCGGATTGAGATCGGGGAGATAGAATCGGTTCTTCTCAGCTATGAAACGACAAATGAAGCGATTGTCGTTGCTTATCAGGATGGAAGCGGAGACGCGTATCTGACTGCCTATTTCACCGGAAAAGACAACATCTCGGAAGCGGCGCTTCGAACACATCTATCTCAAGAACTGCCAGCGTATATGGTACCGACCTATCTCGTTCAACTGGATGCTTTCCCGCTCACGCCAAATGGCAAGATCGATCGCAAAGCACTGCCGAAGCCTGAAGGAAAGCCTACAACAGGTGTGGAGTATGTCGCGCCTGCTAATGAAGTAGAGGCAACACTGGCAAAGATTTGGGAAAACGTCCTTGGCATCTCCGGTATCGGAGTGATGGATAACTTTTTTGAGCTGGGTGGACATTCTTTAAAAGCTATGACGATAGTGGCGCATGTGCATCGGGAGTTTCAAACCGATCTTCCTTTGAAGCATTTCTTTGAACAGCCCACCGTTCGAGCCTTGTCCAGTCTGATAGCAAACAGTGAGAATGCGCCAGATGCATCGATTCAACCAGCAGAACCACAAGATTACTACCCGGTAGCATCTGCCCAACAGCGGATGTACGTGCTCCATCAGTTGGAAGGCGCGGGTATCAGCTACAATACGCCTGGGATGATCATGCTAGAGGGTCAACTGGATCGCGATCAATTGGTGCATGCACTGCAAGCATTGGTAGATCGTCACGAAATATGGAGAACCTCCTTTGAGATGGTAGGAGATCAGCTAGTCCAAAAAATTCATGACCACGTGAAAGTGGAAATGGAGTATCAGCGTGCAGAAGAAGATCAGATCGATGAAATTTTCCATGCGTTTGTCCGTCCATTTGATCTGGCTGTTCCGCCACTGCTGCGCATGGGGCTCGTGCAAATCTCGGATGAACGTCATCTTCTCTTGTATGACATGCATCATATTGCTTCGGATGCCTCGTCTATCACGATTATTTTCAATGAATTGGCGGAATTGTACCAAGGCAGACAATTACCGGAGCTGCGTATCCAATACAAAGACTTTTCTGTCTGGCAAAAAGGCTTTAACGAGTCAGATGACTTCAAAAAGCAGGAAGAATATTGGCGCCATGCGTTTGAGGGGCATAACACTGTCTTGGAGATTCCGACAGATTTTCCACGCCCAGCTGTGAAAAGCTTTGAGGGTGATCAAATCGTACTTGCTACCGATAGACCTCTGCTGGAAGCTTTACACGCGCTGGCTGCGGAAACGAAAACGACAATGTTTATGGTTTTGCTAGCCGCCTACAATTTGCTGCTTTCGAAGTATACGGCGCAGGATGATATCGTTGTCGGAACGCCAATCTCCGGCAAGACACGTGCTGAGCTCGAACCGATTGTCGGTATGTTCGTCAATACGCTAGCAATCAGAAACAAACCGACAGCAGAGAAGACCTTCAAGGAGTTTCTGATGGAAGTCAAGCAGAATGCCCTGGATGCCTATGATCATCAGGATTATCCGTTGGAGAGTCTGGTTGAAAAGATTGGCATTCAACGTGATCCGGGACGCAATCCACTTTTTGATACCATGTTCATTCTGCAAACCGACGAACTGTACCAAAAAAGACTGGGTCAACTGACCTATCATCCTTATGAATCGACGAGCGCGCTTGCCATTTCAAAGTTCGACCTGTCTTTTCACCTGACTGAACGGGAAACAGACCTATTGCTGCGACTGGAGTACAGCACCAAGCTGTTTAGAAGAGACACCGTAGACAGAATGTCGCGTCATTTCATGCAAATTCTACGAAATGTTACGGCAGAACCTGATAAGCAACTTCAAGCGATTGAAATGCTGACGGCAGAAGAAAAGCAGTTGTTGCTGGTGGAGTTCAATCATACAGACAGAGAGTACACGGAAAACCAGACCATACAACAGCTCTTTGAGGAACTGGCAGCAAATACGCCTGATCAAACGGCCGTTGTATTCGAAGAGAATCAGATGACGTACCAAGAGCTCAATGAAAGAGCGAACCAGCTAGCCACCGTATTGCGTGAAAGAGGAGTAGGGCCATCGCAAATCGTCGTCATGATGGTAGAACGTTCCTTGGAAATGGCCATTGCCACACTCGCCATTTTAAAAGCTGGCGGCGCCTTTTTGCCGGTCGATCCGGATTATCCCGAGGAAAGAATCCGGTACATGATCGAGGACAGTCAAGCGAAGCACGTGCTAACTCATAATCATCTGACCCACAAGGTGTCCAGTCAGGCAGAAATTATCGATTTGGACGACGCAGGGAGCTATTCGTGGCATACAGACAATCTGCTTTGCATCAACAAGCCGTCTGATCTTGCCTATATCATTTACACGTCCGGTACCACTGGCAATCCAAAGGGCGTCATGCTGGAGCACAAAGGAGCGGCCAATCTGCAAGCGGTGTTCAGGAATCAACTTGGCGTAACGCCACAAGATCGGCCAGGGCATTTTGCAAGTATCTCTTTTGACGCATCGGTGTGGGATATGTTTATAGCTCTTTTGACAGGAGCGAGCTTGTATATCATCTCCCGCGATACGATCAATGATTTCCGCAAATTTGAGGAATACGTCCACAAAAACGGAATTACTATTCTCACGTTGCCGCCGACGTATGCCATTTATCTTGAGCCTGACCGTATGCCGTCATTGCGTATCCTGATTACTGCTGGATCAGCAGCATCTACCGCATTGGTAGAGCAATGGAAAGAGAAAGTGACCTATATCAATGGCTACGGCCCGACAGAGAGTACGGTTTGCGCGACACTCTGGAAAGCTTTGCCGCATGAACCAGTTAGTCAGAGCATTACGATTGGCAAACCTATTCAGAATACGAAGCTGTTCATCGTGGATGAACAAATGCAATTGAAGACAGTCGGTCAAATAGGTGAATTGTGCATCAGCGGGGTGTCGCTCGCCAGAGGATATTGGAATCGACCAGAATTGACGGCAGAAAAATTCGTCGACAATCCGTTTGTGCCAGGAGAGAAAATGTATCGCACCGGGGATCTGGCGAAATGGCTTCCAGACGGAAATATCGAGTATCTCGGCAGAATCGATCATCAAGTGAAGGTGCGCGGTCATCGGGTAGAGCTTGGCGAAGTCGAGAGTGCTCTGTTGAAATTTGAGACGATTATTGAGGCAGCAGCCATCACACATTTGGATGACCAGGGGCAACCTTACCTGTGCGCATACTATGTAGCTGATGGGGAAGCAAGTCCGGCTCAACTGCGAGAATTCATGGGAAAAGAATTGCCAAATTATATGGTTCCCTCCTTCTTTGTTCAGTTGGATAAAATGCCGTTGACACCAAATGACAAAATTGACCGCAAAGCATTGCCGAAGCCAAGCCACGAAGAGAAATCGGGCAGAGAATATGAAGCACCGCAAAACGAACTGGAACATTTACTTGCAACGACCTGGGAAGAGGTATTGGGAATTCAGCAAGTGGGAATGAAAGACAACTTCTTTGAATTGGGCGGAGATTCCATCAAAGCCATTCAGGTATCCACGCGATTGCACGCATCAGGGTGGACGCTGGCAATGAAGGAACTGTTCCAATATCCGACCATTGAACAAGTTGCTGCCCATGTCATACCGAACACCAGAGAGAGCGATCAGGGAGTAGTAGAAGGCGAGATTGGCTTGACGCCCATCCAGAAGTGGTTCTTCGAATGCAATTTCACTGACCGTCATCACTGGAATCAGGCTGTCATGCTGTTCCGAGAGGATGGCTTTGATCCGGGACTTGTTCAGCAGGCGTTCTACAAAATCGTCGAGCACCACGATGCGTTGCGCATGATTTACAAACTGGAGAATGAGACAATCACGCAAATCAATCGAGCGCTGACAGGTGAGCGATTCCGCTTCCATTCGTATGACTTGAAAGATCATGCAAATAGCGCAGCTCGTATTTTGGAGTTGTCTGATCATATCCAAAGCAGTATCGATTTGGAACAGGGACCACTCGTCCACTTGGCACTCTTCTCTACAACTGAAGGGGACCATTTACTGATTGCCATTCATCATCTGGTCGTGGATGGTGTCTCATGGCGCATCTTGTTTGAAGATTTTTCATCTGCCTATTCGCAGGCTCTCCACAATCAGGAGATCGTCTTGCCGAAAAAGACAGATTCATTCAAGGATTGGTCGGCTCAATTGCAAGATTATGCAGAGAGTGACGAGCTTTTACGTGAAGCTGCGTATTGGCACAACCTCGAGAGCGTGACCACGGCAGAAAAGTTGCCAACCGATTTTGTTACAGCAGATCGTAAACAAAAGCACACCCGTACAGCGAAGATCGAGTTGACAGCTCAAGAGACAGAAAACCTTTTACGTCACGTTCATCATGCCTATCACACCGAAATAAATGACCTGTTGCTGACTGCGTTGGGATTAACCGTGAAAGAGTGGGCAAATACCAACTACGCTGTCATCAACCTGGAAGGTCACGGTCGCGAAGATATTCAGAATGAAATGAATGTGACCAGAACGATTGGGTGGTTCACATCCCAGTTCCCTGTCGTGCTTGATATGGAAAAATCAAAGGACTTGTCATACCAAATCAAGCAAATCAAAGAGGACTTACGCCATATTCCGAAAAAAGGAATTGGCTACGAGATTTTACGCACGATGACGGCGGATAAGCTGCGTCCATCCCTGCAATTTAGCCTGCAACCGGAAATCAGCTTTAACTACCTCGGACAATTTGATTCGGATGTAAAATCAGGCGGACTTACTTTCTCGCCACTTGGTACGGGTCAGCTTTTCAGTCCAGAATCGGAGAGAGCATTCTTGTTGGATATTTCCGGCATGATCGAGGATGGAAAGCTCCAGATCAGTTTTGGTTACAGCAGTCTCCAGTATAAGGAAGAAACCATTTTGAAATTGGCAGACAGCTATCGGAATCACTTGCTCAGCATTATTGGGCATTGCATGTCAAAAGAAAATGGAGAATTGACCCCGAGCGATCTCGGAGATGATGACCTTTCCATGGAAGAACTGGAGAACATCCTGGAATTAATCTAATCAGGCGACATAAGAAATGCTATTCCTCCAATAAAAGCTGTGTCATTTCGCTTTTATTGGAGGAACCCTCTATAAATCGATAAATCACAGAGTTGAGGTGCAGAATGAATAAGCAAGAGAATATTGCAAAAATTTACCCGTTAACCCCATTGCAAGAGGGTATGTTGTTTCATGCTGTCAAAGATACGGACAGCAGCGCCTACTGCCTGCAGATGTCCGCAAAGCTCCAAGGTGATTTTCACCTGCCCATTTTTGAAGAGAGCATGAACAAGCTCGTAGAGAACAATGAGGTTTTGCGCACTGTGTTTGTTTATCAAAATCTGCAGCGACCTCGACAGGTTGTTTTTAAAGAGAGAAAAGTTACCGTTCATTTCGAAAACATTGCGCATTTGCCAATAGATGATCAGAACGAATACATAAAAGCGTATACCAGCCAGCATCATACATTTGAGCTGACGAAAGACGTCTTGATGAAAGCAGCCATTTTCCAAACGGGGGAGAACCAATATCAGTTCGTTTGGGCATTCCACCATATCATCGTCGACGGTTGGTCTTTGGGAGTGTTGCTCCATAAGCTACTCGGGTACTATGCCGCAATTCGTAAAGGCGAGGCTGTTCCGCGAGAAGCGACCAAACCATACAGCGAATACATCAAATGGCTGGATAAGCAAAACAAAGAAGAAGCACTTACTTACTGGCAGAACTACCTGGAAGGCTATGACCATCAGGCTGATTTCCCTAAAAAGAAGAATGTAGCGGAAGATGGCCATTATGTCCATGTGGAGAATCTTTTCACCGTCGCACCTGAGAAGACTCAGCAGCTGATGCAGATTGCCAATCAGAATCAGGCTACGATGAGCAGCGTGTTTCAATCTCTTTGGGGTATTTTGGCGAGCAAGTACAAAAATTCGGACGATGTGGTATTTGGTTCGGTTGTGTCAGGTCGTCCGCCAGGGATCCAGGGGATTGAGAGCATGGTTGGATTGTTCATTAACACGATTCCAACCCGCGTACAAACGAATAAAAAACTAACCTTTAGTGGGCTGCTAAAAACAGTTCAGAAGCAAGCCTTGGCTTCTGCTTCGTATGATTTCGCTCCGCTGTACGAAATTCAGAGCAAGACGGTACTGAAGCAGGAGTTAATCGATCATTTGGTAACGTATGAAAATTACCCGGATAGTGGTTTGAATGATCTCGAGGATTCCTTAGGCTTTCAATTCAACGTGGAAAATGGGGAAGAACAGACCTCCTATGATTTTAACGTTGTAGTCGCGGTTGCACCTTCGAATGAGATGTATGTGAAGTTGAGCTATAATGCAGCGGTTTATGAGGAGTCATTCATGAACCGAGTAGAAGGGCACTTGAAAACGATCATAGAGCAGGTCATTCACAATCCGAATGTACTGCTTGAAGATATCGGAATCATCACGGATGAGGAAAAACAGCAATTGCTGGTAGCGTATAACGACACGACCGCCGATTATCCAAGCGACAAAATGATTTTCGAGCTGATCGCGGAGCAAGCAAGACAGACGCCTTCGAAAGTTGCGGTTGTTTGCGGTGAAGATCGCTTTACTTATCGGGAGCTTCAGGAGCGTTCCAACCAGTTGGCCAGAGCTCTGCGTGGGAAAGGAATTACCCAAGGCAGTATCGTCTCCATTATGGCGGAGCATTCACTCGAGCTAATCGTGGCTATTATGGCAGTTCTAAAATCAGGCGGCGCCTATTTGCCGATTGATCCCGAGTATCCGATAGAGAGAATTCAGTATTTACTGGATGACAGTCAGACGACGATTCTCTTGACACAGTCTCATCTTCAAGAAAAAGTCGAGTTTGAAGGTGACATCCTCTACCTAGACAATCCTTCCATGTTTGAAGGAGACAGTACAGATCTTGACACAGCATGCACACCGGACGATTTGGCGTACATGATTTATACTTCCGGGTCCACGGGGAATCCAAAAGGCGCGATGATTACCCACCGAGGTCTAGTCAATTACATATGGTGGGCTAACAAGGAGTATGTCCAAGGGGAAGCTGTAGACTTTCCGCTATACTCTTCCATTTCGTTTGATTTGACTGTCACCTCGATCTTCACGCCGCTTCTGTCAGGCAATACGATCTATGTCTACAGGGGAACAGATAAAGTACAGGTCATTTTAGACATCATCCAAGATAATCAAGTGGGAATCATCAAGCTGACGCCAACACATTTGAAGCTGATTGAAGAAATAGATGGAACAAACAGCAGCATCCGACGCTTTATTGTCGGTGGTGAGAACTTGCCAACCCAATTGGCGAAGAGAATCTATGAGAACTTTGGACAGAATGTCAAGATTTTCAATGAGTATGGACCTACCGAAACGGTTGTGGGCTGCATGATTTATTTGTATGACCCTAAAAAACCCATCCAAGAATCGGTACCAATCGGAGTCCCTGCAGACAACGTCCAGCTTTATTTGCTCGATTCCTCTATGCAGCCAATACCCGTTGGCTCCATTGGCGAGATGTATATATCTGGAGATGGCGTAGCCAAAGGATATTTTAATAGACCAGATCTGACTCAGGAAAAGTTCATTGATAATCCGTTCCGTCCGGGGACCAAAATGTATCGAACTGGCGATCTGGCGAAATGGCTGCCCGACGGCAATATGGAATACTTGGGAAGAATCGACCATCAAGTCAAAATTCGTGGGCATAGGATTGAGATGGGCGAAATTGAGACGCGTTTGACGCAGCATGAATGGATCAAGGAAGCCGTTGTCATCGCTGACAAGGATGACAGTGGTCAAAATGTGCTGTATGCCTACATTGTTTCCGAGCAGGAGTTGACCGTATCGGAGTTGAGAGAGCATCTGGGAAGTACACTTCCTTCCTACATGATCCCGTCCTTCTTTGTCCGTTTGGAGGAAATTCCGCTGACAGCCAATGGAAAAGTAGAGCGGAAGAAATTGCCGAAGCCTGACGGTGCAGTTGTAACGGGAACAGCGTACGTTGCTCCTCAGAATGAAACGGAAACAAAATTGGCTGAAATTTGGCAGCAGGCCCTGGGGGTTAGCCGAGTAGGCGTTCACGATCATTTCTTTGATTTGGGCGGACATTCACTGAAGGCTATGACAGTCATCTTTCAAGTCTCTAAAGCGTTGGAAGTGGATTTGCCAGTAAAGGCACTGTTCGAGAATCCGACCGTATCTCAGCTCGCTGCTTTTATCTCGAAATCGGGGAAAAGCAAGTACACAGCCATTCAACCGGTTGAGGTAAAAGAATTTTATCCCGTATCTTCTGCTCAAAAAAGAATGTACATCCTTCAGCAATTTGAAGGAAGTGGCATCAGCTATAACATTTCGGGAGCAATGTTGCTAGAAGGAAAGCTGGATTACAATCGTTTTGCTAGCACGGTCCAACGACTGGCGGAGCGCCATGAAGCCTTGCGCACCTCCTTCCACCGTATCGATGGTGAGCCTGTACAGAAAGTGCATGATGAGGTAGAAGTACCAACCCTGATGCTGAAGTCAACGGAAGACCAGGCGGAGCAGATCATGCGCGATTTTGTCCGTCCATTTGATCTTGGAATCGCTCCGTTGATTCGAACAGGCTTGGTCAAGTTGGGCAAAGACCGTCATTTGTTCCTGCTCGACATGCACCATATCATCTCGGACGGTGTTTCATCCCAAATTTTGTTGAGTGAATTTGCCAAGTTGTACCAAGGGGAAGGCTTGCAGCCTCTTTCTCTCCAATACAAGGATTTCGCTGCCTGGCAAAATGAGCTGTACCAGACGGACGTGTACAAGAAGCAGGAGCTCCACTGGTTGAATACGTTTGCTGATGAAATTCCTTTGCTCAATCTGCCGACTGATTATCCGCGTCCAACCATTCAAAGCTTTGAAGGGGATCTTGTTCTTTTTGATACAGGAAAAGAATTGACCGAGCGTTTGCGCAAGGTAGCAGCAGATACGGGTACAACCCTGTATATGGTCTTGCTCGCGGCTTACCATGTACTGCTGTCTAAGTATTCCGGCCAAGAGGATATCATTGTGGGTACGCCTGTCGCTGGTCGTTCTCATGCCGATGTGGAAAACATCATGGGGATCTTTGTAAATACGTTGGCCATGAGAAATCATCCTGCGAGCGACAAAACCTTTACCCACTTCTTGCAAGAAGTGAAACAAAATGCGCTAGCGGCCTATGACAATCAGGATTATCCATTTGAAGAGCTGGTGGAAAAGCTGGCCATTCAACGTGACATTAGCCGAAATCCTTTGTTTGACACCATGTTTTCTTTAGAAAATGCGAATCAGCAATCGCTGGAAATCGAGCAACTGACAGCAGCTCCGTATGAGATATTTAACAAAATTTCAAAGTTCGATCTTGCTTTGAATGCGAGTGAATCGCAATCTGACATTCAATTCCAATTCGCATTTGGAACGAAGCTATTCAAGAAAGAAACCATCCAAAGAATGGCCCATCATTATCTGGAAATCCTGCGTACCCTTAGTGCACAACCGAATGCCAAGTTAGCAGAAATCGACATGATGACAGAAGCAGAAAAACGTGCTCTCATGCTGAATGTCAACGATACTTTTGTCGAACGTTCCGCTGATCAGGTTTTGCACCAATTGTTTGAAGAGCAAGTATTGCTTACGCCAGATCAAGTAGCTGTAGCCTATGACGGATACACCTTGACCTATCGACAGTTGAACGCCCGAGCCAATCAAGTAGCTCGTTTGCTGCGGAGTAAAGGAACGCAACCAGATACGTTGATCGGAATTATGGTAGACCGTTCTATCGGGATGGTCGTGAGCATGTTGGCCGTGTTAAAAGCAGGTGGCGCGTATACGCCAATTGATCCTACTTACCCGCCAGAAAGAATCCAATACATGCTCAGCGACAGCAAAGCTCCGATTCTACTGACACAGCGTCATTTGAAAGAAACAGTAGAGTATGCAGGAGAAATCATCGACGTAGATGATGAAGCGATTTATGCAGGTGACGACACCAATCTTGACCATGTCTCTGGCCGGGATGACTTGGCCTATGTCATCTATACATCTGGATCGACCGGAAATCCCAAAGGGGTTATGATCGCGCATCAAGCGATTTGCAATCACATGCTTTGGATGAAGAATGCCTTCCCACTGACTACAGAGGATGCTGTCTTGCAAAAAACGCCGTTTTCCTTCGATGCTTCCGTATGGGAATTTTATTTGCCACTGATCACAGGGGGACGCCTGGTACTTGCAAAGCCAGACGGACATCGTGACATCGAGTACATGACTCGCATGATCAGCGAGGAGAAGATCACGACATTACAGATGGTTCCTTCCTTGCTGGACCTGATCATGACCGAACCGGCATGGAGCTCTTGCACGAGCTTGCAACGCGTTTTCTGCGGTGGAGAAGCATTGACACCTGCACTTGTTTCGCGCTTTTACGAGACTCAAACGGCACAGTTGGTTAACCTCTATGGCCCAACCGAGTCCACGATTGATGCGACATACTGGATTTGCCCTCGTTTGCCGGAGTATGGCGTGATTCCCATTGGCAAACCGATTGATAACGTCCGTTTGTACGTCGTAAATGTGAGCAACCAGCTCCAGCCTGTAGGGGTAGCAGGGGAACTGTGCATTGCTGGCGATGGTTTGGCCCGCGGTTACTGGAATCGTGAAGAACTGACAGCAGCCAGCTTCATTGACAATCCGTTTGAACCGGATAGCAGGATGTACCGTACTGGCGACATGGTTAGGTACCTAGCCTGCGGCAACGTGGAATATCTCGGACGCATCGACCATCAGGTCAAAATCAGAGGCCACCGGATCGAACTGGGTGAGATCGAAGCAAGGCTTTTGCAGCATGAATGGATAAAAACGGCCATTGTCCTTGCTCGTCCAGATGAAAAAGGGCAAAACAACTTGTACGCCTATATCGTTTCCGATCAGGAAATCAAGACAGCCGACCTGAGAGCTTACATGGCATCCCATTTGCCATCTTATATGGTTCCTTCTTATTTTGTTTATTTGGAGAAGCTGCCGCTCACGGCAAATGGCAAGGTAGATCGCAAAGCATTGCCTCAACCTGAGGGAGCATCTTCATCTGAAACCGTGTATGTAGCGCCGCGCAATGAAGTGGAAGCCACGCTCGCAGATATTTGGCAAAGTGTACTTGGCGTGAACGAAATCGGGATCCACGATCATTTCTTCGAGTTGGGCGGACACTCTTTGAAGGCGATGAACGTCATCTCTTTGATCCATCGCACCCTTCAAGTAGATGTGCCGTTGAAAACACTGTTTGAATCGCCTACGATCGCTGACTTGTCGTTATACATCGCGACTGCTAGCAAAGGCAAGTATACGACGATTGAACCTGTCCAAAAGCAGGAGTATTACTCGGTGTCTTCTGCACAAAAGAGAATGTTTATTCTCCGACAAATGGAAGGTGCAGGCATCAGCTACAACATGCCGGGTATCCTGTACATCGATGGCAAGCTGGATACAGCGCGTTTGCAGCAAGCGCTCAAGAGTCTGGTGAGACGTCATGAATCTCTGCGTACCTCGTTCCACTCCATGAAAGGAGAGACTGTTCAGCGTGTACATGAAGATGTCGAGCTGGAAATCTCGTTGATGGAGTCAACAGAGGGAGAGCTTAAACAAATCGTCGAGCAATTTATTCAACCGTTTGATTTGGAAAAAGCTCCTCTGATTCGCGCTGGACTGGTCAAACTGAATCCGGAACGCCATCTTTTCATGCTGGATTTGCACCATATTGTGGTGGATGGTGTATCTATTGGCATTCTTGTTCAAGAGCTTGCTCAGCTTTACCACGGGGAAGAGCTGCCAGAACTGAGCATTCAGTACAAGGACTTTGCCCATTGGCAGAATCAATGGTTCGAGAGAGAAGAGTTTGCTGCGCAGGAAGCCTATTGGATCGATACTTTTACGGGAGAAATTCCTGTATTGAATCTTGCAACGGATTATCCGAGACCTACTGTGAAAAGCTTCGAGGGTGAGCGATTTGTTTTCAGCTCTGGTGCCCTTTTGAAAAAAGAATTGAATCGACTTGCCCATGGTACAGGAGCTACGCTCTACATGGTTCTCTTGGCTGCCTACAATGTACTTCTCTCCAAATACGCTGGACAAGAGGACATTATTGTCGGTGCGCCTACTGCTGGCAGGTCCCATGCAGAAACGGATTCGATCATCGGTATGTTTGTCAATACACTGGCTTTGCGAAACGAGCCTGTGGGGGATAAGACCTTCCTTAGCTTTTTGGCAGAAGTGAAAAACAATACGCTGAAAGCCTTTGAGAATCAGGATTACCCACTGGATGAGCTGATCGATAAGCTGAACATTCAACGGGATCTGAGCCGCAATCCTTTGTTTGACACCGTATTTATCTTGCAAAATATGGATCAAAAGCCGTTCGAAATGGAGCAACTGACGTTTACACCTTATATGGCAGAAGTGAATCAGGCCAAGTTTGATCTGTCATTAGAGGCGTATGAAGAAGATGAGGAGATTGTCTTTAGTCTTGATTACTGCACCAAATTGTTTACACGAAAAACAATTGAAAAAATAGCGGTACATTTCATCCGAATCCTTCATGCCGTTATTGAGCAACAAGCCATTACCTTGTCTGAAATCACGATGCTTTCCGATGAAGAAAAGCATCGCTTATTAGTAGAATTCAACCATACGCATAAGGAATATCCGCAGAACAAGACACTCCATGAGCTATTTGAGGAGCAAGTGGAAAAAACACCACAGATTGCTGCGGTGGAAATCGGCGATAAGCAGATGTCCTATCACGAATTGAATGAGCGAGCAAATCAGCTTGCCGTTACCTTGCGTGAACGGGGAGTAAAGGCTAACCAGTTCGTAGGAATCATGGCAAACCGTTCTGTGGAAATGGTTGTGGGAATCATGGCCATTTTGAAAGCAGGTGGAGCCTACGTGCCGATCGATCCTGAATATCCGGAAGATCGTGTAGCCTACATGCTGGAGGATTGCGAAGCCCGTCTCGTGCTTACCCAAAAACATCTTGGAGCTAAGCTAGCTTCTAGTGTGAGCGTGGAATGCTTGTACCTAGAGGAGGAGAAGAACTATTCTCCCAATTGTTCGAATCTCGAGCCGATTCAAACCGCTTCCGATTTGGCTTATGTCATCTATACATCAGGGACAACAGGCAAGCCAAAAGGAGTAATGATCGAGCATCGTGGCATTGTCAACAGCGTGTTGTGGAAGAAAGAGGAGTATCAGTTTAGCGTCGATGATAGAAGTCTGGTGCCCCTATCCTTTGCGTTTGATGCCTTTGTTCTTTCCTTCTTTACACCGATCCTTTCCGGGTCAACCGTTGTCTTGGCGAAGGATGATGAAGCCAAAGACCCTGTATCTCTCAGAAACCTCATTGCAGCTGCGAGATGCACCCAAATGACATGCGTGCCAAGTTTGTTCCAAGCTATATTGGAATGCAGTTCTGCTGCGGATATCAGTTCTCTACAAACAGTCACACTTGGGGGCGAAAAAGTATCTGCTCAGCTCGTTGAGAAGAGCAATCAGCACAATCCGCAATTGGTCATCGTCAATGAATACGGTCCGACTGAAAGCAGCGTCGTCGCCACCTGGCAGCGAATTTCGCAACTGGATTCTGCGATAACGATCGGACGTCCCATTGCTAATACCAGCATCTATATCGTGGACAAATTCCATCAGCTACAGCCAATCGGCGTCGTCGGGGAAATTTGCATCGGTGGCCACGGTTTGGCACGTGGATATTGGAACAAGCCGGAACTCACAGCAGAGAAGTTCGTTTCCCATCCTTATTTGGAAGGCGATCGCATGTACAAGACTGGCGATCTTGGAAAGTGGCTCCCTGACGGAACGATTGAATTTGTCGGTCGCTTAGATGAACAAGTAAAAGTAAGGGGATATCGGATTGAAATCGGCGAGATTGAGTCGGTTATGCTCTCCTTTGAAAAGCTGACTTCGGCAGTTGTGATTGTCCATGAGGACCAACAGGGCCAATCGTCGCTTGCTGCTTATTACACGGCAGAAGAAAAGCTTGAAGTCTCGAGTCTGTGGTCGTATCTGTCTCAAAGCTTGCCGTCTTACATGATTCCTGCGCACTTGGTCCAGCTCGATCTTCTCCCGCTTACGCCTAATGGAAAGATCGACAGGAAAGCCTTGCCAAAACCAGAAGGCAGACCTGTAACGGGAGCAGAATATGTGGCTCCAGCAAGTCCTGTGGAAAGCAGTCTGGTAGAGATTTGGGAACGTGTGCTTGGGGTAAACGACATTGGTGTTCTCGACAACTTCTTCCAGCTAGGTGGGCATTCCTTGAAAGCCATGTCGCTCGCCGCACAGATCCATCGAGAGTATCAAGTCGAGCTTCCACTCAGAGTACTCTTTGCGACACCTACCATCCAGGCATTGGCCCAGTATATCGAGACAAGTGGAAAAGACACACATGTACCGATTCAGCCTGTACCGCGGCAAGCGTATTATCCTGTTTCCTCTGCACAAAAAAGGATGTTTGTCCTGCGCCAGTTTGAAGGCACCGGCACAGTCTATAACATGCCAAGCGTGATGTATATCGAAGGCGATCTGGATCGTGCACGCTTTGAAACCGCGATACATGGGCTAGTTAATCGACACGAATCGTTGCGAACATCCTTCCACACAGTGAATGGCGAGCCTGTTCAGCGTGTACATGAGGCAGTCGAACTGGATGTGCGCTATGAGGATTTGACGGAAGACCAAGTCGAGCAAACCATCGAAGCATTTGTGCAAGCATTTGATCTACAGAAGGCTCCGTTGTTGAGGGTCGGACTCTTCAGCTTGGGAGAGAAGCGGCATCTCTTCCTGATGGATATGCATCACATCATTTCGGATGGAGTCTCTGTCGGAATCATCATGGAAGAATTCTCGAAGCTGTATCGGAACGAAAATTTGCCAGAGCTTGCTGTTCAATACAAAGATTTTGCTGTCTGGCAGACTGAGCTGTTCCAAACAGACATCTATACAAAGCACGAGAACTACTGGTTGAAGTCCTTCGCGGGTGACATTCCGGTACTGAATCTGCCTGCCGATTATTCTCGTCCGATGGTTCAAAGCTTTGAGGGAGATTGCATTTCGTTCCAAACAGACAAAACGCTGATGGACGATTTATACAAGCTCGCTCATGAGAACCAAACCACGCTGTTTATGGTCTTGCTAGCGGCTTACAATGTGCTCCTTTCCAAATACAGCGGCCAAGAAGACATCGTAGTGGGAACGCCGATCGCTGGCAGATCTCATGCGGATGTAGAAAAAGTCTTGGGGATGTTTGTCAATACATTGGCTTTGCGTAACTACCCTGACGGAACGAAATCGTTCCAGGCATTTTTGGAAGATGTCAAACAGAATACGCTGCAAGCATACGCCCACCAGGATTATCCGTTTGAAGCACTGGTCGAAAAACTGGAAATCCAGAGGGATCTCAGCAGAAACCCGCTGTTTGACACCATGTTTATTTTACAAAACCTGGACAAAAAAGCTTATGAGCTGGATGGGCTGAAATTTGAAGCCTACTCCGGAGATGGGCAGCAAGGCAACGCTAAATTCGATCTCACACTGGAAGCGCATGAAGATGAGACAGGAATTCATTTTGGTCTCGTGTACTCCACGAAATTGTTCCAAAGAGACACGATTGAAAGAATGGCAGGTCATTTCCTCCAGGTACTGCGAGGAGTCATTGCAGACCAAACATCGGCGTTGCGTCAAATCAACTTGCTCGGTAAGGAAGAAAAACACCTTGTAACTGTTGCATTCAACAATACGTTTGCCGCGTATCCACGCGAAGGCACGATTCAAGAGCTGTTCGAGGAGCAAGTGGAAAGAACGCCCGAGCATACTGCAGTTGTGATGAACGAACAGATGCTGACGTATCGGGAGCTGAACCAAAAAGCGAATCAGATCGCAAGTGCTCTTCGCCGTGAGGAAATCGGGAAGGATTCCGTGGTCGGACTGATCGCCGATCGTTCTCTCGAGATGATCACAGGCATAATGGGGATCATCAAAGCGGGAGGCGCTTATCTGGGGATTGATCCAGAGCATCCATCCGAGCGCATTTCTTACATGCTTGAAGATGGCGGCGTGAAGGTTGTCCTTGTTCAAAGACATCTGTTGCATCTCGTCGAAGAAGGTCTCATTCCAATCATTTTGGAAGACGAGAGCCTGGAGAAAGAAGATGCCAGCAACCTGGCCAATTTCAATGACGCCAAAGACTTGGCCTATGTGATGTACACGTCGGGTTCAACGGGCAAACCAAAAGGGGTCATGGTCGAGCATCGCAATGTCACCCGATTGGTGAAAAATACGAATTACGTTCAAGTACGCGAAGAAGATCGCATGATTCAAACGGGCGCTATTGGCTTCGACGCCATGACGTTTGAGATTTTCGGAGCTCTGTTGCATGGTGCTAGCTTGTTCCTGGTTACCAAGGATGTTCTGTTGGATGCGGAGAAGCTAGGCAGCTTCCTGCGAGAGAATCGGATTACAACGATGTGGTTAACTTCACCACTGTTTAACCAGCTTTCGCAAGATAACCCGGCGATGTTTGATGGCTTGCGTGCGTTAATCGTCGGTGGCGAAGCACTGTCTCCGAGACACATCAACAAAGTTAACAGCGCCCATCCCGCTCTGGAAATTTGGAACGGATATGGCCCGACAGAGAACACTACTTTCTCTACATGCTATTTGATTGAGAAGGAATTCGAAGACAATATTCCGATTGGGAAGCCGATCACGAACTCCACTACGTATATCGTGGATCGCTACAATCAGCCGCAGCCAATTGGGGTGCCGGGTGAATTGTGCGTAGGTGGAGACGGGGTAGCCAGAGGTTATTTGAACAAGCCAGAATTGACTGCCGAGAAGTTTGTTCCGAATCCGTTTGTTTCTGGTGAAACCATGTACCGCACAGGGGATTTGGCGAGATGGAAGGCGGATGGAACAATTGAGTATTTGGGACGTATCGACCAACAGGTAAAGATCAGAGGCTATCGGATCGAGCTTGGGGAAATCGAGACCGTTCTCACCAATCTGGCAAAGGTAAAAGAAGCTGTCGTTACGGTGATGGATGATACGAACGGCCAAAAAGCTCTCTGCGCTTACTTTGTTCCAGAAACGGAACTCGACGCAGCAGAGTTGAGAGAAGCGATTTCCAAAGAATTGCCAGGCTACATGGTGCCAGCCTTCTATGTCCAAATGGATAAACTGCCTTTGACTGCAAACGGAAAGCTCGATCGAAGAGCATTGCCGGAACCAAATGGTGATCGGGTTCAAAGCTCCACATATGTCGCTCCACAAAATGCGACTGAGACGAAGCTGGCTGAAATTTGGCAAGAGGTACTGGGTATTCATGCGATAGGCATTCACGACAACTTCTTTGAACTGGGCGGACATTCCCTGAAAGCCATGAATGTGATCACGCAGGTGCACAAAGCATTTCAGGTTGAGCTTCCGTTAAAAGCACTGTTTGAATCTCCTACGATCCATGAACTGGCTGGGTATATCACCGCGAGTGAGATTGAACAGTTCGAGACCATTGAACCAGTAGAGCAAGCAGATTATTATCCAGTCTCGTTCGCACAAAAAAGAATGTACATCCTGCATGAGTTTGAAGGAAGCGGGATTAGCTACAACGTGCCAAATGTGCTGATAATAGATGGCCATCTGGATTACGAACGCTTTGAACATGCGATTCGAACACTGGTAAAACGACACGAATCCTTGCGAACATCCTTCCATTCGATAAACGGGGAACCCGTACAACGAGTACATGAGGATGTCGCACTTCTCATCGGTATTTCCGAGGCGACAGAAGACCAAGTAGAGCAACGCATTCAGGAGTTGGTCCAGCCGTTTGATCTGGAAGTGGCTCCGTTGTTCCGGGTTGACTTGATCAAACTGGGAGCAGAACGACATTTGTTCTTCATGGATATGCACCACATTATCTCGGATGGTGTATCGCTTGCAGTCATCGCCAAGGAGTTTGCGAGCTTGTACGAAGAAAAGCAGCTCCCTGACATGCGCATTCAGTATAAAGATTTTGCTGCTTGGCAAACAAAACTGTCCCAGTCTGAGCGTTTCCAAAAACAGGAGGATTATTGGACGAATGTCTTTGCAGGGGAGATCCCGTTACTCAACCTGCCAAATGACTTCCCAAGACCTACTGTTCAAAGCTTCGAAGGCGACACAGTAGCGATCGGTACAGGAAATGAATTGCTTGTGGAATTAAGACAACTCGCTGCAAATACAGGCTCCACACTGTTCATGGTGCTTTTGGCAGCCTACAATGTGCTGCTGTCCAAATACGCAGGACAGGAAGAAATCGTAGTCGGCACACCGATCGCAGGTCGATCCCACGCAGATGTGGAACGAATCGTCGGCATGTTCGTCAACACGCTTGCTTTGAAAAATGTGGCAGGAGGCAACCTGACCTTCCGCGAGTTTTTGGGTGACGTGAGACAGAATGCGCTACATGCGTTTGAACATCAGGATTATCCGTTTGAACATCTCGTAGATAAGCTGCAAGTGCGGCGCGATCTGAGCCGAAATCCACTGTTCGATACGATGTTCAGTCTGGGGCTTGCGGACTCATCTGCATTAGAAATTGCAGGACTCAACATGTCTCCTTACCCGGTAGATGGAAATATCGCGAAATTCGATATCGCTTTGGATGCAATGGAACAACAGGATGAGCTTCTCGTGCAGTTCAGCTATTGCACGAAGTTGTTTGCAAAAGAATCGATTGATCGCATGGCAACTCATTACGTCAACCTCCTAAAGACGATCATCGCGAATCCAGATAGCAAGCTGGCAGAGTTCAGTGTTTTGTCAAAAGATGAGATGGAGCAAATGCTGCATGATTTCAATGCAACAAAAGCCGCTTATCCAACGAATAAAACATTCCAGGAGCTATTCGAAGAGCAGGTCGAAAAAACACCGAACCAGGTAGCTGTCATCTTCGAGGATGAACAGCTAACGTATCGGGAATTAAATGAAAAAGCAAACCAGCTCGCACGTGTTTTGCGCCAAAAGGGAGTCAAGCCAGAGAGCACGGTCGGCATCATGGTAGACCGCTCGTTGCACATGGTAGTAGGGACGCTCGGTATTTTGAAGGCCGGCGGCGCCTACGTTCCGATTGATCCAGACTATCCATTGGAGCGTCAAACATTCATTTTGGAAGATAGCGATGCGAAGCTGTTCCTTACCTTGCAAAAGTTGAATACGCAGCTTGCATTCCCTCACGAGACTCTCTATCTGGATGCAGAGGGGCTGTACCAGGGAGAAGCGAGCAATCTGGAGCCTGTGGCACTGCCGGAACAGGCGGCTTACATCATTTATACTTCTGGTACGACTGGCAAGCCAAAAGGGGTCGTGATCGAACACCGGAGCTATGCCAATGTCGCGTTTGCCTGGCAGGATGAGTATCACTTGGACACCTTCCCGGTTCGCTTGCTGCAAATGGCGAGCTTCGCCTTCGACGTATCGACTGGCGATTTTGCCAGAGCATTGCTCACAGGAGGGCAGCTGGTCATTTGCCCGAATGAGGTTAAAATGGACCCTGCTTCCTTGTACGAAATCATCAAGCGGTATGAAATCACTATTTTCGAAGCGACACCAGCTTTGATCATGCCATTGATGCATTACATTTACGAAAACAAGCTCGACATCAGTCAGATGCAGCTCCTGATTCTCGGAGCAGACAGTTGTCCAGCAGAAGACTTCAAGACTTTGCTGACGAGATTCAGCCATTCGTTACGCATTGTTAACAGTTATGGGGTAACAGAGGCGTGCATCGATTCCAGCTATTACGAAGAAACCGATGTCTCATCCATTCGCTCGGGAACGGTACCGATCGGAAAACCGCTGCCGAATATGCAGATGTATGTGATGGATCAACAATTGAATCTTCAGCCTGTTGGAGTCGTGGGTGAGTTGTGCATCGGTGGAGCAGGGGTCGCTCGCGGATATTTGAACAGACCTGATCTAACACTGGAGAAGTTCGTACCGAATCCTTTCGCGCCAGGTGAGCTGCTGTATCGTTCGGGTGATTTGGCGAAGTGGCGCGCGGATGGCAATGTGGAATTCTTGGGTCGTAACGATCATCAAGTGAAAATCAGGGGTGTCCGTATCGAGCTGGGCGAAATCGAGACACAGCTACGCAAGCTGGACGGAATCTTGGAAGCAGTTGTCATCGCAAGAGAGGATCACAGACAAGAAAAGTATTTATGCGCGTACATGGTGGCAGAGCACGAGATCGACACAGCACAAATACGCCAGGAATTGCTAAAAGATTTGCCTCAAGCGATGATTCCATCGTATTTCGTAACGCTTGAAGCGCTGCCGCTAACCGCAAATGGGAAGATCGACAGACGTTCCTTGCCGGCGCCAGATGTATCCATGCTTAGAACGACGGAGTATGTAGCACCTCGTACGGAGTTGGAAGCGCAATTGGCCCGCGTATGGGAGCAAGTGCTGAATATGGAGCAAGTAGGGATTCTGGATGATTTCTTTGCAATTGGCGGTCACTCCCTGCGTGCGATGAGTGTGATTTCGAGCATGCATAACGAATATCAAGTCGATATTCCGCTTCGTGTTTTGTTCGAAAAACCGACGATTCAACAGTTGGCTGCACACATCGAAGAGACAGCAAGAGGATATGTCATTTCGATTCAACCAGCACCTGCGCAAGAGTATTATCCTGTTTCATCGGCTCAAAAGCGCATGTATATCCTCCATCAATTTGAAGGGGTCGGTATTAGCTACAATATGCCTTCGACCATGCTGATCGAAGGGAAGCTGGAACCGGAACGATTAGAGACAGCGTTCAAGCAGCTGATAGAGCGACATGAGAGTCTTCGTACGTCTTTTGCCGTTGTAAATGGAGAACCTGTTCAGAAGGTTCACGAGGAAGTTTCTTTTGAACTTTCGTATACAACGATCACAGAAGACCAGGCACAAGAGGTCCTTTCAACCCTCGTTCAGCCATTCGATCTGGGAGTAGCGCCGTTGCTTCGCGTCCGTCTGCTGCAAATCGGAGAAGATCGTCATGTGCTCTTTACCGACATGCATCATAGCATTTCCGACGGTGTATCTTCTGGTATTCTCCTGACAGATTTAGTGCAGCTGTACCAAGGGGACGTTTTGCCAGAACTGCGAATCCAGTACAAGGACTTCTCCGTATGGCAACAGGAGCTTTTCCAATCCGATGCTTTCAACAAGCAAGAAGAGCACTGGGCACAAGTGTTTGCAGACGAAATTCCAGTACTAAACCTGCAAACGGATTTCACCCGACCAAGCATTCAAAATTTCGCAGGGGATCAGTTTACCATCGGAACGGGTAAACAACTCATGGAAGGCTTGAACCAGCTGGCTCGAGAAACGGGAACGACGCTGTACATGGTGCTCCTTGCGACGTACAACGTACTGCTTTCCAAGTATTCCGGGCAGGAGGATATCATCGTCGGAACGCCGATTACAGGCAGATCCCATGCTGATTTGGAACCAATCGTCGGTATGTTTGTAAACACATTGGCGATGAGAAACAAGCCGCATGCTGGGAAAACATTCACCGAGTTGTTGCTGGAAGTCAAGCAGAATGCATTAGACGCTTACGCCCATCAGGATTATCCGTTTGAGGAGCTGGTGGAAAAACTCGACATTCCGCGAGACTTAAGCAGAAACCCGCTCTTTGACACTATGTTTACTGTGCAGAACAACACGGATGATTCCATCGATCTGCTCGGATTGACACTTGCTCCTTTCATGACTGATCAGGCTGGCAACCATTCCAAATTCGATTTGACGCTGATTGCCACAGAAGAGCGTGAAGAGATTAGCATTGGCGTGGAGTACAGCACAAGCTTGTTTACGAGAGAGACGATTGAACGGTTAAGCAACCACTTCATGGCTATTGCCCAAATCGTTGTGCAAAATCCGCATATCCGCTTGAGTGAAATCGACATGCTCAGGGCGGAGGAGAAGCAGCAAATTTTCGAGCATTTCAATGATACAGCTGTCAGCTATGTACAAGACAAAACGCTGCATCAATTATTCGAAGAGCAAGTTGTGAAGACGCCAGATCAGGAAGCTATTCTCTTTAACGGTCTGTCACTGACGTACAGCGAGCTCAATGAACGAGCCAACAGACTGGCAAGGGTTCTGCGCACCAAAGGAATTGGACCTGATCGTCTTGTAGCAGTCATGGCGGAGCGTTCACCAGAGATGATCATTGGCATCCTCGGTATTTTAAAGGCAGGCGGTGCGTATGTTCCGATCGACCCGGCGTATCCGCAAGAACGCATTCAGTACTTGCTGGAGGACAGCGACGCAGCACTGCTTCTCTGCCAGTCTCATCTGTCAGAACTATTGTCTCGCGTGTCGAGCGGGCTTGATTGGCTCGATCTGAACGCAGAGCATGACGTCGAGATGGATGGCGCCAATCTCGCATCACTCAATCAACCGACTGATCTCGCCTATGTGATCTATACATCGGGGACGACCGGTAAGCCGAAGGGCGTCATGATTCCACATCAGGGAATCGTCAATTGCTTGCAGTGGAGAAAAGATGAGTATGGATTCGGACCGGGTGACAAGGCGTTGCAGGTATTCTCTTTTGCCTTCGATGGGTTTGTAGCCAGCTTGTTCGCTCCGCTTCTCGGTGGTGCTAGTTGCGTCTTGCCGAGAGAGGAAGAAGCCAAAGATCCAGTAGCGCTGAAAAAGCTGATTGCCTCAACGGGAGTCACACATTATTACGGTGTACCGAGTCTGTTCCAAGCGATTCTGGATTGCTCAACTGCTGCAGATTTCACTCCTCTGCGTTGCGTAACATTGGGAGGCGAGAAACTACCTGCTCAGCTTGTGCAAAAAACGAAAGAAAAACATCCAGCAATCGAGATCAACAATGAATACGGTCCGACAGAAAACAGCGTCGTCACTACCATCTCTCGTTCGATCGAAGCAGGGCAAGACATCACGATTGGGCGACCGCTAGCCAATGTACAGGTTTACATCGTAGATACACAACATCACTTGCAACCGATCGGCGTAGTGGGAGAGCTATGCATCGGAGGACCCGGACTTGCAAGAGGTTATTTGAATAAATCAGAGCTCACACAAGAGAAGTTCGTTCCGAATCCGTTTGTCCCAGGAGAGCTCATGTACAAAACAGGTGACTTGGTGAAATGGCGGACAGATGGCACGATCGATTATATCGGTAGGGCTGACGAACAGGTGAAGGTGAGAGGGTACCGCATCGAGATAGGGGAAATCGAGAGCACCATACTTGCTTACGATGGCATCGATCAAGCAGTGGTGGTTGTGCATGAGGATGACGTAACGGCCGGACAATATCTTTGCGCGTATCTTGTTCCAGCAGCAGAGGTATCCGTTTCTGAGCTGAGAAGGCATCTGGCGAAGGAACTGCCTGCGTACATGGTTCCAAGCTATTTTGTCCAGTTGGATCAACTGCCGCTTTCGGCCAATGGAAAAGTGGATCGCAAAGCGTTACCGAAGCCACAGTCATCAGATGCGACCACACGTGAGTTCGTGGCACCAAGAACTGCGACTGAGCATCAATTGGCATCCATTTGGCAGGAAGTTTTGGGAATCGAACCGATCGGCATTACTGACCATTTCTTTGAACTGGGTGGACATTCCTTGAAAGCAACGTTGCTGGTTGCAAAGGTGTATGAGTACATGCAGATTGAACTGCCGTTGAACCTCATTTTCCAGCATCCAACCATTGAGAAGGTAGCGGATTTCATCACGAACAAGAACTTTGAGGGCAACTCCGGAAGAGCCATTCTCTTAAATGAAGAGACGGCTAGAAAGGTATTCTGCTTTACGCCAATTGGTGCCCAGAGCGTCTATTACCAGAAGCTTGCTGATGAAATCAAGGGCGTTTCCCTGCATAGCTTTGATTTTATCGAAGAAGACAATCGACTTGAGCAGTACATCGAAGCCATCGTGGCGATTGATCCAAAAGGTCCGTATACGCTCATGGGATATTCATCAGGAGGCAATCTGGCGTTTGATGTTGCAAAAGAACTGGAGAACCAAGGATATGTCGTGACCGACCTCATCTTGTTCGATTCATACTGGAAAGACAAGGTGATGGAAAGGACTCTGGCGGAAACAGAGAGTGACATTGCCCAGTTATTTGCCGAAATTGGAGAAAACATCGAGATGTTCAACATGACACAAGAAGACTTCAATTTGTACGCTGCCAATGAATTCGTCAAGCAAAGCTTCATTCGAAAAACGGTCAGCTACGTCATGCACCACAATCAATTGATCAATACGGGTGCAACGAACGCAGAGATCCATCTCATTCAATCAGAGCTGGAATCGGGCGAGGAAGATCTAGTCGCAGTCAAATGGAATGAAGCCGCTTGGGCACAGGCTACGAAACGACTGATGACGTACGAAGGGTACGGAATCCACTCCAGAATGCTGGGAGGAAATTACGTGTCTATGAATGCCTCCATCCTCCGAGACATCCTGCAAGAGCTGTTCATTCTGAAATAAGGTCGCGGCTTTGTGATGATTCCCCTTGGGAACACGTTTTCCAAGGGGAGTTCATCCATTACATCCTTGGAGAGGAGCAGCAAATGATTTTTACCAAGCAAGCTCAGCACAGAAAGAAAGCGCCCGTGTTTGGCTGGGTACTCTCATATGTAAAGCCTTATCGAGGTTGGGTCATAATCTGTATCATTGCCTCGCTTCTTGTGGCTGTGGCAAACATTTGGATGGGAATCCTGATCAAAACCATGGTCGAACATACGAACAACTTCGACAAGCTGGTCAGTATTGCTCTCATCATTTTTTGTCTGACCATCGTCGGTTTTCTCTCAAAATATTTCATCACGTATTCGGCAGCTAGATTCAGTTCAAGAGCCATGAGAGATTTGAAAAACAGCATGGCTTCTCATCTCGAAAAAGTTCCCATGTCCACCATGGATAAATATCATTCCGGCGATCTCGTTTCTCGCTTAACAACAGACGCCCAAATCTTGCAAAGCTTTTTGCAAAAGCATTTTTTCCAGCTTTTTTATTTGCCAGTTGTTTTTGTGGGAGCTCTTGGACTGTTGTTGACGATCAATTGGAAGTTAATCATCTTCAGCGTCGCAATCCTTCCCGTTGCCATCGCTATCACAGGGTGGATGAGCAGACCGCTTCAAAAATATTCGGAGCAAATGCAGGACCATCTGGGTCAAACGAACGCCATCGCTCAGGATACGCTTTCCGGGATTCACATGGTCAAAGCTTTTCAATTGGAAGGCGTTCTGTATCGTAAATACCATGCGGGTATGAAGCAGGTATTGAAAAATGCGTTCCAGGCAGAGAAAAAACGCGCGTGGATGACGGCACCAGGGATTTTATTGTTTTCTTCCCCAATCCTGTTTTTTGTCGCTTATGGTGGGTACTTGATTCAGGCGGGAGAATTGGATCTGGGCAGCTTGGTCATCTTCAGCTATTTGCTTCACTTTATTATCGAACCACTTTCACTCGCACCCGTTTTGTTTGCCCAAGTACAAGAGACATCAGGTGCGGCAAAGCGACTGCAAGAAATTTTTACACAGCCAGTCGAACAAAATGATCAGCCTGAAATTCCTGTTGATCCAGAGGCGATTCCTGTACAGTTTGAAAACGTTACGTTTGCCTACGATCAGGCAAGGATTCTTGATAACGTTAGCTTTACGTTACATCCGAGCAAGATCGTTGCTTTAGTAGGCGCCAGCGGGAGTGGAAAGAGTACCATCATGAAATTGCTGTGCGGGTTTTATCCAATGGAGCCGGGCAACGGAAGACTGAATGTTTTCGGGCATTCCATGACTGATTGGAATATGACGGACATGCGGAGCTATCTTTCCATGGTTTCTCAGGATACGACGCTATTCCCCGTATCTATTGCAGAAAATATCTCGTATGGACGCATTCATGCGACACAAGACGAGATCATTGCAGCGGCAAAAGCGGCCAATGCGCATGACTTCATCATGGAGCTGCCGCAAGGATATCAAACAAAAGTGGGAGAACGAGGCTCTCGTTTATCCGGAGGACAGAAACAGCGTATCGCGATTGCCCGAGCGATTTTGAAGGACGCCCCGATTCTTCTGCTGGATGAACCAACGTCTGCCTTAGATACAGAATCGGAAGCTTTGGTCCAGGAAGCGTTGGAAAATGTGATGAAAAATCGGAGTGTTCTCGTCATTGCTCATCGACTGTCTACGATAAAAGACGCGGATGAAGTGCTTGTTTTGGAGCAAGGACAAATTGTAGAACGAGGTACACACTACGATTTGCTTGCACAAGGCGGCGTTTACACCAGATTGTATCAAAAACAGTTTGCCACAGAGATGCACAGCACGCTGGCTGCAGGGGGGGTATAGGCATGTTCATCCAGAATTTGATGCGGGAACTACTTCAACTGCTGTCGTTTATGAAATCGAAAAAGCGAGCGTATATTTTGGGACTCGTGGGTGACGGAATCGGTCAAGCAGCTGTATTGGTATCTTTACCTTTCGTGTTCAAGGATCTGACGGATTTTGCGAACACAAAAGACCCTGTTTTATTAACGAGAGCGATTGCCACCATGGCTGTGATGTTCCTCTTGCTGAGTATCTTGTCTCCATTTTTTAGCTACATCTATCGACGATGTGTCCGCGAGCTCATTGCCAACATTCGGCTTCATGTCTATCAACGTTTGAGCAAGCTGCCTTTCGATTATTATGAGCAGCACCATTCGGGAGATACGATGTCGAGGCTGGGCAACGATGTTGTCCTCATGGAAAACGCGTATGCTGAGCAATTGAAAACGTTAAGCATCATCCTGCTGTCACTGATCGGCTCGATCATCGGGATGTTTGCGATGGATTGGAAAATTGCCGTCGTCCTGTTGCTCGTAAGCGCATTGACTCTTTATGTGAATATGCTGTTTGCCAAGTCAGTCCGGCGCATTGGAGACCGAATGCAGAAGCAGATGGGAATGGGGACAGAAAGATTAAACGATTTTTTGTCAGGGTTGCCCATCATTAAAATGTTCCATTTACATAACGTTGTCACCGCACGTTACACGGAAGCAAACGAAGAAGTAGCTTCGTCTGCGATCAAGCAAGGGCATAAACACGGATTATTGGAAGGGACCAATTTTTTCATCCAATTCTTAAGCTTCGGGGGAATGCTTGTTTTTGGCATCATGATGGTATCCAAACAAATGATCGGGTTGGGTGTGCTGGTCGCTTTGGTTCAGCAACAGATGCTTGTGACACTGGCATTTCTCCAGCTTGGCCAAGTCATCACAGCGTTACAGAGCTCGCTAGCAGGCGCTTCTCGGGTCGTCGATTTTCTGAATGAACCTCTCGAACCAGAAGAGTATCAGAAGAGCTCCGACAAATACCGGCCATGCGAAAGTATGCTGAAGTTGGAGCAGGTCGTTTTCGGATACAACGAAGCTACAAACGTGCTGGATGGTGTTTCGTTGCGAGTCGAGCAAGGCCAAATGGCTGGGCTAGTCGGAACGAGTGGAAGTGGAAAAAGCACCGTCATGAAACTTCTGTTGGGGTATTACCCACCTGCGAGCGGCTCTCTTTATTTACTGGGCAAGCCCATGGGAGCCTATTCTCTTGCAGAAATTAGAAGCTTGATCTCGTACGTGCCTCAGGATGCCTTTTTGTTCGAAGGAACCATCGAAGACAATATCCGTTACGGCTGCCTGGATGCTTCGGAAGAGGATGTCATCAAAGCAAGCAAAGCAGCGTATGCGCATGATTTTATTATGGAACTGACAGATGGTTACCAGACAAAAACAGGAGAACGCGGTGCCAAGCTATCTGGCGGACAGCGTCAGCGGATTGCCATTGCCAGGGCCATCCTGAAAAATGCGCCGATTCTTCTACTGGATGAAGCAACCTCCGCTTTGGATGCAGAATCGGAATATTGGGTGCAGCAAGCATTAACCGCACTTATGAAAGATAAAACGGTACTTGTCATCGCTCATCGCCTGTCGACTGTAGAGGATGCCGATGTGATTTACGTGATGGATCAAGGAAAAGTCATCGAGCAAGGTCGCCATGTAGAGTTAATGGAGCACAACGGCACGTATGCCAAATTGTATGAAGTGCAGCAGCGAAAGGATCGAGCAGAACAAGTTAGTGGCCTTGAACTGACAGAAAGAAGAGTGAGTGCTACGTGATTGCCATTTACACTTTGAAATGTCCAGCTGTCATGGAGAAAGAGTTATTCAACCGATTTTTGCAAGCACTGCCCGAAGAGAAGGGGGAACGGATCAACCGTTTCAGAAATCCGGCTGATTCCTATCGGGCGTTGCTCGCCGACGTGCTCGTACGCTCTCTCATTTGTGAAGCATACTCGATTTCCAATGACGAAATCGAGTATGACTACAATGCATACGGAAAACCTTTTTTGAAATCATTTCCCAACTTCTGCTTTAACGTCTCACATTCCGGAGAATGGGTGGTCTGCGCCACGCATGATTCGCAAGTGGGGATTGATGTGGAGCAAATATGTCCGATTGACTTGGATATTGCCACTCATTATTTTGCACCAGCCGAAGTAGAAGATCTCTTGGCAAAACATCCGGATGAACAGCTTACGTATTTCTTCGACCTTTGGACCTTGAAGGAGAGCTATATCAAAGCAAGAGGCATGGGACTGTCTATTCCACTACAATCATTCGCCATTAGAAAAAAACTAGACGAATCGATTACGATATCGCAAAATGATTCGCGCGATGCTTGGACATTTCATCAGTATGAGATCGATCCAGGCTATAAATTGTCAGTATGCGCGACTACCAATCAGTTTGCTGCTCAAGTCGTCATGAAGGATTTACAAGATTTGTATCAGTCCATTTTTCATAGAAAGATATCGAGGTAATTACGTAATGAAGAAAGGGCGGGGAAAGAGATGAAATTGTTCTGCTTTCCGTACGCAGGTGGACTTCCCAGCATTTATTACAGTTGGAGACGGGGATTGTCGCCAGCGTTATTGGAAATTGATCCATTCGAGGTACGGCCTTCATTTCAGAGTGATAGCATGGTTCTTTTCACCTCGTTTTATGAGGTCTTGGAGGATGTATACAAACGGATCACACCAGAGCTGGGGGAAGAACCTTTTGCCTTTTTTGGTCACAGCATGGGTGGATTAATCGCGTTTGAACTGACACGAAAGCTGTTGCAGAATGGAAAGCCACTGCCCCAGCACTTGTTCTTGTCTGCATCCCGCGTGCCACATGCGTATCACAAACTGGCGAAAACATACCACCTGCCGCATAACGAGTTCATCGGATCACTACGAACACTTGGTGGCACACCCGATGAAGTTTTGGATAATCACGAGCTCTTGGAGCTATTTTTGCCAACGATTCGCGCTGATTTCCAAGCCGTGCAAACTTACGAAATGAATAACGAGCTTCCTCAGCAAATCCCTGTCAACATGACGGTTTTGTTTGGGAAAGAAGATTCTATTGAAATCCAAGATATTGTGGCGTGGAGAGACTATTGCGGGCGAGAATGCAAATTCTTTCCAATGCCTGGTGGGCATTTCTTTATTCATCACCAAATGAATCCGATCCTAGCAATCATTCAAGACACATTGAATGTAGACCGGGCAGTTGCAATCCGTGCACAATTCTAACGATTGTGCACGGCAACAATAAATCCTAAGGTGAAGGTTGGTGTTCTTTTTATGAATCAGAAAGCACTATCTCGTTTGCTGGCGGCCGTTACATTATCAACGGCGCTGGTCTACCCGCAAGCGGCAAGCGCAGCGGCTCCACCTCCGGCTCTGCATGATGACAACCCAAGTGGTCATTTTGGTGACTGGTACACTGGTGCGGTTCCTCCCAATGCATCCAAAGACAAGCCCGTGATCTTGTTTGTTCAAGGTCTGCACTCCACCTACAAAACCTGGTATACAACAGACGGATATTATGATGCAGCCTATAACGCCGGGTATCGTACCGCATTTGTGCAGTTGAAGGACGCGGATGGTACTGGTGGCAACATGTGGACAAACGGAGCCAAGCTCGCCGAAGTTATTAAAAAGGTCGCAGATTATTATGGTGTCTCCAAAATCAATATCATTGCACATTCCAAAGGTGGCATAGATACACAGGCAGCGCTCGTCCACTATGGCGCGCATCCGTATGTCAATGTTGTTCACCAGCTTTCCACGCCAAACAAAGGTTCAGAATTGGCTGACTTAGCTTACAGCAATTGGGCAGGATGGCTTGCTGATATTCTTGGCAAAAAAGACGATGCGGTGTATTCCCTGCAAACGTCATACATGGCAAACTTCCGTTCCCAGACTGACAACCGTACCGAAATTCGTTCAACCAAGACATACATGGCTGCCGGAACAGGGGATGATGGCATGTTTAGTCCTACCTGGTTTGGTCATGCGGTTCTTCCCGGTGAAGATGATGGCGCTGTTTCCGTTGATTCTGCCTTCGGTTTGACTTATGGGATCAAGAGCTTTACAAAAGATATTTCCCACGGTCAAATCGCGAAAGCCTCGCAAACATGGGATCTGGTCGAACCGAAATTGCAAAAGGCTTCTTTACGTGCAAATAAAGTAAGCGAAGACAAGTCAAAATCAAGCACTTTGGAAGAGAGCTCCGTTATTCTCCGTGGTGGCGAAGTGGAAGACAACGTCTCGGAAACATTTTTCCTGGAGAGCGGAATCGATCAGTTCAATGTGGATACGATGACTTCGTCGGAAGACACTGTTGTGACCCTGATCAGTCCGTCTGGCAAAAAGTATGAAGCGGACCGCAGTGAAAAAAGCGAATCGGAGGATGAATCCGAGATATTCCAAGGTGCTGTTCATCACTTCATTGAAGTTGAGGAGCCTGAAGCAGGCGAATGGACACTTGAAGTGGAGGGCTCTGACGATGCCTTTTTCATGGTGGGTTCCGTGAATGGCGGAGAAGAAGCGAAAGTAAAGGCGAGCAAAAAGGTATTCAAGAAAGGCGACAAGGCGAAGATTTCCGTCGACTTGGGTAAAAACGAAATAGATCAATCGCTACTGGAAAAAGCAAACCTGACACGTTCACTGAACGGCGAAAAAGCAAGCGTCCTTGATGAAGTGAAGTTTGCCATAAAAGAAGATGAGCTTACTGGCAATTTTAATGTGCCGACTAAACCAGGTGTTTATAATCTCTCCTTTGACGTAACTGGCATCAATGAGGACGGCGAACCATTTACACGCTCTATTAATTACAACTTTGCGGTAACAGATCGTGATGGCGAAATCGAAGACCAATAAGAAGCATCTTTTGCTATTGGCGATACTTGAACGAGTTAACCAAGTCTAGATTTCGCTTTCATTTTTTCACAGCCCTCATGGAAAGTGAGGGCTTTTTTGTTTTGGCTTCCAGTCCGATAGAATCGAACAAAAGAAGTATTCGTGACGAGAGTTTGGAGCGTGATACCTTTCTGTATTATAATGAAACGGATTAACATGATATATAGTCGAGAACAGGTGGAATTTACTATGAAAACCGACCCTAATCATGAACTTATAAACGATTGGTTGGCTCTTACTCACATTACTGAAAGTATTTCCAATATGCTTGAAAAAGATTTACGAGAAAATTACAATCTTTCTTTAAAAGAGTTTTACGTCCTTTACTTTTTATCGAAAGAAAGTAATAAAACACTGAGGTTACAACAATTACAGGAACGGGTTGGATTAAGTCAAAGTGCGATATCAAGGCTGGTTGGAAGACTGGAGGCAAAAAATTGCAGAGCTTTACAGAGGAATGTATGTGAAGACGACCGTAGAGGCGTTTATACTCAGTTGACCGAATTAGGTGAAGAAAAACTCCAGAGATACCTCGTGACGATGAATGAAATTCTCCAATCTGCTTTTTCAGATGGAAAATTTGATGAAGCATTACAATTGTTAGTGCAAAAGAAGTAATTGCAAAAAGCCACCATTTCCTACCCAACGGAAATAGCGGCTTTTTTTCGTATATGTCTGATGAAGATAATGTTTTAGATTGATCTATTTAAAGAAAAAGCGGTGGTTTATGACCATGAAAGTAAAGTCTTAGACAGCCCCTGCTGTTTCAGCGTGTTATTCAACTAAGGTACTCGTTGCTTTAACATGTGATACGTTTCACCACGCTGTCTGAAACGGTAAGTTTTAAGGCCATGCTTTCCGGAATATGGCCTTTCATTTTGATGTAAACCTTAATAGATTGAAATATCCGTTCCATAAAAGTGAAGACGCAGGCGTTTTGCAATGGACAGCGAAGAATAATTATCCCATGATGTACTATATAAAGGAATCCTTTGAGACCGCCTTATCGCTTGGGCCCATGAGGACGTTACGTGCATTGCATATCCTTTTCCTCTATAATCTTTCAATGTCTCGACTCCGGCCTCTGCAGCCTTATCGTTACTTCTTGCGCTAAAACAGACAGATACGGCCATGTTGTTTTCCGTCACCATAAAACAAGGTCCTCGAAACTTCAGTTCCGATAAAAGGGTAGGAAACCCTGGTTCCAAGCAGTATTTATTCTCTTCAGTGACCAAGGTGGCGTCTGTGTAATCCTTTACGGTTTCATGAAATGTAAAAGCCGGCCCCATCCATAAGTCTCTAATTTCTCTGTCTTTCTCCAACGCGTGAATAACATTAGGCAGTCGCTTGGTTGAATCACCCTGATTCAGGAATTGTATGATGCCATGGATTATGTGATTTGGTACGTCGCTGTGAAATCTTACAATACTGCCAGCAACGGTCTGTCCCCAAAAAAATCGAGGAGCAGGCTGGTTCGTTGGCTCATTAATCGTTGTGATACGTCCAGCATGATCATGAATATAGAGTACTCTTGCTTGAATGCTCATTAGTTCTAAATGGTTGTACAAATGCTTACCTCCTCTATTGATCACTCACCCTTTCGCTGTACAATTTAATTATCATCAAAGATCACTCGCTCTCGGCATAATCTGTATTCAAGATATCATCTTTCAGAAGCAGTTTGAATGGTCTTCTTTACGTTTCAACCAATAAACTTGCCGTCATTTGAGATACGGTTCTCCGTTTGATCTTAAACTAATCTCCCATTAGTTATAGGGATCGCCGTTACACTTATCGGTTGACAGGTGAAAAAGGATGATGGTAAATTAGATGCGTGCGCATGCATTTAAAAACATTAGAAAGCTCTACTCACAAAAATCAGTAATGGAGTGGGGGTTTCAAAGGTGTAGAGTTAACAAATCCTAATATAATGTGATGTTACATCTATTGCACAAGAGTGATAAGGAAAAATTAGTATGAAAAAATAGTGAAAAGAAAGAGGGAATCACATGAATTCGTCAAAATCTGTAACAGCGTTATTCACCCCGTTTGAATACAAAGGACTGAAACTTGAAAATCGGTTTGTTATGGCACCCATGACCCGCAGTTTTTCACCGAAAGGGATTCCAGGGCCCAATGTAGCTGACTATTACCGTCGCCGCGCAGAGAACGAGGTGGGCTTAATCATCACCGAAGGAACGCTAATCGAGCATCCAGCTGCGGGTGCAGACCAGAATGTCCCCCATTTCTATGGAGAGGAAGCACTGGACGGATGGGCACGAGTTGTTCGAGAAGTACATGAGGCGGGAGGAAAAATTGCTCCGCAGATTTGGCATACCGGCATGGCTCGCCAAAAAGAGAAATTCCCAGAATCAGATGCCGAACCAATCGGTCCTTCTGGTCTAAGTCTTACTGGTGAAAAGGTATCAGAACCACTCAGCATCGAAGAAATCAACGATCTCATTCGGGCTTACGCACAAGCTGCTTCTCAAGCTAAGAAAATTGGTTTTGACGCAGTGGAAATTCACGGGGCACATGGCTACCTGATTGACCAGTTCTTCTGGGAAGTCACCAACAAGCGTACAGATGAATATGGCGGTGATCTCGTAGGCCGCACCAAATTTGCTGTAGAGGTGATTAAGGCTGTGCGGGATGCAGTCGGTCCAGACTTCCCGATTATTTTTCGATTTTCCCAATGGAAACCGAGCGATTATCAATCCAAACTGGCAAAGTCGCCTGAGGAATTGAAGCTTTTCCTTACATCTCTGTCCGAAGCCGGTGTGGATATCTTCCATGCTTCCACCAGACGCTTCTGGGAGCCGGAGTTTGAAGGCTCTGAACTAAACCTGGCAGGCTGGACTCGTAAACTGACGGGAAAACCCACGATCACCGTTGGATCTGTTGGATTGGACTCTGAGTTCCTGAGTCTATTCACCGAAGGCAAGGGTAGTCAGCCCGCTAACATCGATAATCTGATTGAGCGTATTGAGCAAGAAGAGTTTGATCTTGTGGCAGTTGGACGTACGCTACTGAGTGATCCGGCTTGGGTATCAAAAATTCGTAACGGGAATACCGAAGAACTTCAACCATTTACGCGAGAAGCATTAACAACATTGAGCTGATCGCTATTTTATAACAGGCAGCTTCTGTAAATAGAAGCTGCCTGTTGTGTTCGTGCTCCAAGACCAATTACCATTCACCACTCCATTTTTGAGCTAAATAAACAAATTCATTGAGCTTATTAGCAAAGGAATGATCGTAATCCCCTGATATTCTTGATGCATGAAGGGAATGTCGATAAAACATTCCCTTCATACTGGAAAATCAATTGAGGAGGATTGCCAGATGAGCAGAGCACCCATCAAAAATTACGAGGAAATTCTGGAAGTGATGAATAAGTATGTGGAAGGAATCGCCACTGGAAAAAGCGAAGTCATGAAACCAAGCTTCCATAAAGATGCGATTATGTATGGATACGAACCTATTGGTTTGGTGGAAGGATCTATTCAATATTTGTATGATTATGTGGATCAAGCGGGTCCTGCACAAAATCTTCAAGCAAGAGTGGATATCCTTGATATTGAAGGCACGGCCGCTTGCGTTCGTGTCGTTTTAGAAAGTTCAGATGGCGCGGTATACTCTGACTTTCTGCAGTTGCTGAAAATAAACGGCGAATGGAAAGTGATTGCGAAACTGTTCCACCGTCATACGTAAACCCAGTTCTTAAAAGCCGATCACGTCAGAAAAAGACAAACCCGTCTAATCTTGCTTCCGTGCAAGGCAGCGGGTTTGTCATTCTGATCGGAAGGGGAAGGAGGCGACTATTTTTGTCTGTAGGAACCACTAGGATAATCAAGGCGCCGCAAGGGTTAACGAAAACAGATTTTAAAATTGGAAGTCTAAAAATGAAAGGGATATCTGTGATCGACTTCTGCTTTGACGCAGAAGCCACAACAGGGACGATGTTTCTAAAGGATCATCTTTTGTTAATCGTTCTTCAGGGAGTGTACACGATTCGGTACGGTGATCAAGTATACAAGGTCCGCAGTAATGAAATGATGTTTCTGCAGAAATCAATTGCAATCGAATTTGAAAAATCGGGCGAGCTGAATTCAGGGGACGGATTGAATGGTTTGATGTTTTTCCTAAAAGAAGAGATACTGGATGATTTCATCAAATTAGGCGATATAAAGCCCACTTACCCTGAATCACCAGTACCAGTATCGGTGAATCCGGTTAATACGTGTATTTTGGAATACGTCGAATCATTAGAGCCCTATTTTGATAATCCAGATGAAATCGTAGAGGGTCTTGTTAAGGTGAAAGTAATGGAACTGTTGTTTCATGTGATTGATGCAAATGAACAGATCTCATCCCAGCTCTTGCAACCTAAGAGAAAAGAATGGAATAACATTGACAAGGTAGTAGAGGAAAACCTGATGAATCCCGTTTCTCTTCACGATTTGGCTTATTTATCTGGACGAAGCTTGTCGACGTTCAAACGGGATTTTCAAGTTATGTACAATACATCCCCTATAAAATGGATTCGTAACCGCAGGCTAGACAAAGCCAAAGAACTTCTTACAAATACGTCATTATCCGTTACAGATGTTTGTTTCTCCACTGGATTCGAAAACGCTGCACATTTTTCAAAAGTGTTCAAGGACAGATTTGGTTTTCCCCCTTCCGAACTCAAAAAAGGAAGTGGGCTAAAAAGAACGATGTAGTTCCATTCATAAGAACAAACTACGAAACGATTCTGATAAAGGGTCGTTTTTTTCGTTGGTGGGATACAAAAAAAGAACCAGTGGAAAAGCGCATGGGCAAATCCAGATGTAAGAGCTCCTTCGGTAGTCCCTATGGTAAGTGCAGGCAGCAATCAAGCGTACATCGCAAATACATGCATACAACCGTAAGGCGATTGGAATTGTAGTATGGAAGAGGCAGGAAAGGGAGCGTGTATCTGTATGATGAGGCTGTTTCGATACTTGACGTCCTACAAATGGCCGATCACAGCGATATTGGTGCTTGTATTCGTCCAATCGTTATCCGATCTGTACTTACCAACATTAATGGCGGATATCGTTGATGTCGGGATTGTGCATGGCGACACCTTCTTTATTTGGAAGGTTGGCGGTTTTATGCTGCTCGTCGCTGCTGGTGGGGGCTTATGTGCCATCGGAGCCAGTTACTTCTCATCCAAGGTTGCCATGAGTTTTGGTCGTGAGCTGCGTGCCAAGGTGTTTAACCAAGTAGAACACTATTCCATGCAGGAGATCGACCAAATTGGTACAGCCTCGCTCATTACGAGGACAACGAACGATATCAATCAAGTCCAGCAGGTTTTGATCATGATTTTGCGTATCATGGTGGCTGCTCCCATGATGTGTATCGGTGGAATTATTATGGCTTCATCCAAGGATGCCAAGCTGACGCTTGTTCTTGCAGTAGTTGTTCCCATTCTAGCTTTAGCTATTTTCCTGATCGCACGCAAGGGGATGCCTCTTTTTAAAGCCATGCAAAAGAAGCTGGATAAGCTGAATTTGGTCGTGAGGGAAGGCTTGACGGGAATTCGTGTGATCCGCTCGTTTAACCGTATAGATTTGGAGAAAAGGCGTTTTAACGAGGCGAATACTGATTTGACACAGACAGCGATTAACGTGAATCGAATCATGGCAGCCTTGATGCCGATTATGATGCTGACTTTTAACTTGTCTGCCGTTGCCATTCTTTGGTTTGGTGGCATTCGTGTCAGTAATATGGATCTGCAAGTTGGTGATCTCATGGCGTTCATCCAATATGCGACGCAGATTATGTTCTCATTGGTTATGCTGTCGATGATCTTCGTCATGGTTCCGCGTGCTTCTGCATCCGCTATCCGAATTAACGAAGTGTTGGATTTACATTCGACCATTTATGATCGCTCTGAGCCTGTGACGCAAACGAAAACAACAACGCCAGGCACGGTGGAGTTTCAGGATGTGACATTTTCTTATCCTGGTGCGGAACATCCCGCATTGACCTCGATCACCTTTACAGCTCGTCCGGGGCAGACCACCGCGATTATCGGAGGGACAGGCTCCGGTAAATCGACGATACTCAATCTGGTTGAGCGATTCTACGATGTGACTTCCGGAGCCATACGGGTAGACGGCCTTGATACACGTGACCTGCCTCTAGAGCAATTGCGAGCAAAAATTGGTTATGTCCCACAAAAAGTGCTGCTCTTTTCAGGCTCGATCGCTGACAATATTCGCTTCGGTAAAGAGGACGCGACAGACGCCGAAATCGAGCATGCCGCGATAATTGCGCAGGCAGGCGATTTTATTGCGAGTATGAAGGGCGGATACGAGGCACACATTTCCCAAGGCGGTACGAACGTGTCCGGTGGACAAAAACAACGGTTATCGATTGCGCGGGCAATTGTCCGACAACCGGCCATCTATATGTTTGATGACAGCTTTTCTGCGTTGGATTTCAAAACAGATGCGTTATTGCGAGTAGCTTTAAAAGAAGAGATCGAGAAGAACCAATCCACGTTAATCATCGTGGCTCAGCGGGTTAGTACTGTGATGGACGCAGACCAGATTATCGTGCTGGATGAAGGCTCGATTGCGGGTATGGGTACACATCAAGAGCTCATGCAAAACTGCGAAGTCTATCAAGAAATCGTACGATCCCAACTGACAGAGGAGGAGATCGCATGAGTGAACCGCGAGGAGGTAAGCAAGCTCCAAAGGGTGGCGGCCACATGGGTGGACCGATGGGAATGGTGATACCAGGAGCAAAAGCAAAGGACTTTAAAGGTACACTCAAGCGTTTGATCGGCTACTTTCGGCCACACCGTATACAGCTGATCATCGTGTTTCTGGCTGCCGTTTTGAGTACGATCTTCGCCATTGTTAGTCCCAAACTGATGGGGAAGGCGACAACGAGTCTTTTCGCAGGCATGATCGGTCTCATGCAGGGACAGCCTAAGGAAATCGTATTTGACTTTGGGTATATTGCAAATATCCTGCTCCTATTAATCGTCTTGTATGTCATTAGTGCGCTGTTCAGCTATTTGCAGCAATACGTGATGGCAGGAGTATCTCAGAAGATCGTCTATGACATGCGTGAGCAGGTAAATGAGAAATTGTCCCGCCTGCCGCTGAAATACTTTGATTCGAAAATGCATGGGGATATTTTGAGCCGTGTCACGAACGACATTGATAATATCAGCAACACGCTCCAGCAAAGCCTGACACAGCTCATCACTTCCATCGTGACGATCATCGGTGTCATCATTATGATGCTGACGATTAGCCCATTATTGACTCTCATTCTAATTTTGACGTTGCCGCTCAGTGCCATTGCTACGAAACAGATCGCCTCGAAATCACAAAAGCATTTCATCGGACAGCAGAGCTCCCTTGGTGAATTGAATGGGCATGTGGAAGAAATGTTTACGGGGCATCAGGTTGTAAAGGCGTTTGGATATGAGAAGAAGTCACAGCAGACATTTGATCAAATCAATGCCAAGCTGTACGAAGCCGGATGGAGGGCGCAATTTATATCAGGGATTATCATGCCGGTAATGAGCTTCATCGGAAATATTGGCTACGTGCTCGTCTGCATTGTCGGCGGGATTCTCGCTACGAACGGTTCCATTGAAATCGGGGATATCCAAGCCTTTATCCAATATACTCGTCAGTTCACGATGCCCATTGCGCAAACCGCGAACATCGCCAACCTGATCCAGTCGACGATCGCCTCAGCGGAGCGGGTCTTTGAGGTTTTGGATGAAGAAGAGGAAGTGCCTGAAAGCACGCAACCAGTCACGATCGCAGCGCCTAAAGGTAAAGTGGAATTTCAGCATGTCAAGTTTGGTTATAAAGAAGGGCATTTACTGATGCAAGACATCAATCTCGTAGTAGAACCTGGACAAAAGATTGCGATCGTGGGCCCAACAGGTGCGGGTAAGACGACCATGATTAATTTGCTGATGCGCTTTTATGAGCTCAATGGCGGAGCGATTCTGATTGATGACGTTGATATTACACGCATGAAACGAAGCGATCTTCGCTCTCTGTTCGGCATGGTCCTGCAAGATACGTGGCTGTTTAACGGAACGATCCATGATAATTTGGCCTATGCAAAATCTGAGGCCTCTGATACAGATATCTTTCGCGCAGCGAAGGCGGCTCGTGCCGATCACTTTATTCGCACGCTACCAGAGGGATACAAGACGGTGTTAAATGAAGAGGCCTCCAATATCTCCCAAGGGCAAAAACAGCTGTTGACCATCGCTCGTGCTATTTTGGCAGACCCTACGATTCTGATTTTGGATGAAGCAACAAGCAGCGTTGATACACGGACCGAAGTGCATATCCAGGAAGCGATGAATGAACTGATGAAGGGACGTACTAGCTTCGTGATCGCCCATCGACTGTCTACGATTAGAAATGCAGACTTGATCCTCGTCATGAACAAGGGAACGATCATTGAACAAGGAACACATGACGAGTTGATGGAGCAAGAGGGCTTTTATGCTGATTTATACAACAGTCAGTTTGCAGAGTCCACATCAGCAGGCTAAAATCGATGCTTTACACGAAACCGCCAAGTAAGGGCGGTTTTATTGTTGGGAGAGGAAGTGTACAGGGTGGCATGGTAATTGCTTGTTAATATGTCAAACAGGTAAACCAGCTCTATGAATACGAAAGCGAGGAAAGAGAATGGAATTTCAGACAAACATCGGTGTATCAAAATCAGACAAGATTTATGTTCATGGCTATGATTTGACAGAAGATTTAATGGGACAGATCACGTTGGCGGATATGGCATTCCTAGGAGCAGCACACCGGAAGCCTACCCAGAATGAATCAAAGATGTTGAATGCATGCATGGTTGCCATATGTGAACATGGATTTACGCCCAGTTCGATTTCCGCACGTTTGACCTATCTGGGAGCACCGGAAGCTGTGCAAGCTGCAGTCGCAGCCGGATTGTTGGGGGCGGGTTCAGTCTATCTAGGAGCCATGGAATACGTTGCTCAAATGCTTCAAGAAGCGTTGCAAAAGTACGGTGCCGATTGCGACAGAAAAGAGGTCGCCAAACGAATCCTGAAGGAACGTGAAGAAAAAGGACTGCAAATGCCAGGGTTCGGACATCCGATTCATAGACCTGTTGATCCACGCACTGAAAAATTGTTTGCATTGGCAGAGGAGCTAGGGTTTGCCGGAAACCATACGGCTATCATGCAAGAAATTCACGAACAATTCAGCACGAAAAAAGGCAAACGGATCACACTAAATGCGGCAGGCGCGATTGGAGCTGTGCTGTCGGATATGGGGTTGCACTACAGTGTCGTGAAATCATTTGCAGTCGCGGCGAGGGCCGTCGGACTAATTGCCCACATTGTGGAAGAAATCGAATCCGGCAGGAAAGATTGCATGGCACAGAAGCTATACGACTTTGTGGAGGAGAACACCCTCTACACCAATCACATACCAGACGAAGTGAAGTAGTAAACCGACGTCACGGTAAGAAGGGGAGCGGATGACATGAGCGTTACATTCAGCAGTGAAATAGAAGAGCTGCGCAAAGCTGTGAGGAGTTTTATCAGCGAGAAGGTCGAACCAGTCGCTGATCTTATTGAACGCGAAGATCATATACCAGTTCAAATCATGGATATGTGCAAAGAAGTGGGATTGTTTGGCCTGAGCATCCCAGAACAATACGGCGGACTCGGTATTGATATGTTTGGAAAATGCGCCATTTTTGAAGAAGTAGGGAAAACAAGCAATGGGTTTACGACCGTCATTGGTTGCCATAATGGCATCGGTTCTGTAGGGATTGTCGAGATGGGCACGGAGGAGCAAAAACGAAAATATTTGCCGCGTATGGCTACCGGTGAAATGATTGGCGCTTTTGCTTTAACAGAACCAAGTGCAGGTTCAAATGCGACTAATTTAAAGACAAGGGCTGTACGAAAAGCAGACAAGTTCATCCTGAATGGCTCCAAACATTACATCACGAATGCGCCCATCGCTGGCATTTTCACGGTCATGGCTGTCACCGATCCTTCCAAGGGAGCAAAAGGGATCACCTCCTTTTTAGTCGAGAAAGATTTCCCAGGCTTCCAGATCGGAAAAATAGAAGAAAAGATGGGCTTACGGGGCTCCCATTCGGCTGAGATATTCTTTGAAGATTGTGAAGTGCCTGTAGAAAACGTCCTTGGCCATGAGGGAATGGGCTATACCAATGCTCTTAAAATTTTGGCGAATGGACGGGCGGGATTGGCAGCCAGAAATCTCGGTTCTTGCCAAAAACTACTGGATATGTCTATGAAATATGCGATGGAGCGCATCCAATTTGACAAGCCGATTTTTGAACAACAAATTATCCAGCACTACTTGGCAGAAATAGCACTGGACTGCGAAACACTGCGAGCGTTTACGTATCATGTCGCATCGCTCGTTGATCAAGGCAAACATGTAATCAAAGAAGCCGCGATGGTGAAACTGTTTGCCTCCGAAGTCTATAACCGTGTGGCAGATAAAGCGGTACAAATACATGGGGGGATCGGATACATCAAAGAATACCCGATCGAGCGTTATTACCGGGACGCCAGAATTACTAAGATTTATGAAGGCACCTCGGAAATCCAAAAGAACATCATCGCAGGTCGTTTATGTAAGGAATACTCGTAATCAAGTGAAAAGAGGGAATGCTGGATTTGACCAGCGACATTTCAGAGCCCGGCGTCATACAAGACGAAGGGCCATTTTTTATTTGACTGCGATTTGTTATCAATATTTTTTATTTTCAGAATTATATATTGTTGTTTTTTCATCTGCCGCTTATAATTCTACTAGTGCGCAAACTTCATATCCATATTTTTTTGAAGTGTATACTTCGAAATGAAACCTGAAATTGCTTTCCTGTTTGTAAGAAATGAACCTAAGGAGGCATGACATGAAGATGAATGAGTGGGAAGCGTCGTTTGAAGCATACGTCCAAAGGCTGATGGATGATTTTCAAGTCCCCGGTGCAATTATTGCCGTAGCCAAAGACGGAGAACTCACTTATGAAAAAGCGTTTGGTTATCGGGACCGTGAAAAGCAAGCTCTCATCGATCTGGATACGGTATTTGGCATCGGGTCAATTACGAAGTCGTTTACATGCATGGCGATCATGCAGCTTCAGGAAGAAGGAAAGCTTTCCGTGCATGATCCGGTTATCACCTATTTGCCGGAGTTTCTCACACCGGATGAAGCCCAAACGAAAAGGATCACCATTCATCATTTCATGACACATACACTCGGATTTCCACCACTTCCATCTCTCATTCCCGCAATGCTACCCAGCTTACAAGCCGATCCGACAGCAGAAAAATTACTTCACCAGTTTGAAGCGCAATGTAAACACCCAATCGATACCTTCGAAGACCTCATGGCATATATAGAGAAGCTGCCCTTTGAATTGTTGGGACCTGCTGGGACAGAATTCAGCTATTCGAACGAAGCTTTTGGCTTGCTTGGGGCGATTATTGAGCGTGTCAGCGGCAAACCATACGAAGCCTTTGTCCAAGAGCATATTTTACAGCCACTTGGCATGGAACGCACGGTATTTCATGTGGAGGAATTAGGCGAGGACGACAATACTACCATGCTGTACACACGGCGCATGAATGATGGAGTTCGTGAAGTAGTACGTGCCCCTGGTTGGTGGGATGCACCTTCCATGCGTGCTGCAGGCTTCCTCAAATCGTCCGCACGTGACATGCTTCGGTATGCGGATGTTTATCGGACAGGCGGGCTTTCAAATGGAGCGAGAATCATCTCGGGAGATAGCGCCTCCCAAATGACTACGCCTCATGTCCGTATTGACTTGAGCCGCAGCTATGGTTACGGACTCGGCGTGTTTCCATTTTCCGAAGATTACACCTTACTTACCCATACCGGCGGCTTAAAAGGGATGACCGCGCAAATGTTCATCGTTCCAGAGGCGGGAGTAACCGGCATTCTTTTGACCAACATGGATGATGCCCCCATTTCCAATCTGACATTAGGTTTGTTGAACAGCATGTTCGGTCGCCCGCTCGAGACGCAGTTCGCCACGTTTTCCGATTGTGAAGTGCCGCTTGCTTACTTGCAGCAATGTCCCGGTACATATAAATCCGGAGAAGGAGACGTAGTAGAGATCAGATTCGATGAAGCACAGAGACAGCTCGTACTCGTTCTAGGCAGTGATGTGTTCCCGCTGCGTTCTGTTGGCGAAGATACGTTTCTGTTCACGCGTCACAACGTCGATTCACTCATCCGCTTTGTTCGCCAACCAGACGGTGAGATCAAGCGCTTGTCGTTGGGATCGCGCCAAATACCGAAAGAAACCTAATCAAAGATAGGGAGGTAGTTTCTCATGAAGGTGTTTATTTCGTTGGACATGGAAGGGATCTCTGGACTAAGCGAATGGGAGGATGTTATCCCCGGACGCAGACATTACGAAGCGGGGAGAAGACTTCTGACCCAAGATGTTAATGCGGCAATTGAGGGTGCACTGGAAGCAGGAGCTACCCAAATTATCGTCAATGAATCTCATGGACCGATGAACAATATCATTCTGGAAGAATTGCACCCACAGGCAGATGTCATCCGTGGTTTTTTCAAGCCTCTCTGTATGATGCAGGGGATCGACAGTAGCTGCGATGCCGCATTTTTCATCGGTTATCATGGAAAAGCGGGTACAGGAGATGCGGTACTCAATCATACGTTGTCTGGGCTCGCTATCCATCGGCTTATCTTAAATGGCAAAGAAGTGGGCGAAGCAGGTTTAAATGCAGCAATCGCGGGAGCCTTTGGTGTTCCTGTCGTACTCGTTACCGGAGATTCCCAAACATCCAAAGAGGTCGAAGAAGACATCCCTGGAGTCTTTACAGTCGCTGTGAAGACAGGAATAACGGGACTCTCGTCGCAAGCGATGCATCCCGTTCGTGCGAGAGAGTTGATCCGTCAGCAAGCAAAGGAAGCATTGCTCCATCGCAGTACAGTGAAACCGCTCGAGCAAAGAGTAGAGAATACGATAGAAGTAGAGTTTACGAAATCACAATTTGCCACAGCAGTCAGCTGGATGCCAGGAATTGAACTCATCGAAGGACGGACGGTACGCTTCCATTCGCCTGATCTTGTTAGCATGATGCCCGTTTTGCAAGCGATGCTATTGGTAACGGGGCAAGTGAATCGGATGATTACTGGTTAAGTAAACCAAAAATGCAGCTCCTCATCACGAGGATCGCTGCATTTTTTTCGTTTTAGTTCAGAGGCTTATGGCTTTTCAAATACGCAAGGGCATTATATATCATTTCGGCTGCCTCTTCACGCGTGATGTGCTTTTGCGGATGAAGCTTGTTTTCCTTATCCAATTCGATAATATCTCTTGCCAAAGCTCGTTGAATGGAGCCTTGGTAATCTACGGTGAGTTCATGATTATCTTGGATTTCTACCGGTACTAGTTTGATCATGGGCAGATTACCCTTGGTCTCCATGACTCTCATTAGCTGGTGAATGAACTGCTCTTTCGTCCATTCTGCATTCGGATCGAGATCAGCTGGTAACTCCAATCCGTTCGCAGCCGCTATGATCAGACTCTCTGCATACCAAGCATTGTTATCTGCTTTGGAAAAAAAGTCAGTGGCTTGTGGCGCCTTTACAAAACGGATCGCTGCCAGACTCAAATCAAAGGCATTTACAATCAGTTGAACACCTTGAGCAGCCGTTATCGTTTCGTTAGGGGCAAATTTGCTATCATCTACGCCTTTTATCACACCTTGTTGCTGTAAGGCAAGAATTTTATCTTTCGCTCCCGAGTGGGCAAGATCCGTAAAAGGAGTCATTGCAGCTAAGCTTGGTTGGGCGAAAGACACAGTTAACAAAGCAATGATAGAAAGAGACATCATATTTTGTCTGACATTCATGGTAGTCACCTCGTCAATTTTTGAAGTTTCACTCCATTTGACGAGGAATAATTGACAACGTTTCAGTTTTCTTTCGCACTCCTTTTACAACAAAATGATTTAAGGAAAATTTTATTTTTTGCCCACGATTTCATTTATCATTGCCTATTATCATCATATTGAAAAAGAATAGTGTTTGAACCATGGAGGAAAAGGAAATGAAAAAGCAATTTCTCTTACTAAGTATCCTTTTATTGCTACTGGGTTATCCATTTTTGCACTCTCTTGTAGAGGACGTATGGCAAACAGAGCCGGATGCTACAGCTTTCCCGAAATACAAAGAGATTCGCGTTGAACAAGACCAGATTTATCAGGGCGATCTGTTACTGGTCAACAAGAACAATCCGATCCATTCAGAGGCGGTGCCATCCGATGTGATCCCTCTGTCTTCGCACAAATATTTAGTGGAGGGCTATCGCTTGCAAGACAATTCCATTGAATTGTCTGAGAACGCAGCGGAGGCGTTCAACGAGATGGTCCATGCAGCAAGCAGTGACAATGTAAAGCATTTTATGATCAAAAGCGGCTATCGAAGCTTGGGAAAACCGGGAAAACTGGCTGAAGAGAAGGGACATGCCCACGATGCATTGTCAGATTGTTTTCACGAACATCATCTGGGTACAGCCTTGGACGTTACATCCACACAAATGAAAATCGACCAATCCCCAGAAGGGAAGTGGCTACAAGAAAACGCATGGAAATACGGGTTCATTCTGCGCTATCCGAAGGAAAAGGTCACAATTACTGGTGTTCCTTACAATCCTATGCATTACCGATTTGTAGGTTTGCCGCACAGCGCCATTATGCAAGAGCGTCAATTATCTTTGGAGGAGTACGTGAATAGCTTGCGGGAGGCCAAGGAAGTGTCAGGGACGATAAATGGTGGTGACTACAAAATTTATTATTATCCAGTGGCGACTAGTATCATGATTCAAGTGCCTACCAATGGGAAGTATGTGCTTTCTGGCGACAATCAGGGTGGTGTCATTGTAACAGAGTTCTTGTAGTTTGCTCATTCTTTTACTCCCACTTCCTTCGTCACGGCGAGGGAATCAAGCGTTAGTTTTAAGAAGATGATGAAAAAAGACTGCTGAAGTGCTCAGCAGCCTTTTTTTGTTGCGCCCCAGAAGATGATTAAATCACACGTCTTCCAAGCTCAAAGCGTTTTTCCCAGGAAGTCCCTTTGAATTTGGTTGTCGTAACTCCCGGCTTACCATACGTATGCAGCAGCTTATTGTCTCCAGCGTAGATAGCAACATGGGTAATGCGAGAAGAAGAGCTACCGTAGCTGCGGAAGAAAACGAGGTCTCCTTTTTGCAGCTGATTCTTCGAGACTTTTTGACCGACTTTGGACTGTTGACGTGAGTCTCGCGGCAGACTTACTCCGACCTCTTTAAACACTCGCTGTGTAAAGGAAGAGCAATCAAATGTACGTGTTGTTTTTTTGCTCGAACCAAATTTATAAGGTACGCCTTTATACTTCAATCCTTCTGAAATGACCTGATCGGCAATGTCGGAAGAGGAAGCAGTGTTACTATCTGACTGTTTATTCTGATTACTAACAGTAGTACTTTCCTCATTGGCTGTCAGGTCGATATTCGTACCATCTTGCACCATTTGATCAAATTGCACATTTTCAGCCTGTTGATTGTTCTGATCGTCAACTGACTGTTGATCCAGATTTTGTGTAGTTGTGGAGGTGAGACTTGTCTCAGAAGCCGCGTAGGCTTGTCCGTTCATGAGAAGAGAAGTCCCCATTAGAATAGCTACGACCGTAGTAGTTGTACCTTTCCAGTTTCGCTTTGTCATGATGTTCCCCCTTCTGAATGGTTGATCTTGTTGTGTGTTTCTCATCCACGCTCTTATCGTACAGAACAAAACTAAGATTCCCGGTAGAATTTCATGAGAGTTTCCTGAGAAAACTGTTGGTAAGATATTCAAACGGAGATGATATACATGCCTACACCAGATGGAAAAGGCTATTTGCTACTCGTGGAAGATGAGCATAACTTAGCAAGATACTTACAGTTGGAGTTGGAGAATGAAGGGTTTTCGACGGATATTGAATACGATGGGCTTTCTGGATTAGAAAAGGCACTAACGATTGAGTACGACCTCATCCTCCTGGATGTCATGCTGCCCGAATTATCGGGGATAGAATTATGCCGACGAATTCGGGAAACCAAAGATGTCCCTATTATCATGATCACGGCTCGTGGAGAGGTTCCGGATATCGTGACGGGATTAGACAGTGGAGCAAACGACTACCTGGCAAAGCCGTTTGCAATCGAGGAGTTGTTCGCCCGGATTCGGGTCTTATTGCGTCAGCGGGAATCAAAAGCGAACCAGGAGATAGTGGTTGGCCGATTGCGTATCCAGCCCAACGCGCGGCGAGTGTTCCTCGATGAAGAGGAAATCATGTTGACACCGCGCGAATTCGATTTGCTTTATTATCTGGTTCAAAACAAGGAGCAAGCGGTCTCGCGAGAGCAAATTCTCACAGCCGTTTGGGGTTTTGACTTTATGGGGAATACCAACATCGTGGATGTGTATATCCGGTATTTACGGAACAAGATTGAAAGTGATCCATCCGTCAAACTGATTCATACCGTGCGAGGAATTGGATACACACTACGAGATTAAAGGAGAACGCAGTGCTTACACATCGCAGATACTCACTCAAATGGAGACTCACGCTGTTTTTTAGCTCCGGGATGCTGGTCTTGCTTCTCTTTTTGTCTATATTTATTTTTTTCAGCACCTCTAATCTCGTCCATCAACATGAGCAAAAATTGCTCAATCAAAAGGCAACGGCCATTGCAGCCGATTTGAAAACAGAAATCACCGAAGAAGCATCGCTGACCATTACCTATTTGACGCGTTTGTTAACGAATTACGCTGACGTCAATCAATTCATAAACATCAGCGACCAAAACGGCAAGGAAATCGCTTCGATACAGGGAGCCAATTGGACAAAAGAGCCGGAAGACTATTATGAAAGGACATTGGTCGCAAAAGAACCTGTGCAGCTGCCGTTTACATCGGAGCTTTTGTTTGTGCAAATTTCTACTACGACAGAAGCGCTGGAATGGTATTTTTCCATCTTGCTCACGATTCTTTTCCTCTCTTCCTTTTTTACCTTGCTACTTTCGGGGATTGGAGGCTATTGGTTGAGTAACTGGGGACTTAAGCCTCTCGATCATCTGATCCAGCAAATCCATTCCATTTTCCCTCAACGTCTCTCCCAACGAATTCACCATCATCACGTAGAGACTGAAATCTACGAGCTAATTCATGCCTTTAATCTGTTGTTAGATCGTATGGAAGAAGCAATGGTCTATCAGCAGCGATTCGTCACAGATGCATCTCACGAGTTGCGTACACCGCTCTCCATTATTGAAGGGTATGTAAGTCTTCTGCAAAGATGGGGGCAGCACAAGCCAGAAGTAAGGGACGAAGCACTCGCTGCTGTTCAACAAGAGTGTAAACGACTTTTCAAACTCATTGATGACCTGTTGGCGCTAGCCAAATTGCAGCATACCTCACAAGTAGGCTCAACGAAAATCGTGCAGCCATTGACCCCTCTGTTACTTGAAGTAAAGCAAGCGTGGGTACCCATTTTCCCTCCACAAATTAAGCTGCTTTTTGAATGGGAAGAAGCTCTTGTCCTTTTGATGGATCGGGAGCGGATTCGACAGCTATTGGACATCCTTTTGGACAATGCACGGAAATACACAGATGAAGGTCAAGTGAAGGTACGAGCATATGGGGACGAAGAGGCCGTGCACATTGTGGTAGAGGATACAGGGATCGGTATTCAAGCAAAAGAGATTCCCCACCTTTTTAAGCGATTTTATCGTGTGGACAAATCCCGTACACGAAAAAGGGGAGGTAGCGGGATCGGTCTGGCCATCGCCCAAGCGATTGTCGCAGATCACGAGGGAAGCATCACTATTGCTCCTTCCGCGGAAAGAGGCTTGATTGTTCATGTTTTGTTGAAAAAAGCAGGAATGGACTAACGACAGGAATGAATACCGATGGGGCTCTGTTCGTTTGCATTTTCCTAGAAACAGGTCAGATCGGGCGTGCGTGTATTCCAGAGCCTTCGTTTCTTATCGTGATTCCCTATGATAATCATAGGGAATTTGTAATTGTTCCGAAAGAAGGTCGCTCCTATAATAAATTACGTAGCAATGCTACATAAAATCAATAGGAGCTGATTCCAAATGTTGAAAGCCATTTTTTATCATGCAGGTTGCCCAGTATGTGTAGATGCAGAGCAAGTCGTCCTTGATTACCTGGATCAATCAAAGATCGATCTCGAAATTGTTCACCTTGGTACAGAGCGGAATCGCCTTGAAGAAGCAGAGAAGGCTGGTATTCAATCAGTACCTGCTCTCGTGATTGGCGGAAACGTCTACCACATTAACTTTGGGGCAAGCTTGGAAGATGTGAAAAACGGCTAAATGAGAAAAGGAGGTGCTTTTGAGGCGCCTCCTTTTTCCTCTGCTTTTACACGACCATGTTTCCATTTACAATGGATAGAAGAATGGAACATGGAAGGTAAGGTAAGCTCATGATGTTTGATCCCCAACAACGTAAGGAAAATCGCTCAGCCCGTATCATGATGGCGCTATTTCGTATGTCCCAGGCGATAAAAAAGGTGACCCAGGCAGAGAGTGATGAACAGGGATTGTCACCCGTACAAATTCAGGCGTTACTGTTCACTTTGTATACGAGAAGCGACGTGGCTTCCATTGGTAACTTTGCTAAAGCAATCGGAACGACGCATGTGACAGCTGTTAAGATCATCAATGGGCTCGTAACAAAAGGACACATGACGAAAGTACCTAAAAAAGAAGATCGTCGAGTGACCTTGCTTCAACTGACTGCAAAAGGGGAAGAAGCTGCATCAAGCCTTGAAAAATGGGGGTATACACTGGAGGAAGCCCTTCATTCTATTCCAGATGAGATACTGGAAGATTTTGAGAACGGGCTCGGCTCCGTGATAACAGCAATGCAAAGACGTGGCCATCTCGTTGTAGCAGAGCCCTGTCTAGGGTGCATTCATTTTCGGCCGAATACAGGCGATTCCACTACACCCCATTATTGCTCGTTCATGGAAAAGTACCTCACACACGAAGCATCCTTGAAAGAATGCCCCGAGCATATTTCCTCTGGGAACAACTAAATAATGATAGGCAATACCTATTGTAATGATAACAACTATGCTATTGAACAATGATTTGCCCCGTCATAAACTGATCTTGACCTCCGCATCAGCGAACATCATCACGCTTTACTGTGGCAATCAAGTGCTCCATAAAAACGCGGCTTGCTGCACACAAATACTTGTTTTTCCGGTAAACGATACCGATTTGTGCCGTGATAGTGGGCTGTTGGATCGGAATTGTGCGAATCCGTTTATCATCGAGATAGTCGAGGTAGCCTTTTGAAAGTACTGTGACACCGACACCTTGTCCGACCATATTCGTAATCGATTCCATTGTGGTCATCTCTAAAACAGGCTGTGGCGAGAAGCCCAGCTCCTGGCACTTTTCATCAATCAACTGACGCAAAAAGTACGTGTTGGGCAATAAAATGGAGGAGGTTTCTTTTAATAGCGCAAGCGAAACAAATGGTTCCTTCGCGATTGGATGATCCACTGGTACTGCTAGGGCCAGATTTTCTGTAAAGAGTGGAATGGTTTCCAGATCGTCATGTTCCATCGGCAAAAAAACAATGCCGAGATCGAGTTCGTTTTTCAAAAGTCCTTCATAAATATCACCTGTTCTTAACCCGAAAATAGACAATTCAACCTTTGGATAACGCTGGTGAAACTCGATAACAGTAGGCGGGAGCAAGTAATTGACAACTGTCAGCAGTACGCCAATTTTTAAAGCGCCTCTGCTTAAGCCTTGCAGCTCACTAATGGCTGCACGTGCCTGTGACAACTCATGAAACACGTTATAGCTATGGTGAAGCAATGTTTTGCCTGCTTCCGTCATAACCGTTCGTTTGCCTACACGATCAAATAAGGGCATGCCGATTTCATGCTCAAGCAAACGGATTTGCTGACTGAGTGAAGGCTGCGCAATGCCCAATTTCTCGGCTGCGCGAGTAAAGTTCAACTCCTGGCACAGTGCCATAAAGTATTCTAATTGCTTGAGCTCCAACGACCATCCCTCCAGCGATTTATGACCTAATAATAGGATTTTCCTATCATTATAGAACAAATCATTATCAATTTATATGGATGTAGGGCACAATGCATATTCCATGAAAGAATGAGGTGATCTCTTGTGAATATCGAAATCCTTTCCATAAATGTAGGGAAACCCAAACAGGTACAGTATCAAAACAAAGAGGTTTCTACCGGCATTTACAAAGCCCCGACCACAAAAGCTCTTTATTTATCCTTTTTGAACTTGGAGGGAGATGGGCAGGCAGATCTTGTCCACCATGGAGGGAAGGAAAAGGCTGTATGCGTCTATCCGTATGAGCACTACCCATTTTGGGAGGCTGAATTACAAAGAGAGTTGGCAATCGGTGCATTCGGAGAAAATCTGACGATCCGTGGGTTAGTAGAAACGGATGTTTGTATCGGTGATACCTTTCAGCTAGGGGAAGCGGTCGTACAAGTTAGTCAACCGAGGCAACCCTGTTACAAATTGTCTGTACGATACGGCGTACCTGACATGCTGCTAAAGGTACAAGAGACAGGCTATACCGGCTTCTATTTTCGCGTGTTGAAAGAAGGGCTGGTATCTCATTCAGATGTTTTGACAAGGCTCTCTCGCCATCCAAAGGCAATAACGGTGTCGTACGCAAACCGAATCATGCATCAAGAGAAAGACAATATCGCTGGCATGAAAAAGCTGTTGGAAGTAGAGGAACTGTCCACAAATTGGCGAGCGACCTTTACCAAACGATTATCTGGCGTGGAAATTGATACCCGTGAAAGGCTGACCGGCAACCAATCGCAATAGACGAAGTAAGAACCATCTGAAATTGCTCTTCAGGATAGTTACCTATCATCAGGTAGCCACATAGGCTAAAGGGTAAATCCTATACACTGAAGAGGGGATGGAGATGTACAACAACTCTTACTATTACTATCAATGGCACTATCCCATGCTTGCCAGCTGGAATAACAACCATTTTCACTATGGATGGAGTCCTCATTATTACAATGGGAACCATGCAAATTGGAATAGAAGCCGAAATCCTTATCAGCGTACCATCGAATTAAGAGATTATGGACCAAAGCCGTTTGTCGTGAATATTGAGCAAGCCACAAAGCAAAACAACGCATTCCGTACGGCATTATGGACAGGGAAGCACTTGCAGGTGACGCTGATGAGTATAAATGTTGGAGACGACATTGGTTTAGAAAATCATCCGAATACGGATCAATTCATCCGAGTGGAAGAAGGTCAGGGACTTGTTCGGATGGGGGATCGCAAAGATCATTTAGATTTTGAACAAAGAGTCAACGATAACGATGCCATCATGATCCCTGCGGGTACATGGCACAATGTTATCAATACGGGTAATACGCCGCTTAAAGTATATTCCATCTACGCACCACCTCATCATCCATTTGGCACCGTTCATGAGACGAAAGCCAGTGCCATGGCTTCTGAGCAAAGCCCTGAATAAGAATCGAGTCGATAGGAAATGGTACCAGACATCACAGAAACCACCTCTAGGATTGGTCAGGTGGTTTTTCTGTTTGATACCTAAGAAAGGTTAACCGGGTATCATGATCGATGCCGTTCCTTTTTAAGGGGCGGTATTTTTTTTAGTGGCATAGATATTTTCTCAAGGATATTTTCAACAAGCATAGAATATTATCATTATTCACAATCTTCGTTTAAGGAAGGTATAAACATATGGATAAAGAAACTCAGCGAATCGACCTTAGACAAGAACAGTTCAATATGAAAGAGCTGCTTCAGTCACTTGTTGAAACGACTACGGACGCGATTTCAATTAGGGATATGCAGGGTAGTATACTTTTTGTGAATAGTGCTTTTGAAAAAATCTATGGCTGGACATATCAAGACCTCTTGAATGACCCGTACTGTCTTGTACCTGAAGATCTCATTAACGAAACAAAGGAAATTTTCCACGAGGTTAAATATGAAGGAAAAAATATTACGGGCTATGAGACCGTGCGTCAACGAAAAAATGGCCAGATCGTGCAGGTTGGTCTAACAGCTTCCCCTATAAGAGATCGAGAAGGAACGATCGTAGGCACTTCCGTCATCGCAAGGGATATTACGGACCGCAAAATGGCGGAAGAGGCTCTCGTGACAAGCGAGGCAAAGTACCGTATCCTCGTAGAAAATACAAGCGATGTGATTTGTCAACATGATGTACACATGAATAATCTTTTTGTATCTCCTTCTATCGAGCACCATTTGGGATACACACCGGATGAATTTCTGCAAACGAATAGTTTTGATCTCATTCACCCCGATGATGTGAAAATCGTGCAAGACCTGCGTTACTTACTCTCCTCGAATCCCCAAAATGTACAAATGGAGATCAGAATACGCCATAAAAATGGATCGTGGGTGTACTGGGAGTCGCGTTGTGTTCCGATCATGTCTGAGAACAAAGAGGTCGATAGCTTTTTATTCGTTTCACGCAATATCACGGAGCGAAAACAGTCTGAAGAAGCTTTGCGCAAGAGCGAGGAACAGTATCGATTCATTGCCGAACACACAGCAGACTTCATCTCCGTGATTGATAAGAATGGTCACGTATTGTATAGTTCACCTTCACATCTGAAGAAATTAGGGACGAGCCAAATTATCATTGGAAACATACATCCAGAAGATGCATCACTCGTTTGTGAGCGATTTTCCACTATGCTTCAATTCCATATACCTATTACATGTGAGTATCGATACAAACTGGAAAACGAGAAATGGATCTACCTCGAATCAAAAGGAATGCCTTTTTTCAGTTCGGATAGTGAAAGACAATATTTCATCAACGTTACACGTGATATTACGGAGAGGAAGCAAAATGAAGAACTTCTCAGGAGAACAGAAAAGCTGTCCGTAATTGGTGAATTGGCTGCAAGTATCGCGCACGAAATAAGAAATCCGCTTACGTCATTAAAAGGCTTTATTCAGTACTTGCGTCCAACACTATCAGATGGCGTCATTTATACAGACATTATGTTGGCCGAGCTAGATCGCATCAACTTTATCGTGAGTGAGCTGCTTGTATTGGCTAAACCGCAAACTCTGAATGTGAAACGGATTCTTTTACATCCTCTCATTGAAAGTGTGGTAAAGTTTCTCGAATCAGAAGCGAATCTAACCAACATTACGATCAACACCATATTCAGCCATATTCCGATAGCGATTAATGGAGAGGAAAATCTAGTAAAACAAGTCTTTATCAATATTTTGAAGAATTCTCTGGATGCGATCACGGCGAATGGCGAAATCAGCATAGAAACCACATGCCTACATGAAACCCACGTGCTGATTCGCTTTACCGACAATGGATGTGGCATTTCCCAAGAATTGCTACCTAGACTCGGTGAACCTTTTTATACCACGAAAGAGAAAGGAACAGGCTTAGGTTTACTTGTCAGCAATAAAATAATGAAAGATCATAAAGGCACCATCACCATCTCAAGTGAGATCAACAAGGGTACCATCGTGGAAATCATGTTGCCCATTTCGAAATAGGAAGGTGATCCTAGTGAATAATTTAATCGTTGCCAATAAGGTAACATTCACCAAATCCCCACCTACGTGTGCTGAAAAATCCAGAATTTTTAGAGGGGGAGAAAATGATGTGGAGGAAGCTACTACTTCATCCGCTTGCCGTTCGATACAGTGTGTTTATGATCGGACTTGCGGTCATGGCGTTTGGTATTGGCATGACGATTGAGGCTCATTTAGGTGTTGCACCGTGGGATACACTGCATATCGGATTACAGAAGACATTTGGACTGACCATCGGCATATGGTCGCAAATCGTGGGAGCCATGATCATTCTCGCTTCCTACATCATTGGCAAGATCCGGCCTAACGTGGGTATGTTTTTAAACATGTTTTTCTTCGGGCTGTTTATTGACTTATTTATGTGGCTGAACTGGATTCCTACAGGAGAGACCGTTATAGAACGAGCCATTTTGTTTGCTGTTGGTCTGCTCATCTATACGATCGGCACGGGCATGTATATTTCACCGCGATTGGGAGCCGGTCCACGTGACAGTTTTATGTTAGCTCTACATGAGCGAATGGGATGGGGCGTCGGTAAAGTCAGGATCGGTATAGAGTGCACGGTCATGGTGTTGGGCTTGTTGCTTGGTGGGCCCGTTTCGGTGGGAACCTTTGTGACGGCCCTTGCGATCGGACCACTGATCAAGCAGTTTATTCCGATGTGGGAGCGAATCCTGGCAAAACCGTACGGAACGGCTTAGTCCAGAGAAAAAGAAAAAGGGTGCTCAAATGGAGTACCCTTTTTCACTTTGTTGCAGCTTGCGTTCAGCTATATAAGAAGCGATTCCTAAAATCAAACCCAGTGATACGAGCACAGCACCGACCCACGGGAGGGCGGTTATATCCAGATGAGTAATAACCCATCCGCCAATGAAAGCACCAGCTGCATTGCCTAGATTTCCGGCAGAATGACTGGAGGTAGAAGCAAGCGCTGGTGCATTCTGAGCGAGGTTCATCACACGTACTTGCAGCCCTGGAAATACAGCGAAAGAAGCAGCTCCCCATAGAAAAATGGTCAATACGGCAGCAATTGGACTATATACGGTAAACGTAAACAGCGTGAGAATGATGCATATCGTAAAGTAAAGACCGAGTATGGAAGGCATCAGCTTCCAATCCGCAAGCTTTCCGCCCACGATATTTCCGATGGTCACTCCAAAGCCGAAGAGGACAAGAATCCACGTTACATGATACTCAGCAAAACCGGTGATTTGCGTCAGCAGTGGCGTAATATACGTAAACACGGTGAATAGACCTGCGTTGCCTAGTGCTCCAATAAGGAGGTACAGAAGGAGCTTGGGCTTGAGAAGAGCGGTAATTTGCCCAGTGATACTCCCGGTGTTTTCTTGTCGCATTTTTGGGACGAAAACGAGTATTCCGATCAGTGCTATGACTCCCATGATCGCAATAGAGCCAAATGAAGCTCGCCACCCCATATGTTGACCGATAAAAGTCCCCAGAGGCACACCAATAATATTGGCGATCGTCAGACCTGCCATCATAATGGAAACGGCTGCGGCACGTTTGTCAGGACTTACAAGACTGGAGGCTACAACAGCCCCAACTCCAAAGAATGTCCCGTGTGTCAAAGCGGTGATCAGGCGTGCTCCCATCAATAAGGCGTAGTTGGGAGCAAAAACAGAGATTCCGTTCCCGAGAATAAACAGAACCATGAGTAGACAGAGTAACTTCTTTTGGGGAATTCGGTGAGTGAGGACTGTCAGTATCGGTGCACCGATGGCTACCCCTAGCGCATACATGGTAATGAGTTGACCCGCAGATGAGATACTAACATCCAAATCCGCTGCAACATTCGGCAGCAGACCCATAATGACAAATTCCGTCATCCCAATGGCAAATGAGCCTACGGTAAGAGAGAGCAAAGAGATAGAAGACTTTTCCTTGTTGACCTGTTTCTTGGTAGTAGTGTGAGATAACGCCATGAAGTCAATACAACCTTTCTGCATTATGAAATCCCGTTTGTGGTGCGGGTAAAGATTACCTGTTCCATATAGTTAAGTCAAGGTATTCTTTTTACGCATATATTTAAAAAGCGGCAATTCCTGCAAGAAGGAATTACCGCTTTATTCGTTATCAGGAGAACCTTTGATCATCCATCCGGCATTCGCATTATGTCAGAAACCCAATAAGATAGGGGAAGGTACCTATTTGAAACACTCCCTCTGTCTCTTACGATTGGATAAAAACAAAACTTGTAGCTTGGAGGACCAATAATGGATCAAAGTCCGACTTATTCTGAACGCTCTGGCGATGAAGGGAAGGCGATGGATAACGGTTATCTGAAGCAAATCTTCGACCACTTGCAGGACGGGATAATTCTCATGGATCAGGAACGAAAAATTATGGTGATGAATCCATCCGCAGAGAAAATGACCGGTTGGAAACGAGGAGAAAAGGTGCCATTCTGCTCCTACTGCCAAAACAGAGAGCTGGAACCGGGAGAAGAACGATGTTATTTGCTCGCCAAACGGGAGGTTCCCTATTTTCTTTCTGCGATGCCCACGTATGAAGGGCGGTACGTCGACATGGAAATGAGCACGGCGGTCATCTATGAAAATGGTGAACATAACATGCAGGATGTCCTTTTAGTCTTGAAAGATATGACGGTCAAGAAAAAAGAAGAGGAGGTCAGAATCTCCAAGCAGGTGCTGCAAAAAACGCTAGAAGCCCAGGAAAACGAACATAAGCGCTTGGCCCAGGAGCTGCACGACGGCGTAGGACAATCCTTGTATTCCGTTTCGGTAGGCATTCAGGCGATTCAAGCGCGCCTCAACAAGGAAGGGCATTTCCGGGAATTCATGCAAGAGATCGTGAATGAGCTGGAAAAAGCGATACAAGACGTCAAGCTCTATTCTCTACAGCTGCGTCCGCATAGTCTCGATCAATTGGGGCTGATTCCTACAGTACGGCATCTTGTTTCTAGCTTGAACAAAACACATCAGGATGTTTCCATTACCTTTTCCTACAGCAAGGTTAGCGATCATTTTCAGCCAATCTTGGAAATCAATTTGTACCGTGTGATCCAAGAAGCCTTACATAATGCACTGAAATACGCGAAGGCGACACTCATTGAAGTCATCTTGTACAAGGAAGACGACCAACTGACTTTACTAATTCAGGACAACGGAATCGGATTTGTTCGCGATCAGGTGCAGGTTGGTCTGGGTCTGAAACATATGGAAGAACGGGTGGATCACATGGAGGGGACTCTTCAGATTCACTCCGTGCTCCACGAAGGTACATCGATCAAGGTAACGGTAGTGGGTAAGGAGGGAGAGCAGAGTGATACGAGTGCTTTTGGTTGATGATCACACGATGATTCGGAAGGGATTGCGTGTGCTTCTCGAAAGTTACTCTCAAATTAAAATTGTCGGAGAGAGTCATACAGGGAACGATGCCATCCTTAAAGCCAATCAGTTGGAACCCGATGTGGTGCTGATGGATTTGTCATTGCCGAATGGGCTGGATGGGTTTTCAGCAAGTAATGAGATTCGCAAGTCGAATCCTTTCGTGAAAATCGTCATATTGACCATGCATGACGAGGAGATTTTTGTCCAGAAGGCTATTACCGTAGGAGCCCATGGGTACATTTTAAAAAACAGCCATGGTGAGCTGCTGTTTCAAGCCATTGTGGAGGTCTACAAAGGAAAGCGCTTTTACAAGACTTCCGTATCGCAAGAGATCATCCATCTATGGCTGAAATCGGATGCTAAGACGATGCCTTCTGTTTTAACGCTACGTGAAAAGGAGCTTGTCAGACTCATAGTGCTTGGCTATACCAATAAGGAAATGGCAGACAAGCTGTTAATCAGTGTCAAAACCGTGGAGAACCACAAAACGAATATCATGCAGAAACTAGGACTGGATTCCAAGCATCAATTGATCCAATACGCCATAAAAAATAGATATCTCGATCTGGCATTTTGATCGCATAGATCAAAAAGTAGGGGACTTCCCCTATATGGAAAAAATAACAGAGGAATAAACTGAATAGAGAGACTACACCTCATGAACCATCATCGCACGTTTGAAAACGATATCGTCGTCGAAGGAGGAACTATGGCAAAACAAGTTCATTATGCGGTTGTCATCGTGGGAGCAGGCTCAGCCGGTATCTCTGTTGCTGCTCGTATTGTCCGGGCTTCCAAAAGGCTCAAGGGACAAGTCGCCATCATCGACCCCGCGTCCAAGCATTATTATCAGCCATTGTGGACATTAGTCGGAGGGGGTGCTGCGAAAAAGGAGGAATCCGAGCGTGAACTTTCCTCTCTGATTCCCGCAGGCGTCGACTGGATTTGCGATGCGGTCACCATGTTTCAACCGGAACAACACACGCTTCATACGAAACAGGGAACCATCCTCTCCTATGACTATCTCGTTGTAGCTGCTGGTCTGCAAATAGAGTGGGAGGGGGTAAAGGGCCTGAAAGATGCCGTAGGCAAGAACGGCGTTTGCAGCAACTACGCTTACCAAACAGTAGAAAGTACATGGGAAGCTATCCGGAGTTTTAAAGGCGGCACTGCCATTTTTACGCATCCGAACTCACCCGTAAAGTGCGGAGGAGCCCCTCAGAAAATCATGTATCTGGCCGATGATTACTTTCGCAAGTTACATGTTCGCAACCAGTCAGAAATCATTTTTGCATCGGCGAAGGGAAGCATTTTTGACGTTCCCACGTATGCAAATACCCTCAATGACGTCATTCGTCGCAAGAACATCGAAACCAGATACAAGCATAACCTAATGGAAGTGCGGGCGGATACCAAAGAAGCCGTATTCGAGAATCTGGACACCAAAGAGCAGCACGTATGGAAGTATGACATGCTTCATGTGACCCCTCCCATGAAAGCACCTGATTTCATTGCAAACAGCGCATTGGCAGACGCAGGAGGCTGGGTCGATGTCGATCCATTTACGCTTGCGCACAAAAGATTCCCTACTATTTTCGGCATAGGCGATTGCGCGAATCTTCCCACGTCTAAAACCGGAGCTGCTATTCGCAAACAGGCGCCAGTCGTCGAGAAAAACCTGCTCGCACTGATCAATGGTAATCCATTGACTGCCAAGTACGACGGTTATACATCCTGCCCACTCGTAACGGGGTACAACAAACTGGTGCTGGCTGAGTTTGATTACAACCTCATGCCGTGTGAAACCTTTCCTTTTGACCAATCTGAAGAGAGATTCAGTATGTACCTGATGAAAAGAGAGCTGCTTCCCATCCTGTATTGGAATGGCATGCTAAAAGGCTTGATGTAAGACAGTCTTTGAAAGAGAGGGGGAGAGCAACATTTTGAATGACAGGAAGGAACAGAGAAGCTCTGACATGTTTTTAGAGGATTTATCTGATCCAGAAGTTCAGGAAGCGATCACTATATTGATCCGAAAGCTCCCGAAGATAAAAGATACGATCCTGGCAGCCGAAGAGGGACTTGAAGTAGCCACATCGATCTTGCGCGATCAGGAATCAATACGGTATTTGTTCGAGCGAGTAGATGGTCAACTGTCCCGTTTCTTTGTGCAAAAAGAATCGATAGACGCCCTGTTTACTTTGCTTGATAAGATGCCAAAGCTCGTTAAGTATGTCAGCGTTCTCGAACAAGCTGCTGATTTTTTGGAAAGTCTCGGAAAGGATAAGCAATCGCAGCAATATTTGCTCAACGGTATGAAAACGTACATGGCTCCTGTGTCCGCGAAAGTGGAGCATGGAATGGCTGTCTTCCAAGAAGCAAAAGGAAGAGCCGAACGTAATAGCGAACCCGTTTCCGTGTTCACGCTTTACAAGCTCATGAAGGATCCGACCGTCCAAAAGACACTTCGCTTTACCCAATCGCTGCTCGAAGTACTCGCGGAAAAATCAAACAAATAATAGAGGTGTAAAAGGAGGAATGCACGATGTTGTTACGTTACTTTTATGATGAGAAACTGGCCCATGCATCTTATCTGATCGGCTGCCAAAAAACTGGAGAGGCGATTGTGATCGATCCCGCCCGCAATCTGGCTCCTTATTTTCAAGTCGCAAAAGCAGAGGGGGTTTCCATTGTAGCCGCCACGGAAACCCACATTCACGCTGATTTTGTTTCTGGTGCCAGGGAACTGGGCGCAGCTTATCAGGCGAAGCTGTTTTTATCCAATGAGGGTGATGAAGATTGGAAGTATCAATACTTGGATGGTTTGAACCATCAGCTTGTACACGATGGAGATCGCTTTTTTATCGGGAACTTGCTATTTGAAGTCATGCATACCCCTGGTCATACACCTGAAAGTATCTCCTTCCTTTTGACAGACCTCGGAGGGAATGCAGATCGCCCAATCGGAATCTTCACGGGAGATTTCGTCTTTGTCGGCGATATCGGAAGACCGGACTTGCTCGAAAAAGCGGCGGGAATGGAGGGTACGTCCGAGTCAGGTGCAAGAGCCATGTTCCAGTCCCTCCAAAAATTCAAGCAACTGCCGGATTATATGCAGGTATGGCCAGCTCATGGCGCAGGAAGTGCTTGCGGCAAAGCACTGGGGGCCGTGCCGTCTTCTACCGTTGGTTATGAAAAGCTGTTCAACTGGGCGCTGTCACACGCCAGTGAAGAGGAATTCGTCAAGGTACTCCTGGATGGACAACCAGAGCCACCAACGTATTTTGCAGTGATGAAACGCGTGAATAAGGAAGGCCCTGCCTTGCTTAAGGAACTCCCTGTTGTTCAAGAGTTCAACTCGTTTGAACAGGTAAAGGAATCGCTGGAAAACGGACAGATTATTGATACGCGTCCTTTCCAGAAATTTGCGAAGGGGCATCTGGCGGGAACACTTCACATTCCTTTTAACAAGTCATTTGCCAACTGGGCGGGCTGGATTGTCGATTACGATCGCCCGGTTCACTTCATGGCCACCCCAGATGATCTGGACGGGATTTTGCAGGCCTTGCATGCCGTAGGGATTGATTATGTCACAGGCTTTATCGACAGTGGCAAGTTAATGGAAAGGGAAGTGTCTTCGCTCGAGACAATCGAAGAGGTAACACCGTTGGAGATTGCAGAACGGGTGGAAAAGGGAGAAGTACACGTAGTAGATGTACGGAATCTGGCTGAGTGGAAGGAAGGACACATTCCGGATGCACAGCACATCATGCTCGGTACGCTCGCCAAGCGGCTGGATGAGATTCCTCTCGATAAGCCGCTTCTCGTACAGTGCCGTTCCGGTGCCCGATCCGCTATTGCCGCAAGCATTCTAAAAGCAAACGGATTCAAGGATGTCATGAATTTGAGCGGCGGAATCTTGAAATGGCAAATAGACGGCTTGGCAATCGTAGAACGAGGATAAAACGAAGCGAGGTATTGCAAAGGGTGAGCGTATGACTATCGACCTTGTGATCACACTGTTTGTTATCGGTTTCGCGGGATCATTTATCTCTGGTCTCGTCGGAATCGGGGGCTCCATCATCAAGTATCCGATGCTTCTGTACATTCCGCCCGCCCTTGGATTCGTTGCTTACACAGCTCACGAAGTATCCGGAATAAGTGCAGTCCAAGTATTTTTTGCCACCCTAGCTGCTGTTTGGACTCTGCGCAAAGATAAGCTTATTCATTACCAGCTCGTTGCGTATATGGGAAGTGCCATTATTGTTGGGAGCTTGCTTGGAGGGTATGGAGGAAAATTTCTTTCGGCAGATGCTATCAATATCGTTTACGCCATCTTGGCCACCATTGCTGTAATCTTGATGTTTCTGCCAAAAAAGCGGATGGACGGACGTGAACAGACCGAGGTTATCTTTCATAAACCAACAGCCGTATTATCCGCTTTGATTGTCGGAGGCGCCTCCGGAATTGTCGGGGCAGCTGGCGCTTTTATTTTGGTTCCCATCATGCTGACCATCCTCAAGATTCCGACAAGAGTTACGATTGCTTCATCTCTTGCCATCACTTTTCTTTCTTCCATCGGTTCGACGATAGGGAAATGGATGGCGGGGGACATATTGCTGTGGCCATCCGTGATCATGGTAATCGCCAGCATCATGGCAGCGCCACTCGGTACGAAGGTCAGCAAACGTTTGGGCACCCGGATTCTCCAGACCATTCTTGCCTTGTTGATCCTAGCTACCACAATTAAGATTTGGGCTGACATCCTTATATCCACACGTGTGTGAAGATTTACTTTTTCCATAAATTATAAAGAAAAATCAATTGTCATTGAACAGCATTGACATATCCGAGTAAAATGATAAGATAAAAAAGAATTTTACGATGAAATTAAATTTCATAGAACATTCTTATCGAGAGTGGTGGAGGGGCTGGCCCGATGAAACCCGGCAACCTTGGTCTGATTGACCTTACGGTGCTAATTCCTGCGGAGTTATTCTGCGAGATGAGAAGGTGGGAACCGTGTAATCGCCCCTCTTCTTTTCGGAGAGGGGTTTTCTATATTTATAATTCTTAGTATTCATATCTTTTTACTATGTGTTATGTGAAGGAGGAAACAACGTGCTTCATTATGCGGTCAAGCGTGGCCTTCTCATGATCGTTACGCTGTGGATCATTGTCACGGTGACGTTTGTGACCATGCACCTGATTCCGGGTGACCCGTTTGCGTCTGACGCCAAAATGCTTCCAGAAGAAGTGGTAAAGAACATGCGGGCGGAGTACAACCTGGATCAGCCAATCACGGTACAGTACCTGCTCTATCTGAAAGGATTGCTGCAATTTGACTTGGGGCCCTCTATCCAGTCCAAGACGAGGGATGTGAACACGCTGATTGCAGAAGGATTTCCCGCATCGGCTGTTCTGGGACTCCAGTCGTTTATTGTCGCGCTAGCAGGTGGAATCACACTGGGAATCGTAGCGGCACTCTATCACAATCGAACGCTGGATTTCTTGTCTATGTTTGCAGCCATCATCGGGATCTCCGTCCCCAGTTTTATTCTGGCGCCACTGTTGATCAAGTACTTGGCGGTCAAATGGGAGCTGTTTCCCGTTGCTGCGTGGGGGAGCTGGGAACACTCGATTCTTCCAACGCTTGCGCTCGCTATCGGTCCGCTCGCCATTATCGCTCGTTTCGTACGAGCCAGCATGCTTGAGGTTTGGCAACAGGAATACATAAGCACAGCGGAGGCGAAAGGGCTTGGCACCTTTTCTATTGTCGTTAGACACGGGATGCGCAATGCCATATTGCCGGTTCTTACCTTTATCGGTCCGCTGTTTGCCAACCTGATGACCGGAACCTTTGTGGTGGAAAAGATTTTTGCCATTCCCGGGCTCGGCAAATACTTCGTGGAAAGTATTTTTAACCGCGATTACCCTGTTATTTTGGGCACCACAGTATTTTACAGCTTTGTCCTCATTTTTACGTTGTACATCATCGACCTGCTGTATCGGGTGATTGACCCGCGCATCAGATTGACGAGTGGAGGGAAGTAGCGTTATGGCCAATCAGGCAACACAACTGGATTCGCTGTTTCGACCAGTAGACCGAACCCGGCTATCCGAGGAATTTCGGGAACGCCCCAGTCTTGGGTATTGGCAGGAGGTATTGCAGCGAGTATTCCGCAACAAGCTGGCAATGCTCGGGTTCTTCCTTCTCTTGGCAGTGGTGACCCTCTCCATCATCGGGCCGATGCTGGTTCCCCACAGCCCGCATGAACAGTCATTGACGAAGGGAAATCTGCCACTGTCGGGCGAGCATTGGTTTGGAACGGATGACTTGGGTCGGGACATGTGGGCACGTACCTGGGTAGGCGGTCAAATCTCTTTATTTATTGGTGTGGCGGCAGCTGCTATCGACCTAGTGATCGGTGTTTGCATCGGCGGGATATCCGGCTACATGGCAGGGAGGAACAAGCTGGGCGACCGTGTGGACAACATCCTGATGCGATTGGCTGAAATTCTGTACAGCATTCCGTATCTCCTGGTGGTAATCCTGCTGATGGTGGTTCTGGAGCCTGGACTCGCAACGATCATTATTGCCCTTTCACTAACCGGCTGGGTCGGCATGGCCCGTCTGGTCAGAGGGCAGATCATGCAGATCAAGCGTCAGGAGTTTGTGCTGGCTGCAGAAAAGCTGGGTACCTCTCATGCCAAAATCATCATGAAACATCTGTTGCCGAATACGATCGGCGTCATCATCGTGAACTTGACCTTTACGATACCACATGCGATTTTCGCCGAATCGTTTCTCAGCTTTCTTGGGCTGGGAGTGCAGGCACCAACCGCCAGCTGGGGAACCATGGCCAACGACGCGCTGGCAGTTATGCTGAGTGGACAGTGGTGGCGGCTGTTTTTTCCGGGATTCATGATTTCCCTTACCATGTTCGCTTGCAACGCGCTCGGGGACGGTTTGCAGGACGCACTGGACCCGCGGATCAGGAAATGAGGAGGAGTACATCGTGAAGCCATTGTTGGAAGTAGATCAGTTGTGCGTCTCCTTTCGCACGTACGGTGGAGAGGTGCAGGCGGTAAGAGGGGTTTCCTTTTCTGTGAAGGAGGGGGAGACGTTGGCAATTGTCGGAGAAAGCGGCTGCGGAAAAAGTGTGACCGCCCGGGCATTGATGGGAATGATTCCTCCGCGATCCGGTCAGGTAAAAGACGGCAGCATTCGGTTTCGCGGGCGTGAACTGACTGGGCTGACGAAGCTGGAATGGCAGCAGGTTCGCGGATCGCAGATCGGTATGATCTTCCAGGACCCGATGACCTCGCTGAATCCAACGATGAAAATCGGCCAGCAGATTGCGGAAGGCCTGATCAAACATCGAAAGCAGACGAAGACAGAAGCAAAGGAAGAGACGCTGAAACTGCTTGTAAGGGTAGGCATTCCGGAGGCGGCGAGGCGATTTGAGCAGTATCCTCACGAGCTAAGCGGAGGCATGCGGCAGCGTGTCGGAATCGCCATGGCGCTGGCCTGCCAACCGCAGTTAGTTATCGCCGACGAACCGACGACTGCGCTCGACGTGACCATTCAGGCACAGATCCTTCGTCTGATGAAAGAGTTACAGGAGCAATTGAACACATCGATCATTTTGATCACCCATGATCTGGGTGTCGTCGCAGAGGTGGCCGACCATGTAGCGGTCATGTACGCAGGCGTAGTGGTGGAAAGCGGCCCGGTGGGAGAGATCTTTGACAACCCACGCCATCCCTACACACAAGGGCTGTTGCAGTCTGTGCCACGTCTCGATGCAGGTAAAAAAGAGCGGCTGATCCCCATCGAAGGGACACCACCGGATCTGTTTCGTCCGCCTGTCGGTTGCCCGTTCGCTGCCCGTTGCCGATTTGCCATGGAAATTTGCCTGGAGCATATGCCACAAGCGAATTCGTTTTTCAATCAGCATGAGGCAAGCTGCTGGCTGAACGACCGGCGTGCCATGAGAACAGAAGCGTGGATGATGGCAGGGAGGGAGACACATGATTGACAACATTGTAGGGGTGGAGAATCTCGCTAAATCGTTTGAGATTGGCGGGGGACAACAGGTAAGAGCTGTTGATCGAGTCTCTTTTGAAATCAGACGAGGGGAGACGCTCGGAATCGTTGGGGAAAGCGGCTGCGGCAAGTCTACGCTGGGCAGGACTATCGTGGGCCTGTACCCAGCTAGTGCGGGGCGCATCCTGTTTCAAGGCAAAGACATCACCAGGATGGATAGACGTGAGCGACGGGAAGCAAACCGCCACATGCAGCTGATCTTCCAAGATCCGCAAGCCTCACTCAATCCGCGTTTACGAGTGGGCGACATTATCGCAGAGGGAATCGACTCCTATGGATTGGCAAAAGGAAAAGAGCGAGAAGAACGCGTCTATCGGCTGCTGGAGCTAGTAGGATTACACCCAAGCCACGCAAAACGCTTTCCGCATGAATTCAGCGGCGGACAGCGGCAGCGAATCGGCATCGCCCGCGCGCTTGCGGTGGAGCCAAGTTTTATCGTGGCAGATGAGTCCATTTCTGCACTGGATGTGTCCATCCAAGCGCAAATCGTCAATCTTTTGGCCGATCTTCAGGCAGAGCGGTCTATCACCTATCTGTTTATCGCCCATGACCTGTCGATGGTGAAGCACATCAGCGACCGGATCGGCGTGATGTACTTGGGACAGATGATGGAGCTTGCACCGAGCGAGCAGTTGTTTGCCACACCGCTACATCCGTACACGCAGGCCTTGATCTCGGCTATGCCGGTTTCCCATCCAGCCCAGCGCGAAGAGCGGGAGCAGATCGTACTGAAGGGAGAACCGCCCAGCCCCATTCATCCGCCAAGTGGTTGCCCGTTTCGCACCAGATGTCCGGTTGCACAAGGTGTTTGTGCCGAAACAGCGCCGGTCTGGAAGGAGGTGAGGCACGGACACTGGATCGCTTGCCATCTTGTACAGTAGATAGAGGAGAACAAGGAGGAAATCATAATGAAAAAGGGATTACTCGCTATTGCCGCATTGCTGGTGCTCGCTGTGCCTGCGCTTTCTGCGTGCGGCAGCAATAAACAGGCTGCGTCTTCCGAACAACAGACGGGAGCAGCCGTCAAACAAGTCATTACCACTAACCTGCGGGGCGAACCGTACACATTAGACCCGGCATTCGCTTCCGATACCACTTCGTACTGGGTGATAGACCATCTGTATGAAGGATTGTACCGTTACAGCGAAAATGGAGACATCAGTGAAGGCGCAGCAGAAGAGGTGGACGTCTCCCCGGACGGAAAAACCTACACATTTACCCTGCGCCCCGAAATGAAATGGTCGAACGGCGATCCGTTAACGGCACATGACTACGAATACTCCTGGAAGCGCGTGCTGAATCCACAGACCGCCGCCTATGAACCATCCGCACTCTACTACATACAAGGCGCGGAGGCATACAACACGGGCAAAGGCAGCGTGGATGACGTTCAGATCAAGGCAAAGGATGACCGAACACTCATCGTCGGACTGAAAGACCCGATCACCTATTTCCCGAAAATCATGATGAGTCGCGCCTATCTGCCGGTGAATAAGAAAGTCGTGGATCCAGACAAAAACTGGGCGGCCGAAGCGAAAGGCATCGTGACCAATGGCCCGTACACCGTAGAGAGCTGGGACCACAACAGTCAGCTGACAATCGCCAAAAGCCAGAGCTATTGGGAGAAAGAAAAGATAACGATGGACACCGTCCACTTCAAGATGGTAAACGAAGCAACCACCTACTACCAGATGTTCAAAACAGGAGCGCTTGATCTGATTGACTCCCTGCCGATCGACGTGATTGAGCAGGAAAAAGAAAAAGAAGAGTACAAATCATTCCCGGACTACAGCATTTATACGTACACGTTCAACGTAGAGGAAAAGCCGTTTACTAATGCGAAAATTCGTCAGGCCTTTTCCTACGCGATCGACCGTGATATTCTGACGAAAAACGTGACCAAGGGAGGCCAGCTCCCGGCGTACGGTTATACGCCATTCGGGGTGAAAACTCCTTCGGGTAAGGACTTCCGAGAAGAAGTGGCCCCTTACTATCAGTTTGATCCAGCCAAGGCGAAGCAACTTCTAGCTGAAGGCTTGAAGGAAGAAGGCTGGACAGAGCTTCCTCCAATTACATTGAAATACAGCACCGCGGAAAACCACAAGAAGATCGCCGAAGCGCTGCAAGAAATGTTCAAACAAAACATGGGCGTCCAAGTGAAGCTGGAAAATCAGGAGTGGAAGACGTACATCGATACGTTCAAGCAGAAAAACTTCCAGATGGCCCGCATGGGTTGGGGCGGCGATTACCTAGATCCGCTCGCGATGCTGGAGCTGTACACAGGGAAAAGCTCCCGCAACTTCACCAACTGGGCGAATCCAAAGTTTGACGAGCTGATCGAAAAAGCGAAGGTCGAACAAAACGAGGAAGTACGCATGAAGCTTTTGCACGACGCTGAAACCATTTTGATGCAGGACATGCCCGTCATCCCGGTTTATTTCAATAACGAAAACTACCTCAACAGCAAAAAGATCGAAGGCATCCGCTTTAGTGTAACCGGGACACCGGACCTGCGCTGGGCGAAAAGAGTCGCGGAGTAACGTAATCTATTAAAACAAGGAGCAGCTTGCCTAATGCAACTGCTCCTTGTTTTATGGACTCAACAATAGCTTTATTACGAAAGTCGTTTCCCAAATGATGAAAGTATCCTAAAATATAGAAGAACGGAGGAGATATGACGACCTATCAAAAGTGAAATCGGCAGATAATTATCAGACTATACTGAACTCTAAGGCGAAGGGGTATAAAACAAATGACAATAACCATGGATTCAAAAGAGTTCATCAATCGCCGTCAAAGACTCGCAGAAAAAATGCCTGATCACAGCGCGGTTGTACTATTTTCAGGGGTTGTCAAGACACGCAGCCATGACGATAAATATCCGTTTACCCCAAACCGCAACTTCTATTATCTAACCGGCATTGCGCGAAGCAACCTCATTCTCATGATCACAAAACGCGCTGGCATCGTGACCGAAACGTTATTTCTTCAGCGCCCAAATGAACGGGAAGCGAAATGGACAGGGGCCGTCTTATCGGATCAAGAGGCGAAGGAGCAGTCTGGTATCGAACACTTCGACTATCTCGATGAGTGGCTAGAGTCATTTGGAACCTTTATGAGGCGCTGCGAAGGCAAGTACTCCCTCTATCTTGACTTGTATCGCTATCTGTGGAGCGATGAGGTGACCCCCGCAGAGACTTTTGCCGAAGACGCGCAAAAGAAATACCGGAACCTGCAGATTCACGATGCGGGACTATGGCTGAAAGAACTGCGCAAGGTGAAGAGTCCGGCTGAGATCGAAGAAATTAGACGGGCGATTGCGATCACAGATGAAGCAATCCGACGCATGTGGTTGCATGCACGTCCTGGAATCATGGAATATGAGCTAGAGGCGCACTATGATTTCGCGTTGAAATCGCATGGTGTTCGCGAGCTACCTTATTTACCCATTATTGCTAGTGGGATCAATGCTACTATCTTGCACTATGAAGCGAATAATCAGCGTTCGGAAGATGGTGACTTGGTTCTCCTCGACCTCGGTGCAACATCGAACTACTATGCGGCTGATATTTCGCGAACGTTTCCCGTGAATGGTAGCTTTACAGAGCGTCAGAAAGCGATCTATCAACTCGTGCTCGAAGCAGAAATCAAGACCATCGAAGCAGTGAAGCCTGGTGTCACACTTCCACAACTAAATGATGTCACGAAACATGTCTTGACAGATGGCCTGCTACGTCTCGGTCTCATCCAAGAGAGCAGTGAGCTGTCCAAATACTATTATCATCCCGTGTCTCATCACCTTGGCCTGGATACGCACGATATCCCGGATTACAATGTTGCTTTGCAACCTGGTATGGTGATCACGATTGAACCAGGTCTGTACATAGAGGAAGAAGCGATTGGCATTCGGATTGAAGATAATGTGTTAGTAACAGAAGACGGCTGCGAGGTGCTCTCATCGCAGATCCCGAAGGAAATCGAAGAAGTGGAATTGTTGATCGGAAAAAGGAATAGGGAACGTTTGGAGCAAATGAGTTCATCCATTACGGTCACTAGCTTCAATTCCGAACTCTCGTAGTTTCCAATTTAAGGTACTTCCCACAATCCCAAGAATCTGTGCAGCCGCACACGCTCACATGCAAATAACCATAGCAATCTCTGTTATGGTTATTTGCATGTGAACATCCTCTTACAAAAACGATTAAAATGATAAAGAAATGTTTCGTGCACCTTCCATAATAAATCATTTGATTGTAAAATAAAGGAAAAATAAGAGGGTGATCCATTATGGGGGGACTGCTAGGGACAATGCACCAGTCGCTGCGGTCAGAAATCGAACAACATCGGCGAGCGCGTGGTTATACTTTGAGCAAACTAGGGGATCTAACTGGAATTAATCCGGGAACATTGAGCGAGATTCTAAATGGAAACCCGCCTCGGGCTATCACCATTGGTCAATTAGACGCACTCGCTGCCGTGTTTGACTACGAGCCTGGCTGGTTGTATGAATTATACCCCGATGAATGTTTATATGAAGGGAAAATCTCGCGCCCCCGATTGATACCTTACTTAATTCGAAGCGCCGAGAGTGGACGAAAGGATTGCATTGAAGCAGTTGCCTCCCAATTGCTGGAGAATCCCAAAAATATCTCCATCCTTTTTACTGTGGCAGAGCAATTATACGAGGATGGGAAACTGGGAAAGGCGGTGCCATTCTATGAGTACGTAATTGAGAACGAGAAAGATAGCTACTCTACCCAGTTTGTGATAAGTCACTACCGGTTATTTCAGGCAATACTCGGGACAAATGCTGATGAAAATGAGAAGGCTGTTATTCGCTTTTCCCCATATCGAAAGCGATTACCAGAAACGGATCAATTAGACGCTTTACTTAATTTGGCTAAGGTTTGTTTCACTTTGCAAAAATGGAGTGAAGCGGAAACTTACGCAGATGAGCTAAGAGTGCTTTCCAAAATTATCTATCAAGATGAGCTGCAAAAACGCAGAAAAAATCGAGAGGCAGAGTTGATAAAAACAGAACGTCCGCTCGTCTACTACTATGGAATGGGTTATTTATATAAAGGCTTGGTCCTACAGATGCAAGGCGGTTATTCCCAATCGAAAGAATATGTACAAACATACGCCGATTTACATTGGTTTGAACTTCTTGACGATGAAGGGAGAAGAATCGTTGAGCGGTTTGCAGTCTTTGCGAAGGCGAATTGTTACACACTGGAAGTATTAATGGGGAATGAAGAAATCATTAAGGAATATACCGACTATCTAGCGGAACAGCCTGCTGAAATACTTCCGGGCCTCGTTACGATTATGGAAGCTGCTAATAAATATCATTTTTGCGTGGATGAAGTTTTATTACGTCTCTCTAAAGATATTGCTAGATTTCATGAACGAACATTGTTGGTTAATATGGTTCAGCACCTCCAATATCGATATCAAAAAGCAAAATATGATTTTACAAAGGGACGCATTGAAAGTGGACTCAATGAAACCCTACACTGTTTAGTTCAATCGGATTTGATGAATCGCCATTATGATGCTCTGCAATGTGTGCAGTTATTTGAAAAATATCGCCATCTTGCCTCGCCATCACAAATTCTCCAATATCAAGCTATTGTAATTGGAGAGAAGAAGGCCGAAGCTACATTTATAAACTAGTTGTAGGATGATGTATCAATAATCACGAAAAAGATGATAAGTAGAGAGGATGAAAAAGAATGAAATATGTATTCCTAGCAGTTCTTCTAACGTTTGGGTTGAGCAGTGGCATCGTTTACGAACCCCAAAAGTCTGGCACACCACACGTTATTAATTATCAGCATGGTGCAGATTTTTAGAAAGAGTTGATAAGACAAACAAAAAACATCCTTTCGATAGGATGTTTTTTTCTATTCAATTTTTTCTTAGTCGGTGAATTCTTGCATATTCATTTATAGTTATTATTGTCATATTTTGTAAATCATAGGAGGTGCTTAACATAAAGGCTACCGCAAGTTCATTAGAAAGGGACGTTCTTGTGCACCCAGGAACATCCCCGAAAAGCAAGAGTAAGATCTGGGGCGCGGGAATAGAAGCAAGTCGCCACCACTTAGATCTAGAAACAAGCATCGAACAACTACGACAGCAAATGATTGAATTGGCAGGAAAACATGGACTTTCAAGTGACGTAGTTTTGGGTGTAAGCCAGCAATTGGACAAATATATTGTAATGGCGCAAAACAACCATAAAGCGGATAGCATCTGGTGAAGGATTCACTATCGGCCTACTAAAAATGACTACAAAAGAGGAACCCTTAAGATAAATGGGTTCTTTTTTACTTTCATTTTTACCGCTGGGTGGATGCTGATTGCTACCGAGGAACCACCGAAGGATGAAAAATCCAGTGCAGTGGTTCTTTTTTTCTCTCGTCTCCCATGCCATCATTATAGATGGGGGCGATGAAGGATGTTCCAGGATTTCAAGCTTGTTGGTGACCGTCCAGTTGCGATACAAGTGAAAGAATACGTCAAACGTTTAATAATCAAAGGCGCGCTCCAGGCGGATCAGAGGCTGCCCTCCACACGAGAAATGAGCAGTTTGCTTAAGGTGAGCCGCAATACAGTCATCGCAGCTTACGAAGGCCTAGAGGACGACGGCTTTACGTATGCGATTCCCGGCCAAGGCAGCTATGTTACCACTATGGTGGGCCATTTGGCTGCGGATAACAGAGGCGCTGACAGTTCCGCCTCTTGGCAGATCGACTGGAAGGCACGAATGAACGAATATGCTGTATCCGCTGCAGAGCTGGACATGATGAAGCAGGGCATTCGCGCCAAAAAAGGAATCATTTCTTTTACAAGCATCGCGCCGGATGAGCAGTTGTTTGATCTGGGGGATGTAAAGAGAGCCTTTATGGATCGAATGGCAATCGAAGGACAGGTGCTGCTCAACTACGGCTATGCCAAGGGTTACAAGCCATTAATTGATTACTTGATGCGTTATATGGAGAATAAGGGCGTCGATGTAAGCGGCAAGGATATGCTGATTACAAGCGGGTTTACAGAAGGTTTTGACATAGTGTTGTCGGCACTGCGCCCTTCTGTTCGCCGTGGGGCAGCCATTTGTGAAAATCCGACCCATCATACTGCGATCAAGAATTTGAAGCTGCAAGGATTTGAGATTACCGGCATTCCGATGGAGAGTGATGGTATAGATGTGGAGCAGCTCGAGGCAGTTTTGCACAAGCAGACAAACAGCTTCGATCTGGCCTATTTGACTCCTTCCTATCACAATCCGACAGGCATAGTCATGTCGCCAGCGAAGCGCAGTACCGTTATGAAATTACTGATGCGCTATCAGATTCCGGTGATCGAGGATGGATTCAATGAAGAGCTGCGCTACTCGGGAGCGCATGTTGCGCCATTAATCGCCACAGCAGGAAAAGGGAACGGAGTCATCTATATTGGTAGTTTCTCCAAGGTACTGTTCCCAGGATTACGAGTGGGCTGGGTGCTTGGAGACAGCGCACTGATCGACAACCTCGAAAGCATTAAGCGTGCACGCACCATTCATACATCTACCATCGATCAATCGATCTTATATCAATATTTGCTGAACGGAAACTTTGATAAATATGTAAAAAAAGCCCGCATGGAATATAAGCGCAAATATGAGCTGACAAAGGCATGCTGTGAAGCACATCTCCCTCTGGCGCAGTTGTCTGGCGATGGGGGCTTGCATTTGTTTCTTACCTTTCCGTCAGGCGTAAATACACGCGAGCTGCTAGAAGCTTGCACAGAACATGGTGTCATTTTTACACCGGGCGACAAATTTTTTATTCAAGAAGGAACAGGGACGAATACGTTGCGGCTTGGTTTTTCACGAGTAACGGAAGAAAATATCGAGCGAGGTATTCAAATAATCGGCAAACAGGCGCATCGCTTTCTTAAGGCATAACGATTACAAACCGCACAACCATTTTGAAGAAAAATGAGGTGTCATCATGAAGATAGGCGTTATTATGGGTGGTATTTCTTCTGAGCGTGAGGTTTCTCTGAAGACTGGCCAAGAGATGATCAATCATTTGGATCGCAGTCGCTATGAGGCAGTTCCCATTGTCGTTACGCAGAGAGCGGATTTAATCACACAGGTTCAGCAGGCAGGCATCGATTTCGCGCTATTGGCGCTACATGGCCAATATGGCGAGGATGGCACGATACAGGGAGCGCTGGAGACACTGGGTATTCCATATACAGGAAGCGGTGTCCTGGCAAGCAGCCTATGTATGAATAAGCAACTGTCCAAAATGCTGCTGAAGGAGGCAGGCATTCAAACGCCTGCAGGGCTTTACTGGAAGGACGTTTATGATCTTCAGGCGGTAGAGCAATTGGGTTACCCGGTGATTGTGAAGCCGAATACGGGAGGATCCAGCATCGGTGTCCAGCTCGTGCATAATGAGAAGGAGCTGCTGTCGGCTGTTCAGGAAGCCAGCCATTTGGATCAGGGGATCTTGATTGAGCCCTATTTGAAAGGGACGGAGATTACCAGCGCGATTCTGGATGGCGAGGTACTACCGATTATCGGCATTCGCTCCGCGCATTCAGAGTGGTTCGACTACCGAGCGAAATATGAGGACGGCGGTGCGGAGGAGAAGGTGATTGAGCTTCCTCCCGTTACCCAGCAGCGTGTGCGCGAGGCGGCGCTTGCTAGCTACCGACTGCTACAGTGTAAGGTCTATGCAAGGGTCGATATGATTTTGTGTCAGGATATGCCTTACGTGCTAGAAGTGAACACCTTACCGGGGATGACCGCCAACAGCCTGTTTCCAAAGAGTGCAGCTGCAGCAGGTATGACCTTTTCGCAGCTGCTGGACCGTATTATTGCGAGCTCGCTCCATGAACGGAAACAGGAATGGGGAGAACAATGCTAGCGGATAGCATCTATACAAGTGTCTAACGGAAGAGAAACCCTACATGTAGTGGGGTTTCTCTTTGTTTTCATTGACTTGAGTAGTGAATGACTACGGAACACTTTACGATACGATCTCCAGTGTTGCGATAAAGGTGTGGCCTGTCTGCTTTAAAAATCAGAGTATCCTCAGGTTCAACGATATAAACTTGTTCATTGACAACAACCTCTAACGTGCCTTCATTTACGAGAATGAATTCCTCAACCCCAGTTGTATGCGGTTCTGCTATATGCTCGCATCCTGGTTCAAGAGTTACTGAAAAGATCTCAAACTGTTGTTCAGGATTATAGGGGACAAGCGGATACACACGATATTGTCCGTTATTTTCAATAATGGGATTTACTTCTTTCTTTTTTACGATCGTAACATTGGGCTTGTATTGACTAACGAGTGAAGAAAAGGATAAGCGCAACCCACTAGCTATTTTCCAAAGGGTTGTGATTGTTGGAGCAGACTTGCCTCTTTCAATTTGTCCTAACATCGTTTTACTAACTCCTGTTAATTCAGAAGTTTTATCCAAGCTCAAGTTTCTTTCTTTCCGAATACGCTTTATGTTCTCTCCGATATTTGTGTGAAATTCTTCCATCAAAATGCCCTCCATAGAGTTTGGACGTTATATTGCACGTATGTACGTTATACTTTACAATCGAGCTCTATATAGTTTGAAGCAGACACTATATAGTCCAAAATATACGAAAAGAGGCGCTATGTCTATGGAGAACACGATTTTATCAGGCGTTCATCAAGCGATTGGTAACACTCCCATGGTCCATCTTTCTAGGCTAACAGAAAAGCTCGCTGGAAATATTTTCGCCAAATTGGAATATGTAAATCCAGGCTTTAGCAAGAAGGATAGAATCGCTTTGCAGATTATTGAAGAGGCTGAGGAGGCTGGAATACTAGAACCGAATGACACCGTTGTGGAATTAACGAGTGGCAATACAGGGACTGGGCTTGCGATTGTTTGCGGAGTCAAAGGGTATAAATTCGTTGCTGTTATGTCAAAAGGAAATTCAATGGAAAGAGCGAGAATGATGCAAGCGCTCGGAGCAGAAGTTGTTTTAGTAGACCAAGCGCCTGGTTCCCCTGTAGGGCAAGTTTCTGGTGAAGACCTTGCTAAAGTGGAAGAAGTAGCGCAGCAAATCACAAAAGAAAGAAATGCGTTTCGTGCTGACCAATTTCATCACATTGGCAATCTTCATGCTCATGAATTTCACACGGGGGAAGAAATTTGGAAACAAACGAATGGAAAAGTAGACGTTTTCCTTGATTTTGCTGGTTCTGGTGGCACTTTTACAGGTTGTGCAAAAACGTTAAAAAAGTATAATCCCAATATTCGTTGTTATTTAGTTGAACCTTACACCGCACCGTTCTACTCTGGTAAAGCTGCTACTAACCTCAATCACAAGATCCAAGGTGGGGGATATTCCATGGATTTACCTCTTCTGGATAAGAACTTCGTTACAGACTACATCCATGTTACAGATGAAGAAGCGACACAAGTTGCTAGAGAACTGGCAAGAAAAGAAGGAATATTCGCAGGATTTTCTTCGGGAGCAAATGTTGCGGCTGCCTTACAGCTTTTGAAAGGGAAGGAAAAAGGGGCCAATATTGTGCTAACGATTAATGATTCAGGTCTCAAATATTTAAGCACAGATCTCTATGAATAACTTCAACCGTCCAATCATGCGAGTTTATGAAGCCAAGTGTCACAACCACCTGGCTTTTTCCTATTCAAATTACACGACGGTGAACGCATGATCATCAGTTGGCATATTGCCTCTTGAATCTCAAGTTACTAGAGGTTTTATAATTGGCTAGGGGGTGTTGTCACGTGCACGGAAAGGCGAGGAACAGATTAGACACCACACAAAATCAACAAACTGATCGAACAATGAAGGACGTGAAGTTCTTCATCGGACAAGTGGCGAAAATGACAGGTTCTTCTGTACCCACTGTTCGTTATTATGACGAGATCGGCCTGCTTTCACCTTCTGAGATAACTTCTGGAGGTCATCGCATGTATACGGCAGAGGAAATCTGGCGGTTAAAACTGATCCTAACCCTTCGCTATTTAAACTTTGGTATTGATGAGATTAAGAGAATGTTAGCTGGGGATATACCTGTTGATATGGCGATAGAATGGCAAATCGAAGCTTTGGACATCCAAATGCGTACGCTTGCCAGCATGAAATCCATTTTGGAACAAACAAAGCAGAGTAAGGGTAACAGTGATTCTTTGAGCTATATGCACGATTTAATTGAATCAATTTCTACAGATGCATTGGAACGAGAAAAGTTTATTTTGGAAAAAATGATTTCGTCCGTTTTTCCTGAACAATTCCCGGTTGAATGGCGAGAGATATTTTTATTAGGGGTTAACGTCTCGTCGTTGCTGGAAGGCAAGCTTTCGGCAGCACAAACGGCTGCATTAGATGAGTTGGAGGAAATGTTTAATGATCCAGAGATTGTCCGGGAGATGAAGCAAGATGTCATGTCCTTCCTAGAAATAGTTCACCTGCCTAAGATCAGTGTGGAGATGTGGAGCGCCAGAATGCTTAAAAACCTTAAACAGTTGTTAAAAGCAGCTGAGCAACATGCAACTCCAGACAGTCCTGTCGTACAGGCGAATGTTCAAGAGTATGTCTTGATGTTTGCAGATGTTGACGAACTCCCTGTCTCGCAGTCATTTTTCCGTCGGTTTGCTGAAAAGATGCTTTCAAGCCAATCAGAAAATCTCGAACGTTTCAGAAGAATTTGCTCAATCCTGTATCCTAGTCTGCAATCCTATATGAAAACAAATGAATTATTCTACCAAGCATTACAGTGGAAACTTCAACAAATGGATAAAGAGTAAAGGTACTCTTTGTTACAGCTTGCGAAGGAGGTGAAATCATCTGTCATCATCGGAAGCTCTTTCAAAAAGAAAAGGGAAGGAGGTGGCATGTTGACATATGAAGAAAAACAAGCGAAAAACGTACAGTGTCTTTTGGCGTGGATTTGTCATTCTATGTATGATCTTGGTGGTTGGTTGCAGCACGCAAACAACTGTGCCAGCCGCGCAGCAGGAGGGTGCTGAACCCAAAACAGGCGGAACGATTACAGTAGCGTACCCCTTTGAACCGGATACGTTAGATGCTCACATGTCTGTTGCATCTGCTGGGGTCTATACCTGGTTGCTCGGTGGATCACTGCTATATAAGGATCCTGCCACAAACGAATACAAGCCCTCTCTTGCTAGTGACTATAAAATTTCTGAGGATGGCAAAACGTGGACCTTCACGATTCGTTCCGGGATTACCTTTCACGATGGGACACCTCTTACTGCAAAAAGTTTTAAGGAAACCTTCGATCGTGCTCTCAATCCGCAGACAAAAGCAAAAACAGCTGCTGAATTAATGGCTCCAATAAAAAGTGTGAAAGCGCCAGACGATCAGACTCTCGTTTTGGAACTACACGAACCCTATGCTGCCTTTCGCGATGCGCTAGGGAATTATTTAACGCAGCCGTTATCGTTGAAAGCGATTGAAAAGGCTGGAGAGAGCTATGGCCGGAATCCTGTGGGAGTAGGGCCTTGGAAGATTGAGAGCTGGAAAACAGGCGAAGGTGTCACCTATGTTAGAAATGAAGCCTTTCAGTGGGGAGAGCCTTACTATGAAAATCAAGGTCCTCCTAGAGCAAACAAACTTATCATAAAAGCAATTGCTGACAGCCAGCTCAGAATGTCAGCGCTAGAGAGTGGTGCTATCGATGTAGCAACGGAAGTACCTGTGAAAGATGCGAATCGTTATCGGAATAATCCGAAATATCAAGTGATGGAATACTTACGTCCTGGAGTGGGTTTAATGTTGGAAATGAATCTGACAAGACCGGAGTTCCAGGATATTCAGGTACGTAAAGCAATTAATATGCTCGTCAATAAAGAAGCCATTGTCCAAGCTGTTACGCAGGGAGAAGGCGAAGTAGCCCATACGGCGTTATCTCCATCTACGCTAGGGTATGACAAATCCTTAGAGAAGTACGGGTACCAATATCATGTGAACGAAGCAAAGAAGCTGTTGGACGAGGCTGGTTGGAAAGTAAACGGAAGTGGTGTGAGAGAAAAGGACGGAAAAACATTTAGTCTGAATTTGCTGAGTACCGCAGATCTAGACAAAGAAGCCCAATTGCTTCAAGCCATGCTGGGAGAAGCGGGTATCAACATGAAGATTCAGAATCTAGAAATAGCAGGGTACATGCAGGAAGTCGTCAAAGGAAATTTTGATGTAACGCTGATATCGGGCGTCTATGATGACCCTGATATTTTATACTTTTATTTTCATTCCAGCGGTCCCTACAACTTATCGGGAGTAAAAGATGACAAGCTGGATGCCCTCCTTTTGAAAGGGCGTACTACCATGCAGACTGATGCCAGAAAGCAAGTGTATATGGATGTACAGAAGCATCTGATTGAGCAAGCGTATGTTGTCCCTATCTATTACGATAAGGCCTTTACTGTCATCAATTCTCGAGTAAAAGGAGTCAAGTGGACATCTGTCATGCCAACATATAATGACAGCTGGATCGAGAACTAACTACATGTCAACAAAGGAGAGAAGCGCATGCCAAATAACGGATGGATTGAGTCTTTTGAAAAATATGCTCAAAAATGGATAACAAAAGGTCAGGTTCCTGGTGTTTCTATGGGAATAGCAAAAGATGGTCAAATCTTCTATAGTAACGGATTTGGCTTTCGTGATGTGGAACGGCAGTTAGGAGTTACAGTCGATACGGTATTTGGAATTGGATCCATCACAAAATCCTTTACTTGTGTGGCGGTCATGCAATTACAAGAAGCTGGTAAGTTATCCGTACATGACCCTGTTGTCAAATACTTGCCGGAGTTTCGACTGAAAAATAATGATGTGGGACAAATCACGATTCATCATTTTATGACGAATACGAGTGGGATTCCTCCCTTGCCAACGTTTTTTGCAAGTGTGATGCGAAGTTTGGAAGAGAATGAGGCAGAAGACTATCCATTTCTGCAAAACGAGACAGATGTTACGGTACCAATCGATACGTACGAAGACCTGATGAGTGTTATCGCTACATTAGATTTAGAGCTTTTAGGGCCACCCGGTACAGAGTTCAGTTATTCCAATGATTGTTTCGCCTTGCTGGGAGCGATCATTGAACGCGTCAGCGGGAAGTCGTATGAGACTTATGTCAAGGAGCATATCATAGATCCAATCGGGATGGAGCACACGAGCTTTTTTCTGGAAGAGCTGAATGGCTATGAGAATATTACAAATCTGTATATCATGCGAGACAGAGGCGATCACAAGGAAGTGGTCCCATCTCCGAATTGGTGGGATACTCCCGCTTCTCGGGCGGCAGGATTTATTAAATCAACGGTGCGGGATATGTTGCGATATACGGACATGTTCTGCAAAGGTGGGCTTACAGCAGGAGAAAATCGTATCCTGACACCTGAGAGTGTACAACTCATGATAACCCCTTACTTTCCGACTGACTTGGTACCTGGTCAATTTTACGGGTACGGCTTGCTCATAACTTCTGACTACTACGGGAAAAAGTTAGTTGAACATAGTGGTGGTATTAAAGGGGTTACGGCTCAAATGTGCTTCTTTCCCGAAACAGGACTGGCCGGAGTGGCACTGTCCAATCTAGAATTGTCGCCGGTTTTGGCGGTAATGGTGGGTGCGCTAAATAGTCTGGAAAACCGCCCTCCTGAAACCTCTCATCTGGTTAGCAAGATTGATTTTTTAACCGAGGAAGCTATGAATCAATTCGTGGGGGATTATCAATCGAGTGAGTTGGGGACATTGCCGATCAGATTAGAAAATGGTCAACTGATGCTCTCCTTTTTGGGAGAAAATTACGTAATGAGACCATTTGCTGAAGATCTCTTTGTAGTACAGGCGTTTGGAACAGATTTCTCGGCACGGTTTATCAGATTGAGAAATCATGAGATTGTTCGAGTGTCTTTTGCTGGAAGACAATTTTATAAAACGAGTGGGGGAAACGAGAAATGACCCAACAAGCCAATGTAAGCGATGCGAGATGCCGCCAGCTTGATGAGCTTTTTTCTACGCTTGCCGAACAAAACAATTGGAGCGGTAACATCTTGATTTTGGAAGAAGGGAAACCTTATTATCAAAATTCCATAGGATTGGCCAATCTAGAAACGGCTGAAAGATTGTCACCAGATTCGGTATTTGAACTCGCATCGGTTTCCAAGGCGTTTACAGCAATGGCAATCATGATCTTGCAAGAGCAAGGGAAGCTCGACTATTCAGATAAAGTTGACGACCTCCTTCCAGATTTTCCTTATGCCGATATGACTGTAGAGAATCTACTCGTACACACATCCGGTTTGCCTGATTACATGGAGTTGTTTTCGCAATATTGGGATAAAACACAAGTGGCTACGAACCAAGACATACTCGATCAGCTAATCAAGCATCGACCCAACGTCTTGTTTCAACCCAATGAAAAGTATGCGTACAGTAATACCGGCTATGCTTTATTAGCATCTATCGTAGAACACGTAGCTGATACACGATTTGCCGATTTCTTGCAGCAACAGATATTTCAACCACTAGGTATGCAGCATACGAAAGTGTACAACCGAAGATATTCGCCTGAGTTGATCCAGCATTACGCGTATGGATACGTGTATTCTGCTCAATCTGAAGCATTTGTGTTACCGGATGATTCCAGTGAGCACGATTTTGTCATTTATCTGGATGGCATTCAGGGAGACGGCGCGGTCAGTTCAACACTGGATGACTTGCGTAAGTGGGACAGAGCTCTCTACACAGAAAAGCTGGTAAAAAAAGAAACGCTAGAGAGAGCGTTTTCCCCCGTTCAGCTTACTGACAATAGTTTATCAAATTATGGTTATGGCTGGCGGCTGCGTGAAAATCAGGTGACAGGAAAAGTTGTGCATCACAGTGGGGGCTGGCCGGGGTATCGAAGCTACTTGATACGATATATTCAAACTGATAAAACGATTATTTATCTCACAAACGTGGATCAGGAACGTGATTTGACAGAAAAGGCTGTAGACGCAATCGAGAATATTTTATTTGAACGACCGTATGACATTCCATAGCCATATAAAAAGAGGAGCCGCCATCGACGGTTCCTCTTTTTTCGTCCTACACAAGCATTTTTTTCACCAACTGTGTCCGGTTGCTGACATCCATTTTGTCAAAGATCGATTTCAAATGTTTTTTCACTGTGACTTCGCTCAAATACAAGCGGGCAGCGATTTCCGCATTCGTCAATCCCTCCAGCACAAGGCTGGCTACTTCCTGTTCTCGTGCCGTCAGCGTACTCATTTCTATCGTTGTGACTATGCCAGGTGATGTCGGTGGAGAAGCATCTGGAGTCGCTTCTTCTTCCAGGCGAAAATCCGCATCCAATCCGGATCGTTTAAGCAGTTTTTGCAAATAAGCGGGAAGATGCTCGCCTTGCGTATCACGGAAAAATACGAGGGTGGGTGTTACTCCGTCATAGTTGGTGTGGGTGGCGAAATCGGCTATATCAAACCCCAAACTTTCGTGGGCAGCTTTGAAAAAAGGAAATGGTGCAGGTGAACACAACAAAAACTCTCCGGAGAACATCAAACCGTGCAACATATGGCCAATAGCTGTATGTTGGGAAACATCCTCGTAATCATCTTGATGAATGGTGTGGATGAACCAGCCAGCCCGTGTGTGTTCCGGCACGCGAAACCGTTCTAGCTCTTTTTTGGATAGAGCAGTGAAATAGGAACGAGAACCGGAATGTTCCATCAGGTAAGGAAGGGTTTTTTCGTTGATGGGAACAACTGCAGCAAGTGCCGAGATCGCTCCGTTATCATTGCGCAAAACGCGAAGCACGTCGTATCCCAGCGAGAATAGACGGTCATGATCAAGCCAATTCAATGGGTACAAGGTTTGCTCCGCTGTCAGGTGAAAATCAAAATGTCGGTTCGTGTGCGGATCAAATAGCTTGATCGTTTTAGGGGAGGGACAGTGCCGCTGATTGCGGATATACTCCAGTAGTTCTTCCCGATGACCAGTGTGGATTGATTCGAACGGTTTGGGTAATGGGTCGAACCAATTTAAAAAGGCTCGGATGAGTGCGTCACCTAAAAAGAAGGTAAGCTCTAAAGCTTCTGGTGTACGGACCGAATGAGCTGACTTGGTGAACTTCTCATAATAGTAGTGAACGGCCCGCTTTTGCAAATCTGCAAAATGAAGCGGAGTCCGTGCCCGCATATCCTGGGCAATAGATTCTCTCATCAAGGAATGAATCGTCCAGCCGCTGTCCACTTTCCGTACAAACGAAAATCGGATCAATTGGAAAAACTCGGACGCGGTGATTTCCCTTTTTAATAAAAAAGACAGATTATCCTGATTAAAGTGTCGCAATACGGCTGCTGCTTCCACGAGAGGACGCAAATGCTCGCCGGGAACTTCGCGCAGCCATTGGCTTACGACAAACGGCAGCGTGTCCATTTCCTCATGAAAAGCCCCGTTTCCTTCCTGATCTTTCGGCTGCAAGGTAAAGGACAGCAATGACAGGGTAAGGGGATGCCCTTTGGAGCGCCGCCACATTTCTTGGATGATAGTCTGTTCAAAAATGTGACAGTAATGCGCATACCGCTCGACAGCATCGTAAGGAAGATGGGATAAAGGGACCCTACTGATGAAGTGCCGCCAACCGGGCGAAAGAAGCCAAGCTTCAGACAGTGGATGCCTCCCTGCGATCACAATCAGGATATTCGCGCTTAATCGTTTGAAAAAATATTCGCGCAACCAATGGTCTAATCCGTCCAAGTTCTCGTAAATGTCGAGAAAGAGGACGAGTCTTTGATCAGCCGCTTTTTCATTCAGCTTCGAAACGCATTCCTCCAACAATTGGGATGGATGCTGCTCTTCTCCCTTATGATAGACATGCAATGCCTGCAAAATATGCAGGCAAAAATCAGAGGGCGTGTGCCAAAATTGCTCGCTGTCTAAAGAGAGAGTAGCTGCTTGCCGCAGATGAGCTTGCCGCTTGAGCTCATCGAGCAAATAGCTTTTTCCTACGCCTGCGGTCCCGAAGAGATTCATGATTTTTTTGGAGCGCCGCTCATCCGCAAGCAACTTCAAAAAATGAAGGACTTCCTCGGTTCGTCCTACCAACAGACGACTTTCCAGCTCTTCAAGGCTATCCTGATAATTCATAGCATCACCTGCTCCATCACAAGGTTTTTCCTTTTTCTTCCTACGATTTTACTACGCTTCTTTTATACTGGGTACTCATATTTATCGCACGGGTATCCTTTTGGATGTATCCTTTCGAGTAATATCGAGCCCCGTATAGTCGGTGTTAGGATGAAACAGGCGAGTCAATACGAAAGGATGGAGGGAACATGTCAAAGCTAAGCCGCATGGGTCACATTTCCTTATATGCGCATGATGTTCGCAGATTGGCCTCTTTTTATGAAACCGCACTTGATCTTGCAGTGGTGAACCATAGCGACGAAACGGCATGCTTGGCGATTGATCCGCAATCGGGCAGGCACGATTTGCTCATCTTAAACAATCCGCATCATGTGCATCTGGCATTTTGGGTAGATACGTTGGATCACTTCAAGGAAGTGTGGAGGAGGCTGACGGATCACGGAATTTTGGCACATGGTCCTTATGTGGAGAGCGAATATGCACGTTTTTCTTTTCTTGATCCGGAAGGCAATCATGTGGAGATCATATGGGCGCATCGAGGAGAAACACCACATGCACAAAGAAGAAAAATCAGCTTCCGGGAGTTAGAGGAATTCGGCGTAAGCCAAGAATGATTCGTCCGTGCAATGGAGACTGACTCGCACAAACTATTTCATTCATTGTGATAAGGGAGAGGAAAAAAGAATGTCAACTTCTACAAACACTTTCCATGCAGGGGGAAATACGCTCGGGATTACGACCATGGCTGTGAATCCGACAACCTTCCAAGCAGCCCCCCAAATGGTTCAGGATCGAATGACGTATCACAAAGCGGTGCTGGAGTCATTCGGAATTACATCCCTGTCTAGTCTGGGGTCGCTCAAGATCCGTGGGACGGTAGTACCTCAGTCGGGATTGACGAAACCAAGCCCAACTCTCGTCAGTGGGAATACCATGATTCAGTCTGCGTACCGAATCGACTCAGCTAAATCTTCATCAAGGTTGCAAATGTTGAGTGGAAAAGCAGAACTGTTGCAAACCATCCCGTTTCCTAAAAAAATGACGGCTACATTAGCGGTACCATCTCCTGCTTCGGCCTTGAATATATCGGTGGACACTGCCTATTGGGCCGCATCGGAAATTTATATCGAGGATGGAACCAATGTTATTTTGAAATATCCGCAGCGCTACTTGATCATCATCGCCGAAAAGTTGACGGTCGGACAAAATGTTACGTTTACATGGGAGCGCCCTTACCGCTATGTTCCAGCCAAACGACAAAAACCAATAACACCGTCTGATGCACCGATGTCTTCGACGCTCTCCGGCATTCCGGGGACACCTGGAACACATGGATTGCCCGGAGACCGTGGATACGACGGCGCTGCTGCTCCTGAACTCGAATTATGGGTACTTAATCTGGCGGGACGTCCTCATTTTGACTTAAAAGGGCAAGATGGCACACAAGGTGGGCCTGGGCAAGACGGTGGAGATGGTGGCAGAGGAGGAAAAGGCAAGCCAGCTGAATTGGATTGGGCAGGTTTCTGCAAAGCCGGAGCGGGAGCTGGTGGAAACGGAGGGCGCGGCGGTGCAGCAGGATACGGAGGTCCGGGAGGCAATGGAGGCGCTGGTGGTCGGTTGACCCTGTACGCGCCACAAACGATCATCCAAAATTATTCGCAAGGCTTTGCGATTACGATTGAGGGAGGCAGCCCGGGGGCAGGAGGAATTCCTGGTAATCCTGGAGCAGGCGGACCGGGTGGTGCGGTGGGTGACACCAAGAATGGAAAATTCGGTACGGCATGCGGTCCAGGGCCAAGAACAGCAGGTCAACCGGGAGAACAGGGTTCATTTGCCGATGCTGGTCGTGTCGGATATGCGGGAGGCCGATTGTCTGAACCTGTCAGCTTTCGAGCCATCGACGCAGATGAATTCAGACGCAAGCTCTTGGAGCCATCGATTAGCCATGTATCTCCGCGCTATGCATTCGCAGCTGATACAGTGACGCTGGAAGGAAGTCGTTATACCAAAACCGATGTCGTGCTGATCGATGGCACGGAAACGAAAACTCAGGTAGTAAGTGATACCATGCTCCATTTTGTCTTGCCTTTCGTGAAAGGGGGCTCCCGCACGCTCCAAGTACGACAATCAGATATGACTCTTTCCAACAAGGCATCCGTCTTCGTGAATCCACGAGTCATTTCAGCCCAACAGGAAAATCAAGTGAAAACACGGGTGAGGCCCGGACAAAAAGTGATCGTGAACGGAAGCGGCTTTTCCGAAGGGACACTTGTCTTGGTAAACAACCAAGAAATGCCCGATGTACGGATGTTAAGCTCGACACAAATGGAATTTACCTTGATTCGACCGGCCGATGTTGCGAGCAATCCAGCGGGTGAACAGGTGACCCTGAAAGTGCGGCTTTCCGATGGGACACCTTCGAATGAAATTCCACTGACCCTAGAAACTTTCCATATGCTCGTGATGGGCGATTCCGTGAGCTGGGGGCAAGGCTTGCAGGAGCATGAGAAGTTTTATTCCATCGTGGGTGCAGCCGTTCAGGCCAGAGAAGGAAATATCAAGCAATATACACAAGTACTCGCTCATTCCGGCGCCATTATTGGAGAGGGTAAGGATGATGTAGTGGCCCCCGTAGACGGCGAGGTACCTAAATCATTCCCAACGATCCTACAGCAATGTGCGTTCTTCAAAGGCGAGGCTGACTTGGTGGATCTGATTCTTTTGGATGGAGGTATGAACGATGTCGATGTTCGGACAGTTCTGAATCCTTTCCATCCAGCCGATTTGGGGAAATTACATTATGACTATTTCTTTGTGAGCATGAAGAAATTGCTGGTCGAGGTGACGAATAAATTTACACAAGCCAAGGTCATCGTTACCGGTTATTATCCACCTGTGTCTGAAAAGAGCGATATGGCTGTGGTAGAAGCACTATTGATCGGCGTAGGGGCCATTGTCGGAGGTGTCGGCGGCGGTGCAGCCGGAGGAATTCTGGGTGCAGCTGAGTTGGAAAAGGTATACAAACGCTGTGCCCAGCTTGAAGCAGAATCAAAGGTCTACTTGCGGAAAGCCATCGATGAGAGAAATGCGGAGCTCGATAAACCGCGTATCTTTTTCGCCGATCCGAATTTTGGTCCGGAGCATGCGGCGCTGACGGATGATCCCTATGTATTCGGCATCAATTTGGACCTGACTCCTCAAGACCTGATCGCAGCCGAGCGCCTCGTCTCCTGCACAGAAGCAGGGTGCACAGGCTTGGATTTCGAGATTTGCAAGCGTGCCTCCATCGGTCATCCCAATCAAAAGGGAGCCCAAGCGTACGCAAACGCAATCTTGCCTCTTCTGTAAGCAGTAGAATCATAGGATGATTGACACAGATACGCTGTCGGAGGAACTGATGTTCCCTGACAGCTTTTTCATGTGCCCAATCCTTCGATAAAAAAAGTTGGATTTCCATGTAGATCCTTTGATATAATGTTGCCGTAGCTGATCATAGATGGTGAGTAATGACGAATTGCTCAATCATCCTGATCTCACCCATAGATATGTTGGGACGGATAACGAGTATCATTGGATGCTTCGAAATTAGCCCACCATCAAACAATTTGCGCATGGCCATGTGTTCATGCTCAGGTTGTTTGATGGTGGGCTTTTATTATTTTCTTGGAGGTTTTAGAGAAGATGCAAAAAATTAGCTTTGAACTAAATGGAGTGAAGCATGAAGCGGAGGAAGGAACCCGTATCCTAGATTATTTACTGCAACAGGAAATAGAGCATCCTCACATCTGCTACTCACCCATATTAGGGCCCATTCAAACTTGTGATACATGCATGTGTGAAATTGATGGGAAAATGATGCGGGCATGCTCGACTCCTATCGAGGAAGGGATGCATATCCTTACATCCTCCGAACGGGCAAAAGGTGCACAGGCAGAAGCAATGGACCGGATCTTGGAAAACCACATGCTGTATTGTACCGTCTGCGACAACAACAACGGAAATTGTCGGGTTCACAATACGGCAGAGCTGCTCGAAATTGAGCACCAAACACGCCCGTTCCGAGAAAAAAAGGAAGAAGTGGATATGTCGCATCCCTTTTATCGCTATGATCCCGATCAATGCATTCTCTGTGGCCGTTGCACGGAGGTTTGTCAGGATTTACAGGTAAATGAAACGCTCACCATCGATTGGGAACGAGAGATTCCTAGAGTGATCTGGGATGATAATAAATCGATTAATGGATCATCTTGTGTGTCATGCGGTCAGTGTGTGACAGTCTGTCCGTGCAATGCACTAATGGAGAAATCCATGCTCGGTGAAGCTGGCTTTCTGTCAGGGATGAAAAAAGACCTGTTGAATCCGATGGTCGATCTCATTAAAGAAGTCGAGCCTGGCTACAGCAGCATTTTTGCTATCTCTGAAGTAGAGGCGGCGATGAGGGAAACAAGGACCAAGAAAACGAAAACCGTATGTACGTTCTGTGGGGTAGGCTGTTCATTTGAGGTATGGACCAAAGGCCGCCACATTCTAAAAGTAGAACCAACGGAAGATTCTCCAGTCAACAGTGTCTCTACTTGTGTAAAAGGGAAGTTCGGTTGGGATTTTGTTAACAGTGATCAACGTTTGACTACACCTTTGATTCGAAAGGGAGACGCATTTGTGCCAGCTACGTGGGATGAGGCGCTTGCACTGATCGCCGAGCGAATGGGTTCCATCAAGCAAAACTACGGAGGCAACGCGCTTGGATTTGTTAGCTCATCCAAAACGACCAATGAAGATGCCTACCTCATGCAAAAACTGGCGCGGCAGGTATTTGAATCAAACAATATTGACAACTGCTCCAGGTACTGCCAGTCACCTGCCACCGATGGGTTGCTTGCAACGGTAGGATACGGTGGTGACTCGGGTACCATTCAAGATATCGCAAGTGCCGGATTAGTCATCATCGTCGGTGCGAATCCAACAGAGGGTCATCCCGTCTTGGCAACCCGCGTGAAACGGGCAAAGAAACTACACGGTCAAAAACTGATTGTCTCAGATCTGCGCAAGCATGAAATGGCCGAACGTTCTGATCTGTACCTGCATCCAAAGCAAGGGACTGATTTTGTCTGGCTGACGGCAGTTGCGAAGTACATCATCGATCAAGGCTGGCATGACGAAGCCTTTCTCCAAAACCGGGTAAACGATTTTGATTCTTATCGGAAAATGCTTGAAAAATACACGCTGGAGTATGCTGTGGAAGTAGCTGGGCTGACAAAAGAACAGTTAATTGAAACAGCCACAATGATTCGCGAAGCGGATGGTACTTGCATTTTGTGGGGAATGGGTGTGACGCAGAATATCGCGGGTTCACATACGTCAGCCGCTATCTCTAATCTCTTGCTGGTAACAGGAAACTACGGTCGACCAGGTGCAGGAGCCTATCCATTGCGTGGACACAACAACGTACAAGGCGCTTGCGACATGGGGACTCTCCCTACCTGGCTGCCGGGGTATCAGCCAATTAGGGATGATCAGGCGAGGGCCAAATTTGAAAAGGCGTATGGCGTAACGATCTCGAACAAATCAGGCTTAACCAATATTGAAATGCTGGAAGCGGTGGAGAAAGGCGAACTGAAAGCCATGTACCTGATGGGGGAAGACATGGCTTGGGTCGATTCCAACGCCAACCACGTGCATGATACGCTCAGCAAGCTTGATTTCTTTGTCGTACAAGACATATTTCTGACCAAGACGGCTCAATTTGCCGATGTCGTTTTACCTGCGTCTCCATCCCTGGAAAAAGAGGGGACCTTTGTGAATACGGAAAGACGTATCCAACGGTTGTATCAAGTAATGGAACCACTGGGAGAATCAAAACCGGACTGGTCGATCATCCAACTAATCGCACAACGAATGGGCGCAAACTGGAGTTACCAACACCCAGGAGAGATCATGGACGAAATTGCGAGCCTGGCACCGATTTATGCTGGAGTCTCTTACGATCGTTTAGAAGGATGGAGCAGCTTGCTTTGGCCAGTGCAACAAGATGGTACCCACGAGCCGCTTCTGTACAAAGATCAATTCAACTTCCCAGACGGAAAAGCAAGACTTTCGCTCGTTGAATATGTTCCGCCTATGGAGTATCCATCGGAATTTAATCTTACCTTAAATAATGGACGACTACTGGAGCATTTCCATGAAGGAAATATGACGAATAAATCAAAAGGCATCCAATATAAGCTACCGGAAGTATTTGTGGAGGTTTCCCCTGAGCTTGCTCGCGAGCGGGGGCTAAAAGACGGTTCGTTGGTTCGGCTCGTCTCTCCATACGGAGCCATTAAGCTTCGTGTTCTCGTGACAGATCGAGTCAGCGGTAAAGAATTGTATGTACCCATGCACTCTGTTAGCCATGAAAATGCCATTAACCTTTTAACCGGCAGCGTCGGGGACGTTCGCACGCAAACCCCTGCCTACAAGCAAGCAAAAGTACGTATGGAGTTTCTCAAAGAAAAAGGAATGACTCCACTGCCCATATACAATCCCCGCTATGCAAAGCGAAACCCTCAGTTGGGTGTCCAGGTAGAGCGCAAATGGGCGAGAGACGATTATGAACCGATTGCAGATGTAAACATGGTGGGAGGTAAAAAATAATGGCAAGACCGATTTCAAAAGTGGTAGAACCTGTTCTTACTGAAAGAGAAAAACAAGATCAATCGGTAGAAAGTGTCATACAAGCGCTCGCCAAAAATCCGGAAGGGATTCAGGCAACGATCAAGCTGCTCCAGGAACTCCATGAAAGTGGAATTCTTGGAGCACTCAACGCCGTCGTAGAGGCGAAGGAGGATATTGCCAAAATTGTCGTAGGGCAAATGGTACGTCCTCCTGTCATTACTATGATCAACAATGCGATGGCTGCCGCAGGTGGGTTAACAGAGCTAGATCCTGATATGACAAAAAAGCTGATGGGCGGTGTTACAAAGGGTCTACAAAGGGCCGATGATGCTCTTCGCTCTGGAAAAAAGGTTGGTGTCTTCGATTTGATGAAAGCTCTGCGTGATCCAGACATCAATCGGGCGATGGGTTTTGGTATAAACCTGCTGAAAGGATTAGGAGAGGGTTTAAAGGAATGATGAAAGAGACATCAATCGTGCACTTCTATCAACGGATGCTAAATACTTCACTCATCATTCTGGGGCTTGTCTTGAGCTTTTATCTAGTACGCGAACTGTATTTCATTGTGACAGCTGCACTTCTTGGTAATACTAACGTTCATGATATTTTGGAGGAAGTCTTAGCCTTTTTCCTGTACTTTGTTTTTGTTGCTATGATCGTCAAATATTTCAAGGAAGAGTATCACTTTCCGTTACGATACCTCATCTATATCGGCATTACCGGCACGATACGTTTTATCATCGTCAATCGTGATGACGCTATGAATAATCTGATTCTATCGCTAGTAATACTTATCCTGGTCATTTGTTACCTATTGTTGGCTCCTCGTAAGAACAAACAAGGGGAATGAAAGGAGAGCATCGAATGACGAAAAACCTCGAACATCAATTCAGCATGCTAGTTCGTGAGATACGAAAAGAATACGTCGGTAACGGTCCGAAAGAAATCGTTACACGTTTTTGTGGTCCATGGGTGATCTGTGAGATGAAAGGGAACCTGACAAATGTTGAAAAATTTATGATTCTGTCTGATGAAGGCAAACGAATGGTACACGATGCACGCACGAAGCTCGTGAAGAACATCTATAACGACCCTGCGGTAGTAGCAAAACTCGAAGATATCATCCACGCAAAGGTCTTGCGGATTTTTTCAGATATTAGCATTGAAGAGGACATTGCCATGACCGTCTATGTTTTAGATAGATCAATTTCTTGATCAGGATGGGAGGAAGGAGAGAAACGCTCATGATTCAACCGGTGTGCGTTTTATCACATCTCCTGCATGATGAATATGGTACTTTGAAGGAAGTGGTAGATTCCATCGTGACAGAATCACCGATCGAAGTCAGCTCCTACTGAATTGACTCTTCGTCTGGAGCAGGATCTTGGCATTTCCACGGTAGGTTTTATTCGAAATCAAAAGTTTAATGTGTACACGTGGCCCGAACGAATTGCAGAGGTTGAAAGGGGGAATTCCAGTGATTCCAAGTGAATTGGTGGACGCTTTTGGTCGTGTCCATGACTATCTACGCATATCGGTAACGGATCGTTGCAACTTGCGGTGTGTTTACTGCATGCCTGCTGATGGGATGGAATTTGAACCTGATGAAAATATCTTGTCTTTGAACGAAATAACCGAGGTTGTGAGGGTTTTGGCCGAAATGGGGGTCAAAAAAGTAAGGCTGACAGGTGGAGAACCATTGGTCCGCAAAGGCATTGAACATTTGGTATCCGCGATAGCGGGAATTCGAGGAATCGAAGATATCGCAATGACTACCAATGGGATTTTCTTGGCGAGAAAGGCTCAACAATTAAAAGAAGCCGGCTTGAACCGTGTGAATATCAGTCTGGATACATTGAAAGCGGATCGTTTTTCGTTGATTACCCGCGGTGGAGATGTCCATCGCGTTTTGGATAGCATAGCTGCATGCCAACAAGTAGGGATAGATCCAATTAAGTTGAACGTCGTCCTTCGTATTGGAACGCTGTCATCATTTGGGCTGGAAAGTGGCTGAGAGTCATGAAGTGCGAGGCAACGGACCTGCACAAACGTTTCGGATAGAAGGCGCCAAGGGGAGTTTTGGGCTTATTCATCCCGTGAGCGATCATTTCTGCGAAACTTGTAATCGGCTTCGTTTGACAGCAGATGGAAATATAAAGCCATGCCTATATTGGTCGGATGAGTTTAATGTTCGTACGTGCATTGGAGATGATGAAGCGGTACGCGACCTCTTTTTTCGAGCATTGCATATCAAACCACTGAATCACGAAATGGCCAAAGCTTTAGTTGATGAGAGTCAGTCGCATGTACCAACAGGTAGGCGCATGTCTCAAATTGGAGGGTAGTGTAGACGACATGGATAGAGTAGATTGCGTGAATCGGTTTCATCGAAATGCGGTTCAAGTTGTGGAAGCACAGCGCAGAATTGAGCAACATCTGAACCGTCTGGATGTGGAAGAAGTCTCATTGGAAAATGCCTACAGTCGTACGTTGGCGGAGGATATCATTGCGCCAGACAATATGCCTCATTTCCGGCGTTCTGGGATGGATGGTTTTGCGATCATGTCCAGTTCAACTCGAGGGGCATCATCTGAATCTCCTGTCCTTTTGGAAGTGATCGACAATATTCCGTGTGGAGCTCTACCTACAAAAGAATTATCGCAAAGAACGGCCTCTCGAATCATGACGGGAGCCATGGTACCTGAAAATGCAGACGCAGTCATCATGCTGGAAATGACAGACGACTTTGAGGAGCAGGGCAAAACGTACATTTCCATTAAAAAAGAAGTCCATCCTGGGCAGAACCTGACTCCGATTGGCCACGAAATCACAATGGGCCATTGTGTTCTGCAAAAAGGTACAGAAATCCTCGCTGGTGAGACCGCATTGTTGGCTACATTCGGTTTCTCCCGCGTCAAAGTATATAAGCGCCCAACCATCGCAATTTTTGCAACAGGTTCAGAGCTTTTACCTGTAGATGCGCCTCTTTGCGCAGGTAAAATTCGAAACAGTAACTCTTACATGCTGGCGGCACTTATTCGGGGGGCAGGAGGGATTCCATTACTGATGGGTTCCATCCCAGACGAAGCGGATCAGGCACAAACTCGTATTCTTGAAGCATTTTCCGTTGCGGATTTCGTGATCACATCAGGTGGAGTATCGGTAGGCGACTACGACATTCTCGTAGATATTTTTGAAAAATGGAAAGGGAAGGTCCTGTTTAACAAAGTAGCGATGCGACCCGGAAGTCCTACATCCGCAGGGGTTTGGAATGATCAATTTTTGTTTGCTTTGTCAGGCAATCCGGGAGCATGCTTTGTTGGTTTTGAGCTCTTCGTTCGTCCTGTGATTTTGGGTATGCAGGGCATTCAAAATAGATACATGAGAGACTTTACTGCTTTTCTAGGCGAAGACTTTACAAAGATAAATGCGTATCCTCGGTATGTTCGCGGAAAGTCTTATGTAATCGATGGCAAGGTGTTCGTAAAACCTGTTGGGATGGATCAATCAAGCGTTACGGTATCCATTAAAGATTCCGATTGCTTGATCAAGATTCCACCTGGAGGAAAGGGAATGCTACAAGGTGAACTTGTCTGTGCCTTGATGCTTAGAGGATAATACTCACCTTGCGGGTGCTTTGGTGAAAGTAACGGCTGTCCATTGGAAATAATAGGTAGGCGAAGTGCTTGGTTGTAAGCGAGAACTGCCAGAAGCGAAGATCTCCTTCTGAATGGTACAATGTAAATATAAGTAGAAATGAATACTATCGGAAGGATGTTTGGCATGAGCGAATCTAATCAGGAGTATATCGTAATCTCCGGTGCGAGGGAAAACAATCTCAAGAACGTATCCTTACGCATTCCGAAGCGGAAGATTACGATCTTCACCGGTGTATCTGGCTCCGGCAAGTCATCGATCGTCTTCGATACGATCGCCGCAGAATCCACGCGATTGCTGAATGAGAACTTCAGCATGTTCGTGCGCAATTTCTTGCCCCGCTATCCGCAGCCGGATACGGACGCGATCGAGAACCTGAGTATGGCGGTTATCGTGGACCAGAAGCGACTGGGGGGCGGCTCCCATTCCACGATGGGCACAATTACCGATATTTCTCCCATTCTTCGCCTGCTCTTCTCCCGAATAGGTCAGCCCAATGTTGGACAAGCGCATATGTTCTCCTTTAATGACCCCCAAGGCATGTGTCCCGAATGCAACGGGATCGGTCGCAGTCTGAGCGTTGACATGAGCAAGGCGCTGGACATGTCAAAGTCGTTGAATGAAGGGGCAATCATGCTGCCGGACTATAAGGTAGACGGCATGGAATGGAATATGATCGTGCAGACGGGCTTCGATCCTGACAAGAAGCTGAGCGATTATTCGGATGAGGAGCTAGAGCAGCTGTTGTACGCCAAGGCGAGGAAAGTGGAGATGCAATTCGCCGGGAAAGCCGTGAATATTACAGTAGAAGGCGTCATGGAGAAGTTCACCAACAAATACATCAAGCAGGATCTAAAGACGAAATCTGAGCGTACACAAAAAGCGGTTGCGCCGTTCATCTCCGAAGGTTCTTGCTCCAGCTGTCATGGTGCGAGACTCAATCAGGCCGCACTGAACTGCAAAATCAATGGCCTCAACATTGCAGAGATGTCTTCCATGGAGGTCGGTCGGCTCATTCGCGTCATCCAGGGGATTGACGATTCGGTCGCCGCACCGATGGTCAAGTCGTTGACGGAACGGTTGCAGCATCTAGTGGATATCGGACTAGACTACTTGACGCTGGATCGTGAGACGGATACCTTGTCCGGCGGCGAGTCGCAACGTGTCAAAATGGTGAAGCATCTGAGCGGCAGTCTGGTGGATGTTACTTACATTTTTGATGAGCCCAGCGTTGGTTTACATCCCCGTGATGTACACCGATTAAATGAATTGCTTCAGAAGCTCCGCGACAAGGGCAATACCGTCATTGTCGTCGAGCATGATCCTGATGTGATCAAGGTGGCAGATCATATCGTCGACGTCGGGCCTCACGCTGGTAGCCACGGCGGTACCATCGTGTATGAAGGTAGCTTTGGAGGTCTGCTGGAGACAGGGACACTGACAGGTACCCATATGAAGCGGCCGATCCAGCTGAAGCAAGATTACAGGAAGCCGTCCGGCAAGTTATCCATTGTGGATGCCAAACTGCACAACCTGCAGAACGTGAGTGTTGATATTCCAACCGGAGTGCTGACCGTAGTTACGGGTGTCGCCGGCTCAGGTAAGAGTACGCTGATAAACGAAGTATTCCTCAGCAACCATTCGGATGCGATCGTCATCGACCAATCGGCGGTAGGCGTGTCAACACGCTCGAATCCCGCGACCTATACAGGGATCATGGATGATGTGCGCAAGGCGTTTGCTTCCGCGAACAAGGTCAACCAAGGCTTGTTCAGCTTCAACTCCAAAGGGGCTTGCGAGAACTGCCAAGGTCTAGGGGTTGTGTATACAGACCTTGCATTCCTCGAAAGCGTCAAGCTGCCGTGCGAAGTCTGCGGAGGAAGACGGTTCAAGGAAGAGGTGCTCGCATACAAGCTGAACGGCAAGTCAATTGCAGAAGTACTGGAGATGACGGTGGAGCAGGCATTGGAATTTTTTGAGCTAAAAGAAGTTGTGCGCAAGCTCCAGGCGATGAGTGATGTGGGGCTAAACTATATTACACTCGGCCAGCCACTTAGCACGCTCTCCGGCGGGGAATGCCAGCGCATCAAACTAGCAAGCGAGCTGCACAAGAAGGGTAGCATCTACGTGATGGACGAGCCGACAACTGGCCTACATATGTCAGATATCGGTCACCTTCTGGAGATCATGAACCGCCTCGTGGATACAGGCAATACGGTAATCGTCATCGAGCACAATCTCGATGTGATCAGCCAAGCGGATTGGATTATCGATATGGGACCGGACGGCGGCAGCAAAGGCGGACAGGTGGTCTTCGAGGGCACGCCTCCGCAGATCATCCATGCGGAACAGTCGATCACGGGAAGATATTTGAAGTAATGCATTTAATCTACTTTCGTAATGTATGGGAGCCCAATGTAAAAGCTGCTATGGCATAACGAATTCAGATCTCCTCATGGGAAACCGGAGGAGATTTTTGTTATGCTGAGGAAAATATCAGAAAATAAAAAATAATCTTGACATTAAACCAGGTGGTTAGTAAAGTGGTGATTACAAGCAACCTATCGATCGATCGATCGACTCGAGTTTTCTGCAATCATCAGTAGAAAGGAGCGCGCTTTTTTGACGAAAGAAAAAATATTTCAAGCAGCATTACGACTATTCGCAAGAAAAGGATTTGAAGCAACCAGCATACGTGATATCGCTCTAGTTGCAGAAGTAACCTCTTCTACCCTCTATCATTACATGAAAACAAAAGAGGATCTGCTCGTTGCCATCATGCAAGAAGGGTTACAGACCCTACTTGGAAATGCAAAGGAAGTGCTCGCTGAGCTTGAAGCGCCCGAACAACAATTGGCAGCGTTTGTACAGCTTCATGTTACCAGCCATGCCATTGACAAGCTAACAGCGTTAGTAGTAGATACCGAGTTCCGTGCGCTGACAGGAAATACGCGCGTAGAAATTGCCAGGTTGCGCAGTGAATATGAGCTGCTCTGGCATCGTATTTTAACGGACGGATTAGAGGGGGGCGTATTTACGATAGAAAATACCAAGCTTACCGTCCTGGCTTTGCTTCAAATGTGCACGGGTGTCGCCCATTGGTACTCACCCGATGGCCCAAATTCATTGGAAGAAATCAGCTTGAATTTTTCCGATATGGCGCTTGCACTCGTTCAGGCAAAGCGAAACGGTCAGCAACTGACTGTCTCCGATTTAGATCTGCCTGAACCCGCTCGTTTTTTTATGAAACCATGGCTGGGGGCTGCTGCGCATGAACATTCTTGATGCCCGTGTCCGCTTGCCACAGCAGTTCCGTGAGGCACGCATCGGTGAAATGCGAAATGAGTACGTCGCTCAATATGATGCGGTGTTACAAGTAAGATCGACTATCGCGAAAACGCTCGACGATTTGATTCAAGAAATGAAAGAATCAGGAGTACACCATGCCATTATGCATGCAGAATACGAATTCGGCGAGAATGGAGATGCGCTGAATGATGCATTGGCAAAAGTCATATCCGCTCACCCTGAGCTCTTCTCAGGATTCGGTACGATTTCAATGGAGCATTTCAGACCGATGCGCGCTGTCCAACAAGTGAGCCGCATCAGAGAGTTGGGCTTTCTGGGAGTAAACATCCAGCCTGCATTTTTTGAGATGCCGATCGATGATCGCAAATTATATCCCGTATACGCAAAGGCTGCCGAGTTAGGCTTGGCAGTTGCCATTCATACGGGAATTAATTATTCGATGATTCATCCCATCCGGAATGAACACCCGCTGTTGCTAGATCAAGTCGCCTGTGATTTCCCAGAATTAACATTGATCGCGTGTCATGGGGGGTGGCCCTGGGTGCCTGAAATGGTTGCCGTAGCGCGCAAGCACCCCAATGTTCTGATGGATTTGGGCGGGCTTTCTCCAAGGTATTTGGGGGTGCAAGGAGCAGGGTGGGAGATGATGTACAGGTTAGCAAACAACCTCTTGCAAGATCAAATCCTCTTTGCAACAGACTGGCCTGTATTTCCTCTGAAACGCGCGATTGCAGAATGGAAGGAATTAAGCATAAAGCCCGAGGTGCTAGAGAAGGTGCTCGGTTCGAATGCAAGAGCATTGTTTTCCAAAATAAAGGCGGAGGTAAAAAAGAATGACAACACGTAAGGCGGTGGTAGAGTGTGAGATCCATCAAGAGATAGGCTGGATTCACCTGAATCGCCCCGAGCGGTTAAATGCGGTGATTCCACAATTGGTAGAGGAGCTGTATGGATCGCTCGATAAGTTGGAACGGGAAGGAGTAAGGGCGGCAATACTGGCTGGCCGCGGGAATGCTTTTTGTGCAGGACATGATTTGCGTCATGAAGAAAAGCCTGCAAATGAGGCTGAGATACGCCTTAACCTACAGAAAATTCAGGATATAACGCGAAAGATTCAGCGCGTTCCTTTTCCGGTGATCGCTGCGGTCCATGGTTATGCATTAGGAGCTGGGTGTGAGTTTGCACTCGGATGTGATTTGATCATCGCCGCTCAAGATGCCGAATTCGGCTTTCCGGAAGTGAGTGTCGGACTTAGTGTTACTGGAGGAATCTCACATATCCTTCCCATCGCGATCGGACTGGTCCGGGCGAAAGAATTGCTGTTTTCGGGCGAAAGATTTGGTGCATCGCAAGCACTGCATCTAGGACTCATCAACAAGGTAGTGGATCATAAAGTGTTAGCTGAAGAAGCTGACAAGTGGGCGAAACGGTTAGCTGAGCTCCCGCAAGTAGCGCTTGCAAAAGCCAAATTTGCGCTAAATCGCGGGGCACAATGCGATCTGGAGGCAGCTTTTGAATTGGAGATCGAGCATGCGCTGGCAACCGTGCAATCGATCGAATCCAAGCAGGCGGCTGAAGGGTTCCGAAAAAAAGGATCGGTATAAAGAAGGAGGGCTGAAACCTTTTGGACTTGCAAGAAATCAAGTCTTTGACGGCGCGGGCGGCCAAACGATGGGGAGAAAAAATCGGGCTTGTCTTTGATGAATGGAATGAACAACTATCATTTAAGGAGATAGAAGACCGTTCCAACCAGATCGCCAACATGCTCCAAGTGCTGGGCGTAGGCTATGGGGATCGGGTAGCCGTCATGCTGAGGAACCAGCCGGAATTCCCGCTTACTTGGCTGGCGTTGGCAAAACTGGGCGCGACTATCGTGCCGATAAATGTAAATTACAAAGAGTACGATGCTCAGTATATCCTCCACCACTCCGAAGCAATCGTTATCGTAACTTCACAGGAGTTTTTATCCCTGCTACAGAAGATCAGACCTTCCTTACAAACCCTCCAAACAATCCTCTCAGTAGACCAATCAGACGATCCCAACGCTGTCGATTTCAGAACGATGTGTGAAACAGCGCCCACGACACCAACAGCACTTACCGTTTTTCCTGAAACTTTAGTCAACATCCAATATACATCCGGCACGACAGGCTTCCCCAAGGGGTGTATGCTATCCCATGAATATTGGCTCACCATAGCAAAAAAGATGATCGAGCAGCATCCCAATTTGACCCATTCAGATGTACTGTTAACGGCGCAGCCCTTTTACTATATGGACCCGCAATGGAATTTGCTGGGTGCGATCGCTGTGGGGGCAAAGCTTGTGGTTCTCGATCGATTTCATCCCTCTACATTTTGGCAGAAAGTACGGCAATATGGCGTTACCTTTTTCTACTGCCTGGGGATCATGCCCACGCTAATGGTCAAAACACCACGCTCGCCCTTAGACAGGGAAAATAACGTTCGCACCATCTTTTGCTCGGCCATTCCCCCGCATCTGCACCGCGAATTGGAAGAGCGATGGGGCGCGCCATGGTATGAGGTTTTTGGCATGACAGAGACAGGTGGAGATATTTCGGTAAAACCACACGATCATGACCGATTGCTCGGAACAGGCTGCATCGGAAAACCGGATAAAGACCGGACCGTCCGCATCGTTGATATTCACAACCGACCCGTTTCGAGAGGCGAGGTTGGTGAGCTCGTCCTACGGGGCTTGGGGATGATGGATGGCTACTATAAAGACCCTGATGCGACTTGCGCTGCCTTTCAGGGCGGCTGGTTCCACACCGGAGATTTGGTCCGAATGGACGAAGGCGGATACATCTATTATGTCGGCAGAAAAAAGGAGATGATTCGCCGGAGCGGGGAAAATATTTCGGCTGCTGAGGTTGAGGAAGTCATGAAAATGCATCCGGCCGTGCAATATGCTGCCTGTCTTCCAGTGAAAGACGAAATACGTGGGGAAGAAATCAAGGCATACGTGGTAGTGAAAGCGGACCAAACGGTGCCTCCTCATGAGTTGATCTCTTATTGCGCCGAGCATCTTGCTTACTACAAGGTTCCACGATATTGGGAATTCCGAAGTGAATTGCCTCGTACCCCATCTGAGCGTATAGCCAAGCATGTACTGGCGAACGAAAAAGCAGATCTTCGCATCGGTTCCTATGATCGCATGGATGATAGCTGGAGATAACATGCAAATGGAGAGGAAGATAGGGATGAATAGTTGGGTAAAGGTACTGAAAGAGCTGACAGAGGCTTCCGGAGTTCCCGGACAAGAACAGGAAGTGCGAGAATTAATGCACACGTACTTGGAACCGCTTACAGAAGAAGTGTTCACAGATAATCTGGGAAGCATAATCGGGCGGAAATCAGGCCTGGCCAATGGACCCAAAATCATGATGATGGGCCATATGGATGAAGTGGGGTTCATGGTAACGCGTGTCATGAAGGATGGATTCATCGCCTTCCAGCCGCTTGGTGGCTGGTGGTCGCAGGTGATGCTGGCACAGCGCGTGAACATTAAAACATGCAAAGGGGATATCGTTGGCGTAATCGGGTCAAAACCGCCGCATCTGCTGTCTTCGGAAGAACGAAAGAAAGTGGTTGAGATCGAGCGGATGTTCATCGACATCGGAGCATCCAGTGCAGAACAGGCAAAGGAGCTGGGAATTCGCCCAGGTGATCCGATTGTGCCGATCTGCCCTTTCACGGTGATGGCGAATGACAAGATGTATATGGCAAAAGCGCTCGATAATCGCGGCGGTTGCCTGACAGCCATTGAAGTAATGAAACAGTTACAAGAAACGGATCACCCCAACATCGTCTTTAGCGGCGCTACTGCACAAGAAGAAGTGGGATGCCGCGGCGCATTCACAAGCACGTATATGGTGCAGCCAGATATATTCATTGCATTGGAGACGGGGATAACGTTTGACACGCCAGGAAGCGCCGACTCTCCTAATTTGCCTGATATCAAGTGCGGTGGCGGGCCTACAATTGGTCTATTCGACGGCTCGCTCGTACCCAATCGAAAATTGCGGGAACTGTTATTTGATACGGCTGAAGAGGAAGGCATCCCGTATCAATATGGTGCTATTGCAGGTGCGGGTACGGACGCAGGAGCTGCACATATGGTTGGCAAAGGGGCTCCATCAGTTGTTATTGCAATCCCTGCGCGCTACATTCACAGTCACGCTTCGATTCTTCATCATGATGATGTAGAAAATACGGTGAAATTGCTGACGGCTCTCGTCAAAAAGCTGGATCAAAAAACGGTTGATTGGCTCAGATCGTAGGAGGCAAGGATATGTCCCAAACAAGGGAGAGTGGTGTCATTCATGGGGATGAGAAAGCGGGAAACCACCACGTTTGTGAGCATTGTCCTTTCCTGTTTCGTATTGTTGGCAAGCGTGGTCGGCTGCGGGACGCTTGCCACGAAACCAGATACGGATGAAGGAAAAAAAGATGCCAATATATCCGAGAAAAAGGGCGGTACGATCACCGTTGCGATCGGCAGTGAACCAGATACACTGGATGTCCACAAATCGACAGCGTTAAGCACGGAGGGGGTCACGCTCAATCTAGGGGGGGCTCTCCTTTACAGAGATCCCCAAACAAATGAGGTCAAGCCCCATCTGGCCGAATCGTACTCCATTGCGGAAGATGGGAAGACATGGACATTTCGCATTCGCCAAGGCGTGACCTTTCATGATGGGACACTGCTTACTGCACAGGCGTACAAGCGAACGTTTGAGCGGGCCATGGCTCCGGAAATCGCTCCGAAAGGCGTAGGGATGGTTCTTGGCATCATCAAATCGATCAAAACACCAGATGATCAGACCCTTATTTTGGAGTTGAATGAACCATCTGCCACGCTCCTCACCTATTTCACTTCCGCGAGCTGGATGCAGCCGCTCTCGGTGGACGCGGTGCAAAAGTTTGGGGATCAATACGGAAGGAATCCGGTCGGTGTCGGACCATGGAAGATGGAGAGCTGGAAATCAGGAGACTCTATCACGCTGATTCAAAATGATGCGTATCGCTGGGCAACGCCCTTCTTTAAAAATCAAGGACCACCGAGGCCGGACAAATTAGTTCTGAAATTGATTCGAAATCCGCAAACGGCTGTCGCTGCTTTGGAGAGTGGAACCATCGACATCGCTGATCTGCCTGCGAAAGACGCGAAGAAATTCAAGAACAACAATCGTTTTACGGTACTTGAGCAGACAAAGCGCGGCTTGGGGCTGTTTGTCGAGCTGAATTTGAATAACGAGATTTTACAAGATAAAAACGTACGCAAAGCGTTGCAAATGGCAGTAAAGAAAGATGCTATCGTGCAGTCGCATCTGCAAGGCGAAGGAATTGTTGCAGATGGTCCGCTACCAGCAAATTTGTTCGGATACGATCAATCCATTGCCCAATATGCATACAAATACAACCCCGAGGAAGCAGTGAAGCTCCTGGAAGAAGCCGGATGGAAACTGAATGCACAAGGGATAAGGGAGAAAGCAGGAAAACCGCTTCATCTCGAATTGTTGAGTATGGAAGTATGGTCTCAACCTGCCCAGTTGATGCAAGGAATGTTCAAAGCGATTGGGGTAGACGTGAAAATCATTACTCTGGAAGGCAGCGCAGTCGACCAGTTAACTGCTGCCGGCACATTTGACTTGGCGCTGGATGGATACGTCGCTGATGACCCTGATATCTTGTTTCCGTTCATGCATTCAACACAGATCGGTGGGATGAATCGTTCAGCCATCCATGACAAAACGATCGATTCCTTGCTGGAAAAGGGACAGGTGACGATGAAGAGCGACGATAGAGCGAAAATTTATGAAGATCTTCAGAAGCGCGCTGTTGAGGAGGCGTTTTGGATTCCCATTTACACGGAAAAACGGTTTGTCGTAGTAAACAACCGTGTTCAGGGACTGATGCTTGATCCATCCGGACTGAAATTGTATCAGGACGTGTGGGTTAAGTAAACGAGGAAACAAAAAACAAGGAGAACAGGTCATGAACAATCAGGAATGGATCGTGAGTTATGAGGAGTTTGTCCGGGAAACAATGATGGGAAGCAAGGTGCCTGGGGCTGCAATTGGAGTGGCCAAAAACGGACAGCTCGTTTATGCCAAAGGCTTCGGCTATCGTGATACCGAGCAAGGTACGGTAGCGACAGTTGATACTTTGTTCGGAATCGCTTCGATTACAAAATCGTTCACCGCTATTGCGATCATGCAGCTACAGGAAGCCGGAAAACTGACGGTTGCCGATCCTGTTTCCCGTTTTTTGCCAGAGTTTCATGTAAAAACGGGAAGTGGAACGGAAGCAATCACCATTCACAACTTTCTAACCCATTCCTCCGGTTTGCCGCCATTATCTTGCGTCGATGAAGCACTCAAGCGTGGAATGAACACCTATGAGGAATTAATGACCTATATGGCACAACTGGAATTTACTTTATTGGGCGCACCAGGTACGGAGTTCAGTTATTCCAATGATTGCTATACGCTACTGGGTGCTATTGTTGAGCGGGCAAGCGGCAAGCCATATTCGACGTATGTGAAGGAGCATATTCTCCAACCAGCTGGAATGCAGCATAGTTGCTTTTCTTTGGAAGAGTTGCACGGGTACGAGGATAGGACACCGCTATTTGAGACACCGCCGTTTCAATCATCCGGGGGATTAAAATCAACGCTCACCGACATGATGAGATACACCGAGTTGTTTCGCACGAAAGGTTTGATTGGCAAGGAACGAATTCTTCGCACGGAAAGTGTGCAGCAGATGACCACCCCTTATTTCCGATGCGAACAAAACCAATATTACGGATATGGTGTAGCGATTACACCCAATTTCTACGGTGCTGTGATGCTGGGTCATAGCGGCAGAGAAAAAGGGATCCAAGCCTACATGAGCATCATCCCCGAGAACGGATTGGCTGCCGTGGCGCTCACCAATCTCAGCGGTTCGCCGGCTGCCGCATTGGCACATGGCACGTTTCACTGCATCGAGAATCGTCCTGCGAAATCAACGCATGTCACGTATAAGGAATATGACCTCCCGACAGATCGTCTGCTTGAATATGCGGGCGAGTACGGATCTATGGAAGGAATTCATCTTCAGGTAAGCGTGGATGCAGGCACGCTGATCGTAACGGTCGATCATTCGGACTCATTCTCTTTAAAAGCTATCGACGAAGACGTTTTTCTCGCGAACGTTGAAGGTTCGGATCAAACCGTACGCTTTATACGAGACGGAAGTCAAACGGTAATTCGCATGATGGGCTCCTATCGCCAAATTCCCAAGCGAGTTTAGCCGTAAGCAATGAATACGCATTCTGGAAGAGAGGAGTGAACGAATCATGAAACAGTATTTGTTGAATCGGATGCTATCAGGAGTGATTGTCCTCCTCGGCATTTCCATCTTTTCGTTTGCGCTCGTTCATTTTATTCCTGGAGATCCAGTACGGATCATGTTAGGGGAAAAGGCTACAAAAGCACAAGTGGAACAGTTACGTGATCAAATGGGGCTAAATCAACCCCTTCCTCATCAGTACCTGACCTACATGGAAAAAGTCATCCAAGGGGATCTCGGGACTTCCTTACAAACAGAAAGACCTGTCATCGTGGAAATAATGGAACGGTTTCCGGCAACGGCCAAGCTAGCCTTCGCTGGGATTGGCATCGCGGTCGTGATTGGCTTAACGATGGGAATGATCGCTGCGAAATACAAAAATACGCTCTTGGACTTTATGCTGATGGCAGCAGCTTCGATCGGATTATCGCTGCCGAGCTTCTGGCTGGGGTTAATCGTAATCATGTTATTTTCTGTTCAATTAGGCTGGTTTCCCATCGCGGGCGGTACGGGATGGAAGGATCTTGTTTTGCCTGCTTGTACCTTGGGCGTTTTGTCTTCCGCGATGATCAGCCGACTGACGCGTTCAGGTATGGTCGAAGTGCTTTCCCATGATTACATTCGAACGGCACGAGCCAAGGGATTGAGGGAGTCGATAATCCTATTTCGACACGCCTTGTGCAATGTCATGATTCCTGTTGTTACGGTGGTAGGCTTGCAAATCGCGACTCTGCTGGGTGGGGCGGTTATCATCGAACAAGTGTTCAACTGGCCTGGTATCGGCACATTGGCTATCCGTGCGATTTCAGCCCGTGATCTTCCGATGATTCAGGGCATTGTGCTGCTTATGGGCTTCGTCTATGTCGTGGTAAATATGATGGTCGACCTCCTCTATGGTTTGATTGATCCGCGTGTCGACCTCATTACGGAAAAGGAGGGGCGGTAACTTGAATGAGGTGAGCAAAACTGTCGCACATGGGGCGACGCATGCCAATTCCCCGATTTTTCCCAAACTTGCCTTTTGGGAAAAAATCAAGAATCAGCGAGCAGCAAAACTAAGCTTGGTGGTGCTTTTACTCATTTCTGCGATCGGAATCGTCGGGCCTTGGATCGCTCCTTATGACCCTACTGAAAGTAATTACGAAGCCTTTTTGCAAGGCCCGTCTGCCAAGCATGTTCTCGGAACGGATGCGATCGGCCGCGATTTGTTTTCCCGTATTTTATACGGAACGCGCGTTACGCTTGTGGTTGCTGTCATGGCGGTCGGCATCACCGTATCGGCAGGGACGATGATTGGTGTCATCAGTGCGTATATGGGAGGATTTATTGATCACCTGCTCATGCGGATTATGGATATTTTGCTCGCCTTACCGGGGATCATTTTGGCCTTGGCCATTGTCGCGGCGCTTGGACCGAGTCAAACGAATGCGATGATCGCAATCGGCATTTCTTCGATTCCCAGCTTTGCGCGTCTGATCAGGGCAGCGACTCTCGTCATCATGTCGTCTGGATATGTGGAAGCCAGCAGGTCGATCGGGACGCCGAGCTGGTGGATCATTCTTTTCCAGGTTCTCCCCAATATTACGAATGTATTGTTCGTTTACATGACATTGTTCGTCGGGGGAGCGATTCTCGATACGGCTGCATTGGGCTTTATCGGCTTGGGCGCGCAGCCGCCGACTCCCGAATGGGGGACCATGTTGAATGAAGGAAAAGATTATTTGTCCGATGCCTGGTGGCTTGCGACATACCCAGGATTGGCCATCACCATTGTCGTGTTGGCAGTAAATCGGCTGGGAGATGCCTTGCGTGATATTTTTGATCCTCGTACGCAAAAGTAAATGGGCAATAAGAGGATTGGAGAGGGGGACTCCATTTATGGACAATGTATTGGAAGTGACAGGGCTGACAACCCGGTTCTCGAAAGAGTCGGGTACGGTTACGGTTGTTGATCAGCTTGATTTATATGTGAATAAAGGGGAGACGCTGGGAATTGTCGGAGAGTCGGGGTGTGGCAAGAGCGTCACTTCGCTCTCGCTCATGCGACTGTTGGACGATAATGCCACTTTGACTGGAAGCATTCGATTCAACGGGAAAGAAGTGCTTGCGCTGAGTGAAGCCGAGATGCGCAGTCTCAGAGGCAAGGAAATGGCGATGATTTTTCAGGAACCGATGCATTCGTTAAATCCGGTGTTGACGATCGGCCGACAAATCAGTGAGGTATTGCACGAGCATGAGGATGAAAGTAAAGCGGCGGTAAAGCAACGGGTACTGGATTTGCTTACCGTGGTGGGTATCTCCCGAGCGGAAGAGATTTACAGGGATTACCCGCACCGTTTGTCAGGAGGAATGAGGCAGCGGGTGATGATTGCCATGGCGATCGCATGTAATCCGTCATTACTGATCGCTGATGAACCGACGACCGCATTGGATGTGACAATTCAAGCGCAAATCTTGAATCTGATCAAAAAAATCAGAAGGGACATCGGCATGTCAGTGATCATGATTACGCATGATTTAGGGGTGGTAGCTGAAGTGTGCGACCGCGTCATAGTGATGTATGCGGGACAAGCGATTGAAACAGCCGACGTACGGTCGTTGCTGCGCAATCCGAAGCACCCATACACCGTAGGTTTGCTCCAATCGACACCAAGGCAACGCACAAAGAGGCTTCACAGCATAAAAGGCAGTGTGCCGACACCGGAAAACAAACCAAATGGGTGCCGGTTTGCCCCGCGATGCGATAGAGCGATGGCGATATGTTGGGAGCGAAATCCTGTGCTCCGTCCAGTGGATCAGCATTCTTCTTGTCGATGCTGGTTATTTACCCAAGACAAGGATCATGAACAGGAAAGCTCGGTGGTAGGTGGATGACGACTCCAATCCTGGAAGTGAAAGGGCTGCGCAAGCTGTTTCGCATGAAAAAAGGGTGGTTTCAACAACCGCATGATGTTCATGCTTTAAACGGGATTGATGTGAGCGTCTATGAAGGAGAAACGCTGGGGATTGTCGGGGAGTCAGGCTGCGGAAAGTCTACATTGGGAAAATGTATTCTGCGTTTGCTGGAGCCGGTCCAAGGCGAAATTCGTTTCCAAGGTAACGAAATAGGAAAAATGAACAAAAACGAAATGCGTGCAGTAAGGCGAAATATGCAAATGGTTTTTCAAAATCCATTTGAAACATTGAACCCGAAACTAACGATCGGGCACATCTTGACGGAGCCGCTGATTTCGCACGGTATTCCTCGAGAGCAGAGACAAGCGCTACTGGAAGAAACGATTGAGATTGTCGGCATGAGCAAGCAGCATCTATCTCGCTATCCTCACGAATTTTCCGGAGGGCAAAGACAACGAATTGGCATCGCCCGCGCCCTGATTCTTCGGCCAAAGCTGATTATCGCAGATGAGCCTGTCTCCGCACTTGATGTGTCGATTCAATCGCAAATTCTTAATTTGCTGCAGGATTTGCAAGAACAATTTTCTTTGACCTATGTCTTCATTTCACATGATTTGAGCGTAGTTGAGCACATTGCCGATAAAGTGGCGGTCATGTATTTAGGTGAAATCATCGAGTATGCTGAGAAAGAGAAGCTGTTTGGACGACCGCTGCATCCCTATACACAAGCATTGCTTTCAGCCAAACCCATTACCGATCCTGATGATACGCGAGAGCAAATTGTGTTGTCCGGAGATCTCCCGTCTCCGTCTAATCCGCCGAAGGGATGTAAATTCCATCCGCGCTGCCGGTCCAGCATGGAAATATGCAAAGTCGAGTTGCCAAAGCTGAGTGAAATAGAAGGGCAATCGGTCGCTTGTCATCTCTATCAATCATTTCCCGCAATCGATCCTTCTTAAAGCAAGGTGACTGCTCCATAATTCTGGAACTTGTAGTTTGCACGGTACATCGGATAAAAGGAGGAGAGAAATGTTTGATCTTGGGATCCCGTTTAAAAAAATGAATGGCTGTGGCAACGACTTTATTGTAGTAGACAATCGCGATGGCCTGTTGAACGAGGTTGCGCTTTCAGCCTTTGTCCAAAATGTATGCAGGCGAGGCACTTCAATCGGTGCGGATGGGTTCATGCTGCTGGAGAACTCCAACATCGCCGATTTTAAGATGAGGTATTTTAACGCTGATGGCAGTGAAGGAGAAATGTGCGGTAACGGTGCAAGGTGCATGTCGCGCTTTGCGTACCACATCGGGGCAGCCAAGACGAAGATGAGTTTCGAAACGATGGCCGGCATCTATCAGGCAGAGCTCAATCAGAACGGCGTAAATGTCAAGTTCCCCGACGTTCAATTGCAGGCGCTGAAGCTGAATCAACCATATGAGTGGGACGGACCAAGCGGCGTCTACCACTACGGTGTTGTCGGAGTACCCCACACGGTCTGGTTTGTCGAAAATGTTATCGCGATAGCGGACGACCAGCTCAGAGAATGGGGACGAATGGTCAGAAATGATCAGCAGCAGTTTCCCCATGGTACTAATGTAAATTTTGTGGAACTGATTGATAGGCAAACGCTTAGCATCAGAACCTATGAGCGCGGAGTAGAGGCAGAGACCTACGCGTGCGGTTCCGGATCGACTGCTGCAGCAATCATTGCCGGTATTTTAGGACATGTAGACACCTCTGTGAACGTGCTTACTCGAGGGGGACCACTTAAAATTTCTTATCATCTCACAGATTATGCTGCCGAATCCGTTTACTTGGAAGGCAACTCAAAGCTGGTAGCAGAAGGACATTTGCTGCCCGATGCATGGACATGAGAACGCCCTATAGTGATAAACCCTTCTGTTACAAATAAGACACAAGGTGACATATTTAAAGGTCTAAAATGGGAGTAGATGATCAACGAAAGGAGTAACTATTCATGAAACGAAGACTCATTTTAGATCTAGCCGTTACCTTAGATGGTTTTATTGAAGGGAAAAATGGGGAAATTGATTGGTGCATAATGGACGCTGAAATGGGGTTTGTTCATTTCTTACATCAAATTGACACGATTCTATATGGAAGAAAAAGTTATGATTTATGGGGACAATTTTCGCCAGAAATGGAACATACGGATAAGGAAAAAGAGATTTGGGGATTGGTTCATAGTAAAGAAAAATATGTGTTTTCCAAGACACAAAAAGGGACTGATCATAAAGCAATATTCATCAACGATCATATTCTTGAAGTAGTCAATCAATTAAAGAAGAAGCCTGGTAAAGACATCTGGCTATATGGTGGAGCTAGTCTTATTACAACTTTTATCCATTTAGAGCTTGTAGATGAATTTCGATTATCTGTTCACCCTGTTATTTTGGGAGAAGGAAAACCGCTGTTTATGGATATAAAGCAGAGGGTGAATTTGAGTTTGGTGAATACAAAAACTTTCTCCTCTGGCGTTGTGCAACTCATCTATCATTTGAATGGGAAGTAATATTCAGGATCGTATGTCACTTCTTCAACGAACGAGGTTAGCTATTTCAATCATCACAGCGGTGAGCCAAAGACTTTCAGGTCATGGGTCGCCGCTGTTTTATTATTCAAAGTCAGTCCAAAATCAACTTTTATGAAAATGGAGATTACTTCGTTGGTTTCATCACTTTACAGTTATATAACCAGGTGGCAGCACGTCAATATGGCGTACGGATTGAAGAATCGATGAGGATCGTGGTAGAATTTGTCACGAGATGGCCTCTTTCTTGAATAGGTTTGACGAATTGTATTGGAGCTGAGATAAACCATGAAAACGGAGATCATAAATAGATTCATCTCTTACGCACAAGTTGATACACAATCCGATGAGAACAGCGAAACTTGCCCCTCAACACCAGGGCAGCTAGTGTTGGCCCAAATGCTCGTGGACGAGCTGCAAGCCATAGGTATGCAGGAAGTAACGATGGATTCGAACGGCTATGTAATGGCAACCCTACCATCCAATACAGACAAAGAGATTCCAACAATCGGTTTTCTTGCTCATATGGATACAGCCACCGATTTTACCGGCGCTGGCGTGAAGCCGCAAGTCATCGAAAATTATAACGGACAAGACATAGTCTTGAATGAAGCACTTACTATTGTCCTTTCGCCGCGCGATTTTTCAGAGCTGACTGGCTACAAAGGGCACACGTTAATAACGACAGACGGTACCACATTACTTGGCGCTGACGATAAAGCCGGTATTGCCGAAATCATGACCGCTATGGCTTATCTGATTCGACATCCAGAACTAAAACACGGGAAAGTGAGAGTAGCTTTCACTCCGGACGAGGAAATCGGCAGAGGCCCAGACAAGTTTGATGTGTCCGCCTTCGACGCAGTATATGCCTATACGATGGATGGCGGTCCTCTTGGCGGGATCGAGTACGAGAGCTTTAACGCTGCATCAGCTATCATTACTTGCAAAGGAAAGAACGTTCACCCTGGCTCTGCCAAAGGTAAAATGGTTAACGCTGCTAAAATAGCCATGGAGCTGCATGGAAGGCTGCCGATTCATGAAACTCCTGAGGAGACGGAAGGCTACGAAGGCTTCTATCATCTGTCTTCCATACAAGGTGACGTCGAGCAAACTCAGCTGCGTTATTTGATCCGGGACCACGATCGTAATCGGTTTCAGGAGAGAAAGTTCCACCTAGCTCGTATCGTAGAAGAACTACAGAAAAAATACGGAGAGAAGCGAATTGAGCTCGAAATCAAAGACGAATACTTCAATATGCGGGAAAAGATTGAGCCTGTAATGGAAGTAGTGGACATCGCTACACAAGCACTAGAAAACCTCGGAATCCTGCCGATTATTCAGCCGATACGCGGTGGTACAGATGGCTCTCAGCTATCCTACATGGGGTTGCCAACACCGAATATTTTCACTGGCGGGGAAAACTACCACGGGCGGTTCGAGTATGTTTCCGTTGACAACATGATGCACGCTGTAAACACCATCATCGAAATCGTTAAGCTGTATGAGCAAAGATCCTGATCACGGGGTATCCTTAATAAAACTCATCTTCCTATCAAAAAGACTTGAGATTACCCTAGGGGTAGAATTTGCTTAGGGGATGTTGTCAGGAGGGAGCGCTCATGAAGAAGAATCAAAAAATTGTAGTGGTTGGTGCAGGTATTGTTGGTACATCCATGACCTACTACTTATCAAAGCAGAATCAGAATGTCACTTTAATAGAGACGAATTCAACTGCTGCATGTGAAGCCACTAACAAGTCTTTCGGTTGGATTCATCCATCGTATCAGGTATCAGAAAATTATCGACATTTGTATGATGCATCGATAGCCGAATATCATGAATTAGAAAAAGAGATACCTGATCTAGAAATTAAATGGGATGGAGCACTGACTTGGGAAGTCCCTATAGATTATGAGGAGTCTCGTAAACAACCATTAAATCGGCAGCAAATCATAAAATTAGAACCGAATCTAAAGGAATACCCCGAGGAAGCTTATTATGCGTACGAAGAAGGCGCACTAGATCCAATTTTGACTGCAAAACTTTTGGTGAAAAAAGCAGAAGAAAATGGAGCGAGCATACTGTTTGATACAAAGGCGATGCAAATAATCACAGAGGGTTCTAAGGTTGTTGGGGTAAACACCTCCAATGGTTTTCTAGAAGCAGATGTTATTGTAGTAGCCACTGGCGCAGCTATACCCGAACTCTGTAAGCCATTAGGCTTTGATGTTCCTGTCTCTCCTTCACCTTCTATACTGATCCGAATGAAATCGAAAGAAAAGTTGATCCGCACCTTAGTTTCAAATTCTAAGTTTGAAGCGAGACAACTAACCGATGCTCTGTTACTAGCAGCGGAAGATTATATCGATGAGTCTGAACAAAATGGACCCGAGGCAGTTGGAAAGCGGGCGTTTGAAATTCTACGGCACAATCTAAAAGGCGGAGAGAAATTGGAGCTGGAAAGCATCCAGGTAGGCTTGAGACCCATGCCTGAAGACGGTTACCCTATTGTTGGATTTCATGACGAAATAAAGGGTCTTTATCTGACCGTTATGCATTCAGCTGTTACACTAGCTCCTATTATCAGCCGCTTGGCTGCGAATGAGATAATAAACAACGTACAAATGAAAGAATTAGAGAGCTGCCGACTAATCAGATTTTTATGTGAAGTAGATTAGGGGGAAAAGGCGATACTTTCGAAAGGGCGGATGTCTAGTAGAGACGATTCGCCCTTTGTCATGATTCATTTCAATCTCTTCACCATGTAACTCCATTTTTTCTCTTTAAATAAAAGATGTGATAGGAAGCTGCTTTCTCGCAATTGCGTATGGAACGATAATCGCTGGTAAAGCTGCTCAGCTCGGGGGTTTTTACCTGCGACGTACAAGCTTAACTTGTCTAGGCTTGGCTGCGCTTGTGCGAAATTGTGCGCCCAATGCAATAGCAGGTTTCCAACTCCTTTGCCTTGATGATTCGGATGGACAACAACATCTGTAATATAGCATTCTCCAGCCTGTGGTTTATGGTCTAGGAAAGATAACCCGATGAACATTTTCAGGAGATTCCATCTGCCAAAACGGTAGAAGTTCTTCCATGCGGGAAATATTCGCCTACTATCAAATTCAGTTTTCCACTTGATGGATATCGTCCCGATAACTTCTCCCTCTTGTAGCGCGACCATTCGTTGACTCGCACGATCTGTAGGAACATGATCAAATAATTTTTCGAAAAAGATGGCGAGCTCGCCATCATTGAGCTTCGTAAGAGTTTGGAATTTCCCACGAAACCCGTGAACAAGAAGTTGACCAATCTGTTGATTGTACGTGGAATGCATCGGTTCTATTGTAATTGGTGATCCAGTCATGATCGGTTTCCCCTTTCGGAATGGGTAGTCGGTTCGATCAAAGCTTGTAGTTCATAGTGCAGTTGGTTTTGACTAAATAGGGATAAGTAAGATCTTTCAATGAGGATCAAGGGTCCCTGTATAACATGAGACTGTGCTCCGGCATAGGAGTAAAACTGTTCAATCACTTGTTCAAGCTCATCCTCTTCATGGATTAGCCTTTGGGTAGACAGATAGTTGCCGCTGGGCAATGAAAAGTCGCCAGGCGCTTCTGTTTCCGTGTATAACGTAATGGTACTGGAATTATCCTCGATGAAATGAAGGTCCGATTCGAACAAGTTCGGGACAGACTTGGCCTGTTCAGTCAACAGTTTGGCGTTTAGCGTTATTTGTGAATCCATGTCTATCCAACGTGCCAAATAGGTGGTTTCACGCCACTTTATTTGGTAGTCATTGGAGTGCGAAATAAAATTCTTTTGTTCATGCAATACCCTGTTTATGAAATGCTGTAGTTCTTGAAGGCGAAGTATCTCTGCATGTATTTCTTTCAAAGAATGATTGAGTAGCTGCCCGTATTGATCAGTAGAATAGGAAGTCATGCATTCTTTAATCGACTGGACAGGCACCCCCAATTTGCGCAGCAACAGAATATGGGATAGCTGGTAAACTTGATCCATGCTGTACATCCTGTACTGATTGTTATCTAGGTAAGCAGGTAGAAGAACCCCTTTCTCTTCAAAATAACGAATCTGATGAACAGACACATTCATAAGCCTAGCTAATTCGCTAATGGTAATATCACTCTTCATAAACGTTACTCCCTATGGATGTTGTGGAATATCTCAACCATACACCTTAGGTCAGACCTAAGGTCAAGATGTACGTTCAAAGAAAGGCTCTTTTGTAGATGCTCTCGATACCAAGCGATATTGACACATCCATGCATTTGGAGATATTGTAGATATAATAAATCTACAATAGATTTTCATGACAGGAGGCCAGTGAGTATGGCGAATATTTGGAATGAGCGCTTTCATTCGGAAGAATATTATTATGGGGAAGAACCTAACGTTTTTATTCAACAACAGGCTTATCGGGTAGAACATGGACAAAAAGTGATCGCGTTTGCAGAGGGTGAAGGCCGGAATGCAGTTTTTTTAGCAAAAAGAAATCTTGAAGTGACAGCCATTGACTATGCGGAGAGCGGATTGCAAAAAACGAAAATACTGGCTCAGAAGCATTCCGTTGACGTACTTACCCAAAAAATTGACCTTTTGGAAGAGGATGTGCCGAGCGAAGAATATGATGTCGCGATTATGGTATATGGCCATTTTCATAAAGATGCGCAGATCTCCGTTCTTAATAAAATGAAAAAGGCGATAAAGCCCAAAGGAATTCTCATGCTTGAGGTCTTCTCCAAGGAACAAATAAAGTATGGAACGGGCGGGCCTCCAGAACTTGAAATGCTATATGATCCCAAAGATATCCTTGCTTGGTGCGAAGGTCATGAAGTGATCCATTTCTTCTATGGTGAACAAGAGCGTGTGGCAGGTAAGGCCCACAATGGATTAGCCCATGTTATTCAGCTTGTATTACGAAAATGATGCGGAAACTACTGGGGCTTCCGAATCTCGATCCATTTCATGATCCACCCTATTTTCAAAAGAATCAGAGATGTAAATAACCTTTACTATAATACGCAATAAATCCGATCGACCTTATGAAAGGAATTGTACATAATGACAGATCAAGTAAGTAGTGTACCTGTATTTTCACAAACGATCACTGACTTTTGGCGGGAGCAATTTTTGAACGGTGACGTCCTTTATAGCGATGAATCCTTTACTGTTGCCATAAATCCTACACTTGACGACGAAAGTCGGGTCATGATGCTGGAAACCTCCGACGGGCGTGTTATGGCGGTCTTGACACCTGCGCTGGTTGATAAGATAGGTCTCTTTCAACAACAATCCTTGTCTGAGTCGACCTTTCGCCAGAAATTGAATGAAGCGGGCATCACACTGCATGGCGCAGATTATCTTTTTTATTTTTCAAAAGCGGATAAAAACGTATTGCTGCACGAAAATCTGGAAGGTAACTTGCGCCGGCTAACCGAGCAAGATGAGGCTGTTTTCTCCGAGTTCACATCTTCCGCATCGGAACAAGACTTGGACGACGCTTATGTAGAATTGGATCACTGGGCGGTGTTCGGCTCTTTTGAGCAAAATTGCCTGGCTAGCGCTGCCAGTATGTATCCATGGGAAGAGGATCTGCAAATTGCGGATCTCGGCGTACTGACGCTGACGTCCTTTAGAGGACAAGGGCACGCCCGCCAAGTGGTGCGTTCCATCTGTAAATACGCCTATGGTCAGGGATACGAACCACAGTACCGATGCCAACTCGATAACCATGCGTCTACTGCCTTGGCGAAGGCAGCGGGTTTCACACTGTTTGGAAAATGGGAAGTGATGTCTCCGGATTCTACTGACTGAGAATCCCATGTCATGTCATAGTGCTCGAACCATTCTTTTTGATCACATGGTAGGAAGACATGATCAACATAAACAAGGATGCGAAGTTGAAACGATTACGCACAAAAAACCCACACATTCCGTGAAGAGGAGAATGGTGGGCATTTTGTGATGGAAGAGAGGCTATCGAGCTGGTGACAAGATCATAATCTAGCCGGTCCTTGCATACGTTAGAATCAGCCATTCGGAAATGAAAGAGTTCATATATTTTATCGTGTTCTTACGATTCCCTCTCTGCCTGCAATACGATGCCAATTACTACTGTCCATAAATCCTTAAGATGAAAAAAGCAAAAAGATGTTGATTTCTATTGTTAACTGCTATATAAATTAATTAGAAGTATTATTATTTAATACTTAATTTAAATGACGGGAGAGGGACAAATGGACTCTATGGCAACTGCTAACACTGGAAAGTGCCCGTTTTCGCACGGTAGCACTACGAATCACAACCCAAGTGCTACGTCGAATAAACACTGGTGGCCCAACCAGTTGAACTTGAACATCTTGCATCAGCATGACAGAAAATCTAACCCTATGGGCGAAGACTTCAATTATGCAGAAGAATTCAAAAAGTTGGACTATCAGGCTCTCAAGCAGGATCTTTATGATCTAATGACAAACAGCCAAGAGTGGTGGCCTGCCGACTACGGACATTACGGGCCATTATTTATCCGTATGGCTTGGCACTCCGCTGGTACATATCGTACAGGAGACGGACGTGGAGGTGCTGGAACTGGCACACAGCGTTTTGCTCCACTTAACAGCTGGCCAGACAATGCCAACCTTGATAAAGCTCGTCGACTGCTATGGCCGATCAAGCAAAAATACGGTAACAAGATCTCTTGGGCCGACTTGTACATTCTAGCAGGTAATGCTGCTATTGAATCCATGGGTGGGAAGACAAGCGGTTTTGGAGGCGGACGCGCGGACGTTTGGCATCCAGAAGAAGATATTTACTGGGGTGCTGAAAAGGAATGGCTAGGCGATAAGCGTTACTCCGGCGATCGTGATCTCGAGAATCCGCTTGCTGCTGTTCAAATGGGTCTTATTTATGTGAACCCGGAAGGTCCGAATGGGAATCCAGATCCGCTTGCAAGCGCTCGCGACATTCGCGAAACCTTCAAACGCATGGGAATGAACGATGAAGAAACCGTTGCACTCGTGGCAGGTGGCCATACGTTCGGTAAGGCTCACGGCGCAGGAGATGCTGCTCTTGTTGGACCAGAACCGGAAGCTGCTCCTGTGGAAGCAATGGGCTTAGGATGGCAGAGCACACACGGTTCCGGTAAAGGTCGCGACACCATCAGTAGCGGTATTGAAGGTGCCTGGACTGCGAATCCAACTCAATGGGATAATGGTTTCTTTGAACTACTGTTCGGCTATGAATGGGAGCTGACCAAGAGCCCTGCAGGTGCACACCAGTGGGTTGCAGTAAATCCTGCTGCTGAGCATCTTGCACCAGATGCAGAAGACGCATCCGTTCGCGTTCCAACCATGATGACCACTGCGGATATGGCCTTGCGTATGGATCCAGCATACGAAAAGATTTCTCGTCGTTACTATGAGAATCCAGAGGAGTTTGCAGATGCATTTGCAAGTGCATGGTTCAAACTCACACACCGTGACATGGGGCCTCGTACAAGATATTTAGGTCCAGAAGTTCCAGCAGAAGATTTTATTTGGCAAGATCCTGTACCTGCTGCTGAGTATGAGTTAACCGATGCAGATGTAGCAGAGCTGAAGACACAGATCTTAGACTCGGGCCTTACCGTCAGCGAGCTGGTAACAACGGCTTGGGCTTCCGCTTGTACCTTCCGCGGCTCGGATATGCGTGGCGGCGCAAATGGTGCTCGCATCCGTCTTGCTCCACAGAAGGAATGGGAAGTAAATGAGCCGAAAAAACTTGAAAAAGTGCTAACGATCCTGGGAGTCATTCAAGAGGACTTCGGCAAGAAAGTCAGCTTGGCCGATTTGATTGTACTCGGCGGTAGTGCCGCAGTCGAAAAAGCTGCACAAGATGCTGGCTTTGATGTAACCGTTCCTTTTGCTCCTGGACGTGGCGATGCAACCCAAGAGCAGACAGATGCAGAAAGCTTTGCTGTGCTCGAGCCAATCGCTGATGGTTTCCGAAACTATCAGAAGAAGGAGTACCGTGTAAGCCCTGCAGAGCTCCTAGTAGACAAGGCACAGCTACTAAATCTTTCTGCACCAGAAATGACTGCACTCGTTGGCGGTATGCGTGTTATTGGTACAAACCACGATGGCACCCAACACGGTGTATTCACGGATCGTGTAGGCACACTCACAAACGACTTCTTTGTTAACTTGCTAGACATGGGCGTACAGTGGAAGCCTGTAGACGGAGGCGTATTTGAAGGACGTGATGGCCAAACAGGTGAAGTCGTGCGTACAGCGACTGCAGTTGACCTCGTATTCGGTTCAAACTCTGTTCTGCGTGCCATTGCAGAAGTTTATGCGCAAGACGATAACAAAGAAAAGTTTGTGCGTGACTTCATTGCTGCATGGGTGAAGGTAATGAATGCAGATCGTTTCGACCTTAAAGAAGCATAATTTGAAAATATAAAGCAAAGAACAGTATTTGTTGTTGGATACTGTTCTTTGCTTTATATTTTCTATAGTCATAGTAGAAATCGAATCGGTTACGATGTTCTACTTACCATCTGAAGCAAGCCTCCAGGTGGTTTTTATAGAATTTACAACTTGGAGACAACTGAAAGATACTTTTAACATATGAACGCTATATTCTATTACCTGTAACAAGGGTTTCGTGCCCAAACCAAAAACAAAAAATTTCAGGAGGCATTACCATGAACAAAAAGAATATTCTCGTTTTGTCAATGGCACTAACAATTGTAGGCGGTGCCACAGCAGCGGTATTTGCAAGCGATAACGCAATTAATTCTACGAAAAACAAAGTCGTTACGTTGGAAAGCAAAGAAGGAAATGGCACAACTCAAACCACTACAAATGATGTAGTCAAAGTAGCAAATGGAAAGATTAGCGATGAAGAAGCGGTAAAAATGGCAACGAAAGCTCTAAAAGACTATAGGGGGCTTGACGCGAAATCTTTTGGTGAGGCGCATGTAAATCGAACGAACAACCAAGAAGACTTTAAGTTCTTTATGGATATCGTTTCAAAAGAAGATGCAGCTGTATTAAAAGAAAACGCCAAAAAAGATACGGCAGATGTTATCGTTGTACAGTTTGTTCGTGCTGAAGACTTAAACCAGCCAATGCCCGCTTCTAATCGCATTGTCATAAATGAAAAAACAGGTGAAATTGTTTCTCTAACTGCTTTCACTGATGAAAATCGAAGCTCAGAGACAACAATCGATGATGCGAAAGTTAAATCTGCGGTTATCAGCTTTTTTGATCAACAACAGAAAAAGGTTAAGGAAAATACGATGAAGGTTAGTAAGAGTGCTAGTTCCGGAACCGTACGTGTTCTTTGCAACCTGGAAGATGGAAGAGATGTAGAGATGACAATTAGTCTGAAGAATTATTCAGTATCTAGTTATGAGATTAATTATGACAGACTACTCCCTCTACCTTCCGAAGAAAAAGATTACCGTGAGAATTTCAGAGAAATGTAAGTAAATGAAGATATTGTAGGACGGATAAGATGGAGTAAGTGCCCGAAATGATACTTACTCTATCTAACCCAAAAATCCCAGGAGGCATTACCATGAACAAAAAAAACATTCTCGTTTTTTCGATGGCACTATCCATTGTAGGCGGTTCTACTGCAGCTGTATTTGCAAGCGAAAACGCGGTTCCTTCTACTAAAAACAACGTCGTAACAATGGCAAGCAAAGCAGGAAATGGCACAAATCAAACCACTGTAGCCAAAGTAGCAAATGGGAAGATTAGTGATGCAGAAGCGGTAAAAATGGCAACCAAAGCTCTAAAAGACTATAGGGGCCTTGACGCGAAGTCTTTTGGTGAGGCGCATGTAAAGCGAACGAACGCGCAAGAAGACTTTAAGTTCTTAATGGGTATAGTTTCAAAAGAAGATGCAGCTGTATTAAAAGAAAACGCCAAAAAAGATACGGCAAATGTTATCGTGGTACAGTTTGTTCGTGCTGAAGACTTAAACCAGCCAATGGGTGCTTCTAATAACATTGTCATAAATGAAAAAACAGGCGAAATTGTTTCGTTAGCTGCTTTCACTGATGAAGATCGAAGCAAAGAGACAACAATCAATGATGCGAAAGTTAAATCTGCGGTTATCAACTTTTTTGGGAAACAACAGAAAAAAGTGAAGGAAAATACGATGAAGGTAAGTAAGAGTGCTAGTTCTGGAACCATACGTGTTCTTTGCAACCTGGAAGATGGAAGGGATGTAAAAATGACAATTAGTCTGAAAAATTATTCAGTATCCAGTTATGAGATTAATTATGATAGACTAATCACTCTACCTTCCGTAGCAAAAGACTACCGTGAGAATTTCAGAGTCCTGAAAGTGAATTAAAAATTGTAGGATGGATTAGATGGAGTACGTGCCCGAAATGGTACATACTCCATCTAACCGTTACAAAAGGAACGAGGTAAAAACTGAATGATAAAAATTTTAGTGGTTGAAGATGATATCGCAGTAGCAAATTTAATAAAATTGAATTTAAATACGGCAAATTATGAGAGTACAGTCGTTTTTGATGGAGAGGAAGCCCTAAATGTGATTGAAAGTGATCGCTTTGATCTCATACTTTTGGATGTGATGCTTCCAAAAGTTGATGGATTTACTTTATTCGAAAAAATTAAACCTTTAGGGATACCTGTCATTTTTTTAACTGCGAAAAGTTCGGTCACAGATAAGGTGTATGGATTAAAAGCGGGAGTAGATGACTATATGACGAAACCCTTTGAAGGAATTGAATTGCTGGCCAGGATTGAAAATGTATTAAGACATTACAATAAAAAAAGCAACATCATAAATTTTAAAGACACAGAAGTATACTTGCAAGAAATGAAGGTGAAAAAGAACGGTGAAATGATTGAGCTTACCTTGAAAGAGTTCGAATTATTGGTGTTTTTAGTGCAAAATAAAAACATCGTATTAACGAGGGAAAAAATCATAGAAAAAATTTGGGGATATGACTACGTTGGCGAGACGCGGACGATTGACAACCATATACAAAAGCTAAGAAGAAAGCTGGGATGGAAAGATGAAATTAAAACCGTATTTAAATTGGGATATAGGCTGGAGGAATAAATGAAATTTTGGCAGAGGATATTTTTATGTACATTAATCATATTTGAAATCTTTTTTGTACCAGCATCCATTTACCTGATTAATAGCAGCTTTGAACTCAATCTCAATATGGAGATCCGTTCCGGGATAAGCGAACAGGATCGATTTGCTAACTCTTTAGAATCAAATCTATATCTGCTTAAAGTTCAAAAATCTTCAAACCCGGATGCTGAAGGAGTTGGCAAACCAAACATCGATTCAATGATTCGTACATACTTGGACAACCTCGGAGAACAGGATGTATATCTGGATGTAATAGATGAAAATAATAAGGTTATTTTCAGTCATTTTAAAAACAACAAGATAACTCTTACTCATCGTGAAGAATTAAACATACCATCAGATAAAGTAAATTACATCATACGGGATCTAGGCGAAAAGACTTACTTATTTATAGCTAAGAATATTTATTTGGAAAATAATCACTATAAGCTTTCTTACGTGAAAGATATTTCCAGTGTTTATGAAAATAGAAAAGACTTATTAAGCCTTTTAATCAAGTTAAATGCTCTTATCTCAGCAATTTTGGTCATCGTTACCATAACAATGAGCAAGTTTATAGTAAAACCGATTAATAAACTTATCAAGTCAACAAGAATTATTGCAGGCGGGAATTTCAGCGAAAGAGTCATGGTCAAATCGAATGATGAAATCGGGTTGTTAGCGGAAAATTTCAATTTGATGGCCGTTGATATAGAAGATAAAGTAAACCAGCTTAAAAAAACTTCAGAAGACAAGCAAAGGTTTATCGATAACCTGGTACATGAACTAAGAACTCCCTTAACGTCGATCATAGGCTATGCGGATTATTTACGAACGAATAAATATGATGAAGAGACTTATATCAACTCATTAAGCTTTATCTATGAAGAAGGAAAGCGGCTAGAGAAACTGACATTTAAGCTTATGGAGCTCATTGTTTTGCGAAAAGAAGATTTTGAGTTAAAAAAGGGAAAACTTGACGAACTTTTTGTGGAAATCAAACATTCCTTTATTCCAAAGCTGAACATAAAGAATATAGATCTGGAAATATCGACGGAGCATCTTAGTGTTTTAATGGATAAAGATTTGATGAAAATTTTACTTGCAAACCTGATAGACAATGCGATTAAAGCATCGAAGAACAACGATAAAATACTTCTGCGTTCTTACAGAGATGCTGAGTCGAAAATTATTCTGGAAGTGAAAGATACAGGGATCGGTATTCCTGATGACGACATAACAAAAGTCTTTGAGCCATTCTTTATGTCCGACAAATCGAGATCGAGAGCCAATGGAGGAGGCCTCGGGCTCGGGCTTTCATTATGTAAGGAGATCGCTAACATTCATGACGCTGAAATAAGAATAGAAAGTAAGCTCGGTGAAGGTACAATTATCCAATTGGTTTTTAACTATTAGATGAAGAAAGCTTTACCGTACTTGAGCCAATCGCTGATCACGGATTGTGTAGGTACACTCACGAACACCTTCTTTATTAACTTTCTAGACAGGGAGTACAATCTGAAAATGTTAAAGTCTGGTTTCAGGATGAAGAGATTCATTATTAATGAAACGTTGGATGATCCTAAAAAAACCTGATTCCCTGAATCCAGCGCTGAAGTAGCTTTAGCGTTGCCAAACATCATTTAAGGTCGCAAAGTGAAAAACTTGCAAAGTAGTAAGTAGACGAAAATACGTGGTGGCGATAACGTAGCTCAATCTTGTTGTTCACTGAAAATAATGTTTTAGACTTAAAAATAAAATGTTAGACTGTGAAAAAAATAGATACATAAAAGAGGAAGTTTGATGGTGTATGCACAAAGCCGAATGGAAGTACTACCGGACGATACCTATGAGCATAAGTAACGAGCGCTCCCCGTGTCGATGGAGAGAGAGGGTCGCCTATAGCGTGGCCGTTTTTGTTGTCATGGCTTTGGGCTTAGGGTCCAGAGCGTTCGCTGATGTGTTGCCTGTCTTTGTAGCTGAGCATTTTGGCGATGCATTATGGGCGTGCATGATCTACTTCGGCTTTCGCACATTTTATGCTCATAAAAAGATTTCTTTCGCGCTGTGGTGGAGCCTCTCGTTTTGCTTTGCAATCGAGGGCAGCCAATTGTATCAGGCCGATTGGATCAATTACCTCCGGGCGACAACTATGGGGGCGTTGGTATTAGGAAAAGGCTTTTTGACGGCGGACCTTGTGCGGTACACTGCGGGAGTTGCCGTCTCTTCTCTGCTCGACCTTGCTTGGCCTTGGCGTAAGCGCTCGTGATTTTTGGTGGAAATCTATCGTAGACTTTAGGAGGGATCATGTTGCAGCAGCTCTTTAACGATATGATTAAACAGGACGTAAAGCCGTTCCTTTCCAAGCATGGCTTCGCAAAGAAGAGTTTGAATTTCCATAAGAGTACAGAAAACCTCATCTACATGTTCAACTTCCAAAAATCTGCTGGCAATGCAGCGGACAATGTCATGTTTTATGTGAACTGCGGCATTTATGCAGCGGAGTTGGCACAAATACAGTCGAGAGAGATTCTAACAGCACCTAAAGAAGCGGAGTGTCATTTCAGAGCAAGAATTGGAGAAATGGTTGAGTCTGCTCCGGATCGATTTTCAATCACTCCTGATACGAATATGGATGATGTAAGAAAAACGCTGCTAAGTGGATTAGAAGAGGTTATCCATTTCTATGATACGATGACCAGTGCCAGATCCATTGTTGATTATTACACTTCAGGTCCATTTTTACATCTGAGCGAAGAAAGCTTTCATTTGCTCTTACAATCTAATGATGTAGTAGCGGCTAAACATTATTGGAAGACGTTGCAGGAAAAGTACGGAACAGAAAAGCGATGGACCATATTCGAGAATAAATACACGGCCATCTTCCATAAATACGGCGTGGAATTTGATAAGCGATAAGTCAGCATTGTGATCGCAAGTGAGAAACGATTTGGTGGCGGTGGAAAAATCTTGATGATGCCTTACCCCGTTATGACATGAACCTAATGTAAACGTTCGTTCAATAAGAACAGCGGCCAGTATAAGACTTTATTTTCAGGTCTTAGCTGGCCGATGTTTCATTTTGTGGAGTTAGTCTGAAACCAGTTTCTGGTAAAATAGGCGAACGAATAGGCGGAAAAACCATAACGTAAAGTGTATCAAAGCCAATGGAGGAGGGAAATTATGTACGGGTGGTATCCACAAGAGGGTTATTATCCAATTTCGGCGGGAGAAGGCAGACGCTACAACGATTACGAATTACTGAGACACATCGCCAGATTAGAGCGACGTTTGGCAGAAGTACAAGAAGCCTTGTCAACATGTATGAAAAAGAATGACGGATTAAAAAAGGATTTAGAAGTTGTTAGACTGCAAAGCCCTGTGCAAACTCAAAATGATCAAACCTATCAACAGCCAGCAGTCGATAAAGTAAATGTCAAATGTATAGCAGCGACAGGGACATCGGTAACCTTTGAGATATCGGAAAGAAGATTAACATTTGATAGCGATTATTATGGTAAATATGTAGGCGAATATACCCCTGGAAAAGTATACGCAGCCATGGCGGATTATGGTGCGGGGCAAATCTATCTAACTATTAAGGATGATAATGAAATTTGGCATACATTTAGATATTCACGTTTCGAATCGTAATTGACAAGTTGTTGTCGAGTGATGTAACCAAGAATACTGACTGTGTGTTGCCAGAAAATGCTTATGTCACTCGACATGATACATACTTCGAAAAGTGCTATGTAATAAAATATTTAGCCAAACCAAATAAGAAAGTACAGAAATGTTATGGGAACTCAAGTGCTTATTTATGTTCGATTTCTTGACGAATTACATGCCAAAATGCGTTACGTGTGGTTTCCATCAACTTTCATCAGCGTTATCTTGGGCGTTGAAGCAACATATGGCTGTCTTCCTTATCGTCATCACTGGGTGTCCGGAGTGGAGCTACCTTTTTCCATCTGATCGTTTTGGGTGGTATCTATTGGTACAGGTATCGACCACAATAATGGGTAAAGAACCGATTTCATCACGGTTCTACGACATTCTGTCGTCTTTTTACGGAGGGGTGCTCATGCGTCTGAGTTATGACTGTTTTGGGCATTTTGTTTGGCTTCCTATATTGGCGATATGGTGTAGAAGCTGCGATCATTAGTCATTTTAGCGCTGTCATCGTGCTACATGTGATCTTGAAAAATAAAATACATAGAAAGTAGGAGAAGCAAATGATAGTTGTCACAACAGAAAACATTCCAGGATATCGTGTCGTTGAAGTAAAAGGAACCACCTTCGGCTTGATCGTTCGAGCACGCGGAATTGGCGGAGACATCATGGCAGGTCTTCGTTCATTAGTTGGCGGAGAAATCAAGGAATACACGGTGCTCTTGGAGGACGCGCGCAAACAAGCGCTTGACCGCATGATTAAAAACGCAACTGCCATGGGAGCTAACGCTGTGGTAATGTGTCGTTACGACTCTGGAAATATGGGAAATATGGGGGAGGTTGTCGCGTACGGTACAGCAGTTGTCGTTGAAAAGGTGTAATGAATGATTTATGTTGTTTATTACATTGTGTTTCAGATCTTGCTTTTCATCACCTTGCTAATCATTTCCAAAATAAAGGACAAGCGACTGCACCAAGACCACGGAGAAGTCGTCCCGCCCGGATTTGAGCCCACGAATGAAGTGACGATCGATCCGGTAACGCAGGAAAAGCGTCGTGTATACTTCAATCCGAAGACCGGGGATCGCTATTACAAAATTGAAAAATAAGCGATGAGGATGACTGTCCAGCTCATGGAGCAGGAAAATATGGAGATAGTAGGATTAAGTAGAAATGAGCCAAATCTTGTTAGCTGACAAGATTTGGCTTTTATTGTGCGCCCAGCAAGGGCGATAGCTCTAGAGTGTAAGTCCCGAACGGCGTTTGTTGAACCATTGACAAAATATTTACAAATTATTTAATTGCCATATTTTGGAAAAAGTAATAGCATATAGCTGTATGAAACATTACCGAATAGGAGGGATTTAAAATGAAAGGTGTAATCAAGTTAATAAGTGCTTTAACAACGTTCGTGTTGGCATTCATTGTATTAGGGTCAGGTCCAGTATCAGCGAATGGGACAGGTTCACCAGTAGCATATTTGTGCGAAGATGCAGACTATCAAGGTTACTGCTTAGGTCTATACGCGGGCACTAGAATTAATACACTTGATGAAAAATTCTTCAATGACAAAGCTTCCTCGATCAAGATTTTAGATAATCGATACAACGTAACTGTTTTCGAACACTTAAATTGGACTGGACGTAGCACTACTTATTTGTTCAGTGATCGTGACATGAGTGACGAAAAGATTGGGAACGATGAAGCTTCTTCTCTTTATGTTTCTGGACATCAAGAAGAGCTAAATGGAGTTTACTTGTACGATAACTACGGAATGAGCGGCGATTGGATCAAGGTTACCTCAAGCGCGAACACTATCCCACTTAATGACAAGATTTCGTCCATTCGTATCGTCGGACCATATGATATAACGATATTCGAACATGCAAACTTTACTGGAAGAAGTTTGAGTTTTAGTGGTAATGCTTATCTAGAGGGCACCACGATTCCCGATTTGGTTCCCCACGGATTTAACGACATTACATCAAGCATATTAATCACAAAGCGCTAATAAAAAAGTTCTTCATGTCTTTGCACTCTATTTTTCTTCATTGTCAACTAATAAAACAACAGGTACATCCATCGTTAGCCTACGAGATAATAATAGAACCATCCAATATTAAAAGTGACCATTCATTTGGTCACTTTTTGTGTTACACCCTTTAGGTTTTGTTGTTCGAGTATTCTATCTAGGTTATCAAAATCCGATTATCATCAATCCGGCAGGAAAGGTTTTCATCTGTTATCACGATACCAGGGAGATCAAGTTAGTAGCGGATTCATTCGAGATGCTGTCGAGGAAAATTTTTATGGAAAATGCGTCCTCAACGACCTTTGACAGTACTGCCATATTGTGACGACCCCAAACTCATGATAACATTCTAAAAAATATCTTTTGGAGAGATAGAGGACGAGAGGTCATTAGCATGACAAAAACGATACTGATAGTGGAAGACCAGCAGGTTTTGCGAGAGATTATGAAGGAATACTTGATGGACGAAGGATACGAAGTGCTGGAAGCCGGGGACGGGAGTCAGGCGCTGACGTTATTTCAAGAGCATGAAGTACATTTGATCATTCTGGACATTATGCTGCCGGAATTGGACGGGTGGTCAGTATGCAGACGCATTCGCAAAGTTTCCAACGTCCCCATTCTGATGTTAACAGCTCGTGCGGATGAGGATGACACGTTGCTTGGATTCGAGCTCGGAGCGGACGATTATGTGGTGAAACCGTGCAGTCCTCCCATCCTGCTGGCACGCGCCAAACGGTTGCTGGAAAATCGGCAAATTCAAGAACCGGGGGATATGTTGTCCGGCGGCGGGATTACGATTCACTTGCCGTCCCGAACCGTTTCGATTGAGGGAAACAACTATAGCCTGACGCACACGGAATTCGAAATTCTGGCCTACTTGATGAAAAACAAAGGCATCATCCTAACCAGAGAACAGCTCCTTACAAAAATCTGGGGTTACGACTTTGACGGCGAGGATCGTACGCTCAGCAGCCATATTCGCAATTTGCGTTCCAAGCTGGGAGAGCATGCGAAGCATATCGTCACTGTTGTTCGTTCCGGTTATAAATTCGAGGATCGGCCATGAGAACAAGCATTGTACTCAAGCTGTTTCTCCTCACAACGGGATTATGCCTGTTTGTGATCGCGAGTATTTTTATCGGACAAACCGTATTTTTCGAGCAGTTTTATGTGCATCAAAAGGTAGAGAAGGTGAAGGAAGCCCTTCAATTCTATCGGCAAAACGAGTTGACTCATGCCGGGGATTCCCAGGATGAAGTCAGGAAAGAACAGGAGTTTTATCAAAAGACGAATGCCTGGTTTGCTCGATTGGATGATAGAGGTCATTTGAAGTACACGGACGATTTCGAGATGGAGGTCCGTCTGGAGCACTCAGACGCCACCCCTGCTCTTTCTGGCAATTCGATTGTCGTTCCGCTGTACACGGTCATGGATGTGGAGGATGTAAGCGCTGATAACCCCTTCATCGATACCTTTGTGAAAGCAGGTCAACAGATTGCCATGGAAGGGATCATGATCGATAATCAATGGTTTCCGCAGCGGATCGGGAGGAGTGTCTCCAATCTCAGAGAGGAAAATCGACTAGAGAATCAGCCCCTCGTCAAAAAAGAGTATGAGGTCGTCCCGAGATTCAAGAGTCCTACCGAATACCATGAGCGTTATCCCAGCGTACTGGTGCACGGAACCATCACACAGGTCCGGACACCGCAAGGCGCGGATGTATCCCGCTATACGAACCGCTTATTTCTTGAACGGGTGAAAGCTTTTCAAGCAGATCTGCTATACGGGGATTATGTGGAGCAAACAAGCACCATAACGGACTACAATGAGAACGATATGGACTACAAAATATTCGTAGAGCGCGTGACCGATCCAACAGGGAATCCCGCCTATCTATTCGCCATGACATCATTGCAGCCTGTAAACGAAGCTACAGAGGTCATGAGAAGTTATTACGGCTACATCCTTGCAGGTACCTTGCTGCTCGTTCTGCTCGCCTCCTTCTATTATTCCCGCAGAATAGCAGCTCCTTTGCTCCGCATGGACGACATGACGCAAAAAATGGCCAAACTGGACTTCTCTGAAAAAATTCCGATCAAGACAGAGGATGAGATCGGCAGCCTGTCACGGAATATTAATCGGCTTTCGGATATGCTGCATGCCCATATTGTCCGGCTGGAGCAGGATATCGAGAAAGAAAAGCGGCTGGAGCAAACGCGTAAAGAATTTATAGCTGATGTGTCGCATGAGCTGAAAACTCCGCTCAGCGTCATGGAAAGCTGCCTTTACATTTTGAAGGATAAGGCGGACAGCCCAAAGCGGGACTACTATTTTGCTGCGATGGAAGATGAAGTGAAGAAGATGAACCTTCTAGTTGCGGATATGCTGGAATTGGCAAAATATGAATCCGGTACGTATAGAATGCAGATGGATTCGTTCCGAATTGATGTGGTACTGGAGCAAATCTGCTTAAAGTTGGCACCGGACCTCTCCGGCAAGCAGTTGCAGTTGCACAACCGTTTCGCCCCAGTCGAAGTCATCGCCAATCAGCATCGAATCGAGCAGGTGATCGTGAATTTCCTGACAAACGCCATACGCTACACGCCGGAGCAAGAGGACATTGTCATTTCGACAGTTGAAGGGGAGGATACCGTCAAGATTTGCATCGAAAATAAAGGCGTCCATATTCCGGTCGAGCAATTGGAGAAGATATGGGATCGTTTCTACCGCGGCGAGCACTCCCGTAACCGTGCGACCGGAGGAACCGGATTGGGCCTGGCGATCTCCAAGCAGATATTAGAACTGCATGGGTCGTTCTATGGGGCAATGAATACGGAGGAAGGAGTCTTGTTCTATTTTGAATTAAAGAAAAAGAAAGTGTAGAACCTTGGTTCTGCACTTTTTTTATTGCATTTCTACCCAATCTGCACACGATCTGCATCTGATCTTGATCTCCGACGATTACTCTTTACCTTGTTCAAGAAGAAAGGGGAAAGATGAAAGTGCAAAAGAAAATGATGGGTATTACACTGATCGCAATGGTCGCCTTATCGGTTGCGGCATGCGGCACCAATGGACAACCACCTGCTTCCGAGATGACTAGGCAGGCCGTAGACATCTCCACTCCGGAGCAAACCTCATATGCATCACAGTATCAAACAAGCGTTTTTCTCGGAGATTCGATTACGGAGGGATTGTCTTACCATGATGTGCTGAAAGACAAGAACGTGCTGGCAGGTGCAGGGAAAACGGCTGAATTCGCGCTGCAAGATGTGGACGAATTGGTCAAGCGCAAGCCCGAGCATATTTTTATCCAGCTAGGTTCGGATGACATTTTATGGCCGACCGACAATCCCAAGGAATATTCGTTGTCGTATTACGGCCAATTGGTCGATCGCATCAAAGTAAAGCTTCCAGAGGCGTCCATCACGATATTATCCGTTACCCCGGTTACGGCAGAGGCAGAAAAAGCGGAGCCCCGTTATCGAAATATCGGCGACTACAATAAGGGACTGAAGGAGCTGGCAAGCAAGGTACAAGTCGGATTCATCGATGTGTCGTCAATCGTGTCCGCTCATCCTGACATGTACGATGCGGACGGCATTCATTTCCAAGCCGAGTTTTACCCGATCCTGCTCGATTACGTAAAAGATGAGCTGGGTCGTCAGAAGAACGCAAAATAGCGGCGCGGGAGGAAGCGAACGTTGGTATTCAGCAGTCTGATATTCCTATTTCAATTTCTTCCCGCCGTGCTGCTCGTTTATTATGTGTCGCCCAAGAAGCTGAGAAATGCTGTTCTGTTCGCAGCGAGCCTCATCTTTTATGCATGGGGCGAACCAGTTTATATCATCATCATGATTTTTACAACCGTATTTGATTATATCAACGGGCTTGTGATCGACAAGTACAGTCACCGTAAGCCGATCGCCAGAGCAGTGTTGTTCGGCTCTATCTGCGGCAGTCTGGCGATTCTCAGTTTCTTCAAATATGCCGGGTTTGTCGTTTCGAATGTGAATGATCTATTCGGTCTGCATATACAAGTGGCTGATCTGCCACTGCCCGTCGGTATTTCCTTCTATACGTTCCAAACGATGTCCTATGTAGTGGATGTATACCACGGTAAAGTGCCGGCACAACGAAATATCATCGCTTTCGGCACTTACGTCACGATGTTTCCCCAACTGGTCGCAGGTCCGATCGTCAAATATGGGGATATCGCGGAGCAACTGGTCTTTCGTAAAGTGACGCTGGAGCAGTTCGGAGAAGGGGCGGAATGGTTTATCCGGGGATTGGCCAAAAAAGTGCTGCTAGCCAACAATATCGGACTGCTATGGACCAACGTGAAGTCGACGCCGATGGAGGACTTGACTGTCCTCTCCGTGTGGCTCGGCATCCTAGCGTTTACGTTTCAAATCTATTTCGATTTCAGCGGGTATTCAGATATGGCGCGCGGGCTCGGCAAAATGTTCGGTTTCGACCTCCCAGAAAACTTCAAGCATCCGTATATTTCAAGAAGCGTTTCGGAATTTTGGCGCAGATGGCATATTTCCCTCGGTTCTTGGTTCCGGGAGTATGTCTATATTCCGCTCGGCGGCAACCGGGTGGGCTTGGGAAAGCAGTTCCGTAACCTCTTGATCGTATGGTTCTTAACCGGTCTGTGGCATGGGGCGAGCTGGAACTTTATCGTATGGGGCTTGTATTTCGGCTGTTTTGTTGCGTTTGAGAAGCTGTTTTTGCTGAAGTGGCTGAAGCGTTGGCCGAACTGGGCAGGACATCTCTACACGCTGACGATTGTCGTTGTCGGGTGGGTCCTTTTTGAATTTGAACATTTGCCTTCCGCGTGGATGTTCATCCGTGCGATGTTTGGTTTCGGGGGTCACGAATGGGTGGATCGTCAGGCGCTCTACGACCTGACGACGTATGGCGGATTGCTCGTTCTGTTGGCCTTGTGCGCGACACCGTTGCCCCGGAAAGGATTACAGCAGATGAAAGCCCGATGGAATTCGGTAAGCATGATCGCTGCTTTGGCACTTTCTATCATCAGTTTGGTTTTGTCGTCCGCTTATTTGGTCTTTGAGGATTACAATCCATTCTTATATTTTCGGTTTTGAGGGGAGGGAGCAGTTTGACCAGATATGACAAACGCACGCAAACCGTGACGGGCTTGTTGTTCTCGCTGTTTATCCTCATGGTGGCTGTTTTGAACATACTGACCCCTGATCAGGCATTTTCGGAATCGGAAAACAGGGTGCTCGAGACCAGGCCGCCTTTTTTACTGCGATCACTACTGGCGGGGAAGTTCACATCAGATTACGAGACCTATATCACCGATCAATTTGCTTTCCGAGACGTTTGGATCGGACTAAAAACGGATGCGGATCGTGTTATGGGCAAAAAGGATAGCAACGGTGTTTATCTGGGGAAGGATGGGTACCTGATTCAACATTTCTCATCGCCGCAAGACGCCGAGGTGAATGATAGAATGAAAGCCATTCATTCTATTCACCAGACAACGCCCGACCTTCGCAAGTACATCATGCTGGTACCGACCGCCGCCGCGTTGCTTCGGGATAAACTGCCCGCCTACGCACCAATTGGTGACGAACATGCTGCTCTGAATCGAGTACGGCAATCGCTTCAACCTGATATTCGCTTCGTTGATGTCTATCCCGCGCTGTATGCCGGACGCGAAGAAGCCATTTTTTATAAAACGGATCATCATTGGACGAGCAAAGGCGCTTATTATGCTTATCGGGTGTTGTGCAAGCAGATGGGGATTGTTCCAAAAGACGAAGCTGCGTTCAACATCCGACAGGTGACGGATGCATTCTACGGATCGCTCTATTCGAAGAGCGGATTCCGCCATTTACAGCCTGATCGTATCAATCTTTATTTGCCGAAAGAGGAAAGCAAAAAGAAAGTGGAGTACGTGGACGAAGGCCGTACCGCGGATTCCTTGTACCAAATGGACAATCTGTCCAAAAAGGATAAGTATGCGCTATTCCTCAACGGCAACCATGCACTGGTCCGAATCACAACGGAGCATCCGGACGGGAAGAAGCTGCTGATCGTGAAAGATTCGTACGCCAATAGTCTGATTCCCTTTTTGGCCGAACACTTCACAGAGATCGATGTCGTTGACCTTCGCTATTATGAGGTATCCGTAACAAAGCTCATACAAGATCGGCAGTTTCATGACATGCTATTCCTTTACAACGTCAAAACGTTTTTTGAAGACACCTCTATTCTGAACATTATGGAGTGAATGGAATGAAGCGATTTTTGTCTGTACTGCTTATGTTTGCTATCGGAATGGGCATATTGGCCGGATGCTCCAGTGGCGGCGGGACTTCCGAAGAACTTTCGGCCGCAGAAGTGGGAGAAAGAATTCAACAAACAGTAAGTTTTCAGGATATGAAGCAAGGGGATCTGGAGAAACTGCAAAAGTTGTATCAGATCGAGGCAGGAAAAGTAGAGGATTTCATCCTGTACACGGCTTCATCCAATGTGAAAGCGGATGAACTGGCTGTGATCAAAGTCAACGATGCGAGCGACACCGAGTATATAAAAGAGAAAATACAACAACGGATCGAGGCACAAACAATTAAATTGAAAGACTATCGCCCAGAGGAGTATTTTCTCATCGAAAAACATGTTTTGAAGACGAAAGGGACGTTTGTTTTATTCGCGGTGTCGAAAGAGGTTGATCAAATAGAATCTGTGTTTGACGAAGCTCTGAGGTAAAGTCACGATGACAAATCCTTTTGCATGGGATGTAAATGAGTGTAGCTACACAGAGACTCTTAACGATAAAGGGACCTATCCTGATTCTGACAGGGTGGGTCCTTTTTCTGACAAACCGCCCTCATGCGTAGTATTCTGTAACAAAAGAAAACGGTAACCCTATTAGCTACCGTTTTCATACGGACCCATTTATCTTACTCGGATAAACACCAAAACATTATCTCTTGATAACACACGTTGGAACCCGTTATTCAAAAGACAACGTGCAGCAGGACCCACACGTCTACCAATCATTAAAAATCGGTTACATGGTGCGGCACTTCCAATGATGCTAACGTCTCGAATAATTCGCCTCCGTACGCCATTCACTCTGATACGTCTAAATAGTATTACTACCACGTCAGTCATAGTAATCACCTCGCTTCTCTCTGCATGATATAGAGCATGCAAATGGGGGAAGCTTGGCAACTGATACGAGCCTATACTAATTGAAAATGTACGAATCGATACGGCAATTTACAAGAAAGTGTTAGTCAACTATTCTTCTTCTCCATTCTTATGTTTTAATGAGAAAAGAAATGGCAGTCGAGTAGCTATGGAAGAGGGATAACATGAAGCGTCTAACGATCGGCTTGTTTGCCCATGTGGATGCGGGCAAGACTACTTTCGCCGAACAGTTGCTATATCATACGAACAGCATCCGGTCACGGGGCCGGGTGGATCATCAAGATGCCTTTTTGGACAGCCACGATATCGAGAGGAAAAGAGGCATTACCGTGTTCGCCGATCAGGCGGTTATGCACCATAAGGGCGACGTTTATTATTTGATCGACACGCCTGGACACGTCGATTTTTCTTCCGAGATGGAGCGGGCGATTGGGGTAATGGATTACGCTATCGTGATTGTCAGTGCGGTAGAAGGTGTCCAGGGTCATACCGAGACAGTCTGGCAGTTGTTGCGCAAACATCGGATACCGACATTTTTCTTCATCAATAAAACAGATCGCATAGGCGCGGATGCCCGCAGGACGGAAGAGGAGATACGCAGTCAGTTGACAAGGGATGTCTGTTCCGTCAAGGACAACTTCGCCAACGGTTTCGTCGGTGAGGGGCTACGGGAAATGATGACGGAGCGGAACGAGTCATTGCTAGAAGCGTTCATAGAGGAAAGGGACGATCAAGCTTTTTGGCTAGGTGCCTTGCAGGAGATGATACGAGATGGAAATCTTTTCCCCTGCACCTGCGGCTCGGCACTGCAGGATGATGGCGTTGTAGAGTTCCTGAATCAACTGTCCTTGTTGACGACTGCGTCTTATAACGAGACGGCTCCGTTCGGGGGGCGCATTTATAAAATTCAACACGCTGCAAACGGGTTGAGGCTAACGTTTGTCAAAGCGCTGAGCGGCAAGCTGAAGGTACGGGAACTGCTTAGCTATGAGAGCGGTGGACTGCGATACGAAGAGAAGATCACACAAATCTTCATGTTTAATGGTAGGAAATCACACTCGGTTGAACAAGTAGCTGCCGGCGATTTGTTTGCGGTCGTCGGCTTGTCCGAGGCCGAAGCTGGACAAGGGGTGGGGCTCTACTCAGACAAGTTTGCTTATGAGACTGAGCCGACACTACAGTCGAAAGTACAGTTTGACGGTTCGCTTCACGTGCAGCAAGTGCTCGGTGCGTTTCGCATTCTGAATGCGGAGGACCCGTCTCTGAATGTGGTTTGGGAAGAGAGTTTGCAAGAGATTCACATTCGCGTCATGGGTTTGATCCAATTAGAAGTGCTGGAGCAGGTTGTGAAGGAACGCTTCGGTTTCGTGGTCTCTTTCGGACAACCAGAAATCTTGTATAAAGAAACGATACAGTCTGCTGTGACGGGATATGGACACTTCGAGCCGCTCAGGCATTACGCGGAGGTGCACATCCTGCTTGAACCGGGAGAGCGAGGCAGCGGAATCCACGTCAATAGTGTATGTCATCCTGATGAACTGAGTTTTAACTACCAGAATCTGGTTCGGTCTCATCTCTACGAACGGGAGCATCATGGGCTATTGACAGGCATGCCAGTCACCGACATGAAAATTACGCTCCTAAGAGGCCGTGCGCATAACGAACATACGCATGGGGGCGATTTTCGTGAGGCCACCTTCCGCGCGCTGCGGCAGGGGTTGGAGAAAGCGGAGAATATGCTGTTAGAACCCTATTATGACTTCAAAATAAAGGTGGGAATGAACGAGATGGGGAGGGTACTTTCGGATATTCAGCGTGCCTCAGGTTCGTTCGAGCCACCGCAGATGTTGGATACGCATGCGGTGATTACGGGAAGGGTGCCCGTAGCAACATTCATGAATTACAGTACCGAATTCGCTTCTTTCACCCATGGACGCGGCAGCATCCGCTGTGTATTTGGCGGATACGATCGCTGCCATAACGCGGAGGAAGTGATGGAAAGGAAAAGCTATGAAAAGGATGCAGATCCGGTTTATACATCCTCCTCGATCTTTTGTGCCAAGGGGGCAGGCTACTCGGTACCATGGGACGAAGCAGAAGCCAAGATGCATCTGCTCTAAGCAGAACTGAACAGGGCTGTATCAAGATTTTCAACGGTTATTTTCAATGCGGAGGGGCGAGCCTGATTAGGCTTCGCCCTATTTACATTGGATGCGAGAATAAATCCCACGCAGTCCCTCTACATCCACAACTCGAATGGCACTCCGCTCAGATAGCTCAATCAAGCCTTGCTGTCGCCATTTCTGCAAAGTCTTGTTCACCGTAATGCGAGACGTATCGATATAGCGTGCAAAAGACGTCTGATCGATAGGGATATGATTAGTTCCGTGCACAGCGATCAGTTTGAGCAGATAATTAGCCATCTGTAGCTCAATTGGACTGTCAGTAAATGCGATGATTTCAGCTAGGAGACGGAGCTTATAGATTTGTGAATTGGTGAAGATCACTGCCGACTGTGGGTAGTCTTGGCATATGCGCGATAAGACCTCGTCGGAGAAAAAGTAAATGACGGAAGGAGATGTAGTTATGGCTGATGTCAGGTATGAGCCGTTATAGGCGCCGTGCTCCCCGAACAACCCACCTGTGGGAATGTAATCGATAGTCCGCTCATGCCCGTTCTCAGATAAGAGAGTGATCTTTACGCTCCCTTTGTCTAGATAATAAAATCCAGTTCCCACATCGCCTTGATGGTAGATCGTTGTATGTTTTCCCATTTCGATCTTCTTGCCATACATGAGGTACGGGGTCCACTGATAGCGGAGACAGGCCATTGTGACCACCTTTCACACTTAATGGATGTTACGGCGCTTCTCGATAGAAGGGAAGGGAGTTGCTGTGAGTTGTGGAGGCTTCAGCATATCTGGGCGTTTGACGACAAAGGATCGGTTATTGATTTCAATGATGCCTTGTTCCTTCCATGCCTTCAGGATCTTGTAGACAGTGATACGGGTGAGGCCAGCACATTCAGCTAGCTCTTGTTGAGTGAGGGGAACCTCGTGGTTTTTAAAGTCTTCGCAAATGTTGAGCAGGAGACGAGCGATTTGCTCTTCTGAAGTCAGTGCCTTCATGTTGATGGCGGTTAGAAGAATCCGCATTTTTTGATTGATGGTTTGGGTGAAAAGAGACAAGAGTTCAGGGCGTACCTTCAGCATTTCGAGGAATTGCAAACAGGAGAAATGGTAGACGACTGCATTCTTTACAGCAATAGCCGTGGTGAAATGAGGTTGTTGATCCATGGTTTGAAATCCCATGATTTGACCAGGGACTACGATGTTCACCAGGCGATCGTTCCCCTTGAAGGTAGAGGTCACAATCTTGACTAATCCCTTATGTAGATAATAAAAACCTTCTCCCATCGTCTCTTGCTTATAGATAGCTGTTTTTCCTTTCACAAATTGACGGGTGCCGTATGCTAAAAGGGTTTCCCATTTCAAATCCGTTTCAAAAGGAGATACCATCATCACCGCTCCTTTCCCCATCAATGATCTTGCCTCTTCCAATCATCCACTCAATGTTAAGTCTTAATTTTCTGAACTCATCACTTTTGATTATATGAAAATAAAAAGCTCTTTACCAATATTTCAACGTGAAAATGACGAGCAGTCGAAAGAAAAACAGAATTGATGTTAATTCGTTTACATATCCTCCGTTGCCCACGAATCAGGTGAGCGGCCTTTTATATTTTTCAGCCGTGATGTTAAGCGGGTTACATTTTTCAGAAAAGCCAGACACTATAATGCGGTTTAAGAACAAAATCGACTCAACTAACCAAAACCAACAGGGAGGAATTGTGGTGGGGATCCGCACAGGTGACCAATACATTCGGGGCTTGAAATCACGGCAACCGGAGATTTGGCTGCAAGGAAGAAAGGTGACAAAGGTATGTGAGGAAGCAGTTTTTCGACAGCCGATTCATGAAATAGCGAAACTGTATGACATGCAGCATGACGAGAAGTATCAAGCGAAGATTACCCATATTTGTCAGGAGACTGGCGAGCGTGTGAACAACGCCTTTCTCGTTGCAAAGACCCCTGAGGAATTGCAAGCGAAACGAGCCATATACGAAGCTTATGCGGAAGCCACTTTTGGTTTGATGGGAAGAACGCCGGATTTTCTCAATATCGTCTTGACGTCGCTATACAGCAATGCGTCTTTCTTGGAGAAGTACAATCCGCAGTGGGCGGAAAACGTGAAGAATTATTACAAGTATGTTCGCGACCAAGACCTATTTTTAACGCATGCGATTATCAATCCGCAAAATGACCGCAGCAAGTCCTCGCACGAACAAAACGATGTGTACACCCATTTGGGGGCAGTAGAGGAGACGCCGGAAGGACTGATTGTCAGAGGAGCGAAAATGCTCGCGACATTGGCACCGATCACGGACGAAGTCATCATTTATTCGTTCCCTGGGTTCAAGCCTGGCGATGAACGTTATGCCCTGGCATTTGCCATTCCAATTGACACGCCTGGCTTGCGCATCATTTGCAGGGAGCCCATGCAAGATGGAAATCGTTCGGTCTATGACCATCCTTTGGCATCGCGCTTCGAGGAAATGGATGCTGTTCTCGTCTTCAATGATGTACTCGTGCCTTGGGAGCGATTATTCCTGTACAACAATGTAGAAGCAGCCAACCTGCTCTATCCAAAGACAGGCATCGGACAGCAGCCGGCGCACCAGACAGGGGTGAGAGGACTGTTGAAGCTCCAATTTGCCACGGAAGTTGCCATGCGGCTGGCAGACTCCATCGGGGTAGACGTCTATCCGAATGTCCAAAACATTCTCGGGGAGCTAGCGCAATCGCTGGAATCGATCAGAGCCCTCCTGAGGACAGCTGAACTGGAATACGAGACCTTGCCGTCGGGCGAGCTCATGCCGGGTTACGTACAGCTCGAAACCATTCGCGGACTGCTTCCGAAGCTGTACCCACGGGCGATTGAAGTCATCCAAATTATTGGAGCAGGCGGTTTGCTCATGTCCCCGACAGACAGTGACATGGAGCATTCCGAGCTTGCGGCGGACATGGAAAAGTATTATGCGGGACGTGACGGTATTTCCGGTACAGATCGGGTTCGCCTGTTTAAGCTCGCTTGGGACCTGTGCGGGGAAGCCTTCGGACAGCGTTTGCTGCAATACGAGCGATACTATACCGGTGATCCGGTGCGCAAATTAGCGATTTTTTACAACAATTATAAGAAGTCTCATGCATGTACGATGGTCGATGACGCGCTCAGTGTTTTTGCTGCCAAATCGGCATCGCAGAGGGAACAGGTTCTTTAAACAAGTCCAGACGAAAAGGAAGGGAAAACCATGAAACTACTGGGCATAGCAGGCACAGTAATTGGGGCGAAAACAAACATCGTCGTGCAAAGCGTACTGGATGAAGTGAAAAAAACGGCACCGGAAATCGAAGTGGAGCTACTCGACCTGCGCGAGCACCGGATGTCTCTGTGTGATGGACGAGATCCGGCGACATACACGGATGATACAAAAAAGGTGATCGACAAGGTATCATCCGCTGACTTTTATCTGATTGGTACGCCTATTTTCCAAGGCTCGATGACAGGGGCGCTGAAAAATTTGTTTGATCATATTCAGCCTCAGGTTCTTCGACATAAAGTAATGGGCTTCGTGGCAAATGGTGGGACGTATCAGCATTACCTCGTGATCGAAAACCAGCTGAAACCAATTGCGGGCTTCTTTCGCGCTTACGTAGCACCAGGATCGGTGTATGTACACGCCGATCATTTCAACTCACAAAACGAAATTTCAGACGAAGATGTTTTGCGCAGAATCAACGAATTGGCACGAGAGCTGGTTCATATGCAAAAGGCATTGAAACCAGCAGGAGAAACGCTCTCACATAATCGCTAGGAGTTAAAAAAACAAAGGAGGGAATAGAACATGCATACTTTGGCACCTATCCATTTGTGGAAGTTTATCGAGGATCACATCGATCAGCTCAAGCCACCGGTGAATAACAAGGTGATTTGGAAAGATGCAGAACTAATGGTCATGGTAGTGGGAGGGCCGAATAAACGGCGGGATTTTCACATTGATCCATCCGAGGAAGTCTTTTACCAGCTCAAGGGTGATTGCTTTGTTGAGATCATGAACCAGGATGGGAAGCGTGAGATCATTACGGTCAGAGAAGGCGAAATGTTCCTTCTTCCTGCGAATGTTCCTCATTCCCCACACCGGATCGCGGATACGATCGGACTCGTGATTGAGCGCAACAGATCTGAGGGAGAACTGGAGGACTTTGCTTGGTTCTGCGAAAACTGCGACCACGAAATGCATCGCGTACGGATTCAACTGACCAACATAGAGGTGCAGGTAAAAGAGGCGATCGAAGGATTCAACAGCAATTTGGAGCTGCGGACATGCCAAAAATGTGGGCACGTCATGTCTCCGGAAGCGAGTGAGTGGAAATGCGAGTAGACTTCCATACCCACATTATTCCAGAGGATGTTCCCAACCTCGCTGAGCGATTTCATGGGGAGCGCTGGCCAGTTCTGCACCGCACTTGCACATGCGGGGCAAATATCATGGTCGGGGGAAAAGTATTTCGCGAAGTGACGGATCAGGTGTGGGATCCCCAAAAACGGATTCATGACATGCAGCGAGAAGGCGTGGATATGCAGGTGTTGTCACCCATTCCGGTTACGTTTTCCTACTGGGCCCCGGCAGCCGAAGCGGAAGTGATGGCGCGGATTCAAAATGATTTTATCGCAGAGACGGTCAACCAACATCCGAATCATTTCATCGGATTGGGTACCGTTCCATTGCAAGACACGGAAGTAGCCATTCGGGAAATGGATCGCTGCATGCACGAGCTCGGCCTGAGAGGAATCGAAATCGGTACCAACGTAAATGGCAACAATCTGGACGATCCGGGACTGATTCCTTTTTTTGAAATGTGTCAGACATGGGATGTGCCACTCTTCGTACATCCATGGGAGACGCTGGGCAGAGAACGGATGCCGCGGCACAACCTGATGTACACCGTCGGGATGCCAAGCGAGACAGCGCTTGCCGCAGCAAGTCTTATCTTGGGAGGCGTGATCGAGAAGTTTCCGCGCCTGAAAATCTGCTTTGCCCATGGCGGCGGCTCTTTTCCTTATATCCTACCCAGACTGGACCAAGGCTGGACGGTATGGCCGCATCTGCGTCTGACCGATCAACCACCTAGTGTGTACGCGAAACAATTCTACTTTGATTCCTTGACGTACGACCCATTGAACATCTCATACATGATGAAGCGCTTTGGCGAAGATAGAATCATGATGGGCTCGGATTATCCCTTCCTGCTTCGTGAAATACCTCCCGGGGATGTCATCGATCATACTTTGGAGCTAACGGACGGACAGAAGCGGGCGTTGCTGGGTGAAAACGCGCTACGCTTCCTGAACATAAAGGAGATGAATGGACTGTGAAGCATCAGACTGAAACGCCGGAACAACGTCTACAGGCAATGGGCCTTGACCTGCCAGAACCGAGACAGCCGGCCGGTAATTATGTCGGTTGTGTCCAAGCGGGCAATCTCCTCTTTCTGGCAGGCCAAGGGACAAACGAATATCGCGGGAAGCTGGGACAGGATGTCACGATAGAGGAAGGCTACCTAGCTGCCAGGCAGTGCATGCTCAATCTGCTAGCTGTTGCCAAACATGAGCTAGGGGAACTGGGGAGAGTCAAACGAGTAGTCAAAATACTCGGATTCGTTAACAGCGATCCAGCTTTCATAGATCAGCCTAAAGTCATGAATGGGGCATCCGATTTGTTGGTGGAACTATTCGGCGAGAAAGGCAGGCATGGGCGGTCCGCTGTAGGGATGGCCCAGCTCCCGCTAAATAACGCCGTAGAAGTAGAGATGATCTTGGAAATCGAGAATTAGGAGGATTCCCATGAGTCAGACTGCCAAGGAAAACCGGGTACGAAAAGACGCCAAGCTATTCATAGACGGAGATTACGTGGACGCTGTTTCCGGTGAAACCTTTGATACGATCAACCCAGCGACAAATCTCAAGCTGGCTTCTGTAGCTAATGCAAGTGAACAGGATGTAAAAAAGGCGATCGACGTGGCGCAGCGTACGTTTGAGTCAGGCGTTTGGAGTGAGATGTCTGTAGATGAGCGCGCCAAGATTCTCTGCAAGATGGCTGACCTGGTGATGGAACGTGTGGACGAACTGGCTTTGGTGGAGACGCTCGATGTCGGCAAGCCGATCAAAGAAAGCCGGGGCTTTGATATTCCGAGAGCGGCGGCCAATTTGCGATTCTTTGCCGAAATGGCCAAGTACATGGTTCATGAGCATTATGAAATGCGTCATTTTATGTCCTACACCAAATATGCTCCGGCTGGTGTGACAAGTCTGATCATTCCATGGAATCTGCCCTTCATGCAGATGACCTGGAAAGCATCGGCGGCTTTAGCCGCAGGAAATACCGTCGTTGTAAAGCCAGCCTCGTACACGCCTCTCTCTGCGGTGATGCTCGGAGAGATTGCCAATGAAGCAGGTCTTCCTCCTGGCGTGCTCAACATCATCACTGGTCCTGGCGGGACTGTCGGGGCTGCGATGACGACGCATCCCCATGTGCGCCGGATATCTTTTGTGGGAGAATCTAACACCGGCAAGACTGTCATGCAAAATGCCGCTTCGCAATTGATTCCGGTATCGCTCGAATTGGGAGGCAAATCAGCCAATATCGTATTTGAAGATGCCGATCTTGATGAAGCAGTAATAGGGTCGATCGAGGCAATATTCCGCAACCAGGGTGAGATTTGTCTGGCGGGATCGCGTTTATTGGTACAAGAAAGCGTATATGATCAGTTTCTGGACAAATTTGTGGCGGCTGTTCAAAGGATCAAGGTGGGAAATCCTCTGGAACCAGACACGGATATGGGAGCATTGGTGTCCCGCAGTCACATGGAGTCGGTGGAGCACTACATTCAGCTCGGACTAGAAGAAGGAGCCAAGCTCGGTTACGGCGGAAAACGGATCAACGGGCTGGGTGACGGCAATTTCCTAGAGCCAACCGTTCTCTATGATGTAGACAACAAAATGAGAGTGGCCCAGGAAGAAATTTTCGGTCCTGTCATCGTGATCATTCCATTCCGTACAGAAGAGGACGCTATTCGGATCGCCAATGATTCGGCTTACGGCTTGGCAGGAGTGGTTTGGACCAACGACCTGCGGCGCGCGCATCGCGTGGCTGATCGAGTGAAGTCAGGTCTTTTATGGATCAATTGCTGGTATGTCCGCGACTTGCGAACTCCGTTTGGCGGTGCCAAAGACAGCGGGATTGGCCGCGAAGGCGGGCGTCACAGCTTCGAATTCTACTCCGAGGTCAAGACAGTCACCATGAAATTATAGCGAGAAGGACAAGGACAGCAAATCAGGGAGGGAACCGTGTGGACAAAGAAAAGATCACGCGATTCGCCGATCATTTAGCGGCGGCGAGTCGTGAAGGGGTGGGAGTAGCGCCACTCACTTTACTGGATCCGCAATTCAGCGAGATAGAGGCATATCACGTTCAGTTGAAGACGATTGAGCGAAAAGTGAAAGACGGCGCGAGGATTACAGGGAAGAAAATCGGCCTGACCTCTCGTGCCATGCAGACACTACTTGGCGTGGATCAGCCAGACTATGGACATCTATTGGACGACATGGTCGTGGAAAACAACGGAGAACTGCCTTTCGAGTATGTCCTTTCGCCAAAGGTAGAAGCAGAAATTGCCTTCCTGCTGAAGCGCGATCTGGAAGGGCCACATGTAACCATCTATGACGTCATGATGGCAACGGAATATGTAGTGCCTGCTTTAGAAATCGTGGACAGCCGGATAGCCAACTGGCAAATCAAACTAGAAGACACAGTTGCGGACAATGCCTCTTCGGGCTTCTATGTGCTGGGTGGGCATCCCGTGAAACCGCAAGATCTGGATCTTCCCCTAGTAGGAATGGCGTTTTATAAAAATCAGGCGCTGGTCAATACCGGTGTGGGTGCCGCCGCATTGGGCAATCCCGCATCCTGTGTGGCGTGGTTGGCGAACAAGCTGTATGAATTAGGGATTACACTCAAAGCAGGAGAAATCATCTTGTCTGGTGCGTTATCAGCAGCGGTTGAAGCTAAGCCTGGCGATGTATTTCACACACGGATTGCTGGACTTGGTTCAGTAGGAGTCAGGTTTGGCAGATAAAAAATAGGAAAGGAGTGCATGCATGAAGAAAGTAAAAGTAGCAATACTGGGCTCGGGGAACATCGGGACAGACCTGATGATCAAGCTAGGAAGGTCGCCAGTTCTTGAACTGACGTCCATGATTGGAATCGATCCTGATTCGGATGGTCTGCGTAGAGCAAAAGCAGCTGGATACTACGTATTTAACGACGGATTGAAACCGTTTTTGGAAAGCGATGCGGATCTTGCGGATATCGTCTTTGACGCTACTTCTGCCAAAGCACATATTGGTCATGCCAAGGCGCTCAAGGAGGCAGGAAAGCTCGCCATCGATCTGACGCCTGCTGCTGTAGGGCCCTATGTAGTACCATCTGTGAATCTCGGTGCGCATTTGAATGAAAAGAACATCAACCTGATCACATGCGGCGGCCAGGCTACTATTCCGATCGTTCATGCAATAGGGAGTGTGAGTCCGGTCAGCTACGCAGAGATCGTGGCCACTATTTCCAGCAAAAGCGCGGGTCCTGGCACACGTTCCAACATCGACGAATTTACGGAGACGACCGCACGTGGTATCGAAGCGATCGGCGGAGCGAAGAAAGGCAAGGCGATCATCATCCTGAATCCGGCGGAGCCGCCAATCCTGATGAGAGATACGGTCTATGCAATAGTGGAGGAAGAGGCGGACCGACAGGAGATCGTGAAGGCTATTCACCAGACCGTTGCCTATATTCAATCTTTCGTTCCTGGTTACCGTCTGCGCTCAGAACCGATCTTTGATGAAAACAAAATCACCGTTTTTTTGGAAGTGGAAGGCGCGGGTGACTACCTCCCTACGTATTCAGGCAATCTGGATATCATGACGGCGACAGCGGTGAGAGTAGCAGAGGAATATGCCAAGCATGCTGTCGGCACCGGCACGGGTATATAGCCACGGATGAAAGGAGGAACCGCATATGAGTCGTGATATTGTGCTCACCGAGGTAGCGCTTCGAGATGGGAGCCATGCGATCAATCACCAGTTTACTGTGGAGCAAGTAGTCGAGGTAGCGCGAGGATTAGATGAAGCGAACGTACCGCATATCGAAGTCTCCCATGGAGATGGATTGGCCGGATCGTCCCTGCAATATGGGCTGTCCAGGACCCATGAACTGGAGCTGATCGAGGCTGCCGTTTCCGTTTGTAAACAAGCGAAAGTGGGCGTGCTCTTGCTGCCGGGAATCGGCACGATCAAAGATTTAAATACGGCAGCAGGGCTAGGCGTAGGCATGGCACGAATCGCCACACATGCGACCGAAGCGGACGTCTCCGCTCAGCATATTTATCGGGCGAAAGAGCTTGGCTTGACAACAGTTGGCTTTTTGATGATGTCGCATATGGCTGCCCCGGAAAAACTGGCGGAGCAAGCTGGACTTATGCAAAGCTATGGAGCCGATGTCGTGTACATCGTCGATTCTGCTGGCGCTCTGTTACCTGATCAAGCAGGGGAACGAGTCCGGGCATTGAAGCAATGTCTGAATATTCCCATCGGCTTCCATGCACACAACAATTTGTCTTTAGCCATGGCCAATACACTCGTCGCCATTCAAGAGGGTGCCACCTGGATTGATGGCAGTGTTCGGTGCTTGGGTGCAGGTGCGGGCAATACACAAACCGAGGTTCTCCTTGCTGTACTGGATCGAATGGGCATTCAGACGGGCGTCGATCTGTACAAAATGATGGACCTGGCAGAGGAAATCGTATCGCTGATTCTTCAAGTACCACAGGAAATTACCAGAGACGCTCTCGTTCTCGGATACGCGGGGGTCTATTCCAGCTTCCGGCTTCATGCCGAGCGTGCAGCCAGGAAGTTCGGCATCGACTCCCGGGACATTTTGATCGAGCTGGGAAGACGAAAGGCCGTGGGGGGACAAGAAGACATGATCGTGGATGTCGCAGCGGAAATGGCCCAATTGAATAGCTCTACCAAAATCAGATAGGGGGTGATCAGCGTGCAATCGGAGCTATTGTACAAAAGGTTGGCTCAGAAGCTGGTGGATGCTGAGTTGAATAGGGAGGAGGTCGTAAAACTAACGGCTGAATACCCCGAGCTGACAGTGGAAGATGGATATCGTATTCAAAATGAACTGGTCTCCCTCAAGCTTGAGCAGGGACATCGAATCTTTGCCTCTAAAATGGGTTTGACCAGTCAGGCAAAAATGAAGCAGATGAATGTGCACGAACCGATTCGAGGCTACATTTTTGACTATATGAATATCGAGGACGGCATTCTGCCGATCAATGAATTGATTCATCCCAAGGTGGAAGCGGAAATCGCCTTTGTTTTGAGTGAGGATTTGGAAGGTCCCGGCATCACTGAGGCTCATGTCCTGACATCCACTGACTATGTAGTTCCCGCACTGGAGATTATCGACAGCAGGTATGCGCAGTTCCAGTTTACCTTGCCTGATGTCATTGCCGACAATGCTTCGTCTTCCCGTGTGTTTATCGGATCGACGTGGAGAAAGCCTGATGAACTTGAACTCGATTTGGTAGGTGTTACTCTTTCGATCAATGGCGAGCTCAAAGACTTGGGGGCTGGTGCGGCAGTTCTCGGTCATCCAGCCCACTCGGTCGCGATGCTGGCGAACATGCTGGCTCGCGAAGGACGCAAGCTGCACAAGGGAGATTTGATTTTGTCCGGGGGCATTACCGGTTCCCACCAGCTACGGGAAGGGGATGTCGTAAGCGCTAAATGGGGTGGCCTCGGAAGCATTGAGTTTGTGGTGAAAACGGATAGGCAGTAAGGCGAAAAGCCGAGAAGAATGCAGGGAGTTATTCCGTATTCTCTCGGCTTCTTTTTATGTTGGGAAGCGAATAAAACAACCACACATAGGGGATAGGCAAATCCCCTAATGAATCATCTTGACAATCAGCGAAAGCAGGCGATATTATCTAACTAACGTTAGGTAGAAAATGGTGAGGAAATGAATAAAAGCGAAGCAACACGACAAAAAATTCTTGAAACGACCACATGGTTGATCGGACAGTATGGAATTGAAAAAGCTTCACTTTCCATGATTGCTCATTCTGTAGGCATACAGAAGCCATCCATCTATTATTATTACTCTTCGAAAGAACAACTAGTAGACGCTGTATTCGCTTGGATTTTAGAAGGATATAGTTTTGAAAAATATTTTCAGATTAATGCGTATACGAAAAATAATTTTGTAGAGAAGATGATTAGTGACGGCTTGCAATTGTTGGGTGAAGAGACTACAGATACACAAATGCTTGTTGTACAGGTATTAAATGAGTTTCTCTTATATGGAAACCGAGAATCTTCCCATAATAAAGAGTACAGATTAATAATTAAAGCCGTACAGGAAGGCTTTATTGACGGTTTTTTAAGACTACTACAAAAAGGTGAAGAATTTGGTCACACTGATTCAAAAGGCTTACGTGAAAAAGCATGTGTATTAGCGTTAACACTTGATAACTTATCAAATTATCCGATGATTGGCATTGAACTTGATGTTTCAGCTGTATGGAGAGAAACCATTACAAGTGTATTATCTAAAAAAGGAGACTTTAAATGAGTGAGAATCATACATTATTAAATTTTTCAAAAACGGACAAGGTTATCTTGTGGCTTGGTTTCCCTCTTATCGGCTTAGTGTTCGGCTGGTTTCTTCCGAGTATTGCTAAATGGGGCAGTTCTTTGCCTTGGATACCTTTCCAGGGGCCCTTAAAACTCATTGCATCCTATAGTGGAGCATGGGTAGGCATTGTTACAATGATCCTTGGCTTCATTGCGGGCATTGCCTTGACTCTACTCTCTTTTCATGAAAGCTTAGAAACGTCTGTATACGATGATAAAGTTACCTGTAAACTTAGAGATGATGAAATTCTTTTCAAAAAGAAAGATATCTCCCTTGTATTTATGGATAAAAAGCAATTGGTGTTTTTAGGTAATGATGAAAAAGAACTATTTCGTTCTAAGCAAGAGCTTACTAAAAGCACAGTAGGTGCTGCATTTAGAAAACATGATTATGTTTGGAGCGATACCGATCCATTTCAACATGATTTTAAGTTATGGGTTGTGGATTCTCCTGACCTATCTCCTGCTGCGAATGCTCTATTAAAAGCAAGGGGAATAGCCATTGAAAAAGGAAATGATAAAGAAGCTTTTCAATTGGCTCAAGAACTTTGGAAACTAAGAGTATCCGTAAAAGAAAAGGACAAAAGGCAATATTATCGATAAAAATCAACAAGTATTAACGAGTAACATGATCAAGGTTATTCTAACAAGGAGTTCAGCTTAGTATGACGAATTCAGCTTGGAAAAAGTACATGGGAGGTAAAGTTGTTTTGAATGACTATATAGGAACAATGAGAAAATACATTGGTCATGAAACTCTATTAACCGTTGGCTGTGGGGCAATAATTGAAGACGACTCTGGACGAATTCTACTACAACAAAAAAGAGATATTTGGGGTCTTCCTGGTGGCCTTCTGGAAATTGGGGAAACATTCGAAGAGACTGTTAGAAGGGAAGTTTTAGAGGAAACGAATCTTCAAATTAGTCAAATAAAGTTGTTTGGAATATACTCCGGAAAGAATGGCTTTGCTCAATATGCAAATGGAGACAAAGTTTTTAGTGTACAGATCATTTTTCACGTGACGAAATACGAAGGTACAGTTCAAGGAAATGAGGAAAGTACACGACTTCAATTCATACATAAAAAGGATATGCCAAGTAACCTAAACCCTCATCAAGCCCCATTTATTTTAGACTGGTTACATGGAATACAGCCACCAATAATTAAGTGAGTTTTTACTTTTATCTGAGGCAGCTTTAAAGGCTGCCTTTTTCAGACGCTAAATAAGCAAAGTGTTCATATTATTAATAATATTTCTGACGAAATGCTATCCAAACTTTGTAACATAGGAAATAATCAATGTAAAAATTACGAAAGAAGGAAAATGCATTGAGAACTAAAGTATACGTTATATCTGCTTTCACTAAAAACGGAGAAGGGGGAAACCCTGCGGGAGTAGTTCTAGATACAAAAGATCTCACAGAGAAAGATATGCAAGTTATCGCAAGTACATTAGGTTTTTCAGAGACTGCTTTTATATTCCCTTCTATAAATTCAGATTATAAAATTAGGTATTTTACACCGAATGAAGAAGTAGATGTATGTGGGCATGCCACGGTTGCAACTTTTTCCTTACTAGCTCAAAGCAGAATCGTACATCCAGGAATTTATACCACGGAAACAAAAGCGGGCGTACTACATGTACAAATTTATGACAATCAGATGATTTTCTTACAGCAAAACCTCCCGAGTTTTTTAGAAATACTTCCTTCTAAAGAGATAATAGGATCATTACGTATAAATGAGGACCAATTAATGCCTAATATGCCTATCCAAATTGTTTCTACAGGCTTACGCGACATCATTGTACCTGTAAAAAGTCTTAAAGACTTATTAGAAATAGGCCCTGATATGGAAGGCATCACTAAAATAAGTAAAAAGTATAATGTAACGGGGTATCATTTATTTACACTAGAAACCCTACATGATTCCACAGCTCATTGTAGGAACTTTGCACCTTTATACGATATTCCTGAAGAAAGTGCTACTGGTACATCAAATGCTGCTTTAGCTTGTTACTTAGTAAAATATAATGACAAGAAAAAAAGCAGAGAAAGAACCTTTGATTTTGAACAAGGGTATACAATGAACAGCTCCTCAGAAATTACTGTAAATGTATCTGTTCACTTAGGTGATGTTATATATGTTCAGGTGGGAGGTTCTGCTTCTACATTCCAAGAAAAATGGATTGATATTTAAGTAAATATCTGAAGGCTATAGTGGGAATGACGGGATCGCGAAGATTCCGTCCCTACAGCCCTCTTTGATTGATCATCTCGGCAAAAGCGGCAAAGGCCTTGCTGGAGAAGCGGTCCTTACGGCGTACGAGTCTTTTGGTCGCCATGCCGTACTCCTCTGAAATGGGATGAGCCGCCAGGGTTTGATATTCTCCCGAAAGTATGGTCGCCGGAAGCAGCGTCGCCGCCAGCCCGGATTTGACACAGCTCAGGAGCGTTTCTAGCGAGCTGATTTCAATAATGTTTTCAAAAGGAATCTCTCTACTCGTGAGCCATGCTTCCAACGCTTTGCGGTATGGACATCCCTTTGGATGAACCGCCCATTTCACCTTATTCATATCGAAAGGATCGGTCCCCGCTTCTTTGCTCAGCAAGACCAGTTCATCCTGTATGACGTACTCAGTTGTCAACATAGGTGACTCTACATCACCTGTTATGAAGGCCCCGTCCAGTTGATGATTCAGCACCATGGACGCAAGCTCCTGCGATACGCCGGTTACAATGGAGAGAGACACATCCGGATAGCGGTTTTGAAACTCGGACAGTGTGTTCATAAAATTTCCGCAGGTGACTGTCTCTATCATCCCGATCGCGAGGTGGCCGCTCGGGTAGGACTTTTCTTGCACCACTTTCACCGATTCATCGGCTAAATTTACGATGGAGAGCGCGTAATCCCGGAAGACGGTTCCTTTATCGGTCAACTTCACCCCTTTGGGATGACGGTGAAACAACGGAACGCCAAGCTCCGCTTCCAACTTGCGAATCCGGGTCGTCACATTCGATTGGACGTATTCCAGTTTTGTTGCTGCCCCGGATACGCTGCCTTCCGCCGCAACGGCCAAAAACACTTTAAGATCCGTTAATTCCATCTGTATTTCCATCCCTTCGCACAAGGTATCAAAAAAAATGATGTATACATCGATATCAATCATTATACGTTATGCGATGTCTGATTTACACTGTTGGTAAGAAATCGACAACAACAGGGGGAAGAAAGGCTTGCAAAAAGAGTGGATGTTTCTGCTGCTAGCTGGAATTTTCGAGGTGGTATGGGTATATGGGTTGAAGCATGCAACCACGGGGTGGGAATGGATTATTACCATCGCGGCGATTTTGTACAGCTTCAAGGTTTTGATCGACGCGGCGAAAAAACTACCCGTCGGCACGGTTTACGCGGTTTTTACAGGACTGGGTACAGGGGGAACCGTGATGACGGAAATCCTCCTCCTCAATGAGCCGGTCCATCCGCTAAAGCTCGTGTTCATTGCGACGCTTTTGGCAGGTGTGATCGGGCTCAAGCTGGTGACCCAAAGTGAGGAAAGCAATAAGAGGGGGAATAAAAATGGAGTGGATGGCGTTGTTGACCGCCGGTCTGTGTGAAGTGCTTGGGGTTCTTGCGATCAAACATGTTGCGAAGCGCAGCGGTTGGGGATCTTGGTTGCTTTTGGTCGCAGCGTTCACAGCCAGCTTTTCGTTGTTGATGTTCGCAATGACGCGGATTTCCATGGGCACAGCCTACGCCGTATGGACAGGTATTGGGACAGTGGGGAGCACGATTCTGGGGATGTTCGCTTTCGGAGAACCGAAGGAGTGGATACGCATCTTATTCATCAGCCTAGTTCTTGTGTCCGCGATCGGCCTGAAATGGATATCATAAACTCAGGGACCGTCGGTGGACCAAAAAAGGAGCTGCGGATGCGGCTCCTCTTTCTGTTACACCAGTTAGGTTCATCAAATAATGTCATCCTGATTTTTTACGGACACTTCACCATTCGGATAACGATGCTTCAGATAGTCTCCGCCCCAATTACATAGGACTTTTAAAACTTCTTTTAATGATTCACCATATTCAGTCAGGGCATATTCAACTCTTGGCGGCACTTGATCGTATGTTCTTCTGGTGATCAAGCCGTCTCTTTCAAGCTCTTTTAATTGTACCGTGAGCATTTTTTGTGAAATCCCCGTTACTAATCGTTTTAATTCTCCTGTTCGAATAGGTCCCCTTGTTAAGTGATATAAAATATGAGCCTTCCACTTTCCACCAATTACCTCTAAAACGACTTCCAGTCTGTTGTTGTACTGTTTCATTTCCTTTAACTCCTTTATAAATATATAGGTACGTCGACGTACCTATAGCACGTTTGCGTTCCTAAAGTACGTAAAAGTGCGTACTTTGCAATATTTCCTTTTCCTTGCATAATAGGGTCGTCACCAAGTTATGAGGGATAGGGACTATAACCATTATACCCATAGAAGTATCATGCAAAAAATATGTAGGAGGTACTGTTATGATGAAAACAGCAAATCGCACAGCAAATTTTTATGACGTAATTCGTGATCGTCGTTCTGTTCGGACTTTTGATCCTTCTTATACAATCTCAGAGGAAGAAATCAAAGAACTGATTGGAGAGGCAATGCTCGCTCCGAGTGGTACAAATCTGAATCCTTGGCGTTTTATGGTTTTTACAGAAAAGGCGCTCAAGGAAAAGTTGCTTCCTATGGCATTGGGACAACGTCAAGTGGTTGATGCATCCGCAGTCATTGTGGTGCTAGGAGATATGAACGCTTATACCGTGGAAAATGCAGACAAAATCAATCAAAGAGCAGTAGAAGCCGGTTTTATGCCAGAGGAAGTGAAAAACAGAATTAATGAAAGTGTGGAAGGGTACTACGGTACAGTGAGTGAACAAGTATGGAGAGAGTGGCAGCACCTTGATGGAGGTCTTGTTGCGATGCAATTGATGCTCGCGGCAAAGGCAAGAGGATACGACACTGTACCGATGCTTGGTTACAACACGGAAGAGTTCCGAAAAGCATTTGACGTTCCAGATAACTGGGTGAACATTCTTATGATTCCTGTAGGCAAAGCAACACAACCAGGGTTCCCGACTGTAAGGTTGGGTGTTGACGAAGTGACGTACTGGAATGGCAAGTAACGATCACAGATAAATTGGAAGTACCGCCACATATCATCACATGCATGGTCATGTGGCGGTTTCCCTGAAAGGAGTAGCTTGGTTTACCTATCGGGCCTTTTCGATAAATACATGATTTGTCGTCATTTTATAAAACAAAATTACGGATATTAAATGTCCTCATTAACTACGAAAGAAGGTCTTACTATGAAATTGAGTGTCTTGGATCAAACACCTACAGCGAACGGACAAACTTCTGCCCAAACGTTTCAAAATACGATTGAGCTGGCGAGGCTCGTGGATGATTTGGGCTACAACAGAATTTGGTACTCGGAGCATCATGGGGCTGTAAACTTGGCAAGCGCCTCACCTGAGATCAGGATTGCACACATTGCTTCCGTGACAAACAACATTCGCGTTGGTTCGGGTGGAATTATGCTCATGCACTACTCTCCATTAAAAATGGCCGAGGTTTTTAAAACGTTAGCAACGCTTTATCCCAACCGTATTGATTTCGGTGTGGGTCGTGCTCCAGGGGAGACCGGTTCTCCACGCTTGCCCTGCACGAAGGAAGACAATCCAATTTGCTTAACCAGTACGATAAGCTGATGGAAACGATGATGTTTATGACGGACACGATGCCTGAAGACCATGTGTATAGTCGCACATTGGCTGCACCAGTCGATGCACCAGTTCCAGAGGTGTGGCTGTTGGGATCGAGTGGAAGCAGCGCTGCACAGGCAGGAAGATTCGGGATTGGTTACTCTTTTGCCCAGTTTATCAGTGGACAATTAGAGTCTCCCATGCTTGAAGCGTATCGCACGAACTTCACGCCCTCAGCGTTTATGGAGACACCCAAAATCAATGTTGGCTATTTTGTGATGGCGGCGGAAACAACAGAGGAAGCTGAATATTACGCAGCGAGCCTGGATCTGAACTTGCTGTTTCTGGATAAAGGCATGCCGTTTCAAATCTTCACACCGGAAGAAGCATTGAATTATTCCTATACCGAAATGGACAAAATGCAGATTGAGCACAACCGCAAGCGTTTCCTGGTAGGAAGTGCAAAAGATGTTGCCAATACGCTGCGTGAACACGATGAAAAATACGGGGTTACAGAAGCGGTGCTTGGGACAATCAGTCATAGTCACGAGGCGAGATTGCAGTCGTACCGGTTGCTTGCAAAGGAACTTCTATAAATTGAAAGGTGGAAAAAGTGATGATCCCGATTTTAAAACGAATAAATAGCCTAGCGAAAAAACAACGCGAAGATGGTCTAACCCAAAAAGAAAAAGAAGAACAAAAACAACTCCGTCAAGAATATCTGAAAATCATCCGAGGCCAAGTCTTGCACACATTTTCTGGGCTAACTATATTAGACCCGTTGGGTAATGATGTGACACCAGAAAAATTGAAAATCGCTCAACAAAAACAGATGTTCAACACAAATGATGAATCATGAATATGAAGTCTGGCGTCGAACAGGCCGTATATGCTCTTCTAGTGCTAACTCGACTACCTAGACAGGCGATGTTATCTGGTGAAGCCCTAAGTCAACAGCTCCACGTCTCTCCAACTTATTTGCAAAAGTTAATGAGAAGACTTGTACAGGCCGGGATTGTTTTATCCGTCCCTGGAGCAAAAGGCGGCTTTCGACTGCAAGCTTCACCAGAAGACATCACCATTTATGATGTGTTCATGGCAATAGAAGGCGTGAAATCTCTCTATCGTTCGACAGGAATTTTAGAAGGGATGTTGCAGTTAAATGAAAACAGCACCTGCTTGCTATCCGATGTGATGGACGAAGCGGAGGATGCTTGGCAGACTGTATTAAAACGTCAAACGATCGCTTCTTTACACAGAGAATTAAACGCAAACTGTTCCACTGATGATTTGATGAAGTTGGATTCGTGGTTAAAAGGTGCAATTCGTTAAAAGCGAATGATTTTAGAACAAGGAGGAAAGAAGATGTATGTTCGAGTGGTAACGATCAGCAGCAAAACGGGAATGGAGGAAAAACTGCGCCAAATAGGACGAAATGTTCTTGTTCCTATCAACAAAGACGCAGGATGTGTAGATGTTTACTTCATGGAACCTAGCTTAGAAGCGAACAATCCCTATTTCGGTGTCGTAAGTGTTTGGAGAGATAAGGAATCTTTGGAGAGCATGAAAAACAGTAAAAATTATTGTGAAATGCTTCAAGATATGGGGCCTTTCATTGAATCTGTAAGGGATCATTTATATGTGGTAGATTAATTTGTCATTTTCTAAGGAAGGACTTTTAGAAGAATGTCAGGAAAAAACATATATCGATAGTAATAATACTTTTACGGCCCTGGTTGGGCATAGGGTCAAATACTTCTGTCTGATACAATATTTCAACGAACAAAAAGAGGTAAACAAAAGAGGAAACCACGTAACGATCACTTGGTTTCCTCTTTTGTTTATTTACTGTAGAAGTGAGGTTGGCTGATTGGCTGGTGCAGAAAGTTGATTTGGATCTGCCATACCGAGTTTTACTCTCATGTCTGCATTGAGCTTATCCATCTCTTGGATGAAGTTTTTACTAGAATTGATAATTCTCCGATTTGAATCTTCGGTAATTTGGATTGCACTATACACATCATTAAATGCCTGCTGCAACTTATTGATTGCGATACTTGGTTGCTCCAGCATCGAGGTGATTTCTTGTGTATTCTGTTTTAAGCTTTGAGCATTGGCTACCAGCATATCCTCAATGGCTTGATTGGTATTTTGTACGGCTTCGATTACCTTCTTCTGATTATTCAAGGCCAACTGAATCGCAGCGGACACTGTGACAACGTTTTGCGTCATTGTAATCGCGTTAAAGACAGCTTCATCCAACTTTTCGTTATTGTCCGCAATAACATCAACAGAAGCGATGGATTGTTGTAAAATGTTGATCATTTGACTCATATTTTTTACTCTTGTTACGACTTTGACCATTGCTTTTTCAAATTCGGGTTTGCGAAGTTGATTTTCAGGCTTATTACTTTCAACTTCAAGCATCTCAAGCAACTTGTTACCGAAGTAAATCCGTTTTTCTAATTCATAAATATTTTCACCGGATTTTTTCTTAATGTATTTCAAGTTAATGACATCTTCTTTTAACTTGTAACTGCCATTAAGCAAGGAGGCAATGATGTTATCAATTTGTGTTCTAACGGATTCATATTTTCGAATATAGGTGGAAATTGGGTTTTTCCCTAAGATTCTGTTGAAAAGATTGCTGATCCCACCGCTTTGAAAGATTTTATTAGGATTCAATTCTTCTGTGCAAGAACGAAGCTTTAAGAGTGTATTGGGAATATCATTGTTTTTCCCATCCATCAGATCTTTCACAGGTCGTTTTAGAATTTCGAGAGATTCAGCGGCATTTCGTTGGGTGCTTTCACCCAAATTACCCAGCTGCTCAAAAATTGAATCCATCTGGATTTGATTATCAGTTTGCAGCTGGCGTACCACATTTTCTGCTTCAGATTGGATCTTGATGATGTCTTCTTGTTTAACTAATTGGACAGCCTGTGTCGTCATTGCTATAACACGCTCCTTAACAGTAATTAATAAATTTCTTTGGCATTATATTTTTCGGTAATAAGATTAAGCTTTCTCTCCAACTCATAGATGTCGTGTTGTTCAATGGATGTAGAGATCACTTTCAGCTTTAGGTTAATGTCACGGAGACCGTCTAATAATTTACGCCTATTATTCAACTTGTTTTCAACACTCAGCCTCAAGAAGGGGTTGATGACACTATTCAAGTCTTTCATAACGAGCATTTTAATATCATGCTTCGTTTGCGCACTACCGAGCGTTTCTATGTAGGGGAGGAGAGTATCGATCTTAGAACAAAGCTTGGTTGTCTTTTCGGAAATTTCATCATCGAGGTTGCGCTTGTCATTTTCGTTAACCACAATTTCCTTAATAATTTGTAGATACTCTCGTATTTCTGATGAGTAGGTAGATTCCGGTTCCCTTTTCGTTTGTTCACTCTCCGCTTCAGTAGAAGTAATTCTCTGGTCCGGTTCTGGTACCGTGAATCTACTTAATTGCTGCTCTTTCTTTTCAGCAAAGACAAACCCTATGGCTGTTGTTAGCAAAGGTATGGCTAACATAATAAAAGTCGGAAGTATCGTGGATGCAAGTAAAGCTATGAAATATCCCGCTACAGCACCAAGGAATGCATATCTTTTTCTGTATCTAACTCTTTTTTTCATCTTTTATCCTCTCTTTCTTACTTGTTTATCGGAAACCTTGTAAACCATAATCAATTGGGGAGGAACAATGAGTTGGGTATGCGATTTGACCCATCCTAGTTGGGTTCCCTATATATTCTTGATTTTAGCATTTTATGTCACATTTTGTTTAATAGATTCTACATATTTCTATGGACCAACTAAAAGTGTGTATTGCATGTAGAACAAAAAAACAAGAAAACGCTAGTGTGATAATGATTTTGCGATATATGGCACGCTTTGTATGGTCGAATCACAGCTTTCTATCGAGCAGCTTGCGCTTGGTGTGAAGTTTGATGATAATCGCTCGATTGACATCTTTCTGTTTGGCAAAAATGATTACGAAGGAGGAGAACTCTCTGAAAGGGATTTCTTCAAATTCGTAAATAATCACATTGTCAGGAAATATCAACTTGGGGGGATGAGCTGCCACGGATAGTCTACTAGGACACTAAGTTGGAATGGACGCGGCCACACAGGCATAGTTGCCTTGTTGAAAAGGTTACTGACCGCACCATCTAAAGGGTGGAGGATCATGACTGAATAACTAGTTCAATTAAGTAGTCATGGAGAGGAGGATTGGTGAGAAAAGGAAACAGAGGTTGAATGAAAAAATCAATTTTTTCATCACAAATTGAAAATTGAATCACAGTAAAATTTATTTATTTCGTTATAATGACTTTCAGTTCATAAAATCGATATTTCATGAACTGAAATGAAAACGGATCATTCACTAGTAGAGGAACAAGTACATAGAGAGTCTATTCTCGAATAATTACCTTATAAAGAACGCTAAGTACTTTAATGTGCCTTGACATTTGTTTATCTATGTGGAATTTAAAACCTTCTATGAAATTAATACGCAATTATCACGCGTGTTATAGCAGTATGTTTGTGTCCTCATTAATACGACACAAACATACTGCTAAACGCTAAAATCAGACCTTATTAGTAGTATGTTTGTGTCGCCAGACAACAGAAATCTCATTACATTTACACCTAACCGATTTCTACTCTTTTTATCAGTTTACATAATATATATTATCGGACTCAAAATGAAATGCATAATTTCTGAAAGGGGTACTCACCTGTTCTTATAAGCTAGGTGTCACAAACTCCTTCTTACATGGATCTAAATTGAAAGATAACGCAAAATAAATAGCTTTTCCCATCTATCAGTGCCATAAGACATACATGCATTACCGAAACTTGCTCTCATATAAACCTAATTAGTAATAAGGAGCTTTTTCAGTATGTTTATCAGCTTCACAACACACTAAGACATTCATCATCCATCTACATAAACGGCATAATTCCACTTAAATTTCATTATAATAAAAAAATTCATTTTAAATAAAAAACACCATTTACATTTATTGTAAATTCATTTATATTATAATTAAGATCACTATAACTAAAAACGCCCGGAGGTCCCCAAATGACCAAAGTAATCCCAAAATCCAAAACGATCACCTCTACACCGAAAAAAAGATCGTACGAAAATACCTTGAATAACCTGGCGCAGTACCTTGAACGAAATAAGAAAAAATAACCAATAAAAAGAGTGCCACTGGAGGCACTCTACTTTGGCGTTTATATGCTTTTCTTCTCTCTTTCTTCCCCGTTTACCCCAACTTCTATTCTTCAGCCGTTCCCATCCAATTTAACAAGTAAAAATCTGTTACCAATCGTGCGATTTGTCCCTCGGCATCGTAACCGATATAGCTCGCGTAGCTGCCGTCTCCCCATCCTGTTGAAAACATAGCGACATTACAGCCTTCCCCTATATTGATCAGACCCCAACTACGCGTGTGTTTATACGTTTGGTCCATTTTCTTCGTTAACGTCTCATAAAACATCTCGTCCTTCTCCATTTCTCGTTCCAAAAGGGCGCAAGCTTCTGCATCCATGAACGAGCCTGTACCCGCATCCACACCGTAACCAAAAAACTCTCCTTCGCCAAGCTGTGACACATCTGACTCTGCCCAAACAGCCATTTTCCAAGACACGACAGGTTTGTCTGAGAAGGCAATCCGTGCCAATGCTACCCGTTCATCTGGCTCGAGAGAATCATCCGTTTGCTCTTCCTTTAACAGGGATTGAACTTGCGCGATAGCGAGCTGTACGGAGAATCTCCCCTTTGGGAAAACCTCCTCAAACGGTTCCGTCTCAAACATGACAAACGGATCATTCGCCACGATTTTTCCTGTTTTCACCTGAAGCTTGCCCATATCTTGGCGGAATAACCGATATAAATAGCCATCCTGCTCTATCGTATACCCTTCGTCAAATGCCGTTTCAAAAAAGGCAGGGTAATTATGTTTCATGATTCCATCCCCTTTTTCTATCCTCTACATAAAATCCCACTGACGATAGTTTGCCAGTGGGATGTCGTCTGCATGCTAATTTACTTGATCAGAGCTGCGTCCAGCGCCACTTCAATCATTTCATTGAAGGTTGTTTGGCGCTCGTCAGCGGATGTTTCTTCACCCGTCAGGATGTGATCACTTACGGTGAGAATAGACAATGCGTTGCGCTTGTATTTTGCAGCCAAAGTGTACAGCGCGGAAGATTCCATTTCAACAGCAAGCACTTGATAGGATGCCAATTTTTTGTACAAATCTAGGTTCTCGCGATAGAAGCTGTCGCTCGTAAAGATATTGCCCACTTTCACAGACAGATTGCGCTCTGTCGCTGCTTGATACGCTTTGTACAGCAAATCAAAGTTAGCAGTCGGAGCAAAATCAACCTGATTGAGCAGGAGACGATTCGTTTGAGAATCGGAGGATGCAGCCATACCAATAATCACATCACGTACTTTGATGTCTTCCTGTATCGCGCCGCATGTGCCTACGCGGATCAAGTTTTGAACACCATAAGATTGCATGAGTTCATTGACGTAGATCGAGATAGAAGGAACTCCCATGCCCGTTCCTTGTACAGAAACGCGCTTACCTTTGTATGTACCTGTGAAGCCGAGCATGCCACGCACGTTGTTGTAGCACTCTGCTCCTTCGAGGAAAGTTTCAGCAATGTATTGGGCCCGTAGCGGATCGCCCGGCAGTAGGATGGTTTCAGCAATTTGACCTTGCTGTGCTCCAATATGGATACTCATAATCTGTTTGCTCCTTTATCAAGAAAAAATGACCTACTTGCCTATCGTACTACAAAAACCGAACAATGCAAAGTCAAGAGATCAAATGATTCCAGTGACTTAAGATTGCATGTTTGCACGAGACTTTTGAAAATAACGAATAAGCGATACCGACAGATGGCATCGCCTCGACAACGGTTTCATTCATTTAAGGGACATCACGTAATCCATTGCTTCCAAGTGATCTCCCAGGATCGTCTGGTTAACGCTCGGTTTATTCTTTTTTTGTGTCGCTCTTTTTCTCGTAAGCTTTGCTGATGCAATGTAAGGAGATGGCTCGACTCGCAATTGATTGTGCAGAGCAATGGCGTGCGCAACGGCAGGTACGACCAAATGTTGAACGCCGATGATAGAGGCAGCTTGTCGCGTCATGGCAAAAGGTAAATCGTACATCGAGGAAGTTCCTAGTTCATGTCGTGAAACTAAGGTATTGAGAAATGTCTTCGCTAGCAAAACGGTATCCGGTTCTATTGATGGTTGTCGAAGTGGTGTTATGGGCTTTCTCAAAGCGATGTCTGCTCCCTGGTAACATTTTCTGACAAAGGACTGCATGTCATTTGCAGCTACAACGTGATCCGCATCGAGAAACAGCCACACATCTCCTGTGGCCTCCTTGGCACCAATTGCTCTCCATACATCATCCCCTAATGGAAATGGGTACACAAACGCTGTGAGTGGACAAGAAGAATACGTGAGTATCTTTTTCACCGATTGATCCAGGCAGCCATCCACAACAAGTACGATTTCCATGGGCCGGAGCTTCTCAATTTGGTTGAGTACTTTTTTAATCGTCCGCTCGTGGTGAACAGAGAGAATGACACTTAACCGATGTAAATTCTGGCATTTTTCTTTGCCATTAATGTGCTCTTCTCTGCGTTTTTTTGTGGGATCTCGCATATTTCGCTTTGCGTTTGCCACCCCATCCACCGCCCTCCTTTACGCGCGATTCCAGATGAAAGACCGAGCGCAAATGCAGAACGTCTGTTGAATGCACCAAGTCGCGGTGTCGTTGTCCATCCTGATCTGCATGTCGGAGCTTCGTTCCACCCGTTAATAACTGGATTGCCTGCGCATGCTCCCGGTAAATCGTACGGATGTCTTTTCGTACGATATCACGAGTGCCGGTTGGTTGTTTTTCCGGAGAAAACGGGGCGATTGTCGTCATTTTGAGCCCCAAGGCTGATGCTTGAACCAAAGCAACTGCCGGATTGCATAAACTCTCGGAACCAATCGCCTCTAGAGCATTCCGGCTCAAGGCAAATGGAATGTTTTCAAAGGAAGCGGAGCCCATTCTTTTTTGACCAAGAAGATGGTTCAACAAGCAATAGGCACTTCTTGGTGAACGCTTTCCTCTTCTTGATAACGAGCGGTCCGAGCATGTCGTGATAATGACATCTGAACCCTTTTTGACTAGCATGACATATTTCTTCAAGTATAAAAGAGGCATGGCGAGGCGTTCGTCGATAAAGAGGACAACATCTCCCCTCGCGTGAGCAGACCCAATCGCTCTTGCCTCATGGCTGTCTACTTCCAAACCGGTTGAAATGACTTGTGCTCCCCATGCATTGGATAGGGTAGTTTCATGGGAGCTCACTCCGTTGCATACGACGATTACTTCCGTGTGTGGATCTATTCTTTTGACAGCAGAAAGCAGCTTTTTCGTATCCCTGGCGCTGTCACTTATTGGGATGATGACGGACACGGCAGGGTGATCATAGATTCGGTTGTCCATCTCACTCCCCCTCACCGGATGAAAAGTTATTACTCTAATGTACGCTCGGTTTCCACGATTGGACACGGCATCTATCCCTCACAACTCAACAAGAGATGACCTACATCACCGTCATTTCGCAAAAAAACAGGACGTGCATATTGCTACGTCCTGTTTTGATTCTCATTTTCGCATTAATAGAATCGCCGTTGAAGACTGCGCTCGCGGATTCGTTTATTCCTCTGTGCACGGGAAAACGTAAACACGATTAAGAAAAGGTTCATTCCTAACCAGACGATCAATACGCTATAGCGGGCCAGTGGATGTGTGTCGCTACTTTCTATATCCCCAAACACAGTAGTAGGAGCTGGAGCAGGCGGATCATGACGAAGCAACGGATAAGAGACGGCTAGCTTGCCAGCCTTAACAGACAGGTTCCCATCTGCTTTTAGCTCTACCAATGGCTCCACACCTTTGGGAACCGTCGCATACAAGTCCTCCTTGGCTGTAAAAGTCACGACCGAGTTGTTGCCAGGAACAGCTACTTCTGAAAAAGAATCCCCTTTTTTGGCGATTGGTTTGGTCTCAAATCCTTGAAAACCAAAGTCCAGTAGTTTTTTCACATCTTTGTATGCATTTGCACTTGTAGAGGCCTTCATTGTGACAGCGATGAGCTCCATTTCTCCACGCTTGGCGGAGCCTACCAGGGTATGCATCGCTTGATCAGTAAAACCGTTCTTGATACCCGTTGCACCTTCATAATCGCGCAGGAGCTTGTTGTGATTCACCAATACCGTTTCCCACGTTTGTCCATGCCAAGGCAACCGCTTCGTACCGACAATTTCCCTGAAAACGGGGTTTTTCATCGCGTACTGCGAAATTTTGGCCATGTCAGCAACAGTCGTGTAATGATTCGGATCATGCAGTCCGTGTGGATTGGTAAAATTCGTTTCGGTGACACCTACTTTTTCTTTCAAATACGCGTTCAAATCCACTGCAAAACGCTCTGTCGTCTGGCTCATATGCTCAGCAATCGCTGTACCAGCGTCGTTACCTGAATTCATGAGCAGTCCGTACAATAAATTGCGTAGGGAAATCTGTTCTCCCTCTTCCAAATAGACACGTGTACCTTCTTCACGGCGTGCTTTTTTTGAGACAGTGACAGTGTCATCCAGTTTCCCTTTTTCTATCGCGTAAATACCTGTTGCGATTTTTGTAATACTAGCAGGGTACAGCTTCTCATGAGGGTTCTTTTCAAACAAGACTTGTCCCGTTGTAGCATCAATCAGAATGGCTGATTGTCCAGTGAGAGTGTTAGGCTCCAGGCTTGATGACTCTTCGGCAAAAGCGGAAGACATGCCAAGGTTGAACAAAACCATCACCACAACGAGTAGGTTCGTTAGCAAAAAGCGCATGTTAGTCTATATCCTTTCCTACTTTGTCGCGTTTTTTCAGGTTACATTTGGTTTGTAGACAACAAAAGACGTTATTTCAACCGGATCCCCAACAAATCGTGAATCATTTTAAACTTAGGATTGTCCGCAAAAGCCTCTTCGAAGCCACTGACATGTTCTCTGTACAAAGCGGCGGCAGAATCCAAATCCTGCTTGACATACAAGGAAAATATTTCTTCCAATTTTTCTTCCAATGTCGTATCAACTTCTGCCGGTGTGAGAATTTCTTGACGCAAATTGTTCATCAACACGTCTAGCTGATGTGTGATCACAGACGCTTCATGAAGCTGCTCCAAGACATCTGTCGGAATGTTGCCCGCATACTTGTAGCGCAGTTCGTGTTCATTCGTCGCCCAGAAGTTCATGCCCAATGTACGGATTTGGATCTCACAAAAGAGTGTTTTCTTTTCGCTGCCGTGGTAGACCGTATAAGAAACAATCATGTGAATACTTCTGTAGCCGGAATCCTTTGGAGCTGCGATGTAGTCTTTGACATCGTGAATGACGATATCCTCCCGCTCCTGCAACAACTGGAGCACCTCGCGCACGTCGTCTACATAGCGACATACGACTCGAAGGCCCGCGATATCCTGGACTTCCTTGGCGACGTCACTTTGCCAATGATCTCCCAAAAAGTCGATTCCTTTTTCGTTCGCCTTCTTTACTAAACTGTCGACTTTTTTTACTCGTCCGACAACAAATTCAATAGGAGAATAACGGCCGCTTTTTAGAAAGCCGTATTTTATTCCTTTTAGTTTTAACTTTAGCTCTTCAACTGCCTGTTCATACGGCGCCAAGAAATGAACCATGTTGTTGAGCACCTTGCTTGGCACATTTGTGACTCTCATGAAGACACCTCCAATTACTTCCAGAGGAAAGGTGATGCATCAAAAAACGGCTGCGGATTTACATACGTATTACCCACTAACATGCCGTAATGAAGGTGAGGACCTGTAGAAAAACCGGTGCTACCCATTTGTCCAATCACCTGTCCCTGTTTCACTTCTTGCCCTGTCTTGACATCTAGCTTGGACAAGTGAGCATATATGGAAAAAATATTTAACCCGTGATCGATGATGATGGTATTACCTGTTAAGTATAAAGAGTCGGCCAGAACCACTTTCCCATGGTTGCTCGCCCAAATTGGCGTTCCTGTTTTGTTCGCGATGTCGATCGCCGAGTGCCGATTGGCTGGTACACCATTTACTACGCGTTGGTAGCCGAATGGAGTCGTTAATTTTCCGACTGCTGGCTGTTTAAACGGCTCCGAGAAATACGGAATCGCTCTCGAGTTTGATCTGGCTGCATTGATCTTTTTTTGATCAGCATTGATTCGATTCGTATCCTGTCGCATTTTGTTGAGCTGTTTACTTACCGTAAGCTTGTCTACTTCAAATTTTTTCGGTGCGATTGTCACTGATACGGAAAGCTTTTTGTCAGCAGATGTAACTTTATAGGTGCCCGCTTTCGTGTTAAAAGGAATCGGGATAAACCGGGCATACTCATCCTGTGTCTTTTGCAAACGATAGTTCTGAGAGAATACCGTTACGGTTTGTGGCTCTTTACTGCGTACAAAAATAACGTCCCCAGGATATGTCTTGGCTGGTGTTACGCTGATCGCTGGTTGTTGTTTCGTTGTATGGGCGTAAACCCCTTCTGCTGTCTGGCTGAATATGCTTGTCCCAGAGACGAGCGTCAATGCTGTGACCAACATGAGACTAACCATTGATTTGAACATAGACATGCTCCCTCCCATTTTCTAGTATAACAAAACACACCCCGAAATGAAAAAGAAAAAGAAGGCTAATGAGCTAGCCTTCTCCAATCATACCAAATGTAATCTTATTGTTTCTTCGAATAATCCGACATCATTTCCATGATGGATTGCACGCCTGTCAGCATTTCGCTTGCACGTTTGGTTTTTTGCGAGATGCCTTCAAAATCAAGCATCCCTTTTTTTCGATCGTTCCATCTTTTAAACAATTCTTCCGCCATATCGGGGTTGGTTTTGACCGCTCTAATCCGCATGGAATCTTCTAGAACCCACGCTTCAAATTCGGGATGCTTTTTTAAAAGCTGCTTTACTTCTTTTTTCTTCATAGCCGGACGTCGCTCCTTTCCACTGGACAAACGAGGATAGTTAACTGTTCGTTACACCATATGACTAGTCCGCGATTGTGCTTGTGTGTTTGCACCACCCAGGAAAGAAAAGGGCTTTTCATGGTAAACATAGAAAGGCCCCTTAAAAGGGACCTCTCTTCATCCAGCTATTTACTTGTCAGTACGTTAAACTTGGCGACCTGCCATTTGTTGCTCAGCGAAGCTCACCAGACGCTTGGTAATTTCGCCACCAACAGAACCGTTTTGACGAGAAGTAGTGTCTGGTCCGAGATTTACACCGAATTCAGATGCAATCTCATACTTCAGTTGATCCAAAGCTTGGTTCGCTTGAGGAACTACCAGATTGTTGGTTCCACCTTGGTTGTTAGCCATGATTGATTCCTCCCGACGCGTTTTTTCTCCCGGGACGGGGTTGAACCGTCAGCGTTTTGCTTCTCGCCTTGAGACCGGAAGTTGATTTCAAGAGGTGGTGTTGACCTCTTGTGGTACTATCATCCCACCGTAATAAAAGTACATGCACGTTTTCTCACGATATTTCAGTTGTAAAATCTGACAAGGTTGTCCCACTCCTTTATGCTATAATGGTGCGTATAGTTTGGTAGTGAGAGGGGCAAGGTTTTGTGAGTGATTCAGGAAAAGTACTGCTCATCGATGGCATGAGCTTTTTATTTCGCGCCTTTTATGGTTCTGCTTGGGGTGGAGCCTATCGCCAGACTTCAACAGGTGTGTACACAAATGCGGTTTATGGATTTACAAAAATGATGCTCGATTACGCAGAGTTGACGCGCCCTACTCATCTTGTAGTGGGCTGGGATGTCGCTTCGCGCGAGTCATTGGTTCGCAGTCAATGGTATGACGGCTATAAATCAAATCGCCAAGCGGCACCGGATGAGCTTATTCCTCAATTCGATTTGGTGAAAGAAGTAACGGATGCGTTCTCGGTTCCAAACTTAGGTTGCCCAGGCTATGAAGGCGATGATGTATTGGGTACGCTCTCCACACGTCTTTCCGAAGAAGGACACGAGGTCATCATTGCGACGGGTGATTACGATAGCTTGCAGCTCATATCTGAGCGAGTTAGTGTAAAAATCCTGAAAAATGGTGGCAAACACGAGCATTATAATCCAGCGAGCCTCTTGGCATTGCGTGGCATTTCACCTGAACAGGTCGTTGATGTCAAAGCTTTAATGGGAGATGCATCTGACTGTATTCCAGGCTGCCCAGGTATCGGCGAGAAAACAGCGACAAAGTTGATTACCGAGCATGGTGATCTGGACAACTTATATGTAAATCTGGCAAATTGTACGCCGAAAATGCGCAGCAAGCTGGAAGAGAATCGCGATCAGGTGTACTTGAGCAGAAAGCTGGCTACGATTATCCGGGATGTTCCGGTGGAGTATGCGCTGGAGGATGCCGTGTGGGAATACGATCGTCAAGTCGTTCAGAGCAAATTCGACGAGCTTGAATTCGGACGTACGATGGCAGCGAGAGTCAGCTAATTGGGGTCATAATCATCGGCTGAGAAGAAGCGGTCTATCCACTTTTTTCAGCCGATTCCTTTATGCACTGCATAATCGATCCGACAGTGAAACCCACACGATTCGGCGATCCGTTTGGTCTCGGAATCTTCGTACCAAATTTTCCTCCTCCAGCCTACTAATTAAGCCTGAAGTTGTGCTGTTTGACAAATCAACAGCCTTGCTAATGTCCCCCATCGTTTTTGGCCCATTTCCAAGAATTTCGAGAATCAATACTTGTTGCCAATTGATTTCATTTGTCTCTAGCTCTTTTTGTGCAATATTTGAAAACAAGACATTGGCTCCCCGTATAAGCTTGGCCAGCTTGATCAGTTCCTTCATAGTGCCCTCCTTTTCCCCTTTCCTATTGTTAGCTACGCTCAGCATAGGCGAAATTATTAAAGAAAAAAGGAGGTAAGAGATAAAATTTTTCTTAAGCTTCCCTAAAAAAATCCCGTCCCATGAGAGGAGACGAGATTTGGAAGTGACGTCGAATCACTTATTTGGCTGTTTGAAATACATCTAGGAGTAGTCCCGTGTTCTCTTCCCCATCCGCTTCCCAGCTCGTCGCAAATTTGACACGGTGAGAAACGCCCAGCAAATCATACGCTTGTACGAGATGCTGCCTCGCAGAACCCACAATCAAGCTGTGCAAACGAACTTGTTTCTGCTGGCCTAAAGAGATGAGCTTTTCTTGGACATAAGGAGAAATGCCTCCAATTCCATCTGTTACCATGACAAAATCTGCTCCACGCCACGCCTGTTCCTTTTCAACCAGCTCGATGGCTCGCTTCATCGGGGCGTCAAAGTGAGTTCCACCGCCAAACGCCATTTGCGCCAAGCCGTAGAAGGCAGGCCAATCAGGTTTTTTGTGATAAAGCGGTTGCTCTTTGATCTCGCCTTTTGCCCCGAACAAGAGGAGGATAAAATCACGCTTTTCCAGCATCGAAAGGGCGGCAAACGTCATGAGGAAGATTTGCGCAAGCCGCAGCTTACTTCCTCGCATCGAATGGGATGTGTCTAGCATACAGATTACCGGACCTTTTGGCGGTTCTTCCACCCATCCCGAGGTATCGTAGGTCATGAGCTTTTGCTCCAGCCATTTGAGCATGAAGTAATTCTCGAAGTCCGGATCAGCAAGAAGCACGGCTTCACCAGGCAGCATGTGTGCAATATCGCCCGATTGCCGCAAATCATAGTATTCCTCAGGAAAATGTCTGGAGCGAATTTCTTTGCGCTTCACACGAAAGCGATGAACTTGCCTTCCTACCTCGTTCAGAAAAGCAACCAGGTCAGGATGTCTCTTCAATTTCTCAATCCATTTCAAATACTGCTCAAAGCTTTGCCTGCGCAGCTTGCCTAGCTCATGACCCCAGCTTCGGTTGGCAAAACGCTGACTGGCCGTAAATACCTCTTCAACAAAAAGCGTATCGAGTTCTTCAGCGGATAGCGTCGCCTTTAACGATTGCTCCAGCCATTGTCCCAGCTCTTTTTCAAAAGCGGCAATCGCTTCCTTCTCTTGCTTTTGGAGTCGTTCCAGCTGCTTTTCCCTCTGAGCGAGGTCACTCTCCAGTTTTTTCACCTTTTGCAGAAGCTTGGTCCGTTTCGTGAACTGGACTTTCATTTCTTCTTGCAGCTCAGTAATACGATTTTGCAACGACAATACCTCTGCCCGCACTAACGGCTTGGTGTCCATGGCCTCTTGCTTGTCTTCCACGACCCGCTTCCCCTGTTGAAGCGTATAACCAACTAACTCGAGCTTGGTCTTTTGTTTTTCTGTCAGTAGCTCGGAAAGCTGTGCTTGTTGACTTCCTTCCTGACCTTGCTGGTCTTTTAAGCCAGTCAAGAGCGGAGAGGGCCGCTGATCCTTCTCCCGCTGCTTCACTTCCTCGGAAAACGTCTCTGTCAGCCACAACAAGGCCTTGATTGCGGTTTTGAACGACGCACTTTCCTGCCCGACTGTACGAGGATGAATCATGCGTGTAAAATACTGCTTCATGAGCGTACGAATCATCCAATGATGAAAAGGAGTGGATTCTTGCGTCAGATCGATCTCCGGCTTTTCCAAATAAAAGACGAGGAAAAAATCGGCCAAGAGCTCCAAATCAAACCATGCTGCTCGTGTTCGCGCCTCATGAACCCATTCCTGAGCAGTGCGCGAAGAGGCGAGGTATGTTTCAAATACATAGCGATCAACACCACTAGCGCGAATGATCATACGAACTACCCCCTACAACGTAAAATCATAATCCGCCCCAGGGATTTCCTTGTCAAAAATCGTCCGATACGTGCGCTGTAGCTGCTGCAAAATCCGTTCGCCTTCAATTCGCAGGTACGAATATTTGACCGCGTATTTTTCTACATGCGGAATCAAGCGGTTTTTTTCCAGAACATAGGCATGCAAATCGTGTTCCCGCTTCTCCCACTGAATGAGACGATTACGAAAGTCTCGCGCCGTCTCTTCCACCTCATCGCGACTCTCCTCCAACAACCGGACATTGTGCTCCATCGCTTCCTTGCCCAGCTTTGCGCCCACTTCCTTTTTAAACTGGAACGCATGCAGCTCCGATTCTTTTTCCTTCCATTTATCTGCAATTTGTCCGAAGCGTTGGAGTGGTAATTCGTTCTCCATATCATTCTTCAGCATTTCCGTAAATTGTTGTTCAAACGCTTCTTGCATGACCGTCAAGTCCTCAGGAACATTCCACAGCATATGCGGAGTGAAAACGGTGTCCCAGATTGTCACCTGCTCACGTCCATGCAAAGCGGCAGAAGTACGCCATACATGCGCAATTTTGCTCCAGCGACGGTCGGAGAGCACATACTCTTTTGCTTCCAGGTCTTGTTTTAGACGGTACAAGAAATAAATGATGGTTTCTGGAATGACCACTTGCTTCGCTGTCGCTTGAATATCCTTTACGTCATACAGAGAGAACACAACCGGAAGAGGCGTCGTTGGCACTGAAAACATGCGCTCATAGCTTGCAGCATGCTTCAAATAGTGAACCTCATAGCGGAACAGGAAGCGGTCATACAGAGCGGTCAATTGATCATCGTCATCGGGAAGTTCATTCGATGCAGCGATTAAGAACTGCAACGGAACCTCCTCTTTTTCTCTGCCGTTGAAATAAATTCGTTCGTTCAATATAGAAAGCAGCGCATTCAAAATCGCGCTGTTCGCTTTGAAAATTTCGTCCAAAAACGCAAACTGAGCGTTAGGCAAATAGCCTGCTGTTTTTCGTACGTATTGATCCAGTTTCAATTGTTGAAGAGAGACTGGACCGAATATCTCATCGGGCGTCGTAAAACGGGTAAGTAAATACTCAAACCAATGTTCCGATCCAAAAAGCTGAGAGACAGACCGTGCTAGTTGAGACTTCGCAGTTCCCGGCGGACCGATTAACAAAGCATTTTCCCCGCTCATGATGCCGAGCATTAAAAGGCGAATCAATTCACTTCTTTCCAGGAAACGGCGCTCCAAAAGCTCAATTGCTTGGTCCATTTTACGTTGGATGGGTGTAGTCGAATTCATCGTAGTTGGCTGCACGACGAACTGGTTAAGGACGTCGATGTGCCGATCCCCCTCTCTTGCTTGGAACCCAAATATTCGTCATTCATTAATAGTGGCATATCATGGACAAAAATGCCAGTTTCTCCGTTGATACACTTGTCCGCTCTAGGATGTGCGTTCACCCATGGCCTATTTTTCGCATATGTTGTGACATCAAGGTACTTTCATCGGAGTAACGAAAAAGGAGGGTGCGACATGGGAATCGAGCTTTTGTGGATACATGGTGTGTACGTCTTGTTTGTGATCGGCATTATTCTCGTCATGGTTTTGCGAAAAGATACGAGTCTGATTAGTATCGTGGGCATAGCGATCCTCGGTTTCGTCGCGACAGGGTCTGTGACAACGGCCGTCGGTGGAATATTCGGCAGCTTCATCTATGCGATTACCGAGCTATTGCCGACGATTTTAGTTATCTGTATCATCGTTGCCATGAGTCACGTTTTGACCGATACGGGCGTAAATGAAACGATGATTCGACCGATGACCCATTTGGTTCGAAATCCTACATTGGCTTATTGGGTGATCGGGATCGTCATGATGGTCATTTCCTGGTTTTTCTGGCCTTCTCCAGCTGTCGCACTGATCGGTGCTGTCATGTTGCCCGTGGCATTGCGAGCTGGCTTGCCTACGATGGGTGTCGCCGTTTCGATGAACTTGTTTGGACACGGGATTGCACTGTCCGGTGATTTTATTATTCAAGGGGCTCCTACTTTAACGGCCAAAGCTGCAGGAATTCCAGTCTCGGACGTGATTACAGCCAGTGTGCCTCTCGTTTTCATTATGGGTGTTGTGACAACTGCAATCGCATTCTGGTATTTGAAAAAGGACATGAAGCTCGGCGTGCTTGCGTCTCCCAAAGAGACAGTCGTATCCGATGATGTTTTTACTTCCGTACGAGTCCCTTTGTCAGATGGCGTGCGTCGTACGTTGGCTGGACTTGTGCCGGTATTATTTATCCTCGATGTCGTGGCCATGTTTGCTTTTGATTTACGCGGAGGCGATGCAACGGCGCTTGTAGGCGGAACCGCCTTGCTCATTCTCATCATCGCAACGATGCTCGCGCACAAGCAAAGTGGTCTCGAGCAGGTAACCACACATCTCATTCAAGGCTTTCAGTTCGGCTTTAAAGTATTTGGTCCGGTCATCCCGATTGCTGCCTTCTTTTATATGGGCGACAGTGGGTTTATCAAGGTGTTTGGGGAGGTCCTGCCGCAGGGTTCACATGGAATCGTGAATGACCTTGGCGTGGCGCTTGCACATACGATTCCGATTAACAAGGAAGTAGCTGCTCTTACTGTATCCGCAGTAGGTGTCATTACAGGGCTGGATGGCTCAGGCTTCTCCGGGATTACACTAGCTGGCTCTTTGGCTCAGCTGTTCGCAACTGCTTTGGGTGCCGGTGCGGCTACGTTAACAGCGCTAGGACAAATTGCCGCCATCTGGGTCGGCGGTGGAACGATCATTCCTTGGGCATTGATTCCGGCTGCGGCGATTTGTGGCGTAGACCCTTTTGAGCTGGCGAGACGAAATCTGTATCCCGTGGCGATCGGACTTTTGGTGACGACAATCGTGGCCATGTTTCTTTTGTAAAATGTCAGTTTCTAAACGAAAAAGCGAATGGTCACGTGCCATTCGCTTTTTTTCCTTGGTTGGGTGTGAGATAGACAAGTTTTCTCATTCTGTTTTTCTCCGAAACTCATACACTTGTACTAGCATCTATTTGGATGGGAAAGGAAAAAACCAGTATGAAGTTGTGGGGAAAAAGTATCCAGGTCGCAGCAACGTACATTGGAACCGTCGTAGGCGCCGGGTTTGCGAGCGGTCAAGAAATTCTCGCGTTTTTCACCGCCTACGGCCATGCCGGAACAATCGGCATCCTGCTCGCCACATCTCTTTTTGTTTGGCTGGGCTACAAGATGATGCTAATCGCTCATCAATTGCGCACACCCTCCTATGAATCCTTTAATCAAAAACTGTTTGGACCGATGATCGGTCGTGCGATGAATATTTTGGTCTTTCTCACCCTTTTTGGCGTAACGACTGTCATGTTGGCAGGAGCGGGATCGGTCTTAGAGGAGCAGTTTGACATTCCGTATTTGATCGGGACCACAGCCACCGTTTTGTTCGCTCTGTTGCTTCTGCGAAAAGGGTTGGAGCAACTACTCGTCGTGAATGCGATTGTTGTTCCGTCCATGTTATTATTCGCTCTTCTCATTTTGCTGGATGGCACCGCAGAATCTCCCATGCCTCTTTCAACCCCATCCGATTACTCCTTCTTATGGAAAACAGTCTTATACGTGTCCTTTAATTTGGCCATGGCCCAATCCGTTCTCATCCCGATCGGCTATGCGATCCGCGACAGGGTCGTTTTGTTTCGGGCAGCCGTCATTGGCGGGGTCGTGCTTGGATTCATGCTCCTCGTCGTCCATACGGCTATGTTGGCCAACTGGGACGATGTCCGTCTCATGAATATCCCCATTCTTTTTGTAACGGACCAATGGAACGAGTGGCTCCAGCTGTTCTTTGTTTTCGTGCTCTATTCCGAGATTTTTACCACACTGATTTCGAACGTGTTCGGGATTGGTCAGCAGTTGCGTGAATTATTGGACGTTCCGGAATCGCGGCTTTACTTGTATTTATTCTCTACTTCTTTCGTATTGTGCCTAATTGGGTACAGTCAGTTGCTCATGTTTTTGTATCCGTTGTTTGGGTATTTGGGGTTGTCAACGATTTGTCGGATTTCGGTTCCAGGGAATGTACTCAGAAAGCGGTTTTGATTGGAAAACGATGAACATTCCCGATACCGGATTCATTTCCATATCGTTCGGATTTAAGGTGATCGAAAGGTCTGCACAAAAGTATTACCCCCGTAATTTTTTTAACAAACAACAAAGAACCTCATTAAAAACCGAACAAATATTGAAATAGTAAATATAAATTTCGCGTTTTCTTATCTCAATCTTTTTACTTTCGCAGTACTTCCGCGTACTTTTCGATGGATTCCTGTTCCATGAGCCGAATCAAATTCATCGTCTTCCTTTCCCATTTCTCGATTTGTTCCTCTTCATAAAGTATTTCAATAAATGGTTCGTACAAGCACGGGCTTTTGGTTGCGACAGGATGTTTTCGGTCCACTAAATGAGCCCAACCTAGATATCGCTGGCAAATCAAGTATGCGATGGCGCCTTCATCAGTTTGTAGGAGCGGGTAGTCATGGGATAGCTTTGCCAGAATGAGTTCTGTATGATCAGAAGCCAAAGGTGATTCAGAAAGATCTTTTCCTAGACGACTCTCTAAATGAGTGAATGCAGCTTTCAACGTTTCGTCATTTCTTTTTGCCATACCAAAGCCTCGCTCCACCGTATTCCCGGTTTTCTTATCCCATTTCACGCGTTTGATTTGATCAATGGCATACTCTACATTCCGATTTTTCCAGGCTTCAGCTGTTCTGTGATACACATCGAATGGATCTTTACCAGCCCTCACCTGCCAACTTGAGGGATGAAAGGCGCTGCCACCAACCTCAATAAGTCCATGATCTACACGTATACTTCCTTCGAGTGCATATAGTAAAAGCATAGGTTCATAGATTCGATAGATGTGAGCAGCGATCTCATTCCCTTCTTTGGCACAAGTCATATAGTACAGCGTTAACTTACTAACGGTTTGTGCATGGTTACCCCTCATTCTTGTCACGACTGTATTTTTCTCATCGATATCAAGCTCAGCCGGTACACCTGCTGCACGATAGGGATGAAAGTACAATGGATGCACGTTCATTGGATGAGCTTCGATGAATACGTGGATCCGTCGCAAATATTCATGGAACAGTAAATGATCCACGTTGTTCTCAGCTGAAGTACTTCTATGATGATGGTGATTTGCCAAGCTGGCTATATACGTGATCAGCATTAGAATCCGTTCATCTCCATTGCACAAAGCAAACTCCAGCAGACTTTGATCAAAATCTTCGTTAGGTAGTACAAGCCCAGGAAATTTCAATAAAAAGTCTTCGATTGGTCGCTCTCTTTCGTAGGTTTTCTGTCCCGTGACATACAAATAGATGTCCTTCGCTTCCTTTACCTGGGGAACGGTGATCCTGGAATAATCACAGGTTCTGTATAAACGAGATTGAAAATGAAACATTTCCATCGTATTCTTGACTTCGGCACATTCACGATCATATTGGTAGGAGCAATCAAACGGAAACCCACGCAGAATGGAATAACTGCTAAGACCGAGCTGCGTAAGATCAGCGACTTCCATCGCATAAGCCACCGCATATATTCCACTTCCATTTCGAACATGAACATATAACCTGCCATCGTGACTCTTCCACCACGTTTGATATCCCTGACTCGCCTGCTCAATAAGAATAGGTTTCTGTTCTATACTTGAGAGCCAATGCTCAACGCCTGACTGTTCTATCCGTTTTACTACCCATTGTTTTTTCTCTCGCAGCAGGCTGTATTTGACACTTTCACTCTCTAACAGTTCCTCGATATTTTCGGCAAATACTTGAAATTTAGTATAGTGTAGCGTATACAACCTGCCGTCCTCATCTATATAACCAGCCTTACTCAACCGATCATCCATCACATGAAAACACTCTACCAGCGTTTGTCCTTCAAAATTCAAAACCGCTGGTATTCTCCGTTCCTCACCATCTCGATGAGCAAAATCCCCCCATATTTCTATGCAAAAACTATTGTCGATCTCACCCCCAAATGAATAGCTCAATCCCCCGTACTTTTCCTGCACATCCAACAAAGCGTTAAAGGCTGGAATTCCATGCTGTTGGAGGATTTTTCTTACTTGCTCTCTGTCCGTAATGGTTGCCCTTCTCGTACATTGGCGAATAAAAGCCTTCGCTGTTTCTGACAATTTGTCACCGTCAGGCATATTCGTAGCCTCCTTTCGAGATTTTGGATTTCATTTTTACACGAATGGTAACATTTGTCACAGTTGAAACGTCATAGATTACGGCCCAACTCATCAACCTACTAGAAAGGAATACCTATCGTGAAATTTTCTACCTTATTAAAAACCATGCTCGTTCTGTTCCTCACCTTCTTCTCTACTTCGCCAATCAAGGCCGAAGAACAGCAAGACCCATCAAGCGAACCGCAATTACCAGTGGTGTATCAAAACCTGCAAATCCCGTCTCATTTGACAGAGCCATTCTTTCTTTTCACGAAGCAACCACTTTACAAGCACGATTCACCTCCAAAGGCTTACACCATGTCATTGGTTTCACCGTCTGGAAAAGTAATAAAAAGCAATTATCTCGCTTATAAAAGTGAAGTGTACCCGCTCCGAAATGGGTACGGTTATTTTTATAATGGCAGCTTTTTTAAGCATGTGGAATATTTGGTCTACGATAAGCAGGGCAACGTTTCACTGATGGGTACCTGTTGCGATGTTGCTTTCAAGCAAATACATGGGGAATGGTTTACGGGCACGGACTATCCGGGAAACCTGCCGTATCTGTACAATGCCAAAACAGGGAAAATTACCAAGAAGTTTTCGGACGCGGATCATCCATTCTAATTGCTTCCAAAAAGTATGCGTTTATCCACCCAACACCCGATGGTCACTTTCTCGCTGTGACGAAAGCCAACAAGCAATATACCTTTGCCAAAATTAATGCGGCAGATAAAGTCGTCTCCCCTCAACAATATGTGCTAAATAAGCCAGAACTAATGAAAGAGCTCAAGCAGACGGGACAATTGTTTCATACTGATTCCCAGATCATTGCGAACACAGCTAACAATCAAAGCTTCAACTTTCCACATCAATTGCTGATCACCCCTACGAATGAGACCGTTGCCATCGAGTACACCATCTCGGGGACCAAAAAGATTGGCGTGTATACGCATGACGGCAAGCTGATCTATGAGGAGATTTCAAATAAGTAGGTACAGTGAGCCTGGCTTCTCTTAAATTCTCATACTAACAAATAAAAGCACGACCATCCCCTGAAACAGGGGGATGGTCGTGCTTTTTCCTATTAAGTTCCTTGTACTACCAAGTGATTATTCCAATCCAGCAGGCTTTTCCCTTCCATCCAACGGATACCACCGAAGCACATCACGCGGTGGGCTTGCCAACCCTTCCTCCAGCAAGACACACTTCCAAATTTCTTCACCCGGCCCATCGGTAGTATCTCCGTCATTGATAACAGGACCATTCTCATATACATAGTTCGATATATTCCGCAGGAAACTCGCGACCTCATTCGGATCGTAGGCATCCCCATTAAATACCGCCTCATGATCGATCGCATCCAACTGCTGCATGCCGACGGTATCCATCAAGAGCCATCCTTCTGGAAGATTGAACAACCGGACATTGGACCACAGCTCCAGCGGAAGGAGCTGTATTTGCTCATAGCGTAGATTCAGCTCTTGCATCAGCTCGCCAGACGCGAGGCACTCCCCATTCGGATTAAAAAAGCAAAGGGCTTCTGGCATTTTCATCAGCGACTCAGCAATGGCAGTGACAGTCATCAACTCCGGGAGCGCTTCATAATCCTCAGGCAGTACAGGAGCCTGATCGTTCGACTCTCCCAACACGAAAGAAGAACGAATACGGAGAAACGCTTTGTGCTCGGATGCAGCTTGCCGCCCTTCGGGATATCCCCACGACTGCTGAGCTGCCCGCTCCAGGCTATTCGAGAATGTAAACGGTCCGAAAAAGCCCATCGACCAAGCCCCAAACAGCATCGTATCTTCTGCCGGGTCTCCCATTGCATCCGGCCAAGGCTTATCGACGACATCGACCTGAATATATCCGTTTACTTCTGGACGATACGGAATAAGCAAGCTAGGGCCGCTGAACACCCATTGGTCGAACGTTTCCATGATGTTGGCAATTTCAAATTGATCCTTGAGCATGTCTGCTATTTTGTGAATCGGAACCGCCGTTGACAGCAGGACGGCAACCCCTTGAGAATACATACCTTTTGGCATATCGTCATCTTCTTTCCATTGTATTTTTATCAGTCATGGCGTACTTTACGTAACTGTAAATCCAATCGCTTGAAGTTCCTTGATCGCGAGTTCCAGATCAACTTCCGGATTCAGCTCCGTAATCATTTCTTCGGTAATGGCAGTATTTGAAAACGTGTAACCAACTACATCAAGCGAAACCTTCACCTCGTAGTAAGCCTCTGCCCACTCTACATAGTCTTCTGGAATATCATATATCATCCCAAGTAGAAAATCTGATCCGTCATCCAGCCCTTGCGGATTATGTACGTCTCCCGTTTTCCACACGTGATCAGTAGATTCTCGCCATAAGCAAAACGTAACATCCTCTTTGGTAAGCGCTTCGTCATCGAGTCGATGAAGCAAAGCGGGAGGGACTTGCTCATAGATACCAGGCCAAACCTCGTATTCTTCCCTGGCATGAGGACTCATTTCCGATTCATGATCAAACCCTTTTACAATAACGCCCTCGGGGGTGAACAGGATGTAAAGATCGTCGCCTGCTCCGTTGTTAATGCTAGCGAATGTTGTGTTTTCGTCCCATTGTGGAGCGAACTGATATCTGCGCAGCCATTCCTCCTGGCACATTAGAATATCCAGAGCACTCAAGACGAGCATGCGCTGTTTTAATACTTCAGGTTGTAGGAAAGTATTTGGCCAACTTTTCATTTGCATCCACCTTTACGATTTAGATACTCCCCCTAATCCCAATCCAAAAAACCTTCCACGGACAACTTTTCCTCCCCGCATTCGGGACAAGTCGGCGAATACCCTTGATCCAGCTCCTTGTCAATCGGTATAGATGGCATTTTCTCTGAACACCGTGGACAATCATAGCTTTGTAAATACGAATCAGTGTCCGACTGCAAGTGCAAATAGTGGGCATTTAGCAGGTATTTGCATTTTTCGCAAACATATAGACCATGGAAGCAGTTATACTTTGTACGATCGTCCTTCATAAATTCTCGGATTCGCTCCTTGCCAGCTGGATCCTCGAACCATTCTTCGATTTCGCTCAAATAACCATATCTGAATCCAACGCCCATGTACACATTTTGGTTGTATGAGCAACGTTCACAATGCAGCTTATAAGCTACACCCATGCTATCTCCCTCCCCATGTGAGAAAATTCTCTTCACGATGTGAGTAGTACATCTAGCAGACTAAAGCCAATATTGACCAACACAACCACAACTACACCGCGAACACTAACGCCACCAAGCTTTCGTGTATCTTCTATATCAAGCATGGCGTTTTTACTGTGCGCTTTTTTTATTTTCCGAACAGCCGACACATAGTATAAAAAATTGCTGGTTAGTCCAAATATCGCTCGTTGAAATAATGCAAAGAGTATGTACACTTCATTAAAGGTAGCATCATCGAGTGCCATTGCACCTAAGGCAAAACCCACAAAGAGGTTCACCAAATAAATAACGGTCGCCCATCCATACATCTTCCGATAGGCAAACCATGCTACGCCAAAAAGTGCTGCTCCCCAATTCCATGAGAGTCCTTTCGCCCGCCAAGCCTCCAAATAGTATTTATGATGGTGGACATAGGCGGACAAGAAATTCAAGGTAAGATGTGTCTCCAAGCTTTCTCCTCCAAAGCTATTTATCTTTATCTCGATCCTCTTTTAATTGACTTATCCATTTTTCTATTTGTTCCTCATCGAAAATGATGATTTGGCTTCCATTCTGAGGTCTGTCCACCCAACATTCTCCGATCTCAATTGCTGTATCGATTGTCTCCTCGTCTGTTTTCGTAAATAAATCTTCTTCATCTGAGCGCCATCTAGACCAAAACAGCCAACACCATTTTGCCATTTCTTCATGGGAAAGTTTACTTGTTCTTGATTTTTCAAGTAGTCGAAGAAGACTCTCTTTGTTGTGAGGAAAATCCTCCAGGTTGATCATGAACACGACAGCCACTTCCATTTCAAATTTGAATCCAAGCCGCAACGCCCACTCATTATACCAAAAATAGCCAAGCCATTCGACTGCAACCCAATTGTTGATGGGATCGTGATATGCATTTTCCATCTACGCAAACAGACACTCGTTGGACGAGCCTAGTGTCTTTTTATGTCTACCTTCTAAATACTGATGCCAAATCTCACTTGACCTTCACATTAGCGTAAACGTTTAGACTACATGCAGAAAGATAACTCATTCACTCAAGGAGGAACAAAAATGAACAACTATACAGGGAAAAAAGCAGTCGTAACTGGAGGGACACATGGCATGGGCTTGGCCGTGGCAAAAGCATTACTGGCAGGTGGCGCCGAGGTCATCGTCTCTGGTCGCAATCCGAAAAATGCCGAAGAAGCAAAACGTGAGCTGGGCGAACGGGCACATGTTGTGGTGTCTGATGTATCGAACATGAAGGATGTGCAAGCATTCGGAGACGATGTGGAAAAGCATTTTGGCAAGATCGATTTTCTCCATGTGAATGCAGGCACTTCCATTCTGGAACCGTTTTTGGAAGTCACTGAGGAGACCTACGATCGGATTTTTGAGGTAAATACGAAAGGGGCATTTTTTACCGTCCAACGCTTGGCGCCGCTTATTCATGAAGGAGGTGCGATCGTTTTTACATCTTCTGTAGCAGATGAAGGCGGCTACCCCGGCATGAGCGTTTACAGTGCATCCAAAGCGGCATTGCGTTCCTTGGCCTCCGGGTTTGCGGTGGAGCTGCTAGACAAGGGTATTCGCGTCAATGTCGTGAGTCCCGGTTTCATTGATACGCCTTCCATGGGAGTTGCCGGATTCACAGATGCAGAACGCGCTACCTTCCAGGAGCTTGGCGATAAGGTTACACCAATGAAACGTCATGGTTCATCAGAAGAAGTGGCGAAAGCCGTGCTTTTCCTCGCCTTTGACGCTACCTTTACGACTGGTGCGAGGTTAACTGTGGATGGTGGTATCGGGCAAAACCTACATTCGTTGTAATAAGACGGCCCCGAAGCAGCTGATCACTTCGGGGCCGTGACTATGAACTAGCTCGTAACCTTTTTTCCACGGGTAATGGATATTTGCCTCTCGAGCGTTTTCTTCCACTCCTGGAGTGCCTCAATCTGTTCGTTCACTTTGCTGAGCTTTTGTTCGTAAATCGCCAGCATTTCCTCGCAATATTCGTAATCATCGGGAGATGCTGCTTCCCCTCTGAACAACGTTCTGATTTCATCCGCCGTTAACCCCAGCTTCAAGTAAAGTTGAATCATCTTGACGCGCTTGACTGCCGATTCATTGAAATGGCGGTAATCATTTTCCAGTCGTTCTGCCTGTAGCAAGCCCTTTTCTTCATAATGACGGATCGACCGGGTACTGACATTGGTTAATTGGGATAACTCGCTTATTTTCACGGAGCAAAGGACCTCCTCGTATGAGTATGCTATCCCCATTATATGCCAGAATGTCAGGTATCCATATCGTTTTTGATTACGAATCTATCATTGTATTTTCGTTGATTTTTGACCTGCTTTTGACGAAAAGCAATGTCGCTCCCATCAGCATCACAACTAATGCTACTACGGCAAAAGGCAGGTGCTTATTCAGCTGGTACAGGCTTGTGCTGAGAATCGGTGCGATGACAGCGGAAATTCCTTGGACCGATGCCACAAGTCCCGCTACGCCTCCTTGCTGTTCACGAGCAACAGCAAGGGAAGCCCCTGCCATAAACCCTGGCATCATAAGCCCAGCTCCAACACCAAACAAGAAAAATGCTACGTAATAGACGATCACATTGATAAAGAAAAGAAAGAGAGCCAAGCTGATTAGTAAGAGCACTGCCCCAAAAAGAATGAGCGATCTTGGTTGCCATTTTGGATTTTTCATTTGCAGTCCTTGTGTGACAATCATCGCTACACCAGAAATCATAAGGCCTACTGATAACATTCTGGCGGTTTCCTTTGTTGTCAAAGACAACTGATCCTGAAAATAAAATCCTCCAACGACTTGTAAGGTGATAATGCTGAGCATCGTTGCCAAACCGGCAAACAAATATAAGGGGAGACCTTTCTGAAAAGGTTTCACCTTGGGAGGTTTTTCGTGAATAATGGGTTTTTGAGCTGGAATCAAGAAGCACACGATACCTAATGCGACAATCGGCAACACTGCACCAATGTATAACGGCCAAATCAGACCGATTAGCGCAAAGGCGGCAGCAATCGCTGGACCAAGAACGAGACCCATCCCATTGGCTGCACCGATTAAGGCCATTCCTGCCGCTCGACCATTTTCGCTCGTGACATCCGCTATATACGCCTGCGCTGCAGATGGAACCGCTGGGATAAACATACCGATCAATCCGCGTGCCACAATAAGCAATACAACGAGTAGCCCGCCACTGATTACCTGCGATAATCCTGCGTACATAGTCGCTGTGAACAAGACATAACTCACAAACATTCCGAGGAAACCAATGACAATGACCGCTTTCCTTCCTTTGAGATCGCTTAACCGCCCCCAGACAGGTGCCATCACCGCCATTGCAATAGAACCGAGTGAAATAATGAGGCCAGAGTGAATTTCACTGAGGCCTAATTCACGTATAAGCGGCGGCATTACAGGGGCAATAATCATCAACCCCACCATCGCCACAAATACACTCAAAAATATACTAAAACGGATTCGAAACATCGCACATCCTTCTCCTTCCAAAGCGCACGGCTTTTTAATAAAAATGGTAAAAGAAATGCGTGACCGCTACTACCTAAGAACGGAGAGTTTATGCCCCGAAACGGATTTTGTTTGTGGTTAGTCTTGGGAAATAATAAAAATCCATCACGAAGTTCTGAAAAAAAAGATAGCCTTCACCTAACTTGCTTTTGCAAGGTGTAGGACTATCTTTTAAATGGTGCTCTTCTCCAGAAAACATAAGCTAGAAGAAAAAGTTTATATGTGAACTCCAGAATTTTTTACATGATAAATAATATTTGATCGTTCTATAGAGTCAATATCAATAGGCGGGAGTAAAATACTATCACCTAGAAGGGTTAACGAAGGAGTTTTTGCGTTAGCTGAATTGGTAGCATTTATATGAAGTGCACTTACCCCGACATAAGTTCCATCAACTATTTCATCCATTAATTGGCTGTCTGTAAGGATAACTTTATTAGAAGTGACATTTCCTGTTGATTCAATATTTACATTTCCACTCGACATAGAAATAGATTCACTTACATCTAAAATTTCATCCATTAATTCACCATCTGTTATGAGAACCTCGCTTAGTTGAGACCCCTTTTTGTCGAAATTTCCTGTATCATTGATAGAAACATTAACGCTACTTCGTATACCATTAGCTGCATCTACTATCTCATCAACTAATTCACCACCAATAATTTCAAGTTTATTTCCAGAAACTTTAGCCGATGAGGTCATGGTAAGATCCATAACCGTATTCGTAAAATCATCCTCAATATCCACAGTTTCATCAATAAGTTCACCTTCGATAATTTTTACTTCTTCACAATCTATATTACTAGTATTGTTCAGATTTATTTTTATGGTAGACGCATTAGAAATTTCACTATCGATTACCTCGTCAACTAATTCACCTTCTTCAATAAACAACTGTTTCCCATAAAAATTGGAAGAATCATTAAAATTTATTTGAATATTCGAAGTATAATACCCCTCACCGTCTAAGGTTTCATCAATTAACTCACCTTCATAAACAGATAATAGGGGACTAGTAACATTTGAAGTCCTTAATAAATTTACATGTACAGTTGAAGTATACATATTTTCCATATCAAGCATTTCATCAATAAGTTCACCATCTTTTACTTCTACCTTAGTCAGTGCATTAACGTTTCCAGTATCAACAAATTTCACTTCAATTTCACTAGAATTAATGTCTTCAGAGTCAATTAATTCATCGATTAATTCACCATCCATAATGGTAATTGATTTTGATGATACGTTGCTAGAATTTTCAATATTAAGATTTATTTTGCTATTCGAGATGACTCTACCATCTACAATTTCATTAATTAATTGCCCTTTATATATACTGAGTATTCCCATATTTCCCCCTGATTTCGATTTAATATTAGCGCTATTGTTAATATTCACATTAATCTCTTCAGAGTTAATAGTTGTGGAACCTGAATCAGAAAGTACATTTATAACACTTTCAATCAAACTTCCACCCCCAATATGTAATGTAGAGTCATTATTAGCTAAAGTAACATTTGCTGAATTATTGATATTTACGTTTACACTACTTTTAGAAGCAATCGTCCCAATTATTAAATCTTTAATGAAAGCAGGCTCTATAGAAGTTGTATCTTCAAGAAGATTATCATTTTCATCGTAGTTTTTTTCTCCTACAATAAGAGTATTGAAAAGTTCTACATTGGCGCTATTATCAATATTTATCGTAACTGAGGCGCCTTCCCCTATATTTCTAATTAAACTAGGGATAAGTGAACTTGAGTCTGTATCAAAATGAAAATTATCAAATGTTGAATTTTTATAGTTTGAAATAGAAATGACTATATTTGAATTTGGTTCTATATCAATTGGTGTTGGTGAATGAAATGGAGTTTTTTCGCCACCATCTTTTTGTATATAAATGCCCTCATACCTATTACTCATTGAACTGAGTCTAAGCGAGGGAGAAGGGATAGGCAGTTCTTTATCATAGGTTACGTTTCCAGAGCCAGTTTCTTTAAGAATTAAGTTCCCAACTCTTTCAACATTTATATCACCGGATCCATCATCAATAATAACTTTTTGTGTAACATCTTTAACAGTTATATTACCAGCATCATTTGTAATATCAACATGACCATGGACTCTGCTAACATGAACATCGCCGGATCTATCTGCTATTTTTATGGAACTATTCATATTTCTTAAGTCAATACTACCAGAGCCATCCTCTATATCTAATGTTTGATTTGAGCTTGGAGCATCCAAAAGGTTACGATTATTGACTTTTATATTCCCTGATTTGTCTTTTATTGATAAATTACTAGTATTTTCAATATAAATGTCTTCTTCATTATCCATAATAGATACTTCTCCAGAAAGATCATATAATTCAAGGATGCTTTTTTTATCAACAATTTCGATATTTAAGTAGGGTGGCAAAGTAATTAATAAATCTATTATTTCTTTTTTTTCAACCTTTCGATTTATTGATAAATATGCTATATCCTTATCTTGCGTTAAATTAAAGTCTATATTATCAGGATTATTGATAGTTGTTAAATGAGCATCTATAGAACTAGCATTAGGAGTGCCTCGAATCGTAAGTTTGTTGATTGAAGAATGAATAACCAATTTTGTTATATTGTTTTGAGATATAGGCAATTGTTTGGCATAGGTAAGATCTGGAGTGATAAAGATAGAAGTCAAAAATAAGATAATAAGAAGAAAAAATGAGATTTTTTTCATAAAGCCCCTCCTGGTAAAATTTGGTTTTTAAGTAATTATATAATTAAATGTGTAAGGTGAGGGGTATAAAATTGTTAATTTTAAGAATAATCACTCTTTAGACAAAGAAACATCCCTGCTGAGACGGCAAACTTCAACCCATGCAGCGTGATGGAGCGGACCATTGCTTTCGATGTTACGCCTTGATCATTCAGCCTGTTTTCAAGCAACCATGACTGCTGCTGGACAGGCTTGACACCAACTGCACCAACTGTAATCAGGTAGCCTACTTCATTCTGTGATTGTGATGCCACTAATGAGGCTACCCATGTCCCGTTTCGGCTTCTTGTCGATACTTTTCCCGTTCAGAAGAGTTGGACCCGTGTACCAACACAATTGCAGGATGTTTACCTGAAGCATTCGGAATCAGAAGCGTACCTTCCAATACCGTTGTTCCGCTTGCATTCTGACGTACTGAAGTGCTTTGTTCATTGGGTCACCCTTCCTTTCCATAAAAAAAGAGACTACCCAGTACCATTATCGCTTCTGGATAGTCTCATAGGTTCTATGTTGTTTGTACTACCATTTTTTCTTAGGAGGACAAGGTGGCGGAAATGTCGGTTTTGGTGGGGGTGTTGTTGGAATAGGAACTTGTTGATCTTGCAAAACCTTCAGACCAATACGCAGGACGATTTTTTCACGAACGGTCGAGAATGTTCTGGTTGTGTCTTTGCAACGCTTACTTTCCAAACCGATGTCTAATTCGGTGAATTCCGTGAATAACAGCTCACAAAACGGTCTCTCGTTGTAAACTTTTCGATTGCCGAACAAACCTACGTTAATCTTTGCCGCATGACCCGATTTATTCAAATATTCGCCGTGTGACTCAAAATCTGGTGCCAGTTGCAAAGTCGGTCCTGTAGCCGGAAAGGTCAGATCCGTACAGAAATCGAATGGAATCAGCGCCGTTGTATGCCGTACATCACCGCATACAGCAGTTCCCGTTGCTTGATCGACTGTGGTGTACTCGATATGTTTGCGAATAAAACCACTGACAAACAACTTTGCAGACAACGGGCTGAATGTGGGAACTAGCTCACATTGCTCTAGAATGACACTCTTTAATACCCGAACGATCTCCAGTGCAGGCTTCTCCAAATGGACATTAGCCTCCACACATACGACAGCAGCCGTTTCTGCCAACGTTACAGGTACTTTAATCGTTTTAGGAAAAGTGGTTTCGGTTGAAGCCATTCCAAACATACGGGCGTTTTCCACCCTGCAGCTATTTTGCGTAACTTCAGTTTGGCCACATTTGCAGCCATCACCATGTATACCCATTTTTACTCACTCCTTTATTAGCCACCTACTCTCTTTATATTATATGGACTAGATTCAACATGGATTTGGCTAATGCCAAGCGTTATCGGCCCTTTTTTCTAGAACAGACTGTTTACCTTCTTCGTTATGTATGGGGGCGGAACGGGAACCAGCTGCTTCCGATACCACCATACACGACCGCTAATGGTTGCCAAGCCGCTGAACCCCTTCCATCCTGATTGCGAATGGGTGAGCGGATCTGCCGTGATGTTGATTTGCCAGTCCCCCGTTTCTACCCATCTATTGGTCGGACAAGCTGGAGCTGTAAGGAGAATGGCACTTGTTCCTACATTTTCTTTGGGCAAGGAAGGTCGTAATACTGTGGAGGTAAAGGGAATGCGAATCGTTTCATGCTCTACTTTTTGCGAATGGACAGTGAACCCCAAACCCTTGATTTCCACCTCACCTGACAGCCAGACAATCTTTTTGCTATCATCGTGGCGAACGTGTTGGACATCGATCTTACTTTGACATTCCATCTCTTTCCAATCAAGCTTCCAGGGCACGCGTAAGGAATGGACCCATTCTACGTCCCAAATTTCTTCTAGGAAAGCAACCTGCATGAACGATTGACCCGCCTTTTCCACGTAGACTACCTTTGCTTGAATCAGTTCTTGCTGAGGTCTGTTGTTTTCTTGCATAAGATCCTTGGCATCCATGGAGGTGGGAGAAGTGGACTGTGGTGTGACTTGTTCAGTAGCTGTCTGATTGACCGGAATCCGGGGCGCGTGGTTTCGTTTGCCCTTCGGTTTCTTGGAGCGATACAATTTCTGCTTATCCATGGCACCTACCTGACGCTGCATCTGTTCCTTCGGTGCGACAAAGAGGAGCGGGAGTGATGCACTCGACTTTTTCAAGGTGCCTCGATGGTTAAGAATTGGCTTTCTATTCTTAGGATTTTTCTTGTCAATCGGCATGTCCTCACTCCTTTCCATCCAAATACTCCTCCCTTTATCCATACGTGATCGCCCGTCAGGTTGTATAGACACTTGCCCTTTCGGCAAACAATTCGTCTTCCCATGTCAAAAAAGAAAAACCCTCTCCCTAAAACCCGAGAAAGACGTTGCCCCGCCTTGCCAAAATGATGAATTACCGACCGCCCCCCTTGCTTACAAGAAAAAGACATCCGCCCATGTAACGGATGTCTTGCTCACTACGATTCTTCATGGCTGAGCTTATCTTTTATCAGGTAACGGCATTTCACTTGTCCTTCCGCCATACACGAAGTGCGTTCTACATGCGCGTCTACTAGCGACTCAAACAAGGAGATCTCGCATTGACATGCTTGGCGATGGCCAATGGCTACTTGTAGGAGAGGACAATTTGCTTCTTCGAGCGTATACAAACCATCTCTGATTTTTTCCAAGTGAGGCATGTATCCTTCTTCCTTTTGTATGCTCGCCAACGTTTTCACTCGCTGGTCAAAACCTTGACCTCTCATTATCTCTCGATAGGTTTGCAGCATCCGCGCCTTTCGCTTCTCAAATAATTGATCGACGAAAGTTTCCCCATACAAATCCTGAATACCCGCCACCATCTCTGTAGCTAAATCGCTGTAGTGACGCGGAAATAATTGTACACATAGGCTGGTCTGCCTGTTCGTTGGCGAACGATTCGAGATTCGATATACCGTTCCCTATGCAAAACATCTAAATGCTTACGCACCGCGACTTTAGTTATGCCGAGATGCTTTGACAGTTCCTGTACACTAACCGAACGGCGCTTCTTAAGCAACACCAAAATTTCTCGACGTTTTTCCTGTTCTTGAAAATAGACCGCATGTCTGTTCATGGCTGGACCTGCCTTAGCGGATTGCTTCGTTATACAAACGATTGACTTCCTCCCAGTTGACCACATTCCACCACGACGAGACAAAATCAGGGCGTTTATTTTGATACTGCAAGTAATAAGCATGCTCCCACACATCTACGACCAATATCGGCGTTTTGTTCTCCATAAAAGGAGTATCCTGATTGGGCGTGCTCGTCACTTCCAACTTGTCTCGGTTGACAACGAGCCATCCCCAGCCTGAACCGAAACGACTGACAGCTGCTTTTGTCAATTCATCCTTCATTTCCTCAAAACTTCCGAAATACATGTCGATTCCTTTCGCAATATCCCCTGTTGGTTTCCCTCCGCCAGTCGGACTCATGATCGACCAATACAAGCTGTGTCCATAATGCCCGCCCCCATGATTTCGAACTGCCATGCGAATGTCTTCCGGGATATCCTCCAAGTTACTGATTAGTTCTTCGACCGAAGCATTCCTGAACGGCGAGTAGTTTTCTAGCGCCTTGTTTAAGTTGGCCACATACGTTGCATGATGCTTTCCGTGATGAATTTCCATCGTTCTCGCATCGAGGTAAGGTTCCAGCTCATCATAGCGATATGGCAGTTCCGGTAACGTAAAGGCTTCCATTTCCTATTTCCTCCAATCTTGATTGTCGGTTACAAGCCTAGTTTACAAGATGAAAAATATTTTGTACACATCCAATTTTGTTTCCTTAATGCAAAACTTAATTGCGCATGAAGCTTGCATTGCAAACAACATCGCTATGTTGTAAAATATCGACAACTTATCTTTCCTTAAGGAAACAATTTTTCTTCAAGTCAAATCTTTGGTGCAGGAAGGAATATGATTCCATGAACGTTGTATTGGCAAAGGAACCGCCATATCCTGTTTTTCAGCCCCTGGTGCATCTGACGACAGGGCAATTTTTCGGGTACGAAGCACTTCTTCGATCCTCTACACGCCACTCACCAGCATTCCTTTTTCGAAAGGCTCGTGCAGAAGGACACTTGTATGAATTGGATACGTTGTCGATGAAAACAGCAATTGAATCATACTTTACGAGTGTGACTATTCACGATCATGTCCCGCTCTTGTTCATCAATGTGTTTCCTTCTACGTTGTTGAATCCTGCTTTCCTATCGTTTATTACCGAGGGCTTGTTTGGGTCGTGGAACAGTCGAATTGTCTTGGAGATTAACGAGGCCAATGAAGAAGACAAGATGTGGGAGATAAGATTGTTGGGACAAAAAATACGTGAGCTGCGTCAGCATGGATTCCTAATCGCATTAGATGATATCGGCTCGGGTGCCGCGTCATTAAAAAAGATTGTGGAGTATGAACCAGATATCGTTAAGCTCGACAGGTACTTCGGCAAGCACTTGTCCTCCATGCCGAATAAGCAAAAGCTCGTCTCGCTTTTCGTCCATTACTGCCAAGATCAAACGCAGCTGGTACTGGAAGGAATCGAGGAGCCGGAAGACTTATCTGTCGCTTTGGCACTTGGCGTACCTGTTGGTCAAGGGTTTTTGCTGGGGCACCCAGAACCACATCAAGCCATACAAAAAAGACGATGAAAACTTTCTCATCGTCTCTCGTGTCTGATTATTTTCCTACCGGCTCCATGGAAGCGTTCAGTGCATGAGCCACATATTCTTCTGCACTGTGCTGAATTTGTTCATCCGAAGCCCCCAATACCCCTTGGAACAAGAATGGTTTCAAGAATTTCATTCCCGTTAAATTCGCCATCGCATGCAGCGGTTTGATCAGTTCGCTGATGGAATAGTAGTTGTATCCTTCACGTTGATAAGCGTCCTCAGGTCCGCCCGTAGAAATCGCGAGGAGAAGCTCTTTTCCATGCAGCTTGTCTCCTTCAGATCCGTAAGCCCAACCATACGTCAACACAGCATCCTGCCACTGTTTCAAAAGGGCTGGTGTGCTGTACCAGTAAAGCGGAAATTGAAAAATGATACGGTCGTGCTCTTGCATCAGCTTTTGCTCTTGTTCAACATCGATCTGGAAATCTGGATAAGCAGCGTATAAATCGTGAACCGTTACGCTTTCTTCTTTTTGCATTCTTTCCTTCCATGCTTTATTGATACGAGATCGAGACATGGTAGGGTGTACTGCGATGACGAGAGTTTTCATGGATATCCTCCAAACGCCATTTGTTTGTACATACAAATTACCAGAAGGGCAGGACACTGTCAACGCTCCTGCTCCTTACAAATGCTGGAATCAAGAATCAGACTCGTTCTTTTCCAGCATTTCGACTGTTTCGTGAATCATCTGTGTGACTGATTTTGCCTGAGCTTCTCCAAGCAATGCCACATAGCTTTTGTACATATCTGTAATGGCTTCCTCTATGTTCACTTGAGCTTCCCGCCCTTTTTTCGTAGGCAAAACGAAGATGTTTTTCCCCTCTACTTCTCGCTCCAGAAATCCTTTTCCAACGAGTTTATCTACAAAACGAGTAATCGTTGATGGTGTCATATGAAGAATTTGCGCCAATTGGGTCGGGGTCACTTTCTCCTTTTCGTTTACAGCCAACATGAGATACGCATGAGTAGGAGAAAACCCGTAACGCTGGAAGGATTCCTCCGCCATTTTCGTGATCACACGGGATAAACGATTGGAAGTGAAAAACAAACAGTGATGCAAATTGTCGCTATTCAAGCCAAGAATCCCCCTATTGCTGTTCTTCGGTCCATGCGACTGTCTCGTCGCTCCCCCCTAACTATACGCGATATTTCGGACAAATGTAAGCGAAAGAAAAATCCCTCACAAGGAGGGATTACAGACGAAACATTTGTTGTTCCGCGTATTGTACTAAACGCTTTGTCATTTCTCCGCCGACAGAGCCATTTTGGCGTGCCGACGTATCTGCACCCAACTCGACTCCAAATTCAGCAGCGATCTCGTACTTTAATTGATCAAGTGCTGCGCGAGCTTGTCCAGAAACTAAGGAATTCGAACGTGCCATTGCTGTTCACCTCTGGTTGTGATTGATGGAGTGATGGTAGTATGTGCAGATTATGGGAGTGTATTCAAACATGCTCCGAGCTTAATCTTTGTTCTTTAGAAACCACGCCACTCACCATGTAAACTGGCACGCCTTCCTCCGGATACACTTTTCTCGCAATGTTCGTTTGCTCCCATTTTTCTAATACCTTCGCCGCTTCATCCATGGTGATTCTGGCATTGTAAGCCAACTCGTAAACAGCTAAAGCACCGCCCTTCTTCGTAGCTACTTGCAGTGCGATTCGCTCCATTCTCTCTAGCTCCGGTTTTTGTGTGAAGACAAAATGACCGTAGATCCCTCCTATGATGGTACAAGCGAGAATGAAAATAAGGCTGTTCCAATGTACAAGAGCATAGCCGCCTACAAAGCTGAATAAAAATGCTAAACAGCTAAACAGCAGAAATCTCGACCTTTTATCGATCCATTCAGGGATCGGATCATACTCTTCGTCATATTCGCACACTTCCGACTCATCCGTATAATTCGGAAAGAGATAAATGATTCCCCCGTCTTCTTGATGCGTAATCGAGCAGTAGTTTCTTTTGTGCCATTTATCGATCATGGGCTCCATCGATTGATAGCTTTCATGCGTATAATAAGGAATCTCTTTCGGATTGAGTTCCCCTTCCTTATCCATGACATACCTCAAAACATCGTGTTCCGAATGGCGTTGATCCGCTTTTCGATGGGAGGACAATAGGTAACGTCCGATAAAAACGAGAAAGATAAGTGCAGTAATTGCAGCATAGAGATACTCGCTCACGTTTAGTAAGATCTGTTCTTCGGAGATCACAATCAATGTGCCGATAACTGTAATTAATACAGCACGAACGATTCTTTTTTTGCGTATGCGCTGCGATTGTTCCAGCTCTTGTGTTTCCTCATCATCATATTCTGTGTCCTCATCATCATACTCTGAGTCCTCATCATCAGCCTCCTCGTTGTCGTCACTTTCATAAGGCATTTGTCCATATACGTGATCATCCAACTGATAGACGGCCATATTGCCAAGTAAGGAGGAAGTCCTCAGAACCTTTCGGTGTTCCATCTCTTTTAGAATTTTCTCACACTGCGATAGCGGCAACTGCGATTCCAGAGCAAACGATGCAACAGAGACGACTCCATGATTACGATTGGCGACCGTCATTGCAACAGCTTGCTGTGTTCGTTGCATTTGCTTTTTTTCCAGCCTTTTTCCTTCCATGTAAAACAACGCGTAACCAATGGAAATGAGACTCATAAAGATTGCTAAGAAGATTGTGTTGTCTAAGACTCGATAGATTCCATCAATGACAAAAAAACCAGTAAGCAAAGCAAGGATGAGAAAAAAGCCAACAACATAAAAAAGAATCACTAACCTACCAAAAAATTTAATCATTCGCCGCTCATTCCTCACCTTCAGTAAAGCCCGCGAAGTAATAGAGAATGTCACCCTTTTCAGTTACACTTAGCTCAGCGAAACCGTCTTTTTGAAGCTTACTTAAAATATTTTGGGCTTTTTCTATCGTAAGAGTAGATTGGGACGCGATATCCATTGGCGTCACATAGCCCTGCTGATCACGCGCAAGAGAAAGAATAAACAGGATATTCTCGGACTCTAGGCTGTCAAAAAACTTGAGCTTCTTGAGACATTTTGACTTTGCCCTTTTGTATTTAATTTCAAGTGGCAGTCCCAGGATGAAACCAAGTGCCATGGCATATACCCCATAATGTAAGGCTGTCATTTTATAAGGAATGTACGTTTCATATCTGTCCCCATATAATGAGAGCAGAAAGGCTTCCACATAAGGTTGTAGGATCGGCTGTAGCCAGAGAGATAACAACCAAATGAAAATCATCATCCCAAGAACAATCATGAAATCCCTTCTTTTCACTCTATTTTTCCGAAATATCGTTCGACTAAATTTTACCTGAATAAATATAAAAAGACACTAACAAATTGCTAGCGTCTAGGGACCCATTTTTCCATGTTTCTCGAAGTATAATGAAAGCCTGCAATCAGTCCTACTCTCACTTGCTTTTTTTGATTTCTCCAAACCAAACCCTAGAAGGGAGATTCTTTACATCCTCATTGTGATAAGCATGGATGATATCCGGTACATACTCTTCCGTCAAGCGGATGCCTGCCAGAATCATTTCCTTTTCTTCTTCTGACACGCTGAATAACGAGTCACCACATTTTTCGCAAACCATCACCCACCGCGCCTTCAGCTTCTGCAGGTGATTCATATCCCATTGCACGTCCTGATCACATGTTGGACAGGCAATTGTTTTCATCGTCTTTTCCTCCTGTACGCACAGCATGCTTTTCTTGCATTTTACTTAAATGGACAAGAAAAGACACTAACATCGTGTTAGTGTCTTTTTACATGATCGATGCGATGGGTAGATTTCTAAGGTGACGAGAATCCCCCCATATATGTAAAGCTTATCTCCCGTACCTGCACCTGTTGCCTGCCAACCGGACTTTCCAGCACAACAGAATCGTGTGGAGCCGCTAGCAGCAGCTGCCTGCCTATGGGCGATAAGAATGAAATTCTGTTGTTATCCGGGTCAATGTCTGTGGGATACACCACAGTAAATGACTCCTCAAAATGATCTTCTTCAAATAGCACTTTTACGCTGCTGCCTAATAAAGTAATTGCTTTAAGCGATTGAAAGAGTGCACTGTCTTCTTTTGCCAAAAGGCTTTCGAGTGTTTGCTTGTAACGCTCGACAATCTCATCGATGGATTGCTTTTCTTTTCCGTAGTTCCGTACATATTGATCGTAAAAGAGTGAATACTGCTCGTCAAAAAAGACAAGCTGGTTGATCAGATGATTTCTGGTGCCATTCAAAATACTAGGGTTCATAGTAGATTTCACCCCCCAGTTGAGTTTCATAGACATGTTTGATGAACGTAATGTTCTTCATCGGAAAAACCCTCCTTAAAAAAATAGCCCCCGAAGGGACTCTCATCATTGTATCAATAATTTCAAAATGATTCCATCGACTGTTTAGAAATCTCTACTTCCGTTGCGGGTAATGGGCGTTTGAATCTGTGGCTGGTAGTACAAAACCAGCTCGTCATTCTTTACCGCTTTCTCAAATCCCTCTCCAGTTCGATACGCATCAACACTTGGTCATCGAGCTCATTGGTAAAAAGCTGAAATCCGTTTTTGCCGTTTTTCTTCACTCCGTACATGGCAGCATCAGCATTTTTGAGCAATTGCTCTTCACTACATCCGTGATCGGGATACACGGCTACTCCAATACTCGCCGAGACGTAATAATCTTTTCCTTGCAAGCGATAGGGGATCTCGATTTCCTTGACCACTCGATCAGCCAACGTCGAAAACTCGTGATCATCTTCAACATTTTGGCAGATCAGTGCGAATTCATCACCACCCATACGAGCAATCATCACATCGAATCCTTCCGCGCTTTTTTTGATCCGATCACTCACTTCTTGCAAAAAATGATCCCCATACATATGGCCCAGAGAGTCATTGATCATTTTAAAACAATCGATGTCCAATACCAGCACAGCAAATCGCGTATCCTGTTCGCTATTGTTATCAATCGCCTCCTGCAAGGCTTGATGGAGCTTCCTTCTGTTCGGCAAGCCGGTTAAATCATCGTGAAACGCCTGATATTCCATCATCGATTTCGCGCGATGCTCCAGCATACGTATCTGGTCTTCGTACGCCTCCAGGACCAATTGCTGCTCAAAGCTGAGCAGCTTCGTAATGGCTTGAGCCAGTTTTTTCGAGTCAGGATAATCGTCTTTCCGATCATCTATCATTCGCATGAGTGTGCCTAACAGGTTTTGAAAAGAACCCATGTACCACTTGGGAGGAAGCCCGATTTTTTGATGAACCATTGCAATCTTCAATCGTTTTTCAATGAAGGCAGGATCGATCCGGCCGTCAAACATCTCGATTAAATGATTCATTAAGGTTTGACGTAAACGTTCAGCGGTTGTGTGCTCCATCACGATTTGTTTCAAAGAGTCCACATGGAGAATCGATTCATAAAAAGAAGAAGTAATCTGCTCAATTTCAGTCTCAATGACAGGACGAAACGCTGCGATTAATTGCAAATCCTCTTCCGTCAAGTTAATCATGTTCATTTGTGCGATAACTTCGGTGTTTCCTTCTATTAATATCCGTGCAGAATCGTCTGCCGGCGAAATCGACGGTTGGCAGCATGCAGCGCTGTTTTCCTTGGACGAATTTGATGACTTCTGCATTTACATAGATTCTCCCTTTCCATAGAACCAACGTACTTATAGGCTCATGCTTATTCATAAATATTCATTCGACATAATTCTACATTGTCCTCTCATCGGGGAAAAGGAAAGAGTCTGCACGATTTATGTACAGACTCTACATGTTCCCGCTACTTTTTCAGATCAATCGCCTTTTCCTTTACCAGAGCTGCTACCAATTGCTGTTGCACGTCCGCTTCTACTTCTTTGAACGTCACTTTCAAGCAGACATCTTCTTTTAACCAAAAATAAGTATAGTTGTACTTGTCCTTAGAACTACTCAGTGTATCATCGATTTTATACAGCACTGTGCGGAATACTTCTTGTCCACTGATGTTCAAAGAAGTGACTGGCACTTCAAATTTTTCCCCGTCACTTCTCTCAAAATGGGTCTTTTTTGTTTTTCTCATGTTTTCCACTATGGATTTGTCCTTAATTTGCTCAAAAAACACAAACGTTTTTGGTTTTTCAGGATTTTCAAACGTCATATTAATGATGCGCTTGTGTTTATCCTCTTTGTTTTCAGTTTGTCTTTGGTTAACATATGCTTCTGTCGCCTTATAACCGGTAGGCAGATCCAAAGGAAAAACTGGTGCAAAACCGATCAATTCTGAGAAATACTCCAGATCATCTAAATCATAGATTTCGTCATGATTCAGAGGGTCGTAATTGGCGTACCTTTTTCTCAGTTCTTCATTTAGAGTTTGAAACGATTCAATTATTTTTGCGATCTCCTTATTTTCTAAGGAAGCTTCCCCCTTTGCTTCCCCCTTTATATAATAGTAGAGACCCTCATCGCTCCAGAGATAGACAACGTCTTTAATAACTGAGCCCCTGTTACTTGTTGCCGTTCTTGTATTAACCTTTACAGATTTTCCTTTCACCGATATCTGTTCTTGTGAGAGTGTGGAGTCGACGCTACTCTTCGAAGTCCCATCATCCGATACCACTGTAAAAGATTCCATCGTGTTCTCGACTGTGCTCACTCCGATCATGAGAGAGATCTTCTCACCTATGAACGAGTGTATCACTGTATTTTCCGAAGGTTCTGATACGCTCGAGCTAAGGATATTGCTGTAATTGTACGTAACCCCCGACGGCAAATAAGATGGGACTTTGAAAGGAAAACCTGCCAGCTTTTCAGCTTTTTCCAGCCTATTTGTCATCTTGCTGGATGTATTGCCAAACAAAGGTCGCAATTTTTCGTCTTGGTTTACAGCCACCTGGAGTGGAGTAGGCTCTGCTGCGTTGGTTAACGTCACTACACTAATGGCTAACCCGCAAGCCACCGCTAAAGCAGATAACGGGTAGGAACCTTTTTTGAACTTTGAAATCATTTGAATTCTCCTTTTCATCTGATCAGAATGATGGGAATGGTGAAAATAAAGTGGATACGACAGGGGGCGTCTCTCCGAAATCCGTCGCGCAAAAGAAAGCAGTGTCATGCCATAGGAAATCGATTCTTTCTCCCCCAATACCTCCAAAACGTATTCATCACACGCAAGTTCCATATCTGCCTTCATTTTGCGAATCCATAACCAGACGAGCGGATTCATCCAATGGATGGCGAGTGCGAGAGAACCTAGGAAGCTCCACAACAAATCTTTGCGTTTGTGATGAGCGAGCTCATGCGAGAAGACGTGGTACAACTCGGCGTCTGACAACGATTGATATACGTCCCGTGGACAATAAACCCAAGGTGAAAACAGACCAGAGATTAACGGGCCCTTCGCCAGTGTCCCTGTATAGACGTGTATTTTCCTTTTTACCCCAAACTTCTTTCTGCAATCATCCATGATGGAAAACACTCTCTCATCCGTCACTCGCATTAAAAAGCGTTCTTTGTTGTGCATCTTGTACAGATAGGCGAATAGCCTCGCCAACAAAAAGACTACTCCGACAAGCCACACTACTGTGAGAACTTGGATATAGACTGGATGCGAGGAAACTGCATTCATCCCTTCATCCTTAGCTGCTTCGGTTTGTATCTGATTTTTCTCGTTGTCTTTTAATTCGTGGGAGACTTCTGAGATGACGACAGGAAGTTGTGTGTTTGGCATTAGTTGTGGTTCTGCGGAGAAAGAAAGCGGCTGGGCAGCCGACATGCTGTTACTTGCCCAGAAAACCCAGGTAAAGAGGCTGAATGAACTCTCCGGTAGCACGGGGATCATTAGGCGTGCCAAAACGATGAACCATAACAAATGATGCATGCGCCAGCTAATCGCTTGGCTAACTCCTTTTTTTATGGCTACCAACAAAATAGCTACCAGGCTTGCCCCCAACGAGGCGTAGCACATCCACAAAAAAATACTCCCTAGAATATCCATTTACAGGTCCCTCATCATTGCTTTTTCTTTTGTTTTTCCGTCAATATTTTTTGCAGCTTGTCTATTTCTTCGTTGGATAACTGCACATCTTCGAGAAAATTGGTCATCATCGTGCCTACAGCCCCATTAAAAACACGTTTCAAAAAGGATTCGCTTTCAGCCCGTTTGCATTCAGCTTCTTGGACGAGTGGGAAATATCGGTAGCTACGGCCAGATTTTTCATAGCTGATTGCTTTCTTTTTGAGCAACCTGTTCAAAAACGTGCGCACCGTCTGCTCTGTCCATTCGATATCGGCTGGTAAACGCTCAATGATTTGCTCTGCTGTTGCTGGATGATCTCTCCAGATCACCTTCATGATTTCCCACTCGGCCTCCGATATTTTCGGAATATTGCTCATCACGTCATCACCTCTTAGATTTACAAATGTAAATTTAACTTCTGTTAAGATATTACAATTGTAAATTTAAGGTGTCAACCATCTTTTTCCATATCTTCTAAAAACGGCAAAATAAAAAGCACAGTGGAAAATGAATGCTCCCACTGTGCCGATTCTTCCCGTCTGTTATTGTCTGACCATATCTGGTTGAAGCTCACCTTTTCCGTATGGATTATCGCCAATCAATACGATCTTATCATCTTCAGTGACCAGTACATGATAATGCGAGCCTGGTCCTTCGATCGCATAGTCGTACGAAGAGGAAATCAGTCTAACAGGCGCAGCCACTTTTTGTTTTTTAAGCGGTTCCCATTCGTGTTCAAAGATTTGCCCATCCTTCGTAATCCGCAAACGTCCGCTCATCATGGCAATGTCTTCTTCCGTTTTGGGTTCCAACTTCACTTTGATAGCTCCTGCGTCATTTCCTTCGCTCTCAGGGTAAACCTGCATTTCCTGAACCTTACCTGCTTCGTTGATCGCCCAAACTGATGCGATCTCCTTTGTATAACGGACAAAATACTCTGGTGCAAGCTCACGAATTCCTTCCAAACCAGCTATCTGTGCAAATGAAGTGAACGGTTCATCATTCTTCCGTTCTGCGTACAATACCTGACCATTTTTCGTCACAGCAAAAAACGTATAAAGATTGGTATAAAGCTTGGTCACATCCGCTGCTAATTTTGAATCGATCTTGAGGGTTTCCACTTTTTGTGGGCGCAAGTTCGTGATGACATATACCCCTCCGCGTTCAGCGGAATCAAAACTGAATTCCACCGTCAGGAATTGGTCATCTTCCGTACGTAACAAGAGATGCTCCTCTCCACCAACGAAATCCTTGATCCGAGAAGGCAGTGCCAATGTTTCACAGCTGCTAAATTCACTGGTCCACAACTGGATTTGTCCGTTCTCATTTAAGGTAACCGGAGAATCCATGATGCTATCCAATGTTTTTACTTTCGTAGGTCCTTTCACTTCATATGGCACTTGATCCGCGCCAAAACTCCATACAGAACCATCCTTTCGGACGAAGTACGGTCGATTCAGCTCAGTTACTACTTGTTTTACATCACGTAATTCGCCCAATTCTGTCCATTTGTCAAAGGTAACAGGGATTCGTCCCAGCTGTCCTGTCATATTGCTGCCAAATGAATAGACGTTTCCTTTTTTATCGAGAGCAATCACATGGTCGGTTCCTGCTTGTACGTCTGTCATATCAGAAAGACCCGCTATTTTGACAGGCTCCTCGAGCTCATTTTCCAGATTCGCACCGAGCATTCCAAGTGTATTATCTCCCCAGCCCCAGACAGTTCCGTCCGCTTTTACGATCAAGTACAATCCTTCTCCGCCAACTGCCATCCGTGTGGCACCATCTGCATGAGCGGCACGCACTACTTTTTCATTTTCTTTTGTATTGTAGCTATACACTTCGCCTTTTTCTGTTTGGATTAAGGCGCGATCCGTGTAATCGACGGCTATTTGTTTGACTTTCCCTGGGATATCCATTACCTGCAGGTTTTCTGTGTTCAGCTCTCCGGATTTGCCATCGAGATAAAGAAGCTTCCCTTGGTCATCTATGGCAAATAAGGAAAAGGCTGAGCTATACATGTCACGGATATTCGAAAGCTTCGTCACCTTTTCTGCTGCTTTCGCTCCTTTTTCCCATTTCAGTACGGTACCGTCTTCTTTCAGTAAAAAGAGTACGCCTTCATGAAGATCGAGCTGCTGAATGTTCTTGATTTTATCCAGACCGGCCAGTTTTTCTGGTGCTTTCTTTTCATCGATCTGCCATACATCACCGGCGCCCGTCAGGACATAATCCGTCGTGACTTGCTTGGCATTTTTGATCCCTGCTAGCTTGTGCGGTTCATACTTCTTGTCAGATTGATAGCCCCATTTCCACACTTGCCCATCCTCGGTGAAGGCATACGAAATACCTGGCCTCCACCCATAGCCTGCTTCATCAAAAATGACGCCTGTTGCAATGGCAGTAATCCCTTCCAGCACCGGCTTATTCTCCAATGATTTCCAAGACTTCGCAGTTATGTCCGAAACATCCGCTTTCGTGTCATCTTGACTGCAAGCCTGTAGCTTCACCTCGGTATTGCCTATCGTGCCAGCCGATGTTTCTACTTTAGTGGAACCTGCCTTCGCAGGGGATGCAGCAACGACCCCACCCGTCGTCAATAAGGAGAGTACCGCGGCATAGCTCAACAGTACTACCCATTTCTCTCTTCGTATCATTATGAATCTCCTCGCCATCGTCTAATGTAAACATTTGTAAGACGCTGGCAACTCGAATTGCGTCACTGTTTTTTCAATTACTTTAGCACGCTTCTCACTGTTTCAGTCCAGATATCCCTCTGATCTAGCTCAATCCCCATCAGCATGTAATTACTGATATTATCAACGACGAGTGCTAGAATATGAGCTTTTGCTACGACACGATCAGGCGTGACGACACCTAACTCTATCCCTCGCTCTAATAAGGAGGTAAAGCCCTGCAAAAAATCTTCTTGCATCATACGTAGCTTGTCACGGTACTTCTCTTTTTGACTGACAGACAGCAGAAATTGATTGAAGACACGTAAAAAGGCATAATCCTCTTCCTCGCTCGGCAATAGCTTCAACCCAGATTCGATAAGAAGTTCCGTGAAATTGTCAGCTGTAAAATCTGTAACCGTAAAAAAATGAGAGAATGTATAATTTCCAAACAGTTGTTCAAACAAATAATCGAGAAGTGCGTCCTTTGATGCAAAGTGGTAGTAGATCGCCGGCTTCGTGATCCCTACTTCTGTAGCGATCATCGTCAGGCTCGTCTTTTCAATCCCATGCTCCGCGAATAATTGATAGGCTGCTTTTACAATATGTTGATGTGTTTTATTATCTTTTGACATGAAATAACGTCTCCTTTGGCAAATCGATCCCATACGTTTTAGCCTACTGATTGTTAAGTCAAATTGCAACCGGATACAAAAAAGAGCTTTACCATGGCTTCGGCAAAGCTCCGCTGTTCATTCAGTCTTATTGTTGACTCGGGTCATCAGTAAGGCTTGGACGGACGGGACTTCTGTTCGGCTTCCTTGACAGCCGCCCCGGGATTCGTTGCGCCCATCGGTCCGCCCATCTCTTTGCTATTTCCGCCATTGCCCTGTGCGACTCCAGCTTTCAAACGCTGACCGTACTCTTCGTCACATTGCGAGAAGAATCCAAGCATTTTTTCTTGAATGCGAGGATCACAGGAGAGGAGTGCATCCGTCAGATTGGCAATGAGATCTTCTCTTTCCCAGTCTTCCATGAGGCGATAACGTTCTCCCGCCTGTTTGAAATCGTTGGTGCGATCAATTTTTTGACGAACGACCTTCCCTTCTACTTCTGGCTGATGATCAGGAGCGGCTTGCTTGGCTTCCTGCAATCCGCCAATCGTCGATGGCTCATAGTTAATATGCCGCTGCGCTCGATCTACATGGTACAGCATTTGACCGCCTTCCTGGTTGGTAGCGACATGCTTTTTGGGAGCGTTGACCGGAAGCTGCAAGTAGTTGGCGCCAACCCGATAACGCTGCGTATCAGAGTAGGAGAAGGTCCTTCCTTGCAGTAGCTTGTCATCAGAAAAATCAAGTCCATCCACTAAAACACCTGTCCCAAATGCTGCTTGCTCGACCTCTGCAAAATAGTTGTCCGGATTTTTATCCAGTACCATTTTGCCTACAGGAAGAAACGGGAATTGATCTTCGGGCCATATTTTCGTTGGATCAAGTGGATCAAAATCGAGCTCAGGGTGATCGTCATCACTCATGATCTGGACGCACATTTCCCACTCCGGATATTCTCCTCGCTCAATCGCTTCGTACAAGTCCTGTGTGGCATGATTAAAGTTTTTCCCTTGAATCTCTTCCGCCTGTTTTTGTGTCAAATTTTTAATCCCTTGCGTTAACGGCTGCCAATGGTATTTGACCAGGACCGCTGTTCCTTCATGGTTTACCCACTTGTACGTGTTTACGCCAGAGCCTTGCATTTGCCGATAGTTCGCTGGTATTCCCCACGGGGAGAACAAAAACGTGATCATATGCATGGCCTCAGGCGTGTTCGAGATAAAGTCAAAGATCCGTTCCACGTCTTGTATGTTTGTGACAGGATCAGGCTTGAACGCATGTACAAGATCAGGAAACTTCATCGCATCCCGAATGAAAAAAACTTTGAGGTTATTGCCAACCAGATCCCAGTTCCCGTCCTCTGTATAAAACTTCACCGCAAACCCACGTGGATCGCGCAATGTTTCGGGAGAATGTGTGCCATGAATAACCGTAGAAAACCGTACAAACACAGGCGTTTTTTTCCCCTGCTCCGAAAACAGCTTTGCTCTCGTGTACGTAGAAATCGGCTCATCACCAGCGGTTCCATATGCTTCAAAATAGCCACGCGCTCCTGCTCCTCGGCTATGCACGACACGCTCAGGTGTTTTCTCCCGATCAAAATGTGTGATTTTTTCCAGAAAGTCGTAATTCTCTAGAACCGTTGGCCCGCGATTTCCAACGGTCCGCAGGTTCTGGTTGTCTGTAATCGGATGGCCTTGGCGATTCGTCAGGATATTTTTTTCTGACTGGTTGATGGACTTGCTGTTGTCATCCATATGAATCCTCCCTGTCCAGTTTTTCTCATGTATGGTTCATAACCATGGTTACCGAATGAGGGATTCTTTATGCGAAAAGACTAATTAGCTTCGTAAGCAAAATCATCGTTAAGCACTGGAACCGTGAAACTCTGATTCCATTCCGCTGCAAGTGCGACATCTTCCGGGTATCCCTTGCTGATCAGTTCTTGGCCAGAAGCACATTTCTGCAAATAAGCAAGAAGATGATCTTGGGCTGATCGGAAGGCTGCCACCGCCATTTTGGCCTCTGGTGACAATCGATATTCGTCCAACTCGTGAAGCAGCGCACCTGCCGCAATCATATCCTCAATAGCGGGTCGCAATGCTCCATTTCCCCATCGTTCACCGCAAGCAATAACCGTCACAGATCCTTTCTGCTGTTGTATGTATCTGGCGACGGATGATGCATTTCGCAAGCACGCAGCGATTACCTTCGCACCTGTTTTCTTTGCCAGCAAGGTACAGGTCGATCCATTTGGCGAGGGCAACACCATTCTACTTCCCATCGGAACCATTTTCAGACAGGCGGGTGAAAGGGAGATTGGTTCTCCACGTTTTCCAGCAAGAAGCGCTGCTTTTTGTTTAGCGAATGCTACGGCTGACTCCTCCTTCACCTGATAAGGATAGACGATCCCTCCACGTCCCGTTACGATATCGACACACGTGCTGAAGGAGAGCACATCGATAATGACGATCATATCCGATGCTGCCCCGACCTGTTCCACCCCTTCGTATCCCCAATCAAATCGAGCCGTATAGTTTAGTTGTTTGCATACAGGCGTTTCTCCCAAAACCTCCACCATCCTCTATCAAAAATAGTTACTCGTCCCCTTACGTTCGCCGTTACAAATCAAGGCAAGAAACAATATCGTATTATTGTCCCACTAGAATACTCAAGAATGGAGTGAACATGGATGTCTGAAATCGAATACGACGACGATCAAGGTGTTACTGAAAAAAGAAGTCACAGACGCCCACGAAGAAATACTGTGAGAACAACTGGTATTTTGCAAAATAACCTCGCTGTTGCTCTCACCGCTCACCTCGACCTCGTAAATCTGAACACAGAAGAGGTTGAAGTACGTGTGCAAGTATTGAACTGGGGTAATGCAGTTACGCAAACGAATCCAGTTAGCACCTTGCTTGACATCACGCAATTTATCCCTGCGAATACTCGCACTGCTTTCAATGCGCTGGTCCCCGCTTCTTTCCACTATGAAGTGCGCCTTACCGTAGCAGAAAACAACAGAAATGTCCTTCTCACCACTTATGGCCGTACTTCTATCGGTGGCGGTCAAGTTGTTGGTCTTTCAGTTCTTGACAGTCAATTCCAAACTGTCGAAATCGAAACTTGTATTTAACTACTTTGTAGGAAGAAAATGAGGAATTATGGTGGGACGCCATAGTTCCTTTTTTTATCCATTCGCATGCAGGAACAGGCGCTGAGGACGATCCCAACCCCTTTTATAATGCTCCCATAGACTGAGACACGGGAGGTTAAAAAATAAGTTATAATAAGAGCATGGAAAAACGGAACCAATATACCTCAGAGTTTAAAACAAAGGTTGTCCTGGAGGTCCTCCGGGAGGAGCAGACCGTGAACGAAATTGTTGGCAAGTACGAAATGAGTCTCTAAATGAAGCAAAACCCGATCAATTTTACGTCCATACTATCGAAAAAATCGCATCCTAAAAACAAATAACGAATTCAATCGTCGATATATCGTACTTGAGGGTAATAATAATGTGCTTTATGACTTAACTTCTGATGTAATGAAAAGATAATTTTAAGGGGGAAGAAAGTGGTGAATAATCAATGTAATTTAAAATGGGCTGATTTAAGCGATCCAGTTAAAACGATAATAGAACACATTGATATCAATTGTTGTGATGAAGATTTTCAAGTTGGAACTAAGCTAAATATACCGTATTTTAAGGGGAGATTCACTCAAGAAATGGCAGATGCAATTCTCGAATATCAATATTCAACTGAAAATTTAAACGAAAATTGTTATTCTGCCGAACTGCAAGATGGTGTATTGATGATAAAATTCGTTAAGAGTTCAGAGAGATAGCTCGTTATGTCCAATTTTATAACCAGGAGCGCCCTCATCAATCTCTAAATGAAGCAAAACCCGATCAATTTTACGCCCATACTATCGAAAAAATCGCATCCTAAACACTAGGACTACGAAAAGGAGGACACAACTTATTCCTCAAAAAATCGTGTCTTGACAACGGGGAGCATTACATTTTACTACTACGACCACGACAAAAAAAACTGCCCTCGAAAGGACAGTTTCTTTTAAAAGGAGACTTACAGTTTTACTACGTTCTCAGCTTGTGGGCCACGGTTGCCTTGAACGATGTTGAATTGAACTTTTTGACCTTCGTCCAAAGTTTTGAAACCGTCACCTTGGATTGCGCTGAAGTGTACGAATACATCGTCTCCGCCTTCTACTTGAATGAAACCGAAACCTTTTTCTGCGTTAAACCATTTTACTGTTCCGTTCGTTTGCATTTAAAAAAACCTCCAAAAATTCAATTTGAATATGCTAGTCATATTTACCGAAGCAAATAAAGCTCACATATCATGAAGGAATACCAGATCATGTGCTATGATACGCCTTCATGATACGTGAATTTTACCTACTCAGCAAATATACAAATGTCATGGGACGGAACTGCAAAATTAAAAACTAAACCTTTTGAAAACCTAAAACAATGAAAGCCCTTCCTCTCTTCCATCCTTGCGGCTCCGATGACCGCGCCAGTGTGAATCGGGGATTCAAAAATGTTATCCATCAGCATACAAACACCTCGATGAATGATTAGGTATCAATTTTTCAAGTAGCAATCTCATTCTACCATGGTTGTCCAAAAAAAGCAACCGTTCACCCTTATAATGGGAAGGCGATACTCTGTTACAATAGCATTGGGAGGGATTTCATTTGCAAAATCATACTTTGACAACCATTCAATTATCAGAAATGCTTGAAAAGAAAGTGCCTGTACTATTAGTGGACGTACGCGACGTCGAGAAATTTATCACCGGCAGCCTCGTTCACGAAAATGCATCGACCCGAAACGCACCCTATCTTCTAATGAAAGAACAGGACAAGCCGTTCGATGAAGAAACCGAAAAACTTGCGCAAAATGTGCAGATTGTTACTGTATGTACAACCGGTAACAAAGCTCAAAAAGCTGCCGCTCTTCTTCGTGAGCATTGTTTTCAAGCAAATGCATTGGAAGGCGGCTTAACCGCATGGAAGGAACAATCAAACGGAGCGAAATGAGCCTAATTTATCAACGATTCTAGCTTTTTGCCATATATTACTCCTTTATTTCGATTGGGATTGTCTGATATCGTTGTTCATGCCAAACGAAATAAGCCGAGACTTTCTGAAAAGGAAGTGCGGGGGACTTTTTAGTGGATGAGCAATTCCACATGGGGTGAATCGCCGAATTGGCGTAGGGTTGTTTCCTCAACCCGAATCCGACAACTAACCTCGTAGGCAAAAAAAAGGAGAGATTTGTTTAATGAAACGTTTTGGTTCTGTTACAATCGCGATGACTCTTGGTCTAGGCTTGGCTTTGACAGGGTTTGCTTCTTCTGCTTCCGCAGCATCTAACTGCCCATTGAAGAACGGACAATTCCAATTCAATGTGGGTCAAAATATGGGACAATTCCAAAAAGCACCAAATGCACAACAGTTCTTTAACTTTTATCAAAAGCAAGGCTTTGTTCCTGGCCAGTCACAAGCAGTACAGCCGATGCAACCTGTTAAGCAAGGACAAGCTACACCTGTACAACCATACCCAATTCAACCAGGATCTTTTCAATCAGCACCAGTTCAACAAACACCAGTTCAACCAGCACCAGCGCAACCTAGAAATAACGTCACTCAGCCTGCCGCTCCAGTAAATCAAGCGGAACAAGGAAAAACTGGTGATTTTGCGAAACAAGTCGCGGATTTGGTGAACCAAGAACGTGCAAAAGCAGGTCTCAAACCAGTTCAAATGGATGCAGCATTGTCCAAAGTAGCTTTGGCAAAAGCACAAGATATGTCTGCTAACAACTATTTTGACCACAACAGTCCAACGTACGGTTCCCCATTTGACATGATGAAGCAGTATGGTATTCAGTACTCGACTGCAGGTGAGAATATCGCCATGGGTCAACAGAGTCCACAAGAAGTTATGCAACAATGGATGAACAGTGAAGGTCACCGCCAAAACATTATGAACCCTGCGTTCACAAAAATTGGTGTAGGCGTCACAAATGGCTACTGGGTACAAGAATTTATCGGATAAAACGCATTGTACGAAACGAAAAGCCGGTGTCTCTTAATCGAGACCCGGCTTTTTCGTGTAGGCATCATTCCTGCTGTGCTTCGGATGCCTGCTTTTTGGGGGTACAGCAGCAGCTATCCTGCTCATTTACCAAAGCGACGTTCTTTTGATTCATTTTTTGCTTGGTTGGGTAAGCAGATACTTGCTGCAGCTCGGCATTGACATCAGACGATTGGTTCATCCGTATGGCCCCCTTGCCGTTTTTTGTGGTGCATCCTTAGTATGCTCGCGGTTGTAAAGGACTCATTCCTAAGGAACACTGGAAGCACATGCAAATGAACCTATCTGCTAATGATATGTTCAAGGTCTTTTAAGGCAGCCGCTGCTGCCGCGACAGGATCTGACTTTCCTCCAACGACCAATAAATCCCCCATGACATCTGTTTCTACCCGTATGGCTTTTGTCGTACCTGATACAGATGCAAATGGATGGGTAAGATCCACTGCACAAAGCTCCACTGCTATAGAAAATGTGCCATTTGCTTCCTTTTGGATGGTTCCGATCAGCTTGGGAATCTTCGTATGCTTTTTCCATTTCTCGATTTGTAACGAGGTTATTTCGCGAATACTTGCGCGTGCGATATCAGTCAGATTTACTTGCGCACCAAAAGCGGCGTTTGCCAAGATCGTGAGCTTTGAAGCTGTATCCCAACCATCGATGTCGTAAGAAGGGTCCGGTTCGGCAATCCCCAACTTCTGAGCGAGCTCGACTGCTTCCGCACAGGTGAGCCCCTCTTCCATCATTTTTGTGAGCACGAAGTTAGTCGTTCCCGTAAAAATGCCTTCGACTCGTTTCACTTCACAGCCTGCCAAGTTATACTGCAATAGATCGATCGTCGGCAGGGCTGCTGCTGTTGCTCCACTCACTTTCAACGCGACGCCATGTTTTTTGGCTAGAGCGGCTAAGCCAGCATAATCGACAACAAGCGCACCTTTTGAAATCGCGATTGCATGTATAGCATTTTCCAATGCATAACGAATAAAAGTAAGACCGGGTCCTCCCTCTTTTTCAGAAGGACCAGCCTCGATGAGCACATCCGCTTGAACCGATTGGATAAATTCCAGCGCGTTCCATGATGGGTTCTTTGCTTGTTTTGTATGTGCATAGTCTTCCCATTTTCCTGAATCAATTCCGTTCTCATCATAGAGACCGGAAGCCGAACGAACGACTCCCACGAGTCTGACATCCGCTTGATATAGCTCGCGGTATCGGTCCCGTCGCTGCTCCAGCAGTCTGGCTACCTGCTGTCCTACTGTTCCAAAGCCTGTTAACATAATATTCCAACGCTTCATGAGTCAATCTCCTTGCTGTTTATGCTCTGTTTCTACTTTTAGTCTGTATCCGGTGCAAGTCCTTGCGATTCAGTTTCTTTCCTGTTTTTGCTGAGTAGAGCTCTTCTGTATGATCAATAAACAAAATTCCTTCCAAATGGTCCATCTCGTGCTGAATACACCGAGCGAGAAAATCTTCGGCTTCGATTGTCTTTGTTTCTCCTTGGCGGTTCAGCGTCTGAACTTTGACATAATTCGCCCGACGAACGATTCCAAACACACCCGGTATCGAAAGACAAGCTTCTTGCCCTTCCTGCTCACCTGATTTTTTCATCCATACCGGATTGATCAGTTCAATCAAGCCGCTACCACAATCCATCACAACTAAACGCTTCGGGATGCCAATCTGTATCGCGGACAAGCCTGCTCGACCTTTCCCAGCGTAAATCGTTTGGGCCATATCATCCAAAATCTTTTCAACCTGTGGAGTAATGGACGGTACTCTTTTTGAAGTTTCACGCAAGATAGGGTCCCCCAGGCGAACGATCCTGCGTTCAGCCATTTCCTTCTCCCTCCCGCATTACTCAGTTTTCGATTTCAAGGTAGCAAATCCGTTCCTCGCTGTCAAAAGGAACCTCGCAAAATCTGAAATATCCCGCTGGGCAAGGGTGACAAATGCATGTAGATACGCTATCTTTATTGGTAAACATAGATGTTTTCAAATGAAGAGGGAGGCTATCATGCATTCATTGGCATCAACGCTGAACCAAACCATCCAGCGGGAAAACCCGCACGTGTATGAAATGCTGTCTGACATCGCGAAACTGATTTATTTCCCAAAAGAAGGGATTCTCAGCCAGTCGGCAGAAGCGAAAGCAAAAGCGAAAAAGTACAACGCAACCATCGGGATTGCACTGGAAAACGGTCAACCGATGCACCTTAAGGTCATCCAGGATAACCTGTCTGCTTACCAACCAAAAGACATTTACGAGTATGCTCCCCCAGCGGGAAAGCCTGAGCTGCGTGCAGCATGGCGTAAAAAAATGATTGAGGAACAGCCTTCACTGGCTACCCATACGTTTAGTAACCCAATCGTTACAAACGCATTGACGCATGGCCTGAGCATCGTATCTGACTTGTTCGCTGACAGCGGCGACAGTGTCATCATCCCGGACAAAAACTGGGAAAACTACGAGCTTACTTTTTCGATCCGCCGTGGTGCGGAAATGGTCTACTATCCATTATATAACGACGAGATGAAATTTAATGCTGCTGCTTTGCGTGATGCCATTCTCGCACAAAAAGACAAAGGCAAAGCCATCGTCGTACTCAACTTCCCGAATAACCCAACTGGCTATACACCAGGTCCAGAGGAAGGAAAACAAATCGTCGCTGCACTCAAAGAAGGCGCCGATGCTGGAATCAACATTGTCGCAGTGACAGATGACGCGTACTTCGGCTTGTTCTTCGAGGACTCCATGCACGAATCTCTCTTCGCTAGCCTATGCGACGTTCACCCGCGCATTCTGCCTGTAAAAGTAGATGGGGCTACCAAAGAGGATTACGTATGGGGCTTCCGTGTTGGCTTTATTACGTATGCATCTCCATCCAGCGACTTGCTCAGCGCTTTGGAGCAAAAGACAATGGGAATCATCCGCGCGACTCTTTCCAGCGGATCTCATCCTTCCCAAACGTTCGTACTGCATGCAATCACAGCTCCGGAGTACAAAGCACAGAAGCAGGAGAAATTCGATATCATGAAAGGCCGTGCCAACCGCGTCAAGGAAGTGCTCGACAGCGGAAAATACGCTGACGTGTGGACTTACTATCCATTCAACTCTGGCTACTTCATGTGCCTCAAGCTAAAGACTGTCGAAGCGGAAACATTGCGCCAGCACTTGCTGGAACAGTATGGCGTCGGTACGATCGCTCTTGGTCAAACTGATTTGCGGATCGCCTTCTCTTGCATCGAAGAAGAAAACATTGCGGACTTGTTCGATTTAGTCTATAGCGGTGTGAAAGATTTGGAAAATGCAGTAACCAAATAACAAGCTCTATTGCAAATGCGTCTTGATCTCGTGTCAGGGCGCTTTTCGTTTTCTTCCAAAAAAAGACCCCGATACCCAAGGAAGTATACTTGCGAGGGTTTCCGAGACCTTTCCATCATGCTATTTCCATTCGCTTTCAATCGACGAACGTATACTGTTCAAAGAAAATAAAGTATTAGACTGATGTTGTTGATCTAATCAGTTTTTTTCGTTGCAAAATCTACTGCCTTCGTAAAATTAGTTTTAGACTATCCTTGTTAAATGAGCCCGTTCGTTTAATGTTCCGTGGTGGGTTGCTTCACTACCCAAAAGGAGCCTGTAGAAGATCAAGAGATTCAATAATACGTTGTTTCACCCATACATGTGTAAACTCTCAACTGCTAAACAACAAGTAGAAATAGAGAAGAAGGAAGAAAAACGTGAAATGTTTATTCTTACTCTTTTATACTCCATAAGAAACTAATTTTGTTTCGAGGAATCCTTCAATCCCCCATTTTCCGCCTTCACGTCCGAGACCACTATTTTTTATTCCGCCAAATGGTGCTTGTGTTTGCGGAGGAACAGAATCATTGACACCAATAATCCCATATTCTAATTTTTCTGGAAAGGTTAAGCATCGTTTAACATTTTGTGAAAAAATATACGCTGCTAACCCATAATCACTGTTATTTGCCATGTTAATAACTTCTTCATCATCTGTAAACGTAACAATTGGAACGACAGGACCAAATGTTTCTTCGGTAAAAATTTTCATATTTGGGCTTACGTCCGCTAGAACAGTAGGGGCGCAAAAGTAGCCCTCCTCATAATCCTCACCTGTTAAACGGTGTCCACCCATTATGATGGAAGCTCCTTTTTGCTTTGCGTCTTCGATTTGATTTAATACTTTATTTAATCCGGCTTCGTTTACTAAAGGTCCAATTTCCGTTTCAGCATTACGACCATCCCCAACAACGATCCTCTCCATTCGTGTAACCAGTTTTTTCGTGAACTCATCAGCAATACTCTCATGAACATAAAGTCGATTTGTACTGATACAAGTTTGTCCTGCATTGAGGAATTTGCTTTCTACTAAACCTTTTACGGCTAAATCAATATTTGCATCCTCAAAAACGATAAATGGTGCATGACCCCCGAGCTCTAAAGAAACGCGTTTAACTTCATTAGCAGCTTGTTGATATAGCAACTTTCCGACTCTTGTAGATCCGGTAAAGTAATCTTTTTTACCATTTTGTTTTCCATAAATTCTTTTCCAACCTCTGTTGGTTCACCTAGTACAACGTTTGCAACACCTCTTGGAAATCCGGCTTCCTCTATGAGCTCAAATATGCGAATTGCAGTTAATGGTGATAGCTCAGAAGGTTTTAAAATGACAGTACATCCTGAGCAAGAGCCGGTGCAAGTTTTCTTGCAACCATACTAATTGGAAAATTCCAAGGAGTTATAGCAGCTGTAACACCAACTGGAGCCTTACCCACATGTAACCTTTTGTTTGCGAAGGTGGAAGGGATTGTTTCACCATACACCCTCTTTGCTTCTTCAGCATACCAATTGAAATTGTCTGCAGCACTTAATACTTCGACGACTCCTTCTTTAATAGGCTTACCCATTTCGTTAATGTACATTCTTTTTACTCTTGGCATCCAATTCTCTCCTTTTAGACGAATCGTTATTATCATGAAGAAAACACTCACTGATGAGTGTTTTCTTCTCAATTTTCTAACTTTTATGATTCGTTACTATTCTATCTCCCTTTATATTCCGGTTTGGTTTTTTCAATAAAAGCTTTGGTTCCCGTTCTATAGTCTTCTGTTGATGCAATTAATCCAAAAAAATCGGCCCCGAGGTGTGCAGATTCTTCTAGTGTTACATTTAGCCCGCGGTGAAGGGCTTCCCACGTTAGTGTAACGGCTATTGGTGATTGAGCTAAGATTTCTTGTAATAAGTTCTCGGCTTCAGGTAATAAATTCTCAGGCTCCACCACCCTATTTATAAGACCAAACGTATATGCCTCTTCTGCACTTATAGAGTTTCCTGTTAGTAATAACTCAGCAGCACGACCTTTTCCCACTAATCTTGGTAATCGAGTAGTTCCGCCAAATCCAGCTACCGCACCAATACGAACTTCTGGATGACCAATTCTAGCATGATTGACAGCAATTCTAAGCATACAAGATTCGGCTATTTCAAGACCGCCACCTAATGCAGATCCGTTAAGGGCAGCTACTACTACCTTACCTAAGGATTCAATTTTACTAGTGACTTCAACAGCTAGTTTTGCAAAATCTCTTACCTCAAGAGGGGTAGCGGAATTAAGGAATTTAATATCAGCACCAGCAGAAAATACTTTTTCTCCAGTACCTGTTATAATAACCGCCTTTACTTCTTGGTCTTTTTTTGCTTTTTCTAATGCAACTGAAAGCTGTTCAAGTACTTCTCGGTTTAAAGCATTTAATGATTCAGGTCTATTTAGCGCAATGGTTGCAATACGATTTTTAATCGAATAAAGAACGACATCATTATGTGACATCATACATCTCTCCATTCTTTTGTAAGGTTATAGGAACTAAATGGTACTAATTTAATCTCGAAAATAAAATCACCTCTTATTATAAAATTTTTTCACTTGATAAGTATTGAGAACTCTCTGTGTTTTAGAAACGTTTAGTACTACTTAAGGCTATAAAAAATGAGTCATGGATAATCCTGGTGTATGATTAGAAATATATAGTACTAACATTCCGGAGTCAATACCCCTTTACACAAAAAATTCGTACTACTTCATTTACCTTTGAGGAGAATTTCTCTCAGAAGCGGAAAAGGGCTTAGAATTCGCCCTTCTCTAATTTTTCAATCAAGGTGGAAATGTAGATACCACGAAGCTGTTCGCCACGCTCACGAACCACACCGACGGGAGGCGCATTATCGAACATCGGGAAGTTGTAATCTCGGTGTTCGTAGTCATCCATACGCTTTTGATATTTACGATCCTTTGCAAGCCCCTCTGTAAAGAGAAATTTGGCTCGCAGGGCCTCGAATGAATAGCCCCTACCCCAAACGGTTAATGACAGGGATAAGGCTGTTCAGAGATTCCGTATAAGCGTTAGTAATGCGGTGGTCGAAGTAAGCGAATATCTCTTCGTCCCAATTCATCATGGCCTTTGTAAGAGGCTCAAAAGCGGATTGGAGTTCCTTCGGTATTTTGGCTTTCCAATCGTTATATTTGATAAATGCCTTTTGTCTTGAATCGCAATCCCAAATATCGAAGAATGATTCCTTCAAGCTATACGCAATACCGAGAGTGGGGTGATTCTTCGTCCATAGTTCAAGCGTTATTTTATCCATCTCTGTAAGCTCTTTATGGCGTTTCAGAAGGATAAATCGGTCGTGCATGAGCCCACGCCGTTCCGTTGGTGATAAACCACCTCTAATCTGTTTGCGGATGGTTTCTAACGCTTGGTTCGCCATACGGACAACGTGAAACTTATCGACGATGATAGTAGCCTTTGGCATAACAGCCTTCACAGCGTCTTTATACGGTTTCCACATATCCATCGTGAAATACTGTATTCGCCCTTTGTTCGGAAGACGTGAGAGGTATCCAACAACTGTTTCCTTATTTCGATTAGGTAGAATGTCCAGTAATGTTCGTTCTTCAATGTTGGTTAATACGCAACGAGGCTTGATTATTTGAATTTCATCTATGCCAAGCCAATTAGGTGTTACAAACCGAAATGTTTCTTCGAGGTGGTTAATGTAATCGCGAAAGATATTGCGGATCGTCTTTTCGTTAAGCCCCACTTCTTCTGAAATACTGACGAATGTACGCCTAAGGCTTTGCTTCTCTACGTAGGACAACAAACGCTTTGTACAGTTCCGCGTTGCGTCAATGGTGTGGTCCAAGCGTTCCCAAAAGGTCTGAGAACATTCACGACAACGATACCTCTGACGCTTTATGAGTAGCCCTACATGCTTACCGTGAATAGGTAAGTCCATACAAACATGTTCCCTGTTACTGTGCTTGTAGAGGTTCGCTTTGCATCCACAATGAGGGCAAGCTGAAGGTGGAGAGTTCGTCACCACTTGTATTAGAAAATCATATTTATTCTCACTAATACTTAGGATGTTGAATTTAGGAAGATTTAGAATATCCATATGAATTTCTTCTATGCATTTATGATGCATAGTCCTTTTTTGTTTTAGCGTGATTAGTCAAAATACCACTTGCTATAAAAGAGAACAACGAACCGGCAAAGCATATTGCCGCAAATATGCCTACGGCGGAAAAACCGTTAAATGTCGCATAAATCAAGCCGGCGAACCAAGAGCCGAGCGTTGTCGCAGCGTACATGATCGAATTGGCCAAGCTAGAGATCGTGCCACGAATTGTCGGATTTAATGAATTCAGCATTCCCATTATGAGCGGAAAGACGATTCCCATGTTTACGAATATGAAAAAGTATACCCCTTCGAAAGACGCAACCGATGGCAGGTGAGGCAAAGCAATAAAACATGCAATAGAGACGAGAATGCCCACAACCATCGTATTGAAACGATTCAACATTTTGATCACATAAGCACCGCTAAAGCTTCCCACTAAGTTCCCTAGCCCAAGAAAAAACATTACGTACCCCACTTGATCAACCGAAAGATGATAGCGGTCCGTCATCCATTTTCCAATGAAAGAAAAGGCAGCAAAAAATCCACATTGAAATAAGAAATGAGCCAGGAAAGATCTTCTCGCGATTCGGCTTGTCAATAACGGGACGTATCTTTTAAATATCGGAAGCTTGGTTCTTTGGTCTTGATTCGGTTTCATTTCGGGCAAAGCATAGGGGATGAATATCGCCACCAACAACGAGCACGCACCGATTGTAAAAAAAGGATAAGACCAACGGGTTGCAGCAAGCATGCCTCCAATCGGTATGCCGAACGCTTGGGAAGCAGCCAAGCCTGCCATTACGATTCCTGATACTTTGGCGGTCTTTGCCGCAGGGAACAGAGCAGGAATAGAGGCCCAGACTTGCGGCGCTGTGAATGCTGCGCTGATTCCGGCTAAAAAACGGAATAAAAACATCGTCCAAAATCCTGTCGCAAAGCCGCATAAAATGGTTGAAACCGCGAAGCAAACCATGCCGGAAAACATTACTTTTTTGCGATCCCATCCATCGGAAAGCGGTCCAGCTATCAGAGCAAATATGGCATATCCCAACGCATATGCCCCGACCATCCAACCGGCATATTCGGTCGGGATATGAAACAATTTCTGAAGAGTGGGGATGAGCGGAGAAATCAAAAATGTATCTGTACCGATAACAAACATGATGAGAAAAAATAAAGCTGTTAACTTAATCATGCGATTCACCTTCTCCTATCGATCCTAGTTTTGTTGTACAAGAACTTTTGAACTAATGAAGAAAAAAAAGAATTTCTTTCTACAACGTATCAAGAAATCCCGGCAAGTAAGATTCAAAGGTCTCCATGTCGATACTCGTATACTTCGTTTGAGCTTCTTTTCGTACCTTAATCAATTTCGCCTCCCTTAAAGTACGCAAATGATACGAAGTATTCGACTTCGAAGTATTGCAAATGTCCCCAACTTCTCCGCAATTCATCTCCTTCTTCTTGGCGTATAGAACTCGTATGATTTCCAATCTTGTTTCATCAGCTAATGCTTGAAACATTTTGACCCTGTGCTCATTATTCAATGATTTTTGAGTAGTCATAAAACCATTGTACTAAGATATTGCTACAAATCAAGTCTTTAGCAAAATACCACCATATTCTCCGATTTATAAGGGAGATGTTTTGAGTTTGTCTCCACTAAAAAATCCGAATACCCCAAAAAAAACAGACTGGATTGCCTGTTTTTTTATATATAGAGGTGAGCGAATGAGAAATATGTTAATCAAGAAGAAGAAAGAAGTTGTCTATTGTTTGTTTAATAAGTAAAGGGTCCTTCATCATTTCTCCGAGAATAAGAGAACCTTCTAATGTGCTTAAGAATAATAATGCCATCTGTCTAGGGTGAACAGTTTTATTGAATTCATTATTATCCTTCCCTTGTTTAAATATTTTTATGACGATCGGTTCAATTTCACGGAAAAAAAGAGTGATAGCATCCTTTACATCAGAAGATTGTTCGGAAGACTGGATGTACAAAGAAATGAATGGACAATTCCCACCTCCATTTCTTTCTATCAAGCCACCTAAAAGCAATTCAGTAAAATCACTTAAACGCTCTCTGACAGGTCGATGATCTTGCTTTGAGGCTTCTATCAGACAGGATTCATATAAACTAGTCCAATACTTTACAACAGCTAATTGAAGATCTTCTTTGCTTTTGAAGTGATAGTAAATATTGGATTTTGAAACTTTACTTATTTTCATCACTTCATCCATTGATGTATTGCCATTTTTCAAAAATAATTGTGCAGCGACTTGGATCACGTGTTCTTTATTTGTGATTTTACTATACACCGGTGTTGTCTTATCTATGAAGGATTTCGTACCGATTTTGAAGTCTTCAGTGGAAGCGACTAAACCAAAGTAATTCGCATCGAGTTGGGCAGACTCTTCTAATGTTAAATTAAGGCCGTGGTGCAGAGCCTCCCAAGTTAATTTTACTGCCATAGGCGATTGGGATAAAATTCCTCGAATCATATTTTCGGCTTCTATAAGTAATTTCCCAGGTTCAACTACTTTATTTACTAGTCCCATATTATATGCTTGTTCCGCGTTGATAGAATTTCCAGTTAGTAAAAGTTCTGCTGCTCGGCCCTTTCCGATTAATCGTGGGAGGCGAGTGGTACCACCGAAACCAGCTACTGCACCAATCCGAACTTCAGGATGTCCTAGTTGCGCATGTGATGCTGCAATACGCAGCATACAGGCTTCTGCAATCTCAAGTCCTCCTCCTAATGCTGTGCCGTTTATAGCAGCAACTACTACTTTACCCAAGGATTCTATTTTATGAGTAATCTCGACAGCAAGTTTCGCTAGATCTCTTACCTCAAGGGGAGTTAAAGAGTGTAATAGCTTAATATCCGCACCTGCAGAAAATATTTTTTCTCCAGCTCCAGTTATAATTACAGCTTTTACATTCTGATCTACCTTAACTTTATCTAAGGTTTCAGATAGGCTTAGAAGTAATTCTAAGTTCAAAGCATTTAAGGATTCAGGACGATTTAAAGTGATTTTTGCTATTCCTTCATCTTGGGAATAAAGAATGAGATCTTTCATGTTCATCGAAACACTCCGTTATCTCAATATTTACACTTCTATCAAGACTCAACTGTATGATGTTACTAAAGTATATATCAGATAGTTTACATCTTGATCATTATTTTAGAACTATATAGTTCCACTTGTGAAAAGTCAATCATAATAAGCTGTTTTCACCCTCACCTACTCGACTATTCAGTCAAAAAATTCAAACACGTATGAAATGATAATACCACATTTAAGAAGATAATTTATCCTCTGATCGAACGCTAATGGGGACAGAAAAAGACCATAACCTGAAGCCTGAACCCTGACCTCTAAACCCTTATCTGAAGGGAATACGCTCTCAAAGTGTGCGGACTAAAACCCAGAATGCGTTTAGCGGCCTCATACAACAAAACCCCTCCCAAGGCTAATTTTTATTAGCTTCACTATGTTTGGAAGGGATTCAATTGACGCTTATTTAGTTCTTTAGAAAAATTCAGTATAATTGAATTGTTTATTTGAAAGCTGAACCGAAGCACTGCTTGGATTCACGTAAGCATAAATCCAAGGCGATACTACAAAATAACCAATCCTTGAAAGAAGAAGCCCCTTTTTCGGGGCTTCTTCTACCATATAGAGCCTGTCCCGCCCAGGCTGTTATTGTATAATGCATTCCCCCGACGATGATGTGCACCTTACTTACACCTTTCCCGATACAGACTGTTGAAAACATCGCCAAGCGAGTTCACACCTGTGTTACCACACTGCCACAAGACTTTGGTTCTCGTCAAATACACTGCAATCAATGAATCCAACGGTTTGTCCTTTCTTCATTACCTTTGCTTCCGCCCTGACCGTACGACTCCATACCAGTTTCAAATTTCTTCGGGATAGGAGTGGCTCTCGGTCGCATCATCTCAAACAGGAATTGATCACGGGGCAATTGCTACAGATTTTATGCCTAGCAGTTGTTTTACAGTTGATGATTGTATTCCACCTGTTATCGCATTTCGATGGCATATTAGAAGCTTGTTCATTTAGCTATCCTTTCTGCATTCAATCGAATAGCAAAGACGTATCCTGAGATTCATAAATATGAGCCGCGCACGTGTCCAATAACGTTTCAAGCTTGCGATATAAGGCGCCCCCGAGACTTAGACGCTTTACTCCAAGCTCCTTGAGCTTTTTGCATCTTGTAAGCCCTGGCGCAGACATAAGGTTTAGAGGAGCGGCAATTTGCACTGCAGCCGCTTTGATTTCGTTATCATCCCTCAATCCAGGAACAAAAATTCCGCTTGCGCCACTTTCCACATAGGCTTGCGCCCGGGCCATCGTTTCGTTTCTCGGATCTATATTCAGCAAATAGGTATCTGTCCTTGCATTAATATAAAAATCTTTATAGCCGCTCTTCTCTAGTGACATTCTTATTTTCGATAAAAGCTCGCATTGTTCGTTCAATGGTTTGAGACCTGCTTGATCCTTGTAAGAATCCTCTATATTGATCCCCGCAACCCCTATATCCGCAAGTTTCAATACATTCTCGACTATCGTTTTCTCATCTTTTCCATAACCCGTCTCTATATCGGCAGAAACAGGGATGTTAACATGATCCAATATCGTTTTTATGCGATTTAGTATTGTGTCAAATTCAATTGTTTCACCATCCGGATAACCTAAGCTTTTCGCTATTCCCCAACTCGTTGTACCGATAGCTTTGAATCCGGCTTTCTCCAGAGACAATGCAGAAAACAAGTCCCAAGCGTTACCTAACAATAAAAGCTCGTTTGATTCATGTAATACTTTAAACTCCTGAATTTTGCTCATACCTTTATCCCCTCTGCACCACTGAAATTCTTTGTAGTAAGTCCGAACGTGACAATACCAAAATGATACTGATCAGTCAGATTCAGTTTTGCAATAATTTCTATATTCTATCAAACGGATTTAATAAGCGCCGTGTCTAAAAAAAATGAATCGGCAATATAGTTGCAAAGCTTAGTGGAGATGTTATTCGAATTTTGTCGCATGAAAGAAAACAGATTCCCCTGTAAAACTTTGCTGACTCTCTTTCATCCTAAACCTCGTTCAAATAACACTTAAAGCTCATCTTCCAACTGCTTCCTTCCGGTATCAGGCGATTCGATCCTGTCGCACCCATCTAACGAATCTTCTCGAAAGGAATTTCCCGACACGGGAACCTGATCATCCTTTATAAGTGTATTTCATGAAATTCCCATTTCCATCCATGCTTTTGCAAGTCGTATCAGCTACGTTGGTACATACCCACCGGTTGCACCTTTTCTGTACGATAGCCTCCATATTCCAGCACGCGCAGATCTCGTGCTAACACTGACGGATTCGTCGATAATCTTGTCTCCATATTCATTTTAGTTTCAACTCCATAAACACATCCGCTCTTACATAGGGCATGGGCCCGATCTGCTCAACAGGAACGTGCTTGAACCCAACCGATTCGTAAAGATGAACAGCGTTCGGTAGCTTGGTGCTACTGCCCAAAAAGAGCGATGTTGCGCCAAGCCCGCGTGCGCGGTTAATGGCGGCATGGATGATTCTCCGTCCGTATCCGCGCCCCCGCACCTCGGGTGTAACGCTCATCTTCGAGAGCTCGAACACACCGGCTCCAGTCGGAACGAGTGCAACGCATCCGACGATCGAATCGCCATCGCGTGCGATGAGTACGTCTCCTCCTTTGTTCACGATGTTCTCCACTGGGTTATTGAGGATAATCTGGTCTTCCTCTTCGATGGCAAAGAGGAGGGCGATCCATTCCTCGTTAAGTGTTTTGAAGGCCTGAGCCTCTTCGGGGGTCTGCATCGAAGTGATCGTGAGCACTGTTTCAAGCATGCTATGTTTCCTCCTCTTGTATGTATAACTTCCACTAAAGAATTAACCAAACGACTGATCAATGTCAACAAATCAATTTTGACCATATATAATCTCTATGATTGGACGGTGGCAGCCCAATGGAACATCGATTTTTCGCTTCTTTCTTAATGGTCTGCGAAGAGCTTCATAGGGAATGCAGCACTGTGTGACCCTGATGAGTAAGCGATTTGGCAAGCGTAGCAAACAGAATTCCGCCCCACACGATTCCCCCGTACCGGAGATAGCAATCAGCCAGTCTCTTACGGACTACCGATTTTGACACCAAGATTTGAGAAGGAGACGAACAGACTGTTTGCAAATTCCTGTGCTTCGGGTGCTGTCGCTGTCATCCAGATTTGACTGACGATAAGCCCACTTGTATGCACGGCTCCCATAGTACAACAATACCGACGAGCCATATGAGTGACGCCCCTGCATTTTGAAAAAGAATGTAGCACACCGTCAAATCGATCAGATAAAGTATCGCCGTTCTCGATAAATGCTTGCCGAACAACTTGCCCGCATACCGGCTACCCTGCACGCCATTGGTACAGAAGACGACAAATAAAAGACTGACTATCTTCCCGCTCATTTGGACATTTGCAAACACCCTTCTCTTATGTCTTAGTTCAATCGGGGGATCACTGCATCCTGCCCAGCGTTATGATGTCTTCCTCACCCCACGATCCAATACTACGATAGTAAAAGCCATGACGATAACCAGACCGGCTGAGGTCATAATGGCAGACAAACCGGCATTGTTAAGGACGAATGCACCGAGTACAGCTCCCGCTCCAGAAGAGGAATTGAACACGGTCGTATACACGGCAGACGCCGGTATGGCCTCCTTCCCACCAGTTCGCAATACCCATGTCTGGATACCGATAAAAAGTACCGAGATTGCGGCACCCCAGACAACGAGCAGCGCCAGCACTGGCCCAACCCCGGAACTTAGCCCGATCGTGCCCAGACCAATGAGCGATGCGAACATAAGCAACAGTGATACGGCGATGACCGGCTTCATAAAGCGGTCGATCAGCCCCCCGGTAAGCACATTTCCGAGCAAGCCGGCGGCCCCGAAGCCAAAGAGCAGAGCGGCGATCATAGCGGGGTCAATGCCAGGGACGTTTCTCAGAAACGGTTCGATGTATGTGAACGCTGCGAAATGCGCAGCTACCGTGAAGATTGCCACCGTATAGACGCGCCACAGCTTGCTGCTACGCAGCACACTGGCCAAGGTGGCGAATCCAACCGATCCTTCGGCCTTTATTTGCGGCAGTACGATGGCCATTAACAGCGCCGTGAGCATGCAGGCCGCGACGAGGATGCCAAATGCCAAACGCCAGCCCCATGTCTGTCCGATCAGGTTGAGCAGCGGAACACCCAGCACGTTCGCAATCGACATGCCGCCGAAAACGATCGAAGTCGCAAGTCCCATCCGGTTCGGAGGAGCCATCTGTGTCGCAAGCGCGGCCACCATTGCCCAGAAAACGCCATGCGATAGCGCTCCGATAACCCGCGCCAGCATCAGAACCGGGAACGAATGGGCGATCATCGCAAGTCCATTCCCGGCAGCCAGCACTACCATTAGCCCGATGAGTAGCGGCTTCCGCGGAAATCGGTTCGGCAGTACGGCGGATAGTAGCGCGCTGCCTGCGCCAATCAGCGCATAGGCCGTCACGATGAGTCCTACCGTTCCGGGACTGCGCCCAAGATCGGAAGCGATAGACGATAACAGTCCGATCGGAGCGAATTCGGTGGCAACAACAGTAAACATGGCAATGCCGAGAACAACGATCGCCAGCCAACTGCGAATACTAGTTTTCGACGGTTCGGCTTGATTCAAAGCAACCTTAGACATAGTATCCCTCCGTATTGATCAGCCATATTAAATACCAATTGGTACATAATCTAGATAAAAGAAAAGCAACGGGCAGCTGCTCTTATATCCGATGCAAAAGTCTTGCAAATAGTGGGCTGAGTGCCGTTACGAGTAGGCATTCGGACTGACTGCCGATTGCTGCCCTGGAGACGTTCCATTCACGAAAACTTTCTGTCCCTCATGGCTTTGCGGTCGAGACGATAGCTGACTACTGCCAGCAAGGACGCGGCAACTGCCACGATGCCTCCGGACCAGGATACATCGATCAGCCTGATGTTCGTTGTCACCCATCCTCCGAGCGCCGACCCGACCGCAATGCCGACATTGACGGATACGGGTGTAAGAGACGAGGCTAAATCCCGAGCAGTCGGAAAATGCTGGTTGGCCAAATCGATGAAATATAATTGTATCGTGGAATTCCTCGGCATAGAGGACCAGGGCAATAAAGGAGATGCTGATCAATCCCCTAACCAGCTACCAGCGTATTCGCGGAAACATACAGCGATGCGAGAATGACGCCCTGAATCAGGAACACATACCGAAGCTTGCTGCTCCCATCCCGTGCGGCCAATTTCCCACCAATCAACGTACTGAAGATGGACACGGCCCCATAGAGTAGAAACACTAAGCTGATATACCGTTGCGGAACTCCGCGCCCCTTTCAGCCCCTTGGGAATGGTCACCGAGCTGGAAATCAAGGAGATAGCGCCCAACAAGGCGGTGAACACCTCTCCCCCTCCCACGAGTAAACTAAGCTCTCTTGACGGCAATCTGCACCTCAGCGACATAAGCTTCCGGATCGCCTGTCTGTTCATGAGGGATGCAAATTTCGCGCCGCGGCTCGTTTTCGATCATTCGATAACCATTTCGCTCAATCCACAGCGCCAGTTCCGTGCTTGCAGTGCAGCGGCTCGTCGTCCGACAATGATGGATCAGTGTGGCCATCAGCGGAACACCCAGTAACCGTTGGACCACAAAGGGCGGCTGGCTTACCATTTTATCGGTCAGTAGCCGGGCTGCTTCAATGTCCATATCGTCATCGCTTTCCAAGCAGTCATGCCACAAAACGATCTGCGACAAGGACGGCCGACCGGCATTGCCCAAATAATCGTCCAGCTGCCGAAACATCTCCGGAATTTGCCGAAAAGAAGTTCTTTGCCGATAAGACACCACCAATTGCGGTTCCACTTCTTTCAGCACGACATTATGCGTCACCTCCTGTTTTCCCTCATTCTCGATGGCATGTAGCCGGTCTTTGATGCGAACCAACTTGGCCTGCTCTTTGTCCACAATGGACTGAATCTCATGCTGCTTGATCCGGAACATCCCTCTGATTTGCTCAAGCGGAATTTGCTCGTCAATCATCCGGCGAATTTGCTCTAACGAGAACCCCAGTTCTTTGTAGGCCAAAATGCGGTGAAGCTGGAACAACTGATCGGCAGTGTAGAATCGGTATCCGGAGTAAGGATCGGTATGGGCCGGCTTGAGCAAATTCAGCTGGTCGTAGTACCGAAGCGTCTTGACAGACACTTGGCTTATCTTCGAAAACTCGCTGATTTTGAACATAAATGCACCCCTCAATAGCAAATATTGTGAATCTGCTCACTTCTTCCGAAGTATAACTTTCCCGTTAAGGGGAGAGTCAAGCAGACAGAGAAAATTCAGAACAGTTCCGCCGCCGTTCTCTGGTTCCAATTCGACTGAGCGGACTTCCGAACAGAAAAAAAAGCCGCACATCGATGTGCAGCTGGATCTAGGGACGACAGGTCATTAAAAGCCAGCAGCGTTCTGTACGACGAGAAACGATACTTTCTCCGGATGTCTGCTAGCCGGTCAAACGTATACTCAAACGGTGCATCGCTGTACCCGTAACCGGGATAATCCGGTACGAAAATGAGAAATTGATCGGAAAGTCGCTCGGTCAGATCGCGAAACATAAAGGAGAAGCGGGAAAGCAATGCGTAAAAGCAGAACCCGGCCTGTTGTTGTCTCCGGCTTCGCGATAGAAAATGTTCAGTCCGTCGATCTCTATCGTACGATAATGAGTCACAAGAATCCTCTTTTGAGAGTCGGTTCCTTCGAGACCACGTTTCAGTTACGGTAGATGAAGTCTGCAATGAGACGTCCAACTTCATTCGGTGCATCTTCCAGGCAATAATGACCCACGCCTGCAAGCCGATGAACGGGAGCGTCGGGGAACAACTCCGTGAACAGTGGCAGAAAATGTTCAGCGTGCAGAGTGCGATCAGACTCTCCCCAAATGGCCATTGCTGGCTTGGTACAAATCATGCGGATGGCTTCGGCATTAGGTACTTCAAACTGGTGCGCGCCTGTAGCATACCCTTTTGCCCAGCCGATCGCGCCTAGACAATCTGCCGGATCGGCAAAGTGCGAGCCGTAAGCCGCCAGCCAGGTGTCGGTAATCAGGGCATGGTTCTCAAAACCGTTCAGTTTGAGCGTGCTGAGAATATTAAAACCGAGTTGGCCCAACACGGCCTCGAGACTCCCGTCCTTCTCCGCTTGAACAACCCATTGGAACCAAGGCGAGACGACGACATTGGCGCTCAACCGGTCTCCGAGGCTGGACTGGCCGAACGGTGTCGGCCCATTGGTCGTGATCAGCCTGCGGATGCGATCTGGATGGCGGGCGGCGAGTCCCATCCCCACTGGCCCGCCAAAATCGTGCATAATTAACGTGATTTCCCGCAGGTCAAGCGCAAGCACGAACCGTTCGAGATTGTCGATATGATCTTGCAGCCAGTAGCTACGATTCAGAGGAGTCGCACTTTTGCCGAACCCCATATGATCAGGGACAATGACACGACAATCCGAGCTCAGGACCGGGATGAGGTGCCGAAACAGATAGCCCCAGGTTGGCTCTCCATGAAGACAAAGCACAGTCTCACCTCCGTGCGGCCCTTCGTCAACATAGTGCATGGCAAACCCGGGAGCGTCGGTGAAGTGCGGTGTGAATGGGTAGGTACCTTCGCAATCCGCAAACGGATCGCGGTTGAGGTTATAAGAATACGTCATGAGAAATGTTCCCTCCTTTGAATTGCCTCGGAAAATCTAGCTGGATGAAACAGTATAAAATCTTCCTACAGTCATAATTGACGAGCAGCATGATGGCAATCAGTGGTATGTGCCAGTTCTCCGTTTGATGTCTAAGCGGTGGGCGTCAACTGACGGGTAAACGCCCAGAATAATAGTGCCAGAAAGCTGATGGCTGAGCCTAATAGGCATACACCACTCCAACCAGCCCACGCATAAACGAACGTCGAGAGGAACGAACCGACAGCGCTGCCGAGGGAATAGAAAATCATATATCCGGCCGTAAGCCGGCTATGAGCCTCGGGGCGCACACTGTAAATCATGCTTTGATTCGTGACATGTACGGCCTGTAACCCAAGATCGAAGACGATTACGCCGGCAATCAAAGCCCACAGGGAATGAATAGTAAATCCAATTGGTAGCCAAGATAGGGACATGATGAGCAGCCCGGTGCCGGAAACTTTCTGACTCCAGCCGCGATCCGCCATTTGCCCTGCCCGGGCCGCACCCAACGCTCCGGCGGCTCCAGCTAGACCAAACAGACCGATCTCCGTATGAGAGAGTGAAAAAGGCGGTTGGCTGAGTGGAAACACCATTGGCGTCCACAAGACTGAAGTCGAGGTAAAGATCAAAAAGGCGATCAAAGCGCGTATGCGCAAAATCGGCTCCTCCAAGAACAACATGAAAACCGATCGCAGCAATTGCGGATAAGCAATCTTTTCCTTCACCTCGTCGTGCGGCGGTAGCACACGAAACAACATAACAGTGATGAGCAGCGTCAACGCCGCTGAGAGGAAATAGATCGCCCTCCATCCCGCGAGATCGGCCATGAACCCCGCGATGGTCCGCGCCAGCAAAATACCGATGACAATGCCGCTAGTCACCGTCCCGACTACACGGCCGCGCTCAGCCGGCGTTGCCAATGCGGCCGAGAATGCAACCAGCACCTGCGTGACCACCGCGAGTAACCCAACCAAAGCGCTGCTGATAAAGAGCAGTGTGCTGTTTGGTGAGAAACCGACAGCGGCTAGCGCCGCAACAGATAATGCTGACTGACCGACGATCAACCGTCTGCGGTTCAGCAAATCGCCAAGCGGCACCAACAGCAGAAGGCCAAGTGCATACCCGATCTGGGTGATGGTGACAACAACCCCGATAGTCGACTCACGGATACCGAACTCGACTGCCATAGCGTCAAGCAGTGGCTGTGCATAATAAACGTTCGCTACAGCAAGCCCACAAGCAACGGCAAACAACAACGAGAGCCTACGTGGCAGCGATGAATGTGACGTGGAAGCACGAGCATCGGTTTTACTCGAGGAAGCCTTCCCGGCACTCCAGTTTTCTCCGGCACCTCCCTCCACTATGTCTTGAAGGTTTTTCATATCCCCTCACACCCTTTCTGATTGGATTGGTTAACCTTATTCAGTTACATACTGATAAGTATATTATACCATTCGGTACATAACTGGATGAAGTGAAATATATATTATACTTCCGTAATTTGTCAAGGGAAAACCGAAAAAATTTGACTATTCTTTTACCGCAAGATATGATTTTAATGTACTGAACGATATGAAAAGGAAGAGGATAGCTTATGGTTCGCCCTCGGGAGTTTAATGAAGAGCAAGCACTACATGCCGCGATGGAACTGTTTTGGGAGAAGGGCTACGAAGCGACTTCATTAAGCGATTTAACGGCAAAAATGGGCATTCAACGCCCTAGTCTCTACGCCGCGTTCGGAGACAAAAAGGAGCTTTTTGAAGCTACACTTCGCAAATACAATCAATCCCACGCTTCTTATGTGCGCGCCCGACTGCAGAGCGTGCCGTCTGTCAAAGAATCGTTTCGCGCTTTCTTTGCGGGCATTGTGGCGGAAGGATACGAGGAAGGTCCAAGTCGGGGATGTTTTTGCCTCAATGTCATGGTCGAGCTTGCTCCACATGATGCCAAATTTGAAGAGCTGACCAGAGAGCACCAGATGTATTTGGCGGCGATCTTTCAGGAAATCATTGAACAGGGTGTGCGATCCGGCGAACTGGGGAATCATGTGAGAGCCAAAGCGCTCGCCCAGACACTCGTCGTTTCAATGATCGGTCTTACCACGTTGATGAAATCCCGCCCCGATCGAACATTTGCGGACAACGCTGTTGCGACCATTATCGCCTTTCTGGAGTAAATCGTTTGTCATTTGAAGTGCTCAGCGATCCTTTGGAACTGATTTTGAGGTGTTCGAAGAAAATAAAGCTTTAAACTGATCCCGAATAATGAGACAACGGCAGCCTAGGACAAGAAAACCTGAAATATTCAGGGAGTGGCTTTGAACATGGCATGATTTCAAAGGCACTCTTACAAACATTTAATGCTCTCTTGTAACATTGGTTCGTACTTATACTGAGTTGCGACGGGTGCTATTGGATCAGCTGCGGGTAGTGCCGTATGGAATACAATAGGATGGACTGGTGTCGCCAGTTTGGGTTTGGTGCTCGCTGCAGTTTCATTCCTTACTTATCTTTGGAATAGGCGCATACAAAAGTTCTAAGCCACTAAATGTTCCGCATTGAAATCAGATTCCAACTCGTTAAAACCGGCTCCGCTTAACAGGGAGCCGGTTATTTAGTAACCTTAATTGGTCAACAAACACGCTCCCAAGGGGTTCTTAGATGTCAAGTCAAGAGTTACGAACGAACTTCAACTCCCGAATGAAAGTTAATTTTGATGGCGGCGATCTGACTTCGGACGCTGGTCTTCTTCTGTATAAAGAATTCGATCATCAAGTCGGTCTATCTAAGACTGTGAAGCAAATCCTTGTGGTCGACGATCCGGTTCACCATCGGAATCATCCGAATGACGAGGTGGTTCTGCTGAAAATTTAATAGAATGTGGCGGGTTATCATACCGACGACCATGCCGATGATTTGAGCTACGAGCTACGAGCTACGAGCCACTTCTGCCCGCGATGCTAGGGAAGAAACGGCTGGCTTCGCTGCCGACGATATCTATGTTCAATGAAAAGGCAACGATCACTACCGCCAAGTCATTGGAAAACGTCAATGAAGTGCTCCCTCACCCGCTCGCTTTGTTCTACTGTCAGATGGTCCAGAATTGTCTGCATACTAGGGTAGCAATTGGAACAAAAGCAAATGCTGTTCACGGTCCAATAAATCGTATCCCAAGTCTTTTGCCCATGCGTTTTGGTCAAAGGAAATTAGTAGCGGCTCCACCTCCGCCAAGACTTTTCTCAGCCTGTGTGTGGACAAAATCTCGGAATCCGTCACATGAATAATAATTTGATGGATGCTCAATTTATCAGGTGCGGGCTTGAAACGAAGTTCCTCCTCGGCCAAGCCTTCAATGGCTTCACAGAGCATTACGGATCCGCGACCGTACTATTCAATCACCGCTTCCACTTTTGTCTCCTCCTTGTAAATGAACCTATTTTCCGCTTATTATATCATTTTAGTAAAAGTTGGAAAAGTTAATCGAAGCCCGTAAGAAGAATTGAAAACAGAGGAGTGATGAAGCCAAATGGAACCCTATTTTCGAATCGGAGAAATATCCGCAATGTTTAACATCCCTCTGCAAACGCTGAGATATTACGATAAAATCGGTTTATTTTCTCCTGTCCATATCAATCGAGAAACAGGATATCGATACTATTCTTTGTATCAGCTTCCGCTTCTGCATCGGATTAAAAAGTTTAAAAGCATGGACATCCCCTTCTCTGAAATAAAAGAGTTAGCGAAGACACAGTGGAATGCTGACCGGATGGATCATGTTTACGCCGTCCAGCTCGAGCGGCTGGAACAGAAAATGAGAGAGATGCAATCGTTGAAAATAGAGCTCGAAGACAAACGCAATCGTCTCATGGCGTTGCGAGCAGAGCCAAAAAATCAGATTTCCGTTCGGCGATACGAGGCAAGAAAAATATTTTGCAAATTGATTGACGTATCTACATATAAGGAGCAGGAAACCGAATATTACCGCTCATTCCTGCCCTTTTCCAACCAGGTTGATTATATCAATACGGAACCCGGCTTTATTGTGACACAGCCCACTTTCTTTGATGAGCGAACGAATGCTTCCTATTTATTTCTCGTCAACCCAACGGTCGTTCCAGAAGGATTCCGGGCTCATCACATGGCAGAAGGCACTTATTTAACGCTTCTTATCGAAGATAGCCACGCAAACTCTCCTACCTATTACAGTTTGCTGCGTCAACATATTTTGGATCAAAAAATTGAGACAGTGAGCGACATCTACGAATTTTGTTACACCAGTGTGTGGGAATTGCAGGTTCAAATAAACTCCTTGACCCTACAATCATTGTAGGGTTTAGACTGAGGGTACTCTCAGATCAATTTGGAGGAACCCTTATGAAAATACTAGTTGTCGTTGCCCATCCAAGACCAGATTCGCTCACAGCGAGCATGGCGAAGCGGTTCACGGCTGGCTTGACCGAAGCAGGACATGAATTCGAAATCGCCGATTTGTATGCCGAAGGATTCAATCCGATCTTGCATACAATCGATGAGCCTGATTGGAGTAATCCGAACAAAGCATACTCAGACGAGGTGCAGCGCGAAATGGATCGGATCCGAGCAAGCGATGCATTGGCCTTTCTTTTCCCGATATGGTGGTACAGCATGCCTGCCATCATGAAAGGATACATCGATCGGGTGTGGAACTATGGATTTGCTTATGGCACAGGCAAATTGCCAGTTCAAAAAATAAGATGGATCACCATGGTTGGCGAGACACAGAGTCAATTTGAAAAACGCAATTATCATTTGATGGTGGAGCATCACCTGAACGTAGGCTTGGCGCAATATACCGGCGTTCAAGATACCCATGTACACTTTATGTATAATTCATATGGAAAATTTGATGGTAGCTCGAAAGAAAAGAGCGAGGCTCATTTTGCCACTTTATTGAACGAGGCTTATCAGATCGGGCAAGCCTTTTAAGTTGAATTGGATGAGCAATATGCGATTTATGGATAAAGAAGTGGATACTACGCGGAACTCTTAAACGGCTCCCTTAGGTATCCCCAGTTTCCCAAAGAAGGTACTAAGGCTTACACGAAACCCAAAAGGGTTGAGACCCAGACGAAGCAAGTAGTTTTGGCACCAGGACAATATTTTGAGAATGGTTATTTCACCATTGACGGCAATAACAACTTGGTATTCGTTGATAAAAACTTGAAACGTAGGATAACTGATCAAGGTGTGGTTCAACTGGGAGCTACTTTTGATCTCTTCCACTCCGATCCCAAAACCTATGAATTCTCAATGGGAATTTATTATGTGAAGAACAACCAATTGTGGGCCTATACACCGTTTCAGGAATCTGAAAAACAAATGCTTTGCGACAATGTGACTCAACTTTCAGATCGTGACTTTTCTTTTCAAGGCTTTCCATCCTCGCGTATGCAAAAGTACCATTAAGTTTCACTTCCTTATAGGCAGGGGGCAGATCTTTAGGTTTCTCAATTTGGAACCCATCCAAATGAAAAGAAGTGGTCACCTCTTTTACCATGCGATGTCTTCTATCCCAATAAAAATAATTTTTAATCCGTAGAAAACTCTACCTGAGTTTCAAAACCTTCAAGATCTTACTTCAACAACCAAAGCGCTTCTCCACCTTAGTGAGCAACACAAGATTCTTGCCTGGTCGACAAAACTGGTTATTTTGGGTGTAGTGCCTGTCAGCAAGTACGATTGCCCTATGTTCCCCTTTACTGATCAATTTCCACGGCACTTACTCCCCCCCTTGTTTTACATAATTGGGCTTGAGTTATATAGGATTTTCTCAACTATCCTGCCCT